>CAVQLW010000009.1:0-42181 GCA_963713485.1 Candidatus Dormiibacterota bacterium
CCTCGTCGGGGCCGTCCATGAACCGTGCCGATCGCGCGTACGCGTACATCTGGGTGAGCGGCAGGTCCTGCGACACGCCGGCCCCGCCGTGCACCTGGATGGCGCGGTCGATGACCGCTGCGGCGACGTTGGGAGCGACCACCTTGATCGCGGAGATCTCGAACCGCGCGCCGAGGCTGCCCTGCGTGTCGAGCAGCCACGCCGCCTTCTGACACAGCAGCCGGGCCTGCTCGATCTCGATGCGCGACCTCGCGATCTGCTCACGCACCACGCCCTGCTCCGCGAGGCGCTTGCCGAACGCGGTGCGCGACTTGGCGCGGTCGCACATCAGCGAGAGCGCGTGCTCGGCGGCGCCGATGAGCCGCATGCAGTGGTGCAGGCGTCCGGGGCCGAGGCGAGCCTGCGCGATCATGAACGCGGTCCCCTCGTCGCCGATGCGGTTGCTCTGCGGCACGCGCACGTTCTCGAGCAGCACCTCGCAGTGGCTCCCCGGGTCGTCGAACCCGTAGACCTTGAGCTGCCGGACGATCGTGACCCCGGGCGCATCCATCGGCACGAGCACCATCGTGTGCCGCTGATGGCGCTCCGCCTCGGGGTGGGTGACGCCGATGAGCAGGATGACCTTCGCGTTGGGATGCGCCGCGCCGCTCGTGAACCACTTGCGGCCATTGATGACATAATCATTGCCGTCACGGTCGATGCGCGTGGCGAGCTGGGTGGGGTCCGAGCTGGCCACCGCGGGCTCGGTCATCCCGATGCACGACCGGATCTGCCCTCGCAGGAGCGGCGTGAGCCACGTGTCCTGCTGCTCGCGGCGTGCCGAACTGCACGAGCACCTCCATGTTGCCCGTGTCCGGCGCGGAGCAGTTCATCGTCTCCGACGCGATGGCGCTCCACCCCATGATCTCCGCGAGCGACCCGTACTCGAGGTTGGTCAGGCCCGCGCCGAACCGCTTGTCCGGCAGGAAGAGGTTCCAGAGCCCGCGCCGCCGCGCCTCCGCCTTCAACTCCTCCATCACGGGCGAGATCCGCTGCGGGATCGTCTCAGCCGAAAACCCTTCCCAGTACTCGGGTTCGGCAGGGCGGACGCGCCCGTCCACGAAGTCCCAGACCTTCTCGCGCAGCTCGCGCAGTCGCGGTGTCTCGGTGAAGTCCATGCTCAGCCTCCTCCGTTCGAACGCCAGCGCGCCAGCGTGTCGAGGCCGCCCTCGACGATCGCCGGCACCATCTCCCCCATCGTCTCGAATCCCTCGCCGACCGTCATGCCCATGAGGAAGCGCGCGGTGATGCCCTCGGCGATGATCGCGAGCTTGTAGGCTCCAAGCGCGATGTACCAGTCGAGCGCCGACAGGTCGCGCTCGGTCCCCGCCGCGTACTCGCGCACGATGTCGGCACGCTTGTAGAACCCGTCCTCGACAGTGATGGACCGTCCGTGCAGCGTGTGCGACGCGGCCTCCGACACGTCGTCGGCCCAGTACACGCAGAGCAGCCCCAGGTCGCAGAGCGGGTCGCCGATCGTGCACATCTCCCAGTCGATCACCGCGACGATCCGCCCGGGATCGGCGGGCGCGTAGATGACGTTGTCGAGGCGGTAGTCACCGTGGACGATCCCCGCCGCGGACTGCACCGGCACCGTCTCCTCGAGGCGGCGGTGCAGCGCCTCGATGCTCGGCAGCTCGCGCGTCTTCGACGCCTCCCACTGCTGCCACCAGCGCCGCACCTGGCGCCCGAGGAATCCCTCGGGATGGCCGAAATCCGCAAGCCCCACCGCATCCGGGTCGACGCGATGCAGCTGCAGCAGCGTGTCCACCAGCGCCGCCGACATGGAGCGCCGCGCCTCGCGCGAATCCGGGAACGCCTCGGGCAACTGGTCGCGCACCACGTGGCCGTCGATCCACTCCATGACGTAGAACCGCGCGCCGATCACCGATTCGTCCTCGCAGCTCGCGATGACGTGGGGCACGGGGATGCCGGTGCCATTGAGCGCGGCGAGCACACGGAACTCCCGCCCCATGTCGTGCGCGGTCGGCAGGACGTGCGCGAGGGGCGGGCGCCGGACCACCAAGCCGCCGCGCGCCGTCGTCGACGACGTACGTGAGGTTGGACCGGCCGCCCGGGATCACCTCAGCCGCGAGCGGACCGGCGAACCCCCCGATTCTGGGCCCGAGGTAGCGCTCGAGCGCCTCGAGGTCGAGCCCGGGGGGCGACGTCACTGCGCCGGCGGATGCCCGTGGCGGCGGCGCCGGACCTCGGCCACACGGAGACGGAGGGTCGCCCGCTCGAGGGCGGACGCGGCGTCGGCGTTGCTCGCCTCCTGGCTCAGCAGCTCCTGCGCGCGCCTGCGCGCCTCCTCGGCTCGTGCCTCGTCGATGTCCTCGGCACGCTCCGCGGCGTCAGCCAGGATCGTGACCTTGTCGGGCAGGATCTCCAGGAAGCCCCCCGACACGAAGAGCACGTGCTCGGTGTCGTCGTTGCGCACGAGGACCTCGCCGTTGCGCAGCGGGGTGAGCAGCGGGATGTGGTGCGGGAGCACCCCGAGGTCGCCCTCGATGCCGGGGGCGAGCACGAAGTCGGCTTCCTCGCTGAGCACGCGTCCTTCAGCGGTGACGAGTTCGACCTGGAGCTTCGCCATGCCGGTTATTCCTTCGCGGGCTCACCGCCCTCGGTCGCGGCGTCCTTGGTCTCGGCCGCGGCCGCCGGAGCGGGGGCCTCCTTCGAGGCGGCGCCACGCGCCACCGCCTCGTCGATGGTGCCGCACATGTAGAAGGCGTCCTCCGGCAGCTCGTCGTGCTTGCCGTCGAGGATCTCCGCAAAACCGCGGATGGTCTCCGCGAGCGGGACGTACTTGCCCTCGCGCCCGGTGAACACCTCGGCGACGAAGAACGGCTGCGAGAGGAAGTTGCGCACGCGGCGCGCCCTGCCGACCGTCTGCTTCTGGTCCTCGGTCAGTTCCTCCTGGCCGAGGATCGCGATGATGTCCTGCAGCTCCTTGTATTCCTGGAGCACGCGCTTCACGCCCTGCGCCACGCGGTAGTGCTCCTCGCCGACCACGTTCGGGTCGAGCACGCGGCTGAAGGACTCGAGCGGGTCCACGGCCGGGTAGATGCCGACCTCGGAGATGGCGCGGCTCAGCGTGACCGTCGCGCCGAGGTGGCCGAAGGTCGTCGCGACCGCGGGGTCGGTGAAGTCGTCCGCGGGGACGTAGATCGCCTGCACCGAGGTGATCGACCCCTTGTCCGTCGACGTGATCCGCTCCTGCAGGTCACCCATCTCGGTCGCCAGCGTCGGCTGGTATCCCACCGCGGACGGCATGCGTCCGAGCAGCGCCGACACCTCGGCGCCGGCGAGGGTGTACCGGAAGATGTTGTCGATGAAGAGCAGGGTGTCGGCGCCCTTCTCGTCGCGGAACCACTCGGCGATCGTCAGCCCGGTGAGCGCGACCCGGGCGCGCGCGCCCGGGAACTCGTTCATCTGCCCGTAGACCAGCGCGGTCTGATCGAGCACCTTCGACTCCTGCATCTCGCCGTACAGCGCGGTGCCCTCGCGGGTCCGCTCACCGACACCCGCGAACACCGAGTACCCGGCGTGCTCGCGCGCGATGTTGCGGATCATCTCCATGACGATGACCGTCTTGCCGACACCGGCACCGCCGAAGAGCCCGATCTTCGAGCCCTTGGAGAAGGTGCAGATGAGGTCGATGACCTTGATGCCGGTCTCGAGGATCTGCGTCTCGGTGGACTGCTGCGAGATGGTCGGCGGGGTCCGGTGCATCGGCATCCTGCCCGCGCCGGTGAAGGGGCCCTTGCCGTCGATGGGATCGCCGATGACGTTGAACATCCGTCCGAGCGTCTCCTCGCCCACCGGCACCTGGATCGGCGCACCGGTGGCGCGCACCGCGTCGCCGCGGCGGACGCCCTCGGTGGTGTCCATGGCGATGCAGCGCACCGTGCTGTTGCCGAGGCTCTGCTGCACCTCGAGCACGAGACGTCCGTGCTCGCGGTCGATCTCCAGCGCGTCGAGGATCTCGGGCAGGCGCTCGCTGGTGAATTCCACGTCGACCACCGGCCCGATCACCTGGACGACCGATCCGGTGCCCGATTTGATGCCCACTACTGCCATCGTCTTCTCCTCAGCCTTCGAGCGCAGCGGCGCCGCCGACGATCTCCATCAATTCAGTCGTGATCGACGCCTGACGCACCTTGTTCGCGGTGAGGGTCAGGTCTTCGATGAACTCGCTTGCATTGTCGGAGGCGTTGCGCATGGCGACCATGCGCGCGGCCTGCTCGGAGGCGCCGTTCTCGAGGACGGCGCGGTACACCTGCGCCTCGACATAGCGCGGCAGCAGCGCGTCGAGCACGTCCTTCGGATCCGGCTCGTACTCGAAGTCCGCGCTCACCGGCGGTGCATCCTCCGGCGGCACGACGGGGATGACCCGCTGCAGCGTCGCCTGCTGCCGGCCGACGCTGAGGAAGCGCGCGAACACGATGTCGATCTGCTGCACCTCCCCTGCCTCGTACTGCTCCATCGCCACACGCGCCGCGGGCAGCACGTCACCCATGGTGGGGCGGTCGCCGAGCATGCTCTGGTCGGCGACCAGGTCACGATGCAGGCGCTTGATGACGTCGCGGCCGCGCCGGCCGATCGTCACGAACGAGGTGGGCACCGACGACTGCGCCGCCTCGCGCACCGCGAGCCGGATGTTGTTGCTGTTGAGCGCGCCGCAGAGGCCGCGATCACCGGTGACCAGGATGATGAGCCGCTTCTCGACGTCGCGCACCTGGAGGTACGGATGCTCGTACTGCGGCGATCGCCGCATCAGCTCGGTCATGATGCTGGCGATCTCGTCGCTGTACGGGCGCGCGGCGAGCACCCGCTCCTGGGCGCGGCGCATGCGCGCCGCGGCGACGAGCTCCATCGCCTTGGTGATCTTGCGCATGTTCTGGACGCCTCTGATCCGGCGGCGCAGATCGCGCAGGCTGGGCATGGTCGATCAGCCTCGGTGCGTGGGCTGCGAAGCGCGCGGGGTCACGGTGCGCACGGTCATCCCGCGAATGTCTTCTTGAAGTCTTCGACGGCGCTGCGGAGCGCCTGCTCGGTCTCGTCGGAGATCCTGCCGTTCTTCGCGATGTCCTGCTCCAGGTCCGGATGTTCCTGGTCCATGAACCGCAGCAGGCTGCGCTCGAACTCGCGCACGCGGTCGAGAGGAACGTCGTCGAGATACCCGCGCGCGCCGGAGAAGATGCTGATGACCTGCTTGGCGAACGGCAGGGGCTCGTACTGCGGCTGCTTCAGCAGCTCGGTCATGCGCTGGCCGCGGTCGAGGCGGTCGCGCGTCCCCTTGTCGAGGTCGGCCGCGAACTGCGCGAACGCGGCGAGCTCTCGATACTGCGCGAGGTCGAGGCGCAGCTGCCCGGCGACCTGCTTCATCGCCTTGGTCTGCGCGTCACCACCGACTCGCGAGACCGAGAGGCCGACGTTGATCGCCGGGCGGATGCCGGCGTTGAAGAGGTCGGTCTCGAGGTAGATCTGCCCGTCGGTGATGGAGATGACGTTGGTGGGGATGAACGCCGAGACGTCGTTCGCCTTGGTCTCGATGATCGGCAGCGCGGTGAGCGTGCCGCCGCCTTCCGCGTCGCTCATGCGCGCGGCGCGCTCGAGCAGGCGCGAGTGCAGGTAGAAGACGTCGCCGGGGTACGCCTCGCGCGACGGCGGGCGCCGCAGCAGCAGCGACAGCTCGCGGTACGCGTCCGCGTGCTTGCTGAGATCGTCGTAGATGATCAGCGCGTGGCCGCCCTTCTGCATGAAGTACTCGCCCATCGCGCAGCCGGAGTACGGCGCGAGGAACTGCAGCGGTGCGGGGTCCGACGCGGTGGCCGCGACGATGATGGTGTGCTCCATCGCCCCGTGCTGCTCGAGCGTCGCCTTGACCTGCGCCACCTTCTGCGCGTTCTGGCCCACGGCGACGTAGATGCAGATGACGCCCGTGCCCTTCTGGTTGATGATCGCGTCGATGGCGATCGCGGTCTTGCCGGTCTGGCGGTCGCCGATGATCAGCTCGCGCTGGCCGCGGCCGATCGGGATCATCGAGTTCGATGGCTTTGAGGCCGGTCTGCAGCGGCGTGTCGACGTTCTGGCGCTGCATGACACCGGGCGCCACACGCTCGGTCGGCAGCGACTGCGCGGTCTCGATGGGTCCGCGGTCGTCGAGCTGCTCGCCGAGCGCGCTCACCACGCGGCCGACCAGCTCGTCGCCGACAGGGACCTCGGCGATGCGACCGGTGGTGCGCACCGCGTCGCCTTCCTGCAGATGCTCGTACGGCCCGAGGATGACCGCGCCGACACCGTCCTCGCGGAGGTCGAGCGCGAGCGCGAGGACGGTGCCTATGCCCTTCGGGCCGGGCATCTCCAGCAGTTCGCCGGCCATCGCTCGATCAAGCCCGTAGATACGGGCGATGCCGTCGCTCACCGAGGTGATCACGCCCTCGTTGGCGTCCACCACCGGCGCCTCAAAGCTTGCGATGCGCTGTTTGAGGATCTGCCCGATCTCGTCGCTGCGTATGGCCATCAGTTCGTCGTCCTCTCTCTCATTTACGCGAGTGCCGTCTGGAGTTGCTGTAGATGCGTGCGCAGGCTGTCGTCGATGACCCGGTCGCCGATGCGAATCACCAGGCCACCGAGGATTGTGGGATCACTGTGGATCGCCGTTTGCACCTCACTGCCCAATTGCGCACTGAGGGAATCCCGGATACGCGCCTCGAGCGCCGCGTCGGCCGGCACCGCGGTGGTGACCTCGACGCGCACCACCCCCGACGCCTTGTCGCGCAGGACGTCGAAGTGGGCGAGGATCTCGCCCGCGACGGCGACGCGGCGCCGCTCGATGAGCAACCGCGCGAGGTTGCGCGCCTGCGCCGATGCGCCGTCGAGCAACTGCATCCCGAGCCGGACGCGATCGGCGAGGCTCGTTTTCGGATTGGCGAGCGCGTCGCTCACCTCGGGATTCCCGAGCACCTCCGCAACGCCCGCGAGTTGCGCGCGCCAGCCGTCGATATCGCCCGCTTCCCGCGCAAGGTCGAAGTACGCCTCGGCGTAGCGGCGGGCGAGGATGCTGGCGCGAACCATCTCAGTTCTGCGGCGCCTTCGAGGCGGGGCCTTCGCCCACCTTGGCGAGCGCGTCGTCGATGAGCCGCTGATGGGCCCTGGCGTCGAGGACATCTCCCAGCAGGGACTGTGTGGCGGCGACCACGAGGCTGCTCACCTCGGCGCGCAGATCCTGGATCGCACGGTCACGCTCGCCACCGATCTCATTGCGAGCGCGCTCGATGACCGCTTCGGCGTCGGTGCGTGCCTTCGCGATGACCTCGGTTGCCTCGGCGGTCGCCTCACCATGCGAGCGGCCGATGATCTCGCGCGCCTGGGTGCGCGCCTCCTCGAGGGTCTGCTCGACCTGAACCTGCACCTTCGAGAGGCGCTCCTCGGCCTCCTGCGCCGCACGCAATCCGGCCTCGATCCGATTCTCGCGCTCCGTCGCCGCCTTGATGATGCGCGGGTACGCGTATTTCCCGAGGATGAGGATCATCAGGATGAACGCGATCAGCTCCGCGAAGAACGTCCCGTTCGGCGTGAGCAGTCCCGCAGGTTGCGAGGCGAGCACCATGGTCAACCGTTCCTACTTCGGCGCCGCGATGACGTAGATGAAGAAGAAGCCGAGCGCCAGGTTGATGAAGTACATCCCCTCGACGAGGCCGATGATCAGGAACATCGTCACCTGCAAGCGCCCCTGAGCCTCCGGCTGGCGCGCGGTGCCGGCGATCGTCGCATTGCCGGCGAGGCCGTCACCGATGGCGGCGCCGATAGCGCCACCGCCGAGTGCGAGGCCGGCGGCGATCAGCGCTCCCATCTGGAGCAGTGCTTGGGCGGTGGTCATGTCGTCTCTCTCCTCAACTCGTTGCGTGTGATGCGGCGCCGTGATGCTCTTCCTCGAGTCCCTCACGGGCCATGCCGAAATAGATGATGGTCAGCAGCATGAAGATGAACGCCTGGATGGTGCCGATCAGGAAGACGTCGAAGAGCTTCCAGGCGACGAGCAGCAGCACCCATAACGGGGATGTGGCCGTCTGTATCACGGACGATCCGGCGAACGCGACATATCCGAGCGTGAGCAGGAACACCATGACCAGGCCGCCGAAGATGTTGCCGAACAACCGGAGTGCGAGGCTCAGCGGTTTCGCGATCTCCTCGATGATGTTCAGCGGCACGAACGCGATGCGCGCAACCAGCGGCAGCTCGAACGGCTTGCTGAACCGCCGCAGGTAGCCGCGGAACCCGAGCACGTGGACGCTGTACCACTGCACGATCACGATCACCGCGAGTGCCATCGCGAGCGTGAGATTGATGTCCGCGGCAGCCGGCTCGAACGGTTTCTCGAGTGGGAAGAAGTCGAGCCAGTTGGCGAACAGGACGAAGATGAAGATGGTCGCCGCGATCGGTGTGACGAAGTCCGCGTCATCGCCGACCATCTCCTTGACCAGGCTGCGGATGTAGCCAAGCAGGAGTTCCAGCACCATCTGGAGCCTGCCCGGCTTCCCGTGGCCCAGGCGGTATGCGACCCCGAGGCCGACCGCGAGCGTGATCACGATCGCGATGCCGCTGGAGATGAGCGTGTCGTAGTTGAACGTGCAGAAAAAGGCGCTGCCGCACACCTGGATGGTCGGGTGTGTCCCCGGCGGCTCGACGAGCGCAGCGACGATCATCGCAGCCGCAACAACTCACGCAACGCGGCGGCTGCGAGCACGACCTGTGCGACGCCGAGACCCATGATCACGAGCCAGATATTGGCGAGTCCGAAGGCGAGGCCGATCGCGATGCCGATCATGCTCAGCGTGACGATGCGGAGCAGGCTGGTAGCAAGAAATGGGATAGGGAGCTGTATCAATTTGGCCGCCATCGCACCGTTGAGCGAGCCGATCGCGAGGCCCGTGGCCAGCGCGCCGCCCAGCGCAGCATGGCCGATGACGATCCCGACGATCGCCGCGATCACGGCTGCTCCGGCGCACACCAACGCGGCGTTTCGCACGAGGCGCAACGCATTCGCGGCGGTCGCCGGCCGTGGAGAAGCGCCCTCCGAGATCACAACTCCCACCACTGCCTCACTTGGACGATCAAACCGTCGCAACGATATCAACTGGACGTCTCGGCACGGCCCGGCCCGAGGCCGGGCCGTCACAACACAGGTTCGTGTCAATCCTCCTGGTGGTGGCCATCGCAGAGGGGTGTCAAGGACGAGTTGGACCCAATCGAGACTACCTCAGCCCGCGGCCGCGGGCTGTCAGAGGTAGCGTCTGAACTGCAGAAACGCGGTGTAGCAGGCGGTCGCGATGCCCGCCAGGAGCCCCACCAGCACGAAGATCGGGCTCGTGTGCGCAAGCACGTCGACGCCGTACCCGATGAGCAGCGGCACGATCAGCGCGACTGCGATGCTGATGCCCATCCCGGCAAGCTCGGATCCCGAGGGCGGACGGGACGGCCGGGGGTCGCTCAGTCGGCCTCGCCGCGGTGGCGGACGTGCGTCGGCATGGACCGGTGGCCCTCGACGAGGACCTCCCCGTCCTCAGCGACGACGAAAGGGAGGCGCGGCACGCGGCGCCGGTTGCGCCACACGAGCAGCACCAGCAGGACGACCAGGAGGCCGAGGGCGATGTCGATGATCCTGCGGTGCCCGTAGATGGTGAGCGCCAGGCATCCGAGGATTCCGGTCACGAGATAGAAGGTGAAGGCGGTCTCGAGCGGGGTCATCCCCAGCGCTCGGAGCCGGTGGTGCAGATGGCCGGCATCCGGCTCGGCGGGGCTGCGGCCGGACCGGGTGCGCCGGACGATCGCGAACGCCGTGTCGCCGATCGGCAGCCCGAGCGCGATGAGCGGGACGAGGATCGAGAGGCCCACCACGATCTTGGCCACGCCGAGGATCGTGATGACGGCGAGCGCCACGCCGAGGAAGTGGCTGCCCGAGTCGCCCATGAAGACGCGCGCCGGCGGAAGGTTGAAGATGAGGAAGCCAAGGCAGCAGCCCATCAGGGCCCCGCTGAGGATCACCACCCCCGTCTGCGTGTCGTTGGGAGCAGCGATGCGGTTGATCGCCGCGAGCAGGCAGACGCCGGCCACGATCGCGATGACCCCCGCGGCGACGCCGTCGGCGCCGTCGAGCAGGTTGACCGAGACCTGCATCCCCACGAGCCAGACCACCGTCACGGGCGCGATCAGCCAGGTGAGGTCCCAGACGCCGGGCGAATGCCCGCCCGGGACCGCGATGAAGTTGATCGTGATCCCGAGGATGACCGTGAGGACCCCGACGCCCACCTCGATCGCGAGCTTGGTCCGCCAGGAGAGGTCGAGGATGTCGTCGACGGCCATGGCGATCGTGATCGCACCGGTGACGGCGATCACCTGCCAGCGGTACGTGATGCCCGACCCGAAGACGGCGACCGCGACGGCGAACCCGGCGAACATGGCGATGCCGCCGAGCCGCGGGGTCGGGTGCGGGTGGAGGTGCCGGTCGGCGTCAGGCTCGGCGACCGCTCCCGTCCGCCGGGCGAACCACATCGAGGCCGGCACCCCGACGATGCACACCGCACTGGCCACCAGAAACGGCGGGATCGCCGTCAGCCAGGGCGACGTGGCGGCGATCACGCCGGCGCGGCACCTCGATAGGGCAGCGGGAATCGCCGGCACAGCGCCAGGCTCCGCGCGCGGACCTCGGCGCGGACCTCGGTGTCGTCGAAGCCGCCGAGCATCCTCGCGACGAGCGCCGCGATCTCGTCCATCTCGGCCGCGCCCATGCCCCGGGACGTGACCGCGGGGGACCCGAGCCGGATCCCGTTGGGGTTGAACGGCGTGCCGCCGTGCCCCGGGAAGGTGTTGGCGTTCACCGTCACCCCCACCTCGTCGAAGGCCGCCTGGACCGCCCGGCCGCGCAGACCCGTCGGGCGGAGGTCGATCACCATGAGGTGGTTGTCGGTGCCGCCGGTCGTGAGCAGCAGGCCCCGGCTCATCAGGCCCGCGGCGAGCGCCTTGGCGTTGCTGACCACCGCGTGAGCGTAGTCGCGGAATGCCGGTTGTGCGCACTGCTTGAACATCACGGCCTTCGCCGCGATGGCGTGCATCTGGGGGCCGCCCTGCACACCGGGGCACGCCGACTTGTCGATCGCGTCGGCGTTGGCTTCGCGGCAGAGGATGACGCCACCCCAGGGGCCGCGCATCGTCTTGTGGGTCGTGAACGTGACGAAATCGGCGTGCGGCACCGGGCTCGGATGCGCGCCGCCGGCGACCAGGCCCGCGAAGTGGGCCATGTCCACCATGAGGTACGCCCCGATCTCCTTGGCGATCTCGGCGAACGCGGCGAAGTCGAGGATGCGCGGGTACGAGCTGTAGCCCGCGACGATCATCTTCGGCCGCACCTCGAGCGCGCGCTGGCGCACCTGCTCCATGTCGAGAACGCCCGACTCCTCGTCGACGAAATACGGCTCGAAGTGATAGATCTTGCCGCTGAAGTTCACCGGTGACCCGTGGCTGAGGTGGCCTCCCTGGTCGAGCGCCATGCCCATCACCGTGTCGCCGGGGTTGAGCACGCTCGCGTAGACCGCCATGTTCGCCTGCGTCCCCGAGTGCGGCTGGACGTTCGCGTGCTCGGCGCCGAAGAGGCGCGTGGCGCGGTCGCGGGCGAGGTTCTCGACCTGGTCGACGATCTGGCAGCCGCCGTAGTACCGCTTGCCGGGCACGCCCTCGGCGTACTTGTTGTTGAGCCAGGAGCCGAGCGCCTCGAGCACCGCGATGGACGCGAGGTTCTCCGAGGGGATGAGCTCGAGGGTCTCCTCCTGACGCTCCAGCTCGAGGTCGAGGAGTGCCGCGACCTCCGGGTCGGTGGCGCGCAGCTCGGGCTTGTCGGTGAAGCCGGCGCCGGTTGTGGCGCTCGGACGGATCTCGACAGGTGTGGTCACGATCTCTGCCCCTCCGTGCTGACTGACGGGAGATCCCCCAACAGCGAGTTCAACACGCCGGCGGGGATCGGGCCGTCGCGAAGCACGCGGGGGTACGTGGTCGTGCAGTCGATGATAGTCGAGGCACGTCCGGCAGAGTGACCGCCGTCCAGGATGGCGTCGATCTCGCCGTCCAGTGCCGCTGCAACCTCCGCGGCGGTGGCCGCGGGCGCCTCGCCGTGGCGGTTCGCGCTCGTCGTGGCGAGCGGGCCCGTGGCGCGGAGCAGGTCGAGCGCGAGCGCGTGATCCGGCACGCGGACGCTCAGCGTGTCGCCGGCGCGCGGGATCGCCCAGCGGCGCCGGCGCAGCCTGCTGACGATCGACAGCGGACCCGGCCAGAACGCCCTGGCGAGCACCTGCGCGGCCTCGGTCAGCTCGACGTCCTCCGCGATGTCAGAGAGCGACGCGGCGAGGATCGTCAGCTCGAGGCCCTCGGGCCGCCGCTTGATCGCGTAGATGCGCTCGACCGCCGCGGCGTCGCCGGGGAGGCACGCGAGCCCGTAGACGGTGTCGGTCGGGATGGCGACGACCCCGCCTGCGCGGATGGCGGCGACGGTCTCCTCGAGCGTCACGGCAGCTCGATCTCGACGACGCGCGCGCGCCCGGTGAGGTCGTCGATCTGCGCCGTCCTGGCGCCGGGAAACGCCTCCTCGAACAGCGACGCGACCGCGCCCGCGCGCCGCGGATCCACCTCGAGCAGGATTCGCGCCAGCGGTCACATGCTCTCGAACCGACGCGAGCAGCGCCCGGTACGCCTCCATGCCGTCGTCGCCACCGAGCAGCGCCGCCCGCGGTTCGAAGTCCCGGACGTCGCGATCGACGGCATCCAGCTCCGCGGTGGTGACGTACGGGGGGTTGCTGACGATGAGGTCGAAGCGCCCGTCGAGCGCGTCGGCCCACGAGCACTCGCTGAACGCCACCTCCACACCGAGGCGCTCGGCGTTCGCCCTCGCGACGGTGAGTGCGGCACCGCTCACATCGGTCGCGACCATCTCGACGCCCGGCGCCTCCGCGGCGAGCGTGATCGCGATGCACCCGCTCCCCGTGCCGAGGTCGGCGACGCGCATCCCCGCGCCGTCGTGCTCCTTCAGCAGCGCGAGCGCTCGCTCGACGAGCGTCTCCGTCTCGGGGCGCGGGACGAGCACGTCACTGTTGACGGTGAACGCGCGCCCGTAGAACTCTCGCGTGCCCGTGATGTACGCGACGGGCTCTCCCTTCCCGCGCCGCCGGATCAGCTCGCGGATGGCGCTGAGCTCGCCCTCATCGAGCGGACGGTCGAACTGCAGGTAGATGTCGAGGCGGCGCAGCCCGAGCGCCTGCGCGCAGAGCAGCTCGGAGTCGAGGCGGGCGGACGTGCTGCCGTGGTCGCCGAGGTACGTCGTGCTCATGCGGAGCACGTCGATGAGCATGGGTTGGGCGGACGCCACCTCAGCCGTCGTGCCCGGGCGCGCTGCCGTTGCCGGAGTCGTCGTCCTCGAGGAGCCGGCGCGCCTGGTCCTCGGTGGAGAGCGGCTCGACGAGCAGGTCGAGGTCGCCGTCGACCACGCGCTGCAGCTGGTGCAGCGTGAGGTCGATGCGATGGTCGGTGACGCGCGACTGCGGGTAGTTGTACGTGCGGATCTTCTCGCTGCGGTCGCCGCTCCCCACCATCGACCGCCGCGTCGCCTTGAGCTCCGCGTCGCGCTTCGCCTGCGCGAGGTCGTAGAGCCGCGCGCGCAGCACGCGCATCGCCTTCGCACGGTTCTTGATCTGCGACTTCTCGTCCTGGCACGTCACGACGAGCCCCGTCGGCAGATGCGTGATGCGCACCGCGGAATCGGTGGTGTTGACGCTCTGCCCGCCCGGGCCGGTGCTGCGATACACGTCGATCTTGAGGTCGTTCTCGTTGACCTCGACCTCGACGTCGTCGGCCTCGGGCAGCACGACCACCGATGCCGCCGAGGTGTGAATGCGTCCCTGCGCCTCGGTCTCGGGCACGCGCTGCACGCGGTGCACGCCGGACTCGAACTTCAGCCGCGAGTAGGCGCCGTGACCGTGCACCTCGAACACGATCTCCTTGAAGCCGTGGCCGGCGGTCTCGTTCTGGTCGAGCACCTCGATGTGCCAGCGCCGGTGCTCCGCGTAGCGCGCGTACATGCGGAAGAGATCGGCGGCGAACAGCGCTGCCTCATCGCCGCCCGTGCCCGCGCGGATCTCCACGACGACGTCACGCTCGTCGTTGGGATCCTCGGTGATGAGCAGCGCGCGCAGATGCTCGTACTCCGCGTCCGCCGCGGCGTTCTGACTGTGCTGCTCCTCCTCCGCCATCGCGACCATCTCCGGGTCGGTCTCCGCCTGCACCATCTCACCGGCCTCGCGCGCCGCCGCCTGCGCCTCGCGCCAGCGCCGCGCCGCCTCGACCACCTCGCGCAGCTTCGCCTGCTCGCGCGAAAGCTGTTGCAGGCGCTCGAGATCCTGGTACGCGTCGGGCGCGCTCAGGAGCGTCTCGAGCTCGGTGTACCGGGCCTCGAGTGCCGCCAGGCGCTGCTCGAATGGAGTCATCGAGGTGCGCGACCTCAGCGCGCCGAGGCGGCCTCGAAGGCCACGCCGTCGCCCCCGCGTGCCGCGTCGAGCGCCGCGATCGCAACCTCGATCTGCGGATCCCCGGGATGCCGCGTGCTCAGCAGTTGCGTGCCGAGCACCGGCGCCAGCGCGATCCTCCCCACCAGCGTCGCGCGGATGCGCGTCAGCCCGCGGATGACCTCGTAGGACACGGCGGCAACCACCGGGACGAGCGCGATCTGGCAGAGGATGCGCACCGCGGTCGGCAGCAACCCGAGCGGCGCGAAGACACCGATGCTGACGAGCGCCACCACCACGAGGAATCCGGTCCCGCAGCGCGGGTGCAACCGGCTGCGCAACCGCACGTGCGCGACGTCGACGGGGTCACCTGCCTCGAGCGCGTTGATGGCCATGTGCTCCGCGCCGTGGTACTGGAAGAGCCGCCGCACGTTCGGCAGCAATCCGATGAGCAGCAGGTAGCCGATGAGGATGCCGGCGCGGATCACGCCCTCGATGAGCACCGACGTGATCGATTGGGTCCCGTGGTGGATGAGCGCGCCGAGCAGGAGCGGCAATCCGATGAACAGCAGGAGCGCGAAGACGAGCGATGCGATCATCGCGCCGCGCATCGCGCCCTCGCTGATCTCCGCCTCGTCACCGAGCTGCACGCGCGCGGACCACTGCAGCGCGCGCATGCCGAGGTGGATCGTCTCGTACAGACCCGCCACACCACGGAGGAACGGGCGCCGCCAGACGCCCGCCGTGTAGACGCGCGAGCGGAGCGCGTCGGTGCACACGATGATCTCGCCGTCGGGGCGGCGCGCGGCGACCGCGTACTGCTCCCTGCCGCGCATGAGGACGCCCTCGATGACCGCCTGGCCGCCATAGAAGAAGGTGGTGGGTGGCGCGCTCACGGCGTTGAGCGCAACGGTGAGCAGGAGGTCGCGGCAGCGCTGGGCTCTGGGCATGATCGGCATGCTAGTCGTAGGAGGATCCCAGGAAACGGGCCGGTTTACACTCAAAGTGTGATCGACCTTGCTGAGCACGACGCAGTCACTGGCCTGCCGGAGCGTCGTCGCGGTCAGCCGGTGTCTGTGGATGAGCTTCTCGGCAACGAGGATCTCGCTCTGCTCCGCGAAGAGCGCGCCGTAGACGGAGATCTGGCAGCAGGGATCGTGGAAGCCTGGTTGTAGCGGGAACGCGCAGCGCCATTGGGCGCCGCGCGCGACGGATCAGGCCTTCTTTGCCTGCTGAGCGCGCTCGGCGCGGCGGCGGAAGCGCTCGACCTGGCCGCCGGTGTCCACGATGCGCTGCGTCCCGGTGAAGAACGGATGGCACACCGAGCACACCTCGGTCTTCAGCTCGCTGAGCGTGGAGCCGGTGGTGAAGGTGTTGCCGCAGAGGCAGTGCACCGTCGCGTCGACGTGGTACTCGGGATGGATCGCAGTCTTCATGGGGCGCCTTGGTTCACGCGGAAGGGACGAATCGACGATACCACGGCGATGCGACGCTCAATCCAGCGCCATCTGGACGGGCCGCGTGAAATTGCCGTGGGAGACCCCGGGGAGCCGCTCGACAAGCCGGCGGTAGGCGGCCGCAAGCCCGATCCCGTCCTCGGGCAGCAGCCCGCGCTGCGCCAGCACCTCGACGAGCCAGTCGTGGTCGCAGTTGAGCGATCGCCACTGGATCTGCGAGGCGCCCATGGCGGTCACCGCCTCGGCCGTCCGCTCCAGCTCCGCCTCGGAGTCGGTCACCCCCGGGAACGTGAGGAGGTTCACGCACACCTGGCCGCCCGAGCCCGACATGACCTTCCCGCACTCGAGAACGTCGTCGATCGAGTACCCGACCGGCCGGTAGTACGCGCGGAAGATGGGGTCGTTGAAGGAGATGGCGCTGATCCGGACGCTGTTGCATCCCGCGTCGATGAGCCGCTGCAGGGTCCGCGGCCGGCTGCCGTTGGTGTTGACGTGGATGGTCGCCGCCGGATGGGCCCGCCGGATCTCGGCCACCGCGTCGGCGAGGACGTCGTCGCGCGTGAGCGGCTCGCCCTCGCACCCCTGACCGAAGGACACGATCCCGGCGTCGGGCCCGCCGAGGTGGAAGTCCGCCATGCCGGCGAGCTCGGCGGCGGTCGGCGCGAAGCGCATGCGCGGCTGGGGCGCGGGCGCCTCGCCGTCGGTCTGCAGCGAGATGCAGCCGAGGCAGTCGGCGTTGCACGCGGGCGAGGCGGGCAGCGCTCCCTCGTAGCGGCGCAGGAACGTGTTCTGGGCGGTGTAGCAGCGCAGCTCGGTGGCGCAGTTCGCGAGGTGGTCGACCAGGCGGTTGCCCGGCAAGGCGCGGCGCGCCTCCTCGATCGCGGCATCCAGCCCGCCGCCCGCATACCGGCGCGGCTCCCACCAGCCGAACTCGTCGGTGCTCAGCGCCGCCACCCGGAGCTCGTCGTGGTGCTCGACCACCGCCGCGTAGCCGTACAGGGGCAGCCGGTGGCTCCCCGGCAGCGGGCGCGACGCCGGCAGCAGCGTCCGCAGATGCCCCACCGGCAGGACCGCCGCAACGGGCAGCAGGTCCGCCTCGACGTCCACCGGCCGGTCCTTGGCGTCGAGCGCCAGCGCCCGCCTGCCCGGGAGGTGCATCAGCGTCGTCCCCTCGGGAAGCGGGATCGTGTCGGAGAGCTCGAGCTTCAGCAGCCTGCCGCCGGTGCGGGCGGCCGGCCGGAAGCCGCCGAGCACGTCGAGCTCGCCGTCAGGGTGCGCGATCACGGGGCGCATGGGATCGATTCTCCCCCAGCGCCCCGCCGGTCAATCCCCGCCCTATGGCTGAGGCAGCGCGTGTGCGACCGAGGATCAGCGCTGGGTCAGGAGCGCGTATTCGAGCCTCGCCAGGCTCTGCGCGCGTCGCGCCGCCTCGTCGATCGTCTGGAGCAGCCGCAGCCGCGTGGGATAGCGGGCGAGCGCGAGGTCCTCGCACAGGTCCGCAAGCAACTGGTCCCCGGAACGCCGTACCGCCGGCGGTTGAACCCCCATCGTCATGCCCCCCAGCACCCCGATCCCTACCGCTCTTTGTATCACGTCAAAGGGATCGTTCGCAGCAATCCCGACGGGGATCTCAGAGGCTCAGCCGGAATGGCGCTGGCAGTTCCCAACGATCGCCACGGACCCCGCCCCGACCGCGAAGAGCAGGCAGATCACCACGCCGACAATCGAGATGGTGGTGATGCTCCCCACGATGCCCGAGAGCAGCAACCCGGCGATGACCACGGCGCCGAGGAAGGTGGCGAGCGTCAGCCAGTAGGTCGAGGGTGTGACCCAGGTCGTCCGCAGGGTGCCGCTCGGCGGCTTGGAGAACATGGCGACCATGAAGGCATCGGCCACGGGTATCACCGCGGACCCGAACCGGCCGGGCTGCGGGACTGGCGAATCGGGGACGCGCGTGAAGGCGTTGGGCATCGACCCAGGGTATTACGCGGCGGCGAGCTCGTCGGGGATCGCCGTCACAACGTAACTGGATCCGGCACGGAGCACGCGGATCACCATGAAGCGATCCACCGGCCCGTCGACCATGAGGCGCTGGACGTCGCGCGGGCTCTCGACCGGGCGGCCGTCGACCTCGACGATGATGTCGCCGCGGCGCAGCCCCGCGGACTCGGCCGGCGACGCCTTCACCACCTCGGCCACCTCGAGCCCCTGACGGCGCCCGAGGACCTCCGACCACTTCGGCGGGAGCGGCCGCGCCACGCCGGCCACACCGAGATGGGCGCGGCGGACCTGGCCGTCACGGACGAGCGCGCCGATGATCCGCTGCGTCGTCACGTTGACCGGCACCGCGAGCCCGAGACCGATGCCCGCGAGCGCCGTGTTGATGCCGACGACGCGGCCTGAGGAGTCGGCGAGCGCGCCGCCGGAGTTGCCCGGGTTGAGCGTGGCGTCGGTCTGGATGACGTCGTCGATGACCCGGACCTGCGCACCGGATCGCGCCGGCAGCGAGCGGCCGAGTGCGCTCACGACACCCGCCGTCACGGTGCCGGCGAGGCCGAGCGGGTTGCCGATGGCCACCACGAGCTGGCCGACGCGGAGCGCCGATGCGTCGCCGAGCCGCGCCGGCTGGAGGTCGCCGTGCTCCGCGACGAGGACGGCCAGATCCGAGAGGGTGTCGCGGCCGCGCACGCGGAAGCGGAGGCGGCGGCCGTCGGCGAGATCGAGCGTGCCGCCGTCACCGCCGGCGACCACGTGGGCGGAAGTGACCAGATAGCCGTCGGCGCTCAGCGCGACCGCCGAGCCGCTGCCGGCAGGCGCCCCGCGTCCTCCGCGCGGGGCGACCTGGACGGCCGCGACCGACGGGGCGAGCTCGGCGGCCACCGTGGTCAGGGTCCTGGAGTAGGCGTCGAGGAGGACGCCGTCATCGCCCGGTTCAGGCGACATCCGGTCCCTCGGCACGAGCCTTCTGGACGGCCGTGAGCGCTCCGCGGAGGCTCTCGATCCAGTCCGACTGATGCTGGCCGACGAGGCGCACGCACCAGGCCAGCGCCTCGCTCCGGCTGCGGGCGACGCCCGCTTCGATGAGCGTGTCGAGAACGCGGCGATCCTGGAGGCGGAGCCGGGTCATGACCGGGACGCCGAGGGTGGTGAACAGCTCCTCGACGCCGCCGCAGCGGGCGCCCCACGAGACCTTGCGGCCGAAGAGCCGCTCGGCGTCACGGGCGACGCGGACGCGGGCATCGCGGGTCTCGCCGCGGAACCGCGAGATGCGGGCACTGCGAGCGGCCGCCCTGGCGCCCTCGGCGGCGTCGGCGGGAAGTTCGGGCTCGTCGAGCTCGCCGACGATGAGGATCTCGTCGGGATCGGCGGTGATGGTCGGGGCCGACTTGTAGAGCCCCTCAGGGAGGCGGCCGGCGAACCAGCCGGCAACTTCGTCGTCGGTGAGCGGGTCGGGGGCGGTGTGTCCTTTCATGGATTACATGATTACACAGCCGCGCCGTAAGTGCATTCGATGCCCCGCCCCGCCCACCGACGAGCGAGAGGTCAGCCGCTCAGGTGCAGGACTGGATGATCACGTTGATCACCGTCCCGGGCTTCCCGTTCGTGTTCAGCCGCGCCCAGAAGCGCTCCTGGTTGGCGGGCATGCCGATCTGCTGGAAGCCGACGTGGGGCTTCGTGGTGATCCCGCTGGTGACGGTATTGACCTTCCACCCTGAGTCGGCCTGGGCGCTCGTGACCTTCAACTCCGTGTTGCTCTTCTGGAGCAGGGTGACCGTTCCGGCGCTGTCGACGGTGAACGTCGCCGTGTTTCCCACGCCCGGTGCCGGGTGCGGTGTGACGGTCTTCGCACCACAGGTGGTGCTGCTCGCGCCGGGTGCGGTCGTCGACGCGGCGGCCGGTGTGGCCACCAGCGCCATACGCGCCGAGGACGACCGCGGCGGCGAGCACGGCGCGCACGGATCGGAGCGGATGCCCAAAGGACATGTTCGTTCCTCCTGAATCGATTTCCCTTACGCGGTAAGGCCTGAAGGGATCGAGGTTACCCGCATGTACCGCCGCCTGCAGGCGGGCGCCTTACTGGTAGGTGAACTGATCGGCGCTGCTCGGGGACGATGTGCCACCCGGGCCGGTGACGCTGACGTCCACCGTGCCGGATCCCGCTGGGCTGACGGCGGTGATCTCCGTGTCCGAGATCACGCTGAAGGACGCCGCGGGGTTGCCGGTCCCGAAATCCACCGCCGTTGCGTTGGTGAAGCCACTCCCGGTGATGGTCACGGTGTCGCCCCCCGCAACCGTCCCCGTGGGCGGCGCCACACCCGTGACCACCGGCGTCGGGGCATGCGAGCAGATCTGCCCGCTCTCGGCGGCCATCGACACTGAGGTGGTCACCAGCACCCCGTCGAGGGTGGTGCAGGGGGTCGCCATCGAGACGGTGACGGGAGATTTGGTCGGGTTGACGATGACCTCGGCATCCGCGAACTGGCGGGTGAACGCCGTCCCCTGCGCCTGGTACGGACCCAGCGCGGCGCCGACCGGCGTGTGGTCCAGCGGGTTCGTCGCATCCGTCTGGAACTCAGTCGCAGTCTGGCCCTTGGTGAACGAGAAGTACGACGAACCGGTCGCCCCCAGGAGGAACGACGCCAGCGCGTAGCGGTGCCAGGCGGTGAGCTGCGCCGCGGTCGCGGTGGTCCAGACCTTGGTGGTGACCGCCGCGGAGTCGCCTCGACTGCCGGCGTCCGCGAGCATGTCGACCTCCTGCTGCCAGCTTGCCGTGCTCTCGTACGTCGTCACCGATTTGGTGGCCTGACGCAGCCACAACTCGGCGAGGACGGGGTTCGCCCCGCCGAACAGCTGGGAGGTGGGCGCCGCTGCGTTGTAGTACCCGGCGCCGTTCAGCAGACCGTTGGCCATGATGATGGCGTTCGGGTTATTGGCAGTCACCGTCTGCGCGATCGCGGTGGTGGCAGCCAGCATCTGCGCCGGCGTCCAGACCTGACCTGTCGCTGGATCGATTGGTTGGCTGGTGAGGTACGAGCCGCTCAGCATCGCGTCGCCGAGCATGTCCACGAAGCACCCGTCGTAGGGTGTCTGCGCCAGGAGGTTCGTGCAGTTCTGCGACACCTGGGCGACCCATGCGGGATTGCTGTCATCCATGAGCCAGTTGTGGTATTGCCGCGACTTGATGAACTTGTTGTTGGCGTCGCGGGCGTATTCGCTCAGGGGGTAGCTCTGCTTGGTGCTCAAGTCGAAGCTGCCGTTGAGGTACACGAGCACGCGCACGTTGGGGTTGGCCGCCTTCATCGCCGCGAGGGTGCTGCTGGTGAACTGCGGCGCGTGGGCGGCGATCAGGTCCTCGTTCTCGGCGATGGTCACGGCGTCGGCGAGGGAATACGGGGATGTCGTCTTCGACATGTAGGTGGGCGCGAAGAGCTGCAGCACCCGCCCGGTGGGTGGGAGCGATGCGGCGCTTCGTGGGGCTGCGTAGGCGATGGGCCCACGAGCGAGCGGCGCGAGCGCGAGCCCCGCGGCGATGGCGACCAGTGGAATGATCAGCGCTCGTCTGCCTGGCCTCATCGCCTGCTCCCCCCGCCTGCGTGGTTTGCGGAAGGATTGCATAGAGCGCCCTGCACTGTCGAGGCGAGCATCACCAATGGCGCACGCGACGCGGCCACCACGATGCGCGCCCAGGAGCGGGCGTCGAGCGGGACGCCGTTCGTCGCCCGATTCAGGCGGCCGTCCCGGCATGTCTCGGCTCGCGTGCATCGGACCTCTGTGACCTCGATGTGGCGGCAGCGTTACAAGTCGCCGGAGGGGTGCTCGGCGTGAACGACGCCTTTGATAGCTTCGTCGTTCGGCAGAATTTGATGTTGATCCGCTTCCCCAGAATCGCGTGCGTCCTCATCACCGCCGGTCTCCTGACGGCCGCTTGCTCATCGGCGATACCGGCTCCGGCCTCCGCGAGCCCGACCCCGGGACTCGGCGATGCCCTGCGCCAGGAACTCGGGACGCTGCAAGGCTGCCTCGAGGGTTCAACGTCGTCCCTGAGCGCGAGCGATTCAATCTGCTACCAGGGTTTCAGCTACACGCTCGATGGCTACACGTGGCCAACGCCGGTCACCCAGGGGGTGGCCGCCCTCCGCGCTGCCGGTCTGGCGCTGGCGACGTGTCTCAGTGGAAGCGCACCGTCGGGGTGCAGCGCTGACCTGGCTGCGTTCGGCACGGCGCGCGACCAACTGCTCGGAGCCCTCCCGTAGATAGTTCGCGCCGCCGGACGGCACTGATCGCCTTCGGCAGTTACACGCTGCTGGCCCTGCTCTTCACGCTGGGGACCTGGTTGTCGCCGACCACTCGATATATCGGCGGCGGTCCTGATCCCATGCAGACGATGTGGGCGATGAACTGGGTTCCGTTTGCCCTCGGCCACGGGTCCAACGTGCTGTTCACCAACTACGTGAACTTCCCTGCTGGAATCGACATGCTGTGGAATCAGTCGGACGCGCTGCCGGCACTCGTGCTCTGGCCGGTCACCGCGGCGTTCGGGAGTGTGTTGACGTACAACATCCTGACCCTGGCCGGGATCGCTCTCGCTGCGTTTTTCGCGTTTCTCGCAGTGCGCCGCTTCGTTCCACACGTGTGGCCGGCGTGGCTCGCCGGACTGCTGTACGGCTTCTCCCCCTTTGTCACCGGTCAGCTCCACGGCCATTTGAACCTCGTACTCGGCGCCGCCTCCGTTCCCCTGGCGCTGATCCTCTTTGACGAGCTTGTGATCCGCCAGCGAATGCGGCGACGCTCACTGGTGCCATTGCTCGTCGCGTTCGGGGTCGTCCAGTTCTTCGTCTCGCAGGAGTTCTTCGTGACGACGATCATCGTTGGCCTCGTCCTGCTCGGTGTGCTCCGGGTTGTGTCCCGCGACGATCAGGCATCGCGCACGCGCTACCTGCTGGTCACCGGCGCGCCGGCAGCCGGCATCCTGATCGTCCTCCTGGCCATCCCCGCCGCCATTCAACTTGGGGGGAGCGAATCCGTCACCGGCGTGCTCCACCCGATCGGACGGTATGTCAGCGACCTGTTGAACCTCGTGGTGCCGACGCCGGTGCAGCTGATCCGCCCCGCGCCGGTTGCACTCACGGCATCGCATTTCACTGGAAACGCCGCCGAGTGGGATGCATATCTCGGTATTCCGCTCATCCTCGTGCTGGCGGCGGCGGCGATCGTGTTCCGCCGTAGTCGGACGGTCACGGTTGCCTGCCTGATGGCCCTCGGTGTGACCATTCTCTCGCTGGGGCCGACGCTGCATATCGGCGGTCACGACACGGGTATCCCACTTCCGTGGTGGCCGCTCGCGCACCTGCCGGTGCTCGAGAACATCCTCCCGAACCGCTTGATGGCGTACACGTTCCTTGCGGCATCAGTGGTCCTCGCGTACACGTTGAGCCGGCTGTCACGGCGCAACCTGGTTGCGGGCATCGCGTTGGGGGCCGCGGCCGCCATCCCCCTCATCCCGGTAATCCCCGCCAACTCCGCAGCCGTCTCGATCCCGGCGTATTTCACGTCAGCGGGGGCCGACACCCTTCCCAGCGGCGTTGTTGCACTTGTCGTGCCGTGGCCGAGCAGCCAGGACGCGCGGGCGATGCTCTGGCAGATGGCGTCCGGGATGCGGTTCAGGCTCGTGGGTGGGTACTTTCTCGGACCCGTCGCGCCCGGCTCAGCAGCGCTGCGACGAGTCGTCGATGCCATGGTGGCGGGCCAACCGCCGCCACGACTCACCAATGCGCAGCGGGCAGAGTACATGGGCGAGATCACTGGTTCGCACATCGGTGTGATCCTCATGGGCTTGGGCCATACCGCGAATCAGAAGTCGATCGATATGTTCTTCACCAGCCTGCTGCGCGAGCATCCGCGGATCAACGGTGGAGTTGATGAATGGCTGGTTCCGGCGATGGCTCCGGCGGCGAGTTGAAGGCCTCGAACACGGCGGTTGCCGCGTACCGCGGGCGGCGTCGCCGCCATCCGGTGACCGCGCACAACCCCACGAGACATAACGTCACGACGGCGCTCGCGATATAGGAGTCGCGCACCACCGGCCAGCGTCCGTACCGAACGGCGACGTCCCCGGCGGGTGCTCCGGTGAAACCCGTCAGCGCGCCGAGCTCCGCTGACGCCGCACGCCCATCCATCGACCAGGCAGGATCGAACGGCTCGGCGACGACCAGTTTCGGCGCGCCCTCAGGGGCACGCACAGACAGACGCACCGGGCTCTGCACCGTCACCGCGACGGCGACGCCGGTGGGCGTCGACGCGCCGATCGCGGGCTCGCGGATCGGTCCCGGCCCGGGGTTCCGGACCGTGATGTAGTAGCCGTTGAGGGGCGTTTCCTCGGCGAGTCCAACGACATCGCCCCAGGTGTCAACAGTGAGCGTCGCCGATGGTGCAACGGCGAGGGGCGCCGGCTCCATGTTCTCGAAGAGTGTGAGATCGCTCCAGCTGTGGACAACACGTATGTCGGACTGCGTTGCCATGAACGCGTAGTTCTTCCAGTCGTCCGTCTTGGCGAGGAGGACGTACCGGATCCCGAGCGGCGCAAGCAGCCTGCCGAGGTGCGTCGTCTCCGGGCCGATCGAGAAGAGATACTCGAGATAGCTGGAGCGTGGGTCGGAGGACTCGGTCTCGATGTCGCCGGCCTCGATGTTGTCCCCGGAGATGACCGGCCGGCGGAAGTACGACGCCATGGGGTTCACAACCGTCCGCCCTTGCGTCCACGGGAAATCAAGATAGAGATGCCACGGCAACGCGAGGACCGCCTGGTCACCGGTTCCCATCATGCGGTCGGCCTGAGCCCACGACGACGGATAGCTCGACGGCGCGGCGTACCCGTTGAAACCCCAGAACGCGGTGAACCCGTACGCGCAGGGAATCAACATCGCGAGCCCGACGACCGCCGCTCGTTGGAGGAACGGGCGAGCCACCGTGGACGCGAAGCTGACGCCAAGACCGAAGAACGCCGCGTACGCGAGCGCGAGCAGCGCAGAGAACTTCTCGGGCTCACGCATGATGGCGAAGCCCGGGAAGTGGTCGTAGAGGGCGGTGTACAAACCTCCGGTCGGCCCCTGATCGCCGAGCGCGAGGAAGAACGCGACTGCAGCGGCCACGCCGAGCGTGATCACCATGGCGGTCGCCCGCAGACGTCGCCACGCGTACCAACCACCGATCCCGGCGAGGACGAGGATGGCCAGCAGCAGGAAGGGCCATCCGCTCAGGAAGTCCTTGGGCAGCGGCGCTCCAGGACGCCAGAAACCGTAGAGACCGAGGACGTTGAGGCCCAAGCCGAGGTGCGTGTCCGAACTGGTCTGGAACACGGCGAGGTCGGCGTTGGTGACTGGCAGGGCTTCCGGGTGGTAGATCAACGCCGGCACCAGCCAGTAGAGCGAAAGTGCGCCGACAGCGACGAGCGCGCCGCCGATCGTCCTGGCACGGTCCCAGTCTCGTGCTCCGACGCTCACGGTCAGCGCGATCACGACGAGCAACCCTGCGATGAAGATGAAGTGAGGCGCGAGCGCAATGAGCAACGCGAACAGCAGTCCGGTCATGAGCGCGTGCGTCACGATGCGCGCCGGCCGGGCGAACAGCATCGATGCGAGCAACGGCAGCAGCGCATATCCAACCAGCAGATACACCTGCCCCGCGCTCATCCGATCGTCGGCCCATGGATTGAGGACGAACAGCGTCGTGGCCGCCGCAACCGCGAGGTTCCGCGGGCCGAGCAGACGGCGGAATCCAATCCACGCCAGGGGGGCCACGAGCATGAAGGGCAGCAGGCGCAGCCAGCCCAAGTCGATCCAGTGGAAGACGGCGTAGAGCACGATATCGACCGGAGCCCGTGTGACCAGCCCTGGCGGGAACCCCCAGACGCTCGAGTCCAGTTGTGGCTGCGGCCCGGCGGGATACGTGCCGTAATCGAGCAACAGCAGCGTTCCCGAGCGGGCAAGCGGAGCGACCATCGCAATGGTCAACCCGCCACACACCGCAACGGCAAGCAGCATCCCTCGACGCTTCCGTAGCGCGGTGATCACGTCGTTCGTTGGATCGCCTCCGCAGCGCGCGGGACGCTGTCGATGGCCAGCCGCGTGATCGCCAGCGCAAGTAGCACCACGGCGAATGTCGCCAGGCCGTCGAGCGCTGCGCCTCCACCGACGAGATCCACCACCGGACACGCCGCGATGACCGCGAGCCCCGCCGCCCACGGCAGCCACCACTTTCCCTGCAGGAGAAAGAGCGCGGCGCCGGCACTGATGATCGCGCAGGCGAACTGCACGCGCGACGCACCCGATGCCTCGAAGCCGACTGCGAGCGCAAGGAGCACCAGCACCACAGCCGCGGAGACAAGCGGAACTCGCAGAGGGCGCCGGATCGGACGCCTCACGGTTGTGTCAGTAGGTCCGCCGGCAGACCGGAATCGCCATATCAGCCCACACACGCACAGCAGCGCGGCCACCGAAATCCAGAGGCCGAGGACTCCGACCTGGTTCCCGGAGTATGAGAGCGTGATTGCGTGCCGGCCCGCGGGGAGCAGGTATCCATTCACCACCGACTGGACCGGGAGCGAACGGTAGGTGGAGCCGCCGGTGGAGAGCGTCCATCCGGCATCGTAGCCTTGGTCGAAAACGAGCACGCCGGGGTGGTTCGACGTGAACGCGGCCTGATCCGTGGATCCGCTGTTCGTCTTCGGTATGACGACCGGCAAAGCATTGATCCCGGCCGCAGGAAGCACGATCGCGCGGCATCCGTCACCCAGCAGCGTCGCGGGAAGCGAGGCATCCAGCGACCCATTCGACAGCGTGGGCGCGTTCGAGCCCTGTTGATTCGAATCGCAGGTGACGCCTGACTGCACGGACATCAGCTGCGGGCGCGCGGTCGACGGCGCGTACGGCGCCGGATAGGAGACCGGGATGGCGGTCACCTGCCCGGAGAGGGAAACCCCGCCAACCCGGAAGGTGCTCGACGAGGCCTTCGACGGCAGGGCGATCCTGATCCCGGTCACACTCGCCCAGTCGACGTTGTCGGATTGCGCAGGGCTGTCGGTGCTCAGCGCCACGGTCCGCCACCCGTTCGCATCGTCCTTGACGCTGTAGAACGCCTCCCCGGCGCCGTTATCGAACGTCACAACGACCTGATAGGTGAGGCCGCTGTTCGTCCCGTCGAAATCGACGAACACCTCGGGTCGACGCGCCCAGTCCTGCGCCGTGGCGAACGAATGCTGCACCGCTGTATAGGTCACGCGATCTGCGGGCACCTGGACATCAGCCGCAGCTGCGCCTGTGTCGGTCACGTCCGGGGATGTGGTGACACCGGCGGTCGGCGTCCAGAATTGAATGGGCAGGCCCGGGACGGACGTGACCGGCGAGAACGCCGCGGGTGTGCTCGCGTAGGGGCCGGCACTGTCGAGGTCGATCGAGTACGCGATGTGGTTCGCGCCCGCCGCAAGCGCAGTCTCGAGGTTGGACTGATCGGCGGCGCGGGTTGCGCCGTCGACGACGCGTGTCTCGTCGACCTCGTAGGTGCTGCCGAACTCCGACCGCTGCGCGGCGACCGTGACCTCATGAGTTCCCGCGGGAAGGGTCACGACACCGGCGCGCACCCACGTGAAAGTGTCGGAGCCGACAGCCAGCGGCGCGTGATCATAGATCCGCCGTCCGTCGACAGCCACGGACACGACGGCTGCATCAGGCGACAACTCGATGTGCGCCCAGATCTCGACCGTCTGCTTCGAGCTGAGCGTGAACGACGACGAGGCACGCGACGTCCCGGGGAGCGGGATCCCTTGCGTGGTATCAGCCAGTGCGCCGGTGAAGGTGCTCTGGTCCGACGGAAGCAGCAGGGTCTGCCGCCCCGCCTGCGGATCCGAGGTGATCCCGGAGACCTTCGTGATCGCGGGAGCGGCGAGCGCGGCGATCTCGGACGGCTGCGCGCCACCGGCGACGATGAGCGTCGACTGCGACATGACGCTCAGCAGGCGCGGCAGCCCTCCTGCCGCGAGGAGATCGTCGGCATCGAACACGGCCCACTGCGACGGATTCACGCCCGGAAGATCCGCGAAGGCCGCGAGCGAGTCGCGACCGCCGAGTACGACCGCGATGTTCTGACGGAAGCTGATCTGCGGGTCCGACGACATCAGCGTGTAGAGGGTGCCGCCGGAGGTGCTCGCCGTGGGGACGAGACCGGTCATCGATTGCGCCTCGGCCTGTTGATAGTAGGAGCCGCGTGCAGTGTTGACGAGCTGCGCAGCCTGGATTGGTTCGTTGAGGCTGAGGAGCTGCGTGACACCGACCGACCCGAGGAGCTTGACGAACGCCGGATCTCCAGCAGCGAGGAGCTTCGACGTGTAGGAGACGAAATCGCTGGTGCGCTGATCCCAGTCTCCGGTGCCGAGGGACGGTTGGCCCGTGAACAACGAGCTTTCGTAGCCGAGGTCATGCTCGTACCCGGAGTACGCCGGAGTGTCCACGAACATCGTGGACTGGTCATAGGGAATCGTCGCGACGACCCCGTGCGCGCTCGTCCTTGCGGCGTCGAGCAGTTGCAGCTCGCTCGCGGGTGGCTCCCAGGTCTTGAGCCCGCTCGCGATCGTCGGTGCGACCTGCACGAGCATCGCCGCGACGGCGCAGGCGGCGACAGCGCGCGCGGTCACGGTGCCGATCCGCCGCGGAATGCGGACTCGGGCCAGCGCCGCCGGGCCGCGCTTGATCAGGCGATCGATCGTGATTCCCGCGAGCGGTCCGAGTGCCAGCGCCTCGAAGATGAGCCAACGGTTGGGGTCGCGGATGTCAGCAACGACGGGGATGTGGTTGATCGCCCAGGTGTAGAGATCGCCGAAGGGCGGATCGGACCCTTTGGCGAGGAAGACAGCGACGATCGCCGCCGCTGCCAGGAAGATGGTCCGGCGCCCGTGATGCCATGCGAGTGCGAGGAAGGCACACACGACCACCAGGCTCGCTGCCGCGTAGTACCCCCAGAGCGGGAGGAACGGGAATGAGTACCAGGTCTGCTGGCCGGTGAACGCGAGGTAGCCGATCTCACGTCCGAATCCGAGCAGCGATTGATACGCACTGAGCGTGTGCGTCGAGATCTGCTGCAGGTCGAAGAGCTGGCCCGAGGACAGCCACTTCGGCCCATAGCCGAGCGCGACGGGCAGGATCTGATAGACGTTGAGGACGAGCGCTGCGGGGACGGCCACGGCGAGCGTGAGCACGGCGTTGCGAAACGGCCGTGCCGGTGCCGCGTGCGGTACGGCGAGCAACAGGTACAGCAGCATGAACGGCGCGACGTAGAGCAGCATGTCCAGGCGCACCAGGAGGATGCCGGTGACGAGCAGTGCCAGCCCAAGCGCGCGCCGGACCGTGAATCCCCGCAGGCAGAGTGACCAGCTCCAGATGAGCACCGGCGCCATCGCCACCGCCATGGCGACATTGAGCTGCCCGCTGCCCCAACGTGACAGGGCCGCCTGCGACAGCATGTAGAGGAGACCGGCCACCACCCCGACGGTCCGGCTGCGGTACCACGACCATGCGAGGAGGTACATCGCGGCTCCGGTACCGAACATCACGATGATGTCGAGGAGCTTGACGGTGAGCACGGGATCGCCGGTGATCATCGTCAGCGCGCCAAGGACGTTGTCGAGGCTCCATGTTCTCGGGTAGCCGAGCGACGTCGGTGTCCAGAGGCTGAGCGCGTTGCCGAGCGTGGCGTTCTGAGCGGAGCGCGAGACGAACCCGAGCATGTCGGTGCCCGCGGGAAGCTGGCGGGATAGAAGGAAACCGCGGGTGATCCACAGTGTCGTCACCAGGAGCAGCACCAGCGGCGGCGCATGACCACGCATGTAGCGGCGGCCGGTCGCGGTGAGGACCCTCCGCGAGAACCACGGACCCGCCGGCGCGCCCTCAGCCGCGCTCGTCGCCATCCGATCCGCCCGCCAGCTGCTCATAGAGCAGGACCGTCTGGTCGACCGCCTGATCGAGGAGGAAGCCGGCCTCCACAAACGCTTTCCCTGCCTCCCCCACCTCGCGCCGGCGCGCCTCGTCGCGCAGCAGATCGGCGATCGCTCTGGCGGCGGACTCTTCGGCGCCGTAGGGCACCACCACGCCGCCCGATCGCTTCACCAGGGGCGCGAGCGCAACACCTTCGGTGACGACGACGGGACAGCCGTGCGCCCACGCCTCGATCACCACTCGCGAGAACGCCTCGTAGCGCGACGGCACGAACGTGATGTCAGCGCACCCGTATGCGAGGTCGACGAGCTCGTCGCTGATCCATCCCGTGCACACGATGCCGGGGACGGCCGCCAGCCGATGGTCCTCGGGTGTGCCGATGAGCAGCAACGTCGCATCCGGGATCTGCCGGCGTATCGACGCGATGACCGCGGCGGCGAAATCCACGCCCTTCCGACCCTCGGATCTCCCGACGCACAGGACCAGTGGACCGTCACCGGCGCGAAGACGCCGGCGAGCCGAGCGTCGCTGCTCGTCGCTCAGCGCGGCGGCGATCGAACCAACCGCCGGCGGGATCACCCGCACGACCGGTGCCCCCAGGTGCGAGAAGAAGTCGGCCTCCTCGTCGGTGAGCGCCACCACGGCGTCGGTGAATCGCGCAGCACGAGGAGCCACCAGATCGAAGCCTTCCATGACGCGCAGCGCGCCGCGCTGGTGCCACATGTGACGTCGCGACGGGTGAAACGTCGGCGTCCACACGAGTGGGCGCCGCGCCGCCTTCGCCGTGGCCATCATCGACCACGCCGCGGGTGACGGCAGGCATCCGTAGACATGGACGAGCGCACGAGGGAGTTCGCGCAACCCGGAGCCCAACTCCTTCAGCGTTCGGACGACCTGAACGTCGCCGCCCCGCTCGCGGATCCCTCGAGCCTGGTTCTCGACGTCCACACGGATCCCGCCCGGTTGGCGGACGGAGTACGCGAGGAGTGCCTCCACGATCAGAGCCCCATCAACGCGTGCGCGCTCGCCCATTCCTCACGCAGGGTGTCGCGCACGCCACGCCAATCTCCCGTGGGCGCGTGCAGCCACGCGGGGAGATGCCCTACCGATGCGGCGAAAGCGTCGGCGTCAACCGCCCCGTCGTTGCCGACAGCGCGCAGCAACCCGATGGCCGCGTCCCCCAGCTCGTACTCGAAGGGATGGGAGCGGGCCAGTGCGGCCACCCTGCTCCTGCCGCGCAGGTGCGAGAGCGACGCGTACTGTGCGTTCCGCGCCATGGTCCGCATCACTCCGGCGGGGAGCCGCAATCCGGTCAGCTCGCTCAGTACCAACTGCAACGTGGCGAACCACGATGACGGGCGGTTCGCCATGGCCGCGAGACGGGCGATCTCCTCGTCGTGGGCAATCTCGAGTGCCTCGTCAAGCGTTGCCGCGTAACGCTCGGTCTTCAGCAGGCGAAGCTGGATGACGTGGAGCAGCGCTTTTCGGACGCCCCGGCTCAACCTCGCGCCGTCCCACGACTCAACCGGCGCCGGAGCGCCACATGCATCGAGCAGCAGGAAGACCGCGGTCATGAGGTACGAGTACGCGCTCGTCGGTGTCACCCGGAAGTGCGCCGGGCAGTCGAAGGAGAAGTCATCCGGCATCGAGAGCGCGACGCCCTCGTAGTGGAGCTTCCAGACAAACAGATTGGTCGCTCCGCGCTGCGCCTGATACCGCGGCAGCGGGTTGAGCGACACCGGAGCGCCGAGCATGCGCTCGAGCTCGGCGCGCGCATTCGCGAGGCGGCCGAGCGCCCGGGGGATACGGCGAAGCGGGAGCACCACCACGAGGTCGTAGTCGCTGCCGGGGGTCGCGGCGCCGGTTGCGCGGCTGCCCGCGAGGAGCACGGGTGCTGGACCGACGGCTCGATGGATGGTCTGAACCACGTCCTCCCAACCGCGGGCGGCACCGCTGATGCCCTCGGTCGCTCGCGAGTCGAAAACAGCGACCGCGCTCATGCACTCACCGTCACGGCGGCGTCGTCGGCTCGACGGCCGTCGAGCACGATGGGCGGTGCCGATACAGTGGCCGGCTTTCGCGCCATCGCCCACGCCGTGAGCGCCGCAGCGGTCACGCCGAACGTGACGATGAGGACGTGGAGCAGGTCGAGGATCGTGCTGTGGCTGCTGTACAGCTGGACGAGGAACCCGACCACTGCGACGCCGAGCACCGCGATGACCGCGGTCTGCCGGTGCGCCAGCAGGTACATCGCCGCCAGGTACACGCATCCGTACAGCCCGAACGCGATGCCGGCAAGCCCCACGTATGGTGCGGCGGCGGCGAACTTGCCGCCCAGGAGCGGCGTCACCACGAGCTGCGGCGCGAGGCTGAACACCGCCGCGATCACGAGCGCTGATCCCAGGACGAGGGCCAGCGCCATGCCGAGACGCTTTCGCGCGTCGTGACCGCGGTCGTGGTGCGCACTGAACAATGGAAAGAGATAGATCGACAGCACCGAAGTGACGAAGTACACGATCTTTCCGCAGATCGAGACCCCGGCGTACAGGCCTGCGGTGTCGGGGCTCATGTAGTGCTTGGCGGCGAGCGTGTCCGTCGACAGCAGCACTGCAAGGAGCACCAGAGTTGCCAGGGTCACCGCCGAGTACCGGGCAGGGTGCACGCTCGGCGCGCGGCGCACATCGCTGGACGGCAGGATAGTTGAGCATCAGCGTTCCCACCCCGAGGGCGCACGCCGCGCCGATGACCACCGCGAGCATGCCGCCGGTGGCTCCGCGCCAGAACAGGCTGAGCAGCGCGATCGCGCTGACGATCTTCGCCAGCGCCTCGACGGTCGTGCTGATCGCAAGGCGGCCGAAGCGCCGCGATCCCTGAAAGACCCCTCGCTGCAGGAGGGCGATGCACCAGATGGGGAGTGCGAGCGCGAGGACAATGACCGGGCCCGCGGTATCGATCCTGAGAAACCTCGAGATCCAGGGGCTCGCGGCGCAGAGAGCGAGACACACCACGACTCCGGCGACCGCCAGGCGGATCCCGTAGAAGCGAATCGCATTGCGAAGCTCTGCGGTTCGCCCTGCGCTGATGTACGCGGTCGTTTCGCGACTCGCCACGGTCTGGATCGTGATCAACAGCGGATTGACGAGGTAAAGGAGGCCGACGGCGGCCGCCAGGGAGCCGAATGTCGCCGGGCCGAGGAGCCTGGCCCCCGCAGCGTTGAAGACGAAGTTCGACAGCTGCCACAGCAGTGTGGCCGCCAAGACCGGGGCGCCGGCCCGCACGAACGGCAGCCCGAGAGCACGCCGGATCATCGGGTCAATGCGGGTTCGCCGCGCGCCACGCTCATGGTTCGGCTGTCGGTGCCGGCATCCGTGGCGGCGAGGCCCATGAGCTGCCTGCACATCGGCTCGATGTCGACCATCTCGAGAGGCTGCTGTGGGCGCTCGAGCGCGTTCGGGGCGATCATGATCCCGAGTTGGTCGGGGTCAGCCGGGTCGTAGGCGTGCATTGCCTTCGGCTTGATGTACGAGTGGAAGTTGGGGAAGATCGCGGTTCCCGGATCGAGCAGGAACATCTCGTCGCCGTACAGCCTCGAGTCGAAGCGCAGATGGAACGAGTCGATCTCGTGGTTGCCGAGCCAGCGTCCCCGGTACGTCTCCGCGACGATCGCACGCACCTCCTCGCGCAATGCCGCGTCGTCGCTCCAGTACCAGACGCGAACCATCGTCGCGTCGAGCGCGAAGAGAAACCGTGTCGGGAACGCGGGGTGACGGTGCAGGCGTGGGATGCCATGCTGCTCGGTGATCCTCGACATGCCGTGGTCCGAGAAGATCAGCGCGGGCGCATCCGGGAACTGCGCATGGATGGCAGCGAGCGTCTGGCGGATAAGTTCGTCGGTGTCGCGCAGCGAGCGACGGAACCGTTGCGAGTCGATCCCGAACACATGTGAGGCCATGTCGATGTGGTGGAGGTAGACGAAGACGAGACCGATGCCGTCCTCAGGCAGATGCGCCGCCCGGTGCAGCAGTGTGTCGCGCGAGATCTTCGACGAGTTCCAGGTAGGCGAAGCCGAGACCCGCGTCACGGCATCGGTCGAAGATCGTCGGACACCCGAGTGCGCCGTACGTTGTCATCGGAACCCGCAGCGTGAAATCGAAATACGGCAGCGCGCGGAATGGGACGTTGCGCAGATCCATGTGGGCGAGTTGCCGGCGCTTTGCCATGGCACGCATCGCGCTCATCGACACCGCCATCTTCCCGCCGCGAAGCATGAGGTCACTCGGAACCCGGTCGAGGGCTCCGAACCGTCGCGCCCATCCCCACGGCGAGGACGACGGACGCATGCCGTACTCCATCCAGTAGCCGTGCTGGTCGGGGTACCTCCCCGTGAAGATGGTGGCGCGGATGCCGTCGCTGTAGCCGAGGATCGGCCGCAGTGGCACGCTCCACCCGGCGTTTGCGAGTGAGTTCAGGAACGGCGTCTGGCGTTCGCTGACGTAGTCGTGACGGAACGCGTCGGTGAGAATGCAGACCAGCGGTGGGCGGTGTGCGCTCACCTCAGGCAAGGCGCTCGAGCGGAGCCTGCTCCCGTTCCTGCATCGACCCGGCCAGGTGGATGACCGCGCCGCCGATCGCCGCGTGCCGGCCGGCGTGCTCGGATGGCTCTGCGGTCTCAAGACCCGACATCGCCTGGTACAGCGAGATGTAGTGCTCCCGGACCGTCGGCCAGAGGGACTTCTGGACGCGCCGCTGCGCCTCCTCCCCCATCCGCACGAGACGCGGCTTGTCCTCGGTGAGAAAGCGCAGGACCATCGTCAGCTGGCCGACGTCGCCGGGCTTGACAAGGAAGCCCGTCTTCCAATCCTCGACCACCGCAGGTATCCCTCCGACCCGGCTTGCAACTACGGGGGTGCCGCAGGCCATCGCCTCGAGAATCACCAGCGGCGACGTCTCAGACACTGAAGGGAGCACCAGCAGATCGGCGCCCGCGTAGTAGCGTCCAAGCTCTGCGGGCTTGAGGTGCCCCGCGAAATGGATCCGTTCGGCAACGCCCAGCTGCATGGCGAGCTGCTGGACACGTTGCCGGGCCGGCCCGTCTCCCACGAACACGCACGTGATGCCCGGGGCTTCGCTGAGGGCGCGGAGCAGGAGGTCCGGTGACTTCCTCGTGTCGAGGCTGCCGACGAACAGGCAGTAGCTCTCGACGCCCAACTCCTCCTGGACCGACAGCACGCCCGCGCGCGAGTCGCTCAGCCCGTCGATGTCGATCGCGTTCTGAATCGATACGACGCGTTGGCGCGGGATCCCCCATCGGTTGGTGAGTTCCTGGGCATGGAGATCGAAGTTGGTCACGATGCGGTCGACGCGCCGGAACGCCGTGACGTTGAGCGTGCGGTAGATCGCCTTGCGGATCGCCCGCTCCCACCAGCGCCGGTAGTGGCACATCCAGGGAGTGGCATCGTGCTCGGTGTAGACGACCGGGATGCCCGCGGCGGCCTGCTTCGCGCGGATCGCGCTGACCGCCCCGTGAGCGTGGATGATGTCGAACCCATCGGCGCTGCGCGCCAGCTCCTTGCGGATCCGCCGGCCGACCGCGAGATTGCCGGCGAGGTGCTGCGCCATCCAGCGGACGAAGCTCTTGGGCATCTTCAGCACCAGCCCGCGGAGCGGAGCCATGCCGACCGGAACGACGCGGAGGTCGGCCGGGACCAGCACGTGCTTGCGGTCGATGTCCGCGATGAGCGTGACCTCGTGCCCCTGGGCGACCAGCGCCTTCGACAGCTGAAATGCGACCAGCTCGGCGCCGCCGGCTCCGGTGCCGATCGGGAGAACCCCCCGCGATGCGATGAGGATGCGCAGCTTCCGCCCATCCCGGTGGCGTCCGAACGTCTCCATGTGGTTGGCGTCGACGTCGTAGTAGCGCTGGTATCGGCGTCTTTCGATTCGCATCTCTCTTGAGTCCGTCATGGCCGGATCGGTCGGAAACAACGCGGCGAAGAGGGGGTGACACCCCGGCGCAACCCATCCCTCTCCTGCTGATTAAGGGGGCATTATGGGTCAGGTCAAGCACGCCAAAAGCGTCACAAGGTGAGACTTTGGGCCTAGGACCATTTGACCCTTCTAAAGCGGTTGACGCGATCGGCCCGATGGCCTAGGATGGCGCCTTCTGAAGCGGCCACCTCGTGTCGGGAGGATCAACATGTCGAGGCTCAGCGGACGGCTTGGCAGGTCGATGTCCAAGGTGATGGTCGGCGTGGTGACCGTCGCCCTCCTCGGCGCTCTCGGCACCAGTCTCGCTTTCGCGGCACCGACGTCAGCGAACGCATCCTCGCAGGGCGCCGGCTATAGGCATCCCAAGCCGCACATCACGTGTGACCCGAGGGATCCGCACATCTTCGGCGGCTGCCAGATCGAGTTCAAGGACGTTTCCGATCCCAACGGCAACCAGGGCCTGAACGTGTGCTTCACAACGACGGGTAAGAACATCGTCATCGGAGAGCACAAGAACTGCTCGCGCGAGACCTCACGTGGGCGCGCGTACGGCGTCTTCATCGCGCTTCAGTGCGGGCCGGCCACGATCACCGGCGTCGAGAAGAGCAAGGTGAACGGCAAGCTCAGAGTCCGCACCGCCAGCGTGAACATCGATGTCCGGTGTGGGCGGCACAAGGACGACGCGCCGGCAGCTGCCACCACCTGATCGGCCGCTCGGAGCTTCGACGACCGACCCTACGCAAAAAGAGAGCGCCCGCATCGGGCGCTCTCTATTTGACACACAGGTGAGATCAGGTCAGGTGGAGTGCCAATATGCCTTGCTCGGCGAGGCATGTGTGGAGTGGTTGGACGAATAGTGGTTGGTGTCGGTACCTGAGATCGCCGCGTCCAGGTCGAACGCCGAGTTTAGGCGGGCTGTGTCGTTGCTGAACGTATTGCCATCGCCACTGATCGTGATGATCCCGTACTGGCCGATGCTCAAGAACTTCTGCTCGCCGTGTCGTTTGACACGACGGCCCCCGCCGCGTCCGCGTCAACGTAGATGCCGACGTCGCGGTTGCCGCTGGCGTTGTCACCGGTCACGGTGACGCCATCGTCAGTGTAGATTCCCATGTCGTTGCCATGGACCGTCATTCCCGTGAACTTGGTTCCGGTGGCGGCGCCAAGGGTTAGGACCCCGTCCAACTCGGTGTCGGTGAACGGATCGCCACCGCACGTAGGGGCGGGGATGTTGCACTCATTGCCGCTGACGTTGGTGCCGCTCACCACGCCGAGGGCGTCGTTTACCACCTCAATGCCGTTGGAAGCGATGTGCTTGCTCGGATTGTTGGTGACCCGACCGCCGGTGATGTGCAATGTCGAGCCGGCGCCGCGCACCGCGATGCCGTTCTTCTGGTAGACGGAGATCGTGACCCCGCTGAGCGTCGCGTGGCCCACGTCGGCGGGCGAGGCATTGTAGAAGGGGCTGCCGATGCTGATGCCATCACCCCGCTGGCAGCCTTGGTTTGCGAGATTGTAGATGTTGCGGACGGCCGCGCTACTGAGGTTGAGCGTAGCGCTGCCCCACACGTCGATCCCCTTGTCGAGACTGGTGCCATCGTCGGTGCAGCCGCTGACGCTCAACCCACCCGGCCCCGCCACGGTCAGGTTGGACATCGTGACCGTCGTACTACTCCCCGAGATGTCCACGATGGCAGTCTGCGGCTGAACTTGAAGGTTCGATACGAGCGCTGCGGGAGCCTCGATGGTGCTCTCATCCTGCCCGGCACCGACGATGATCCGGCTCGATGTGAGCACGACCTGTTCAACGTACGCCCCGGCGGCCAGCCTGATGGTGTCACCGGGTGCTGAATCAGTAATCGCCTGTTTGATGGTGGCGCAGGCGGTCACTGCAGACGTGCACGGATCAGTGTCGTCCCCGAACGGCGACACGAAGTACACGGCAGCGGCAGCGGCGTGGGTCGCAAAGCCCATACCCGCCGCGGCGAGCAGTCCCGCAACCGGTGCGAGAAGAAATAGACGTCGCATGGTTCCCCTTTGTGTTCCTGATGTTGAGACCGAGACTGGCCGTCGTCCTGCTAACTCGTCTACGGACGGACACGTCCGGTGAATACCTTCCCATCTGCCCGCCCCACGACCGAACGGCGAGGGCGGCCTTGTCCGAGACGCGCTCGTCTCCGTGCTGACGCACCATAGGACTCCGGGGTCACGAAGTTCTGTCCGCTACCGCACTGATCCCAGCCCGGCCGCTCGCCCCCTGCCGTGAGGGATGTCGGGGCGGAACAGGTATCCCTGGGACATCGCACCACGACGGCCGTCGTGGGTCCGCCACCGTACCGACGGGCCGGGGACCCAAAGCGGATGGTTCACCGTCGTCGGACGGGCAACTTTCAGAAGGGGACTCTCAGTGATCAAGACACGTCGGCCTGTTGCGATTGCGATCGGCCTTGCCGCGGCGATCCTGCCGGCAACTTCTGTCCTCGCGGCACCGGCCGCAGGCTCGAACGTCCTCTACAACAGCCTCGCCCCCTATCAGGGCAACATCCCGAGCGTCGGGGGCCAGGCGTACCAGTTCGGTCAGATCGGCAACGAGATCACGCTCACTCGCGCAGGCAAGCTCGCGACGGTCGTGGTGACGCTGAGCACGTGGGGCTGCCAGACCGGGGGTTGGTCGACTGCCGATTGCCATACAACTCCGGGCGCCAAGTTCACCGAGCCGATCACCCTCAACATCTATCGCGCTCCAGCGACCGATCCGTTCACGCAGCCGGACTCACCCGGAAATGGCGTTCCGGGCTCGATCATCGCCTCAGTGACCAAGACGTTCTCCATCCCCTACCGGCCATCGATGAACGCCGCGAAGTGCAGCGGTTCTTCGCCGTACGATGGACTCGGAGCGTGGTTTGACTCGACGAACCAGACCTGCTTCGCCGGGCTGATGACCAACATCTCCTTCAGCGTGAGCTCGTTGAATATCTCAGTCCCGAAGACCTTCGTGTACGGGATCGCATACAACACGACCACCTACGGTGCGCACCCATACGGCACAGGCACCGCGTGCTTCTCCACATCGCAGGGATGCGGCTACAACTCGCTCAACGTCGGCCTGTCGAATGACCCGGCGAACCTCAATGTGGGCGCCGACGCCTATCCGGGCACCCTCTGGTGGGACACGTCGACCCCGGGCAACTACTGCGACGGCGGAACTGCCGGAACCGGCACGTTCCGGATCGAACTCGCCATCGACAACTCCATGCTGGGGTGGTGGGTTCGGCGGTGCTAACTCCGCGCCGTGGTACGTCCCGGCGGTCGAAGTTCACCGCCAAGGCCTCCTAGCTAGCTTCCCCCTCTCGATGCTGGTCCCCGGCGGTGCGGTAACCACCGTCGGGGCCGGCATCGACCCCTTGCAGCGCCGCACCTCCGGAATCAGCCCGGCTCCGCCCCCATCGCCTCCTCGCGACCGGGGCATCTCGAACCGGAACAGGGACGCCCCGGTGAGGCTGTACCGGCGCCGGGCGAACACGTAGCAGATCCAGCCGATCAGGGTGTTCAGGCCCTTGTCCGCGAGGCGCTGCATCACCGAGATCGCGGTCGCGAGGTCGAAGCTGATCCCGAGCGCCACCAGCAGCCCCGCGGTGCTCGCCTCCACGGCGCCGAGGCCGCCCGGCGAGAAGCTGAGCCACGCCGCGCCCTGGGTGACCGCGTAGACGAAGCCCGCGCTCGTCCACGACAGCTTCCCCGGATCCACCGCCTCCGCCACGGCCCAGAGCAGCGTCACGGCCATGACCGCCTGGACCCCGCTCAGCGGCAGCCAGCGGTAGGTGTCGGCGTGCCGGAAGAGCACCTTGGTATCCCGGTGCAGCTCGTCGACGGCCGGACGGATGCGGCGCAGCAGCGGGATCCGCTCCACGATCCGGCGCACCCGCGCATACAGCCGCTCGACGGTGAGGATCGCCACGATGGCGATCACGAAGAGCATCGGGAAGATCACCGCGATCCAGATGTAGTGCAGGCCGATCGCCTTCGGCAGCGCGAGCACGAAGAGCATGAAGACGAAGAGCAGCTCCTGCACCGTCTCGGTGGCCACCACCGCGCCGAGCGGCACCACCGCGGCCTTCGAGAGCAGCAGCGCGCGGGTCAGCTCGCCGAGCGGCAGGAGCGCCGTCGCCTGCCCCGTCTCGGTGAGAAAGATGGTGTCCCGCAACGGGAACTTGATGCCGAGCACCCGGTTGAGCGTCCACCAGCGCACGCCCTGCACGATGTAGAAGCCGATCGCGAGCGCCACGACGATCGGGATGTACACCAGCCGGAAACGCTCGAATGCGATCCCGATCTTGTGCGGGTCCGCGTACACGAGCAGCGCGGCGAGCGCGCCGAGCGCGAAGAGCAACGGCACATACGCGAGCCATCGCTTTCGCGAGCGTCGCGGCGGCTCCACGCCACGCTGATCCCTCCCCGAGCGCTGCTCGTCGGGAGGGGCGGCCTCCGTCACCACCGTTCGATGGTAGGCGCTGCACCCTTGAAGCGGCGGGGCGCCTGAGCCGGGATCAGTCCGGCGGGGCGCCGCCCGGCCAGGGCAGCGCGGCGAACCCGATCGTCCCGGGACCGGTGTGGGCGCCGAACATCGGGCTCAGCGCGAGGCTGTCGCAGCGGACCGCGTGGACGGCCCCGGCGAGCGCCGCCGCCAGGTCCGCGGCCTCCTCCGGCGCGTCCGCGTGGAACACGATCAGCCATTGCGGCCCCTCGCCCAGATCCTCGACGGCGGCTCGCTGCAGGTTGCGGATGGCCCCCTGCGGCGTCCGGGCCAGCCCCACCCGGCCGGTCTCGCCGCCGGGCAGCAGCTTGAAGACGGGCCGCACCCGGAGCGTGTTCGAGATCCCGGCGATGAGCGCGGGGACGCGGCCGCTGCGCGCGACGTAGGTGAGCGTCGCGAGCGCGCCGTAGACGCGCACCGTTCCGCAGGCGTCGCGCACCGCCCGCTCCCAGTCACCGTCCGAGGCGGCCGACTCCGAGAGGAACGCCGCGCAGCGGGCGATCAGGGAGAAGCCCGCGACCGCGGTCCCGGTGTCGATGACCGTCACCCGGCGGCGGCCCTCCTCCTCCGCGAGCATGCCGGCGGCGAGGTTCGCGGTCGACGCCATGCCGCTCCAGCGCTCCGGGATCGTCAGGCAGAGGATCGTCCCGGCATCCGCTCGCCGGAAGGCGTCGAGGTACGCGCCGGGCGACGGGGTCGCCGTGGCGGTGGTCCCGCCGGCGCGCAGGAGCCGGTAGAACTCGTCGTACGAATCCCCGGTGCCGTCGTCGATGAGCGTCGGTCCCGCCGACGTCGATCTGCAGCGGGACGACCACGACGCCGTGCTCGAGGTCCTCCGGGATCCCGGCCGCGGCGTCGATGACGAGCGCTCGATCCCCGACGGTCATCCGCCGTACACAATCCGCGTCATGCTCGGCATCATGACCGCACCGTGGGTTGTCGTGGCCTGGTGCGCCATGGCGTACCTGGTCGGCGGGCTGCCGATCGGCTGGGTGCTCGTGCACTGGCAGCGCTACGGGCTCGACCTGCGCAACTTCGGCTCGGGGAACATCGGCACCAGCAACGTGTACCGCCATGCGGGCGTCGACATCGCGGTCGTGGTCGGCCCGCTCCAGTTCGCGCAGGGATTCCTGCCGGTGCTGGCGGCGCGCCTCGACGGGCTGCCGATGAACGTCGCGATGCTGGTGGGCATCTTCGCGGTGGTCGGGAACGGGTGGCCGGTGTACATGCGCTTCAACGGCGGGCGCGGTGTCGCCGTGGCGACCGGGGTGGTCGCGGCGACGTCGGTTGCCGGCCTCATCGCGCTGCTGGTGTGCTTCGGGGCGGGGGCGATCCGCGGCCGGATCGCGCTCGCGGTGCTCGTGGGCTTCGTGCTCCTGCCGGTGCCGGCGTTCCTGTTCGGCGGCTCGGATGACTGGATCCTCGGGATCGGGAGCGTGGTGATCCTCGTGCTCCTGCTGCTCCGCCGCCTCGAGGGGCTCCCTCGCGACACGCGCGTGTACGGGCACTTCTGGCGCCGCGTGTACCAGCGGCTCGTGTTCGACGAGCGCCCCGGGCGGCCGCTCATGGGGCCGCGCACGGACCCCGGCGCCGGACCGGCGCGCCGCTGATCGCACGAGCCTTGCTGTGGCC
>CAVQLW010000010.1:0-187606 GCA_963713485.1 Candidatus Dormiibacterota bacterium
GTACTTGTCGTTGTCGAACCTGACCATCGGCAGACGACGGCGCCGCGCGGCGATCCTGTCGAGGGCGCGAAGTCGCCTGCCTTCTCAGCCACGAGCAGCTCGTCGCGCTGCGCTTGCCACTGCTCCGCTGACACGATCTCCGGCATGCTGGTCATCGCAATCTCCTTCTCACTCATGGACGTGCCAGTGTGATTGTGAGTACGCCCTTGCCCACGCTCTGCGCCGACGTCAGATGCAGCTTGCCCGGCGCCGGCATCTCGCCCGGGAACAACCGCTTCCCACCCCCAATGATCACCGGAAACACCATCAGCCGGTACCCATCGACGAGGTCGTGCTGCGCGAGGGTCTGCACGAGCTGCGCACTCCCCTCGACGAGCGCGATACCGCCCTCCTTCGCGCGCAGCGCGCGGGATCACCTCCGGGACATCACCACGCAGGACCGTCGTCGGACCCCACGAAGCATCCGCGTCGGACAGCGTCGAGGACACCACGTACTTGTGGATGCTGTTCATGCGCTTGCCGAAGTCGTCGTTGCCCATGTTCGGCCATGCCGCAGCGAATCCTTGATAGGTGGTGCGCCCGAGGAGCAACAACTCCGCATCGAAGAGCTCGTCCCACTTGAACTTGTCGCCGTCCTCGCCGCGCTCGAACTCGAACGTCCAGCGGGGCTCCTCCATGACACCGTCGAGCGACACGAATTCGGTGACCAGGATCTGCACTTGCTGCTCCTTCTCGTTGGTATCAGACGACTGCTCGACTGCGATTTGTCGAACACCCATTCAGACTGCGAGCTGCCGTGAAATTCATCGCCGGCTCACGCCTCGTCCTCTGGAGTTCGATCATCCGCCGGCGCTGGCGTCACCCGGCCTGCGCAGCGCGGTAGCTCTCCGGCCACTCCTGCAGCGCCCACAGGTTGCCATCGGGGTCGCTGAACCAGGAGTACTTCACGCCGCCCATGTCCTGCACCTCGCTCATCTCGGCACCCCGGCTGACGAGGGCAGCCCGCGACGTCTCGATGTCTTCAACCACGAGGTGCAGGCCCTTGACCGACCCGGGCGCCATCTCCGTGATCGGGCCCATGCCGGTGCCGAACACGATCGCGCACCCCGAACCGGGCGGCGTGAACTGCACCACACGCATCTCAGGAGTCACCTGCGTGTCGTGCAGGTTGCCGAAGCCGATCATCTCGTAGAAGCGCTTGGCTCGGTCCACGTCCGAAACGGGCACCGGCACGAGCTCGAGCTTCATGTCGGGAACGGGCGGGAGGTCATGTCCTTGCGTCTCCATCTGGTTCTCCTCACTTCGCAATCCGGTAGTCGATGAATGTCGCAAATCGGGACTGGCGTGCGCCAATCTGCTCCAGCTCGATCGACCGAGTGAACCCGTCGAAGAGTCGCTTGCCGCCGCCGAGGATCACCGGCGCCACGATGATGGTCAGCTCGTCGACGACACCGGCGTCGAGTGCCTGGCGGATCAGGTCGCCGCCGCCCATCACGTGGACGCTCTTCCCACACCGATGACCGCGCCCATACCGGCGCCGACCTCAGCCAGCCACGCTTTGTCATCTTGGTGCGGCTCGCCGCGCACAGGCTGGTCGAAGCGCCAGTCGCCGCCGAACACCCAGTTGTGCAGCCGCTCGCCACCTGCTCCGAGTCCTTGCGTGGGGCCGTCGTCCGGGCCGACGAAGTATCCATCCACTGAAACGGTGATCCCGGCTATCACAGTTCCCATTCGCGTGTCCTCCATGTACGCCGTCATCTCTACAGACCGCCGCCCAGGGCGAATGTCATCGGGCTTCGATGATTTCACCGCTGCACATCGGTCTGAAGTGGTGCATGGGCACCAACTCACCGCGGCCGCCGGAGGTGCACGTGGACGCGCGCGGAGCCCAGGCGGACCTCGCCACACTCGACGCGCTCGCTCGCATCTGCCTCATCGCACGCCGCCGGGGGTTCACCGTTCGTATCGAGAACGTGCCGTCCGAGCTCCGCGACCTCGCCGCATTTGCGGGCTTGGAGGACGTGCTACTGCGCTGAGCTCCGGGCCAGCGACGCGACAGCCAAGACCGCTCGCGCTGCCGCCGACCGGAACCGGGTCAGTCGTCGAGCTGGAGCGGTAGACCGAACAGGGGGAAGAGCCGAGCCGTATCCAGAAAGAAGGTCAGCTGGGCGATCTGGCCACACTCGATCTCGAGCACCTGCAGCGCCCACGGCTCGTAGCCGCCATCGGGGCTGGGCTTGAACTGCCCGAACGCCGGCGAACCGTTGGCCAGACCCACCGGAAACACCCGGGATCCGCTGCAGCCGTTCCCGGGACCGACCCACCAGGCGAACATGTCGTCGCGGCCCGACAGCCACATGTCGAAGGGTGGCATCGACTGTGATGCGTCCTCTCGGATGAGGCTGGTCAGCGCCGTGAGGTCGTAGCGCTGGAACGCATCCACGTAGCGGCGCAGCAACTCCGGATCGGCGACGGCGCTGTCCCGCGCTGCGTCGCGCTCGACGTGAACCGCCTGCAGCGTCGTCCGCGCTCGCTGCAGCGCGCTGTTCACGGAGGCCACGGAGGTCTCCAGCAACTCCGCAACCTCGGCCGCCTTCCAGTTGAGCACCTCACACAGGATCAGGGCCGCCCGCTGCCGCGGTGGGAGGTGCTGCAGCGCCGCGATGAACGCGAGCTTGATCAACTCGTCGGCCACCAATGCGTCGGCGGGGTCCGGCTCCGCGATGAGATTGCCCGGGATCGGCTCGATCCACGTGACCTCTGGGCGGGTGTGCAGATTCTCCGCGACGGGCGCCTGCGCCGGCCCCAGGTCCATGGGCATCGCCCGGCGCTGGCGCCCCTTCAGCATGTCGAGGCAGACGTTCGTGGCGATTCGATGGAGCCACGTGCTCAGCTCGGAGCGGCCGTCGAAGCGGTCCAGGCTCCGCCACGCCCGCAGCAGCGCCTCCTGCACCGCATCCTCCGCCTCGAACGGCGAGCCGAGCATGCGGTAGCAAAGCCCGAGCAGCGCGGGCCGGTGGCCGGCGAGGGCCTCGTCATCGCCGGCGGTGAGGACACGAGTGCCGTGCACGGGTGCCATCCTACGGGTCCGGACCGACCGGGGCCCGAGGTCATCGCCGCCCCACCGATGAGATCCAGACCGGAGGACGGTCGAACCAGGATGCGCAAACACCCGTCATTCAGGAGCTCACCATGACCGAGAAGATCGCATCGACACTCACCGAGATCCTCAACGTGGCGGTGCCCGTGGCCGACCACGACCGCGCCGTGCGTTTCTACACCGAGACTCTCGGGTTCGAGGTCCGCCGCGACGCCACGTTCGGGCCCGGCATGCGCTGGGTGGAGGTTGCACCGCCTGGCGCGACGACCACGGTGGCGCTGGCACCGGCGCACGGACGCCCGACAGGCGTCGACACCGGCATCCGCCTGCGCACGAGTGATGCCGAGAAGACGCACGAGCAGCTGCGCGCGCACGGCGTTGACGTCGACGCCGACATCCTGCGCATGCCCGGCGCGCCGCCTATGTTCTTCTTCCGAGACATCGACGGCAACACGTTCGTCGCCGTGGAGGCGTAGGGTCGGATGAGCGCTGCGAAGCCTCGTGACGTCGACGAGTACATCGCGCGCGCCCCGGCCGAGGCGCGAGCCGCACTCGGCGAGCTGCGGGCGATCATCAGAGCAGCCGCACCTGCGGCCGAGGAGCGCATCAGTTACGGCATGCCGTACTACTACCTCGGTGGGAGGTTTGCGTACTTCTCGCTGCATACCCACCACATCGGCCTCTACCCCGCGGATCGCTTGGCGGCCGACGCAGCGGGACTGACCTCGCACTTCGCGGAGAAGTCCACGCTGCAGTTCCCGCTCGGCCAACCACTGCCCGCCGAAGCGATCCATACGTTCATCGAACAGCGCGCCGCTGCCATGGGTGCGCAGGGGGCGCAGAGCACCAGGCAGCGATGACCTGAAGACTGTCAGGCCGGGACCTTCGCCTCGGTGGCGCGACGCTTGCGCGCATTGAAGTAGACGCGCAGGCCCACCGAGATGCCACCGAACAGGACGAAGAGCACGATCGCGGTGACGATCGGCGCCTTGCCGGGGTGGGCAGCAGTCGACTGCGGCCGCAGCTCCACCTCGAGCAGTCCGAAGACCGCAAGCCCGAAGATCGCCGCCCACACCGCGCGGCTCCACGCGAGCAGCGTGCCCCCTGGAAGAAAACTGAGCGGCAGCAGGCCGATCACGCTGCCCACGAGCCCGCCGATGAAGAGCGAGGCGAGCAGATCGGCGCCCACGACACTGAGGAACCCCGCACCCGGTTGCGCAGCCGCGCCGTGCACCGGAACCCACACGAACCACGCGAGCACCGCGACGATGAGAACTCACGAGCGTGCCGATCGCCACGTTGTGGCCGGCCTCGTCGCGCGCGAGCGTCCCACCGAACGCGATGCCCGCGATCACGCCGTACAGGTACCCGGGTTGAAACGCTGAGAGGCGAGAGATGAGCACGCACGTCGCGGCAACCAGCAGACCGGCCGGAAGCGCGTGGAACTGCCAGTGCGTGTCCCGGCCGCGCGCGCGGCGGTACGTGAAGTTGACGAGCCCGGACATCGTCACGCCCACCAGGATCGCGAGGATGACCGCGAGGTAGGTGATCGCCGAACGGGCGTTGAACCCGAACTTCGGATCGTTGAGCCCGCCAAGGACCGCACCGACGAGCACCACGACTCCGAAGATGACCGCCGAGCGTGCGGTCGATGCGGTTGCTGACGCTTCACGGCGCAATCGTCGCAACCACCGGAGGCGGCGCGAGGCGATCGCGCGTATTTCGTCGTAGTTCTCCTCGAACGTGTGGTTGAAGACCTGCGAGGGGAACGTGATGAACAGGATGATTCCGACGGTGATCGCGGCGTTGATGAGGCTGCCGCCCAGGGACGAGAACGCATCGCCGGGTGTCGACAGCGCCGACGCGATGGACAACTCGTTGGGGTTGACGGGCGGTGCCGCGGGTGGCGATCGCTTCGCGCTCGCGCACGTCGTCGGAATCTGAGCGGGGAAGGAGCTCCCGACGGGAACGGCCTCGAGCACGACATGCTCGATCGCGCCGAAGACGCCGGCAGCGCCCTGGCACGACCAGATGCCCGCGGTCTGCGAGAAGGTGCCTGTGATGAGCGTCGCGTGCCAGGCGCCCTGCGCGTCGCGCACCGCAGACACCACGTGGAACGTCGTGCTCGCGTCGATGTATCCCTTCGGCGGGCTGCACTTCGGCAGCCCCGGTCCTCCGATGCCGCCGGTTGTGGCGTAGGTGCCGGCGATGTTTGCGCCGACCTGCGTCATCGGCTGGCTGCTGTCGGGGCCCGCGAACTCGATCGGAGAATCGCTGTTGAAGCGGAAGTTGCCACCCGTCGCGTTCGGCGCGATACCCACGGCGCACTGGCCGGCGGCGGTGCACGTGGACGTGAAGGTGACGTTGTCGACGTACTGGAACCCCGCGGGTTTGAAGACCGCGAAGCGCGGGCCGGGCGTGTATCCGGCGACCGTCTCCTTCAGCTGCCACTGCCCCGTCAATGTGGCGACGCTGACCTCGCCGCAGTCGGCGAGCACCGCGGTCGTGCCGGCGATGAACACGAAGGCAAGCACCGCGGCCACGGCGCCTCCTCGCGCGGCGCCCCGCAACCAACCTGTTCGGCCGAGCACCAGACGACCCCTCACCTCAGATCCCTCCGGACAGATCCGATCCCCGTCGGCATCGGGGAATGGTGACTGCTCACCCAGGCATCCGTCCAGAAATCGGAGTCTCAGACGCGCCGACGCCCACGAAAGGGCCTCTGAGCGGCTAGGATCTCGGCGGACACACGCGCAGCGGGTGGTGGAAGCCGCCGTGCAGCGTCTTTGGGAGAGAGACGTGCTGGCTCAGGAGAACCAGGCGGGGAGTGGCGCGCGCGGCGCCCTCGGAGACACGGTTCCGGCTGTCTCCGTCACCGCGCTCACCAAGCGCTTCGGTGACCACGTCGCCATCGACGGCATCTCCCTCGACATCGCGGATGGTGAGTTCTTCTCGCTGCTGGGCCCGTCGGGATCGGGGAAGACCACGACCCTCCGGCTCATCGCCGGCTTCGAGCGACCGACCAGCGGCACCGTCCGGCTGCACGGTCGCGACGTCACGAAGGTCGCCCCGTTCGAGCGGGACGTCAACACCGTATTCCAGGACTACGCACTCTTCCCGCACATGACCGTCGGCGACAACGTCGGCTACAGCCTCCGGGTTCGCCGCGTGCCACGCCGCGAACGTGTCGCCAGAGTGGCCGAGGTCCTGCAGACGATGCGGCTCGCAGGATTCGAGGCGCGGAAGCCCTCACAGCTCAGCGGCGGACAGCGCCAGCGCGTTGCCCTGGCACGTGCGCTCATCAACCATCCGCGGGTGCTCCTGCTGGATGAGCCCCTCGGCGCGCTCGACACCAAGCTCCGCGAGGAGATGCAGGTGGAGCTCAAGGACGTGCAGCGGCGCGTCGGGATCACCTTCGTCTTCGTCACCCATGACCAGCACGAGGCGCTTGCTCTGAGCGATCGCATCGCGGTGTTCGGAGCCGGCCGCATCGAACAGGTCGGCACGCCCGCAGAGATCTACGAGCGCCCCACAACGCCGTTCGTGGCGGGATTCGTCGGCGCGTCGAATCTCATCGATGGAGAGCTCGCGCCACATCTCGTCGGCGAGCACGGCCGGTTCATGATCCGCCCCGAGAAGATCCGCATCGTGGGGCTCGACGAGCCGATCGGCGCAGGCGCCTGCACTGCGGTCGGCACCGTACGCGACATCGTCTATCTCGGCGCCCAGACCGTGTACATCGTTGCCGTGTCAGCGCACCGCACCCTCAGCGTCGTGGAGCAGAACGTGAACGCGACGGCGGTCGACGCGCACGCGCAGAAGGGTCGCGAGGTGCGGCTGATGTGGCAACGGGATCAACTCATGGCACTCAACGGGGGGTCACCGCCAGCAACCGACGAGGAGGTAGGAACATGATCGCTCGCAGGTCACGAATCGGGATCGGCGTGGCATGCGTATCCCTGGGGATCGCCGCGTGTGGCTCGGCATCGACCGGCAGCAGCGGGCCGGCCATGCTGACCAAGATCGGCCCTGGTGAGGGCGCCCTCAACATCATCGTCTGGGCCGGATACGCCGAGGCCGGCCAGGACGATCCGACGGTTGACTGGGTGACACCGTTCCAGAACCAGACGGGATGCAAGGTGAACGCGAAGATCGCGAACACCTCGGATGAGATGGTTGCGTTGATGGAGACCGGGCAGTACGACGGTGTCTCGGCGTCAGGCAACGCAACGCTGCGCCTCATGGCTGGAGGCACCGCGGCGCCGATCAACGTCAACTTGCTGACCAACTACGCGGACATCAACCCAAGCCTCAAGGATCAGCCGTACAACACCTACAACGGCGTGCACTACGGGGTGCCGCACGGCTGGGGCGCCAACCTGCTGATGTGGCGCACCGACATCGTCAAGCCGGCCCCGGATTCCTGGGGCGTCGTATTCGATGCGAACTCACCGTACAAGGGCAAGATCACGGCGTACGACGATCCGATCTACATCGCCGACGCGGCGCTCTACCTCAAGGCGACGCGGCCGGACCTCCATATCACCGACCCGTACGAGCTGGACAACACGCAGTTCAACGCGACGGTGAACCTGCTCAAGGCGCAGCACACCGTGATCGGCACGTACTGGTCGGACTACACCAAGGAGCAGTCCGCGTTCGCCAACGCCAACTTCGTCGTCGGGACCACATGGCAGGTCATCGCGAACCTGTTGTTGACCGACAAGAATCCGACCCCGGTGGCGGTCACGGTGCCCAAGGAGGGATCGACGGGGTGGTCGGACACCTGGATGATGTACTCCCATGCAGCACATCCGAACTGCATGTACAAGTGGATGAACTGGATCACCACCCCGAATGTGCAGGCGCAGGTTGCCCAGTGGTTCGGGGAGGCGCCCGCGAACCTCAAGGCGTGCGACATCATCGCCCAGACCGATCCCACGTTCTGTGCGACATACCACGTCGGTGACGCGATCTACCTGCATGACCTCGCGCTGTGGAAGGTGCCGCTGACCAATTGCGGGGACAGCAGAGGCAACGTCTGCAAGGGGTATGCCGACTGGCTCCATGCCTGGACGGACATCAAGGGATAGCCGCCGCCGCCGGGTGTTGATGTGAGTGCAGGTCAGCTGTCGGCGCACCGGCCGACGCTGACTCGCCGGATCGCCCGGACCCTCGCCCGCTGGCCGAGGGTCCGGGTCGCCGGCCTGCTCGCCGCGCCGGTCGGATGGCTGGTGGTGTTCTACCTCGGCTCGCTCGCCGTGCTGTTCGCGGCTGCCTTCTGGCACTACGACGCGAACATCACGTTCACGATCACGAAGACCTTCAGCTTCGAGAACTTCGTGGCGCTCATCTCGGACCCGGTGTATCGAAGCATCGCCGGGCGAACCATCATGATCGCGGCGGCGGTCACCATCACCGATGCCGTCCTCGCGTTTCCCATCGCATTCGTGATGGGCAAGCTCGCCGGGCCGAAGCTCCGGTCACTCCTCGCCGTGCTCGTGCTGATGCCGCTCTGGACCAGCTACCTCGTCAAGATCCTCGCCTGGCGCCTGATCCTTTCCGACGGTGGCCTGCTCAACTGGCTGCTGAAGCCGCTGCATCTCTCCGGGCCGGGATTCGGCGAGGTCGCCGTCTATCTCGTGCTCGCATACATCTGGCTCCCGTACATGATCCTGCCGCTCGCAGCGGGGTTCGAGCGGGTACCGACATCACTCATCGAAGCCTCAACTGACCTCGGTGCCAAGACGTGGCACACCTTCCGCGCGGTGGTCCTCCCCCTGGTGTTCCCGGCGCTCGTCGCGGGGTCGATCTTCACCTTCTCGTTGACGCTCGGTGATTACATCGCGGTGAGCCAGGTGTCGAGCACACAGTTCATCGGCAGTGTCATCTACGACAACCTCGGCGTTGTGGGCGACCTGCCGCTGGCCGCGGCGTTCGCGACCGTCCCGGTCCTCGTGATGGTGGTGTACCTGCTGCTCGCGCGTCGAGCGGGCGCATTCGAGGCCATCTAGGCGTGCAACTCTCGCGACGATTCCGCTTCGTCCTCGTCGGCTCGTCGGGCTGTCTGCTCGTCCTGATCTACGTCCCGATTCTGCTGATCGTCCTGTATGCCTTCAATCCGTCGAAGAGCCAGAAGTGGCCGGTGACCGGCCTCACGCTGCAGTGGATCCAGGCCGCGATCGGGAATGCGGGGGCGCGGAGCGCGCTCGTCCTGTCCGTGCAGGTGGGCTTGGTCGCCACGGCCATTGCCCTCGTGCTCGGGAGCCTGCTCGCCGCTGCCGTGCACCGGCATCGATTCTTCGGCCGCGACGTGGTGTCATTCCTCGTGATTCTTCCCGTCGCGCTCCCGGGCATCGTCACCGGTATCGCCCTGAACACGACCTTCCGGACGTTGTTCGGGGGTCTCAGTCTCTTCACACTGATCGTCGGGCACGCAACCTTCTGCGTCGTCACCGTCTACAACAATGTCATTGCGCGGATGCGGCGCACGCCCGGTTCGCTGGTGGAGGCGTCCGCCGACCTCGGCGCGGATCCGTGGCAGACGTTTCGATTCGTCACGCTGCCGGTGATCCGGTCTGCATTGGTCGCGGGAGCGCTCCTCGCATTTGCGCTCTCCTTCGACGAGATCATCGTGACCACGTTCACCGCGGGATTCAACGAGACCCTGCCGATCTGGATCTTCGCCAACCTCTCCCGGCCCAATCAGTTGCCCATCGTCAACGCCGTGGCGCTCGGCGTGATCATCGCGTCCTCGATTCCCGTCTACCTCGCGCAGCGCGTGGCGTCCGACGCGGCTGGCTACGGCTGAGAGCCTCGTTCCGGCGAGCGGAGGGCGCGGGACTACACTGGGACGGCGCCCCCCGAACGTGTGGTGGCAGCGGGCGTCGGAACCAGACAGTGAGACAGGCGGAGGACAGATATGTCTGACATCGCTACCGAAACCAAGCACCCGGCCCCGCGCATCGCGATCCAGCCCAGGTCGAACCAGGACTGGTGGCCGAATCAGCTGAACCTGAGGGTGCTCCACCGGCACTCGTCCCTGTCCAACCCGATGGGCAAGGACTTCAACTACGCGGAAGCCTTCAAGACCCTCGACCTCGATGCGCTGCGGCGGGACGTGTTCGAGGTCATGACGGCGTCGCAGGACTGGTGGCCGGCTGACTACGGCCACTACGGGCCGCTCCTCATCCGCATGGCGTGGCACGCCGCGGGCACGTACCGCATCACCGACGGCAGGGGCGGCGGCGGCTCCGGCGCGCAGCGCTTCGCCCCGCTCAACAGCTGGCCCGACAACGCGAACCTCGACAAGGCCCGCCGGGTCCTCTGGCCGGTCAAGCAGAAGTACGGCCGGAGCATCTCCTGGGGCGACCTCATGATCTTCGCCGGCAACTGCGCACTCGAATCGATGGGCTTCACGACCTTCGGCTTCGGCGGTGGGCGCGAGGACATCTGGGAGCCCGACGAGGACACCAACTGGGGGTACGAGGCCACATGGCTCGGCGATGAGCGCTACAGCGGCGAGAGAGACCTCGCGCGACCTTTCGGCGCCGTCCAGATGGGCCTCATCTACGTGAACCCCGAGGGGCCGAACGGCAACCCCGATCCCCTCGCCGCGGCCGTTGACATTCGCGAGACCTTTGCTCGCATGGCGATGAACGACGAGGAGACGGTCGCGCTCATCGCCGGCGGGCACACCTTCGGCAAGACGCACGGCGCGGTCAAAGCCGAGTACGTCGGTGCGGAACCCGAGGGAGCAGGTCTCGAGGAGCAGGGTCTCGGCTGGAAGAACAGCTTTGGCACCGGCAAGGGTGATGACACGTACACGAGCGGGTTGGAAGGCGCATGGGCCAACAATCCGGTCAAGTGGGACAACGGTTTCTTCGACAACCTCTTCAACTACGAGTGGGAGCTGACGGCGAGCCCCGCGGGTGCGAAGCAGTGGGTTCCCAAGGACCCGTCCGCCCAGGGCAATGTGCCGGATGCGCACGATCCGTCGAAGCGGCACTCGCCGGTGATGCTCACGACGGACCTCGCGTTGAGGGTCGATCCGATCTACGGCCCGATCTCGAAGCGTTTCCACGAGCACCCGGACGAGTTCGCGGATGCGTTCGCCAAGGCCTGGTACAAGCTGACCCACCGCGACATGGGACCGGTCACGCGCTACCTCGGCCCGCTGGTTCCCTCGGAGCCGCAGCTGTGGCAGGATCCCGTCCCCGCGGTCGACCATGAGTTGATTGACGCAGCGGACATCGCCGCGCTCAAGGCAAAGATCCTCGCCTCGGGACTGACGGTTCCCCAGCTGGTGTCGACGGCGTGGGCGTCGGCCGCGACGTTCCGCGGCACCGACAAGCGCGGCGGGGCGAACGGCGCGCGGATCCGTCTTGCACCGCAGAAGGACTGGGAGGTCAATAACCCGGTCGAGCTGGCTCCCGTGCTCCACACGCTGGAGGACATCCAGCGGGACTTCAACGGCGCACAGTCCGGCGGGAAGAAGGTCTCGCTCGCCGACATCATCGTCCTGGGCGGGTGTGCAGCCATCGAGCAGGCGGCGAAGAACGGCGGGCACACCATCACGGTTCCGTTTGCGCCGGGGCGTGCGGACGCTGTGCAGGAGCAGACCGATGTCGAGTCGTTCGCCGTGCTCGAACCGGCCGCGGACGGGTTCCGCAACTACCTCCGCGCCGACCACCGGCTGCCGGCGGAACACCTGCTGGTGGAGCGTGCCAACCTGATGACGCTGACCGCCCCTGAGATGACCGTGCTGCTCGGCGGCATGCGTGCCCTGAACGCCAACTTCCGGCAGTCCAAGGACGGCGTCTTCACCGATCGCCCCGGAACGCTGACCAACGACTTCTTCGTCAACCTGCTCGACATGGGCACCGAGTGGAAGCGGTCCGACTCATCCGACAACGCATTTGAGGGTCACGATCGCTCGACGGGCAACCTCAGGTGGACGGGCACCAACGTCGACCTTGTCTTTGGTTCCAACTCGCAGCTGCGAGCCATCGCCGAGGTGTACGCGTGCGGCGACTCGCAGGAGAAGTTCATGCGCGACTTCGTGGCTGCGTGGGACAAGGTGATGAACCTCGATCGCTTCGACCTCACCTGATCACCGTCGGCTCTGGTGACCGGTTCACGCCGGACCGGTCACCAGGCCAACCACCATGGAGGGCCATGGACTTCTCACTCGACCGCGGCAAGGAAGTGCTGTCCCGAACTCCAGATGTGCTCCGGGCAATGCTCATCGGCGTCTCAGACGACTGGACCACCGGCGACGAGGGCCCCGGTACCTGGACGCCGTATCAGGTCGTCGGGCACCTCACGCACATCGATGAGGCCGACTGGATCGACCGGACGCGGCGGATCCTCGAGCACGGCACCGGCCGCGTCTTCGAACCGGTGGACCGGGAGGCCGGGTTTGCCCGCTTCGAAGGCTGGAGCCTCGATGATCTGCTGGATCGATTCGCCTCGGTGCGCGCCGCGAATCTCACCACGCTGCATGCGCTGGTCGGTGTCGACGGACCTGGGGCGACGGGGAGTCCACCCAGGCTTCGGCGAGGTGACCCTCGGGCAGCTGCTCGCCGCGTGGACGGTGCACGACCTGAATCATGTCGGGCAGATCGTCAAGACGATGGCCAAGCAGTACACGGATGCCATCGGCCCGTGGCGGGAGTTCCTGCCGATCGTCGACGCGCCTTAGTCAGGGCAGCGACCCTTAGTCCGTGATGATCACGGGCGTGCCGATGGGGGTCCACGTGTAGGCCCAGCGCATCACCGGCGTCGGGAGGTGGACGCACCCATGGCTCGCGATGGAGGTGTTCTCGCTGCCCGGGCCGAACGCCGACGCGGGCTCCCACGAGGCATCGTGGATGAAGTAGCCACCGACGTCGAATTCCATCACCCATGTGACGGTGCCGGTCGGATACCAGAACGGGGATCCCTTCGGCCACGGCGACACCATCGTGAACGGCGAGGTCTTGAAGAAGACGTGGAAGTTGCCGGTGGGCGTGCGCAGGAAGGGACGGCCGGTGGTGATCGGCGACGCCCGCACCACACAGCCGTTGTCGTAGAAGATGGCTTCCTGGACCGTCAGGTTGAGGGTGATCACCTTGCCCGAGGGGACGGCGTGGCCGCACTGATCCGCGCTGAGCGCACTCGCGACTGACGACTGCAACGCGACGACGCGTGAGGCGACCGCGTTGAGCTGTGACGTCTCGCGCGCCGCGCGGAAGGCCGCGTCAACGCTCTGGTACTGCGCAAGGAACGTCGACGCGTTCGGTATGCGCTCGGCGACGGCCTGGTCGACGCTGTACATGGTCGTCGGCAGGAAGGCGGCGACATGGCCGTTGAGCCCGAGCAGCGTCTTCAGCGTTGTCACCGCGGAGACGAGCGCGCGCAGGGTGCTCGTCGCGTCCGCATGCGCCGCCATCTGCGTGCGCAGCGTCGCGGTCAGGACAGGCACCTGCCCGGATGTCAGGTTGTCGCGACGCGCCTTCGTCACCGCCGAATCTGCCTGCGCGAGCAGTCCCTTCACGCCACCGTACGCACCAACCTCGGCGTTGAGCTGGCTGAGGAGCGCCGTGTTGCGCACCGTCGTGACAGTCGCTCGTCCACCCGCTGATCAACCGCTCGACGGCGACGGGCGTCGCTGCATCATCGAGCTCCTGCTGCCACTGCGCTTCGGCGCTGACGGCGGCCGCGGGGACGTAGGGCGACAGTTGGGCGGCCATCTGCTCCCAGCTGGTGAACACCCCGGCCGCCTGCCCGCGAGCATCGACCATCGCCGCAGTCCAGGCACGCGCCGTCCGTGTCTCCAGATTGTCGAGGAGGCCCTGTCCAGTCCCGAACCACCACTCCGGGGACCAGCCGGGAGCCGTCGAATACACCGAGCCGGCAAGCTGCTTCCGGAGCGGCTCGACGCTCGCCTCGGGCTCTCCCACCGCCGTGTCGGCGGTCCACCGCTGCTCGAGGGCGGCAGCGCGGTGGGCAAACGAAGCCTGGCGCCCGCTGGCGAGGGCGGTCATCCCCGCGGCCGTGCCGACCAGCGCGACGCTGACCCCCGCCGCCACGATCGGCAGTGCGCGCATCTCGCCATCATGCTACCGGACCGTCAAGTCCACGTGAAGTGACGGCTTAATGTCACACGTGCACGGAACGACGACGGTCGCGGTCAGGGTCCACCCCAGGGCGAGCGTCGCCCGACGATCGTGGGACGGTCAGACGCTCTCCGTCTGGGTGGTCGAGCCGCCCGCCAACGGAGCGGCCAATGATGCCGTGATCAAAGTCGTTGCTCAGTGGCTGCACGTACCGAGGAGCGCGATATCCGTGCGTTCAGGTCGCTCCGCGCGCATCAAACTGATCGCGGTCGATGCGGATGTCGAGCTTCCCGCACCGGACAGTCGCTCGTGATGTGTGCGCTCCGCGTCAGGAGCGCTTCATCCCACCCCGGGCCATAGCCGTCAGGCTGCGACCGCTCAGGGGCTTGCGTGCGTCCCGTCGCGACGCTTCACCGCAAGCGCCGAGATCGCCTCGAGGAGGCATCGATGCGCGTTCTGCGAGGTCAGCTCGGCCCAGTCGTATGGTGGTGACACCTCGACGACATCCATCGCCACAACGTTCGTGCGCAACGCGATCTGACGAATGGCATGCAGCAGATCGACCGGTTGCATGCCACCAGGCTCGGGCGTCCCGGTTCCCGGCGCGAATCCCGGGTCGAGCACGTCGATGTCGACCGAGAGGTAGATGTGCTCGGGACCATCCAGCGCTTGCGCGATGGCGTCTTCGATGACGGGTTCCACGCCGCGATCGCGAAGCTCGCCCATGAGATGCCAGCGCATCCCCTGCGCACGCATCCAGTCGAACACGTCCTTGGAAGGCCAGTAGCCGCGCAGACCCACCTGGACGAAGTTGCGGCCGGGCACCGCACCTGATTCGATGAGACGGCGCATCGGTGAACCGTGTGAGTAGAGATTGCCCCACGGATTGTCACCGGTGTCGGCGTGCGCATCGAAATGCACGATGCCGACGCTGCCCGGAGGATGTGCCGACGCGACCGCCGTGGCCGACGGCCACGTGATCGAGTGATCGCCGCCGATGACCATTGGGACGATCCCTCTCGAGGCGACCTCGCTGACCCGTTCGCGGATTGCGGTGTGGGAGATCTCGCCCAGCCCCGGGAGGCAGCGCGCGTCGCCGTAGTCGATGACGCGCAGCACCTCGAGCGGCGCGATCTCGAGCTCCAGGTGCCAGTCGGCAGTCTGATATGAAGCGGTGCGGACCGCACGCGGGCCGAAGCGCGCACCGGGGCGGTAGCTGACGCCGTCGTCCCACGGGGCGCCGACAACGGCGACATCCGGGCGCACCTCATCAAGATCCTGCGTGGACTTGAGCAGCGGAACCCGGCAGAACGTGGTCGGGCCCAGGTACGCAGGGCCGTCGTCATACCGCTCCATGAGCGAAGGCTATCGCGTCGTGGATCAGGAATGCGCGGAACGCAGCGGAATCCCGAAAACGACCATCCGGTCGCTTTGGTTGAGATCGCCGTTACAACGACGTAATCCGCGAAGGAGATCACGCTCGGAGACATCGTAACGCTGAGTTCGGGAGCCGTTCATGGTACGGGCGCATCCTGAAAACATCAACTGATGGAACAGGAGGTCAGCATGGCGTGCTGGTATTTTCGGTGCAGGGAGCTCGCGTTGAGCACACTCGATCGAACTCAGGGAGCATCCACAACGCGGGCAGGCAATGGGCGAGTACGCGCTCATTCTGGTGCTCATCTCGGTTGTTGTCGTCGCCGTCCTCTCGCTCACCGGCAAGCACGTCAACAACCTCTTCTCCAACGTCAGCCACGATCTGGGCAATCTCGCCACCGCCGCCGCGAAGCAGAAGAAAACCAAGTAACGCCCCGAATCGCGACAGGGCCCGGCACGCCGGGTCGGGAGCGGGGATGAACGGGAACCGGTCGTCACGCTACCTGAATCTCGCGCTGCGCAGCGTCCAAGCGGGCAGGTGACCACTGGCCGGCGCCGCGGGCGTCAGGCGTGTTCTGCAGACGGCGTCTCTGTCTTCGCCAGTGGTGCTGAGCGCAGGCGCTCCGTGAGATTCTCGATGCTATCTGCCGGAACAGTCTCCGCAGCCTCGACACTGCTCTCGATTCGATTGTTGTACGCGACCAGGATGTCGCGATGGGTCAGCCATCCCAGTAGCGTCGTGGTGCTCGGCGCCATCACGATCAACGCCGATCTGCCCTGCTGGACGAGCTGTGAAAGGGCCTCCTCCAGGGTCATGTCGGGTGAGACCGGTGCCGGCATGTCGGCAAGGTCGCCTGCGGTGACGTCGAGCGCGTTGTCGCGCATCGCGCCCTCGACCTCGCCGGCAGTCACCACACCGCGGTACGACCCGTCGGGGTCGACGACGGGCACCGCCGCGACGTCGCGCTGGGCAAAGCGATTGACGATCTCGTTCAACGAGGCGTCGGCGGCGAGCGGCACCGGCACCGGCTGCATCGCGTCCCTGACGCGAAGCACCTGCATGAGGTTGGCGCCACGGCCTCGCATGATGTCGATCCCGCGCCGCCGCAGCTTGAGCGTGTAGATCGTGTCCTTGGAGAACACGCTGCTCAACCCCGCGGCCGCGACGATGGCGACCATGAGGGGCAGGATGATCGTGTAGTCGCCCGTGAGCTCGAAGATGATGATCACCGCGGTGATCGGCGCGCGGGCAGCGCCGGCGAACACTGCGCCCATCCCCACGAGGCCGTACGCCCCCGCAGGCGCGACCCCCCCGTGAAAGATCAGGCCGGCGATGGTTCCAAAGGCGGTTCCCAGCATCGCTCCCATGAACAGCGAGGGGGCGAAGACGCCGCCGGATCCGCCGATCCCGATGGTGAGGCTGGTGGCCACCATCTTGCCGACGAGCAGCAGCGCTAGCAATCCGAGCACGATCCGGCCGCCGACCGCATTCTGAAGCACGGGGTAGCCCACCCCATACAGCTCAGGGAGCGCGAGGAGCAGCAGGCCGAGCAATACGCCGCCGGCAGCGGGGCGCAGCCAGTCGGGCCCGCGCCAGATGCGATCGAGCAGATCCTCCGTGCCATAGAGGATGCGGATGAACGCGATCCCCGCGAGTCCGCCGAGCACCCCGAGCAGCGCGTAGAGGCCGTACTCCCATCCCGACACGATGTGGAACGTCGGAAGCGTGAGAAATGCCTGACTACCGAAGGCTGCCCGGCCGATGACGTCGGCGGTGACCGACGCCAGCACCACAGCGCCGAAGGAATCCACGGCGAAGTCCTGGAGGATCAGCTCGAGTGCGAAGAAGACGCCCGCGATCGGCGCGTTGAAGGTCGCCGAAATCCCCGCCGCGGTGCCGCAGGCGACGAGCAGGCGCAGCCGGGTCTCGGAGACGTGGAGCATCTGCCCGATCGACGATCCGAGTGCCGAGCCGATCTGCACGATCGGTCCCTCGCGACCGACCGAGCCGCCGGCGCCGATGCAGATGGCGGAGGCGAGCGATTTGACCACCGCGACCTGCGGCCGGATCCGGCCACCGCGCTCAGCGACCGCGAGCATCACCTCGGGGACGCCATGACCCCGAGCCTCGGGAGCGAAGCGCTGGATGAGCGGGCCGTAGATGAGTCCGCCGACCACCGGAGCAAGGACGACGAACCAGATCCCAAGCCACGGCACGTAGCGGATTGATCGCGTGGCCGGCGGCACTGTAGTCGTTGTGTCCCGAGAAGAGCAGGGTGAACCAGCGAATCAGATCGCGGAACACGATCGCGCCGAGCCCGCCGCCGGCGCCCACCACCAACGCGATCGCGATCGTCCCGGCGGGGGTTCCACGCAGCCGGTCCACCACCCGGCGGCGGATGCCGCGCGGGAGGTGCACCTTGAGCGCGCGCGACCTCATCCCTCGTCGTTGCTGAGCCCGGCGAAGATCGCCGCAAGCACCCGTGCGATGTTGTTCCAGCGAAACCCCGACGGATCGAGCGAGCTGTGCAACGTCAGGCCGTCGCCGAGGGCGAGGAGCACCGAGGCGAAGGCATTGGCCGGCAGCGGCGCGAGCTCGCCGCCCTGCACGGCGTCGTCGATCCATCCCCGCAACATCGCCCGGCGGCGCTCGACGGCCCCGACCATCCGCTCGCGAATCATGGGCTCGGTGATGATCGCGGCCCAGAGATCGGACCGCACCTGAACGCGCGCCTGGTCGGTACCCCGTGCGCACATCTCGCGGGCGAAGCTGCGCAGGCGCTCGACGTTGGAGACGTTCCGGTCGGCGAGGGTCGCCAGCACGCCGTCGAGCTCCGCGGCGTCCTCCTCGAGAAGCGCCACGAGGAGATCCTGCTTCGAGTTCGAAATATCCGTAGAAGGCACCCTTGCTGACCTCGGCCTCGGCGCAGATGTCGTCCACGGTGAGGTCCCGGTACCCCATGCGGCCGGCGCAGCGCCAGGCTGCGTCGATGAGTTGCTGCCGGCGTTCCGAACGTGCCGCGGAGGAGATGCGAGGCATGGGAATCATGCTACCATGGTGGAAACCGACCCGTTGGTTTCCTTACAATCGGGTTCTCCCTCCCATGGACGGGTGGCAACGAGCCACCCGCTCCCCCTCGCGGGAGATGACTGAGGACACAGCGTTGCGCACTGGCCCACAGGCCGACCATGCCGGCAGCCGCCGGTAGCTGCCACCAGCGCGTGTGGCTGGCGTGAGCGCCATCGTTTCCGTTGATGGGCTGACCAAGACCTTCGGACCGCATCGCGGGGTCGAGGAGCTCCGATTCGAGGTAGGCGAAGGCGAGATCTTCGGCTTCCTCGGTCCAAATGGAGCGGGCAAGTCCACGACGATCCGCATGCTGACCGGGCTGTCGCACCCGACCGCGGGCGCGGCGACCGTTTTCGGCCTCGACCCGATCGGCGATGCCGTTGCCTTGCATCGCCGCATCGGATACCTCCCGGGGGAGCTGGCACTCCATCCCCGTCTCACCGGCCGGGAGCACGTGGACTTCGCGGCACGCGCTCGAGGGATGCACGATCGGATCCTCCTCGATCAGCTCGTCGAGCGGTTCCAGGTCGATCTCGAGCGCCCGGCGCGCACGCTCTCGAAGGGCAATCGGCAAAAGGTCGGCATCGTGCTGGCGCTGATGCACCGCCCCGAGTTGCTCATCCTCGACGAGCCGACCTCGGGACTCGACCCGCTCATGCAGGACGAATTCGAACGCCTGCTGCGGGAGACCGTTGCCGAGGGACGCACCGTGTTCCTCTCCTCCCACGAGCTCGACGAGGTCCAGCGGGTCGTCGACCGAGTCGCCATCATCAAGGAAGGCAGGCTCGTGGTCGTCGATACGGTGGATGGGCTGCGCAGCAACGCGCCGCGCACCATCGAATTTCGCTTCCCGACGAGAGTCGATCCGGAGCAGTTCGCGTCGCTCGCCGGCGTTCGGGTCGTGGCGGCAGATGGGACCGGCGTGACCCTCGCGTTCCATGGCGCCGTTGCACCGCTCCTACGTGTCGCCGCAGCACACGATCCCCTCGATGTCATCGCGCGTCCGGCTGATCTCGACGAGCTGTTTCTCTCGTATTACCGCGGCGACGGTGAACGCGAGGGGGTCGATGCGAACTGAGGTTTCCCGTCTCGATCTTCGTCTGCGGCGACGGCTGCTGCTCAGCTACACCGTCGGAATGGCGCTGTATGCGCTCGTCATCGTGGTGCTCTACCCGTCGTTCAAGGACTCGACCAGCCTGAACCAGTTGACGAAGAACGGCTCGGCGGTCGCGGCGCTCTTCGGGGCGACGGGCTCCTTGACGTCGCCCACCGGCTGGCTCGACGCCAACATCTTCGAGAATTTCCTTCCGCTCATCATGCTGCTGACCACCATTGGGTACGGCGCATCGTGCATCGCCGGGCAGGACGAGGACGGGACACTCGCCCTGGCGGTGACCCTGCCGGTTTCTCGGCAATCCATGGTCCTGCAGAAGGTGACCACCTTGGCGGTGCAGGCGATCGTCATCGGCGCGGTGACGATGGTGTGCGTGATCGCCGGCCGCGGGTTCGACCTCGCGATCCCGCTCGGCAATCTTGCCGGGCTGACACTGGGTGTGGTGCTGCTCGGGATCGACCTTGGTCTGCTGGCGCTTGCGGTCGGCTGCGCAACCGGGAGCCGGGGAACGGCGCTTGGCATCGCCGCCGCCGTCGCCGCTGTCTCGTACCTGATTGGTTCCCTTGCCCCGGTGGTTGACTGGATTCGACCGGCGAGGTTCGTGTCACTCTTCTATTGGTCGGTGGGTGACCGGCAACTCGCCGATGGCATCAGCGTCTGGTCGGTGGTGGTGCTTCTGGCGGTCGGCATGGCCCTCGTCGTTGCCTCGGTGACTGGCGTTCGCCGGCTGGATGTCCGGTGACGGTGTGCCGCTCAGTCGCGGCCCCGCTGCACGCTCATCGTCATCCCTGCGTCCCGCAGTCGCTCGACGAGCCGCATTCCCATAGCGGTCGCAGGAGTCAGCACACCGGTGCGGCCGGGGAGGTGCGTCTCGTCTTCAGCCAGACAGAGGGCAGCCTCACCGAGCATCACCGACGTCGCCGCATATCCGGGATCACCACTGGCAGCCACACGGCTGACATATCGCGTTCCGTTCGACGCTCGAGCGTGGATGTCGATCCGGAAGCGACCGGCCTGGCGGGCCTGCTCGCTCGGGCCCTCGCCCGGTGCGGGCAGCACCCTGTCAAGGAGTGCCCGGGATGGCCCGAACGTGAGGCCGGCCGCGAGGCCGCCGATCGCGGCCGTCATCGCGGCTGCCTTCACCGGGGCGGTGGCACCGGCGCCGAACCCGAAGACCTCGCGATACCGGAAGTGCCGTCCGTACGCCCATCCCTGCAGCGCGTTGCTGCGACGCACCACGCGCGTGTTCGTGCCGGCCATGAGAAACGGGCCGATCCACATGTTCAAATCGTTGTCGCGGCGCACGGTCATCAGATCGCGTTCGTCGCCGAGCTCCGGCTCCTCGGAGCGGTCGGGACTCAGCGCATACGGGTCAGCCACGATCCGCCGAATGCGGGGGTCGCCACGGACCTCCTGAAGCTGCACCCTCATCGAATCGATGGTGCCGCCGCTCAAGCTTCCTTTGAGGGTTCGCACGACGAGCGTGGTGTCCTCGAGGTCGCCGGCGCCATCCGCCTGCGCGGCCTCGTGGAGCAGCAGGACGCCAAGGTCGGACGGGATGGAGTCGAACCCGCATGCGTGCACGATGCGGACACCGTTCCGCGCCGCGCTGTCGTGGCATGTGTCGATGCTGTCGCGCATGAACGCCACCTCGCCGGTGAGGTCGGCATAGTGCGTTCGCGCCTCAGTGCACGCAACGACGAGCGGCATCCCGTCCCTGCGGTATGGGCCCACCGTCGTCGCCACCACCTGTGTGCGTGCGGCGAGGCGCGTGAGCGACGCCGAGTCACCCGCGTCGGCCACGATGATCGGCCACGCCGCAGCCCTCGGACCGAGGCCGGCGCGCACCGTGGTGAGCCGCTCCTGCGACCGTCCCGCGAGCCCGACTCGCACTCCGTCGGGAGCGTGATGGGCGAGGTACTCGGCAACCAGCCGGCCCACGAACCCGGTGGCGCCGAACACGACGACGTCGAGCTCCCGCTGGCCGGTCGTCATGGCCAGGCCGGGCTCAGCAGCAGGTTCGTGAGCCGCTCGACGCGTGTCCCATCGATGCCGATGCTCTGCAGCAACGATGCAGGCCCACCGTGCTCTGCATCGACGTGCTCCATCGTCTCCACCATCGCCTCACGGCGCACGGTGAAGAGGCGCTCCACGCGCACCGCATCCATACCACGCTCGACGGCGGTGATGCGGTCTCGGGCGAGCATGTCGGCGAGCTGGATACCGCTGATCGCGTAGTCGTCGGCGATGGCGTCGATGCTCATTCCCGCGAGGCGCAACACCAGTGCGACGATCACGCCGGTGCGGTCCTTGCCGGCGTGGCAGTGCACGAGAATCGGAGCGGACGGGGCATCGGCGATCGCGGTCATCGCTCGCGCGATGCCTGCGGACCGTTCGTGGAGCCACCAGCAGTACACCTCGGCTGCGGTGCTGAGGTGATCGGGATAGTCCTCGTCATCCGTGAAGATCGGTGCGTGCAGATGGTGGACGCCCGCGTCCACCAGCGGGCTCGGCCGCCGCTCACGCTCGGAATCCGTCCGCAGGTCGACCACCGCGCCGATGCCGAGGTCGAGGAGGGCACGCAGCCCCGCGTCGGTCAGCGTATGGGGTGATTCACTGCGGAGCAGCCGGCCGGGTTGCGTGGTGAGCCCGGATGCAGTCGAGAGGCCGCCGAGGTCGCGCAGATTCACAAGCCCGTCGATGACGAGCGGATCGAATCGTTGTGAGATCACCTCACAACCCTACCAAGGCCCGCGTCGAGCGCGGTCGCGGGCGGCGCCGCTCGCTCAGCGGTTGGCGCGGAGATACACGGCAAGTGTGGTCAGCGCTGCGAGGGCGCAGAGGCCACCAACCAATACGAAAGGAAGTGTGAACCCGACCACATCTGCAACGCGAGCAACGAGGAATGCGCCCGTGGCCCCGCCCGCCGCCCATGCGGCATTCATCGTCCCCACAGCCACCGCGTGGCCTGACTCACCCGCGGCTGCGCCGTCGGTCACCATCGCAGCGCTTGGCGTCCACAGCCCTGAGGCCATGGAGCTCGCAAGGATTGTCGCCAGGGCAAGCACTGAGAGCACGGCAACTTCGGGTAACAATGGCAGCACCACTGCCGCCACGGCGAAGCCGGCGACTGCCGGGAGCTGCCGTCCGAATCGGTCGGCCAGACGTCCCAGGAGGACGTTCCAACCCGATGCGAGCACGTAGCTCGACGCAAGGATGATCGCGATCGTCGCAGGTGACCCGCCGCGACGAGTGACCAACAACGGCACGAGACTCGCGACGGTCCCATTCACCACGCCGATGGTCGCCAGCAGGCCGTTCCCCAGCGCAGCGGGTCCGTTCCGAAGCAGCGTCGCAACCGCATGCAACGAACCCCGAGTCCTGGTTGCTCGTGCGGGAGCCGCCGGAGCGCTCGCGGCCATGAGGGCGAGCAGCACCGCGATCCCAGTGAACACGGTACCGCGCCCGACCTGCGATGCGACCGCGCCGATCGCCGGACCGAGCACCATTCCGATCAGCGCCGCGCCGACTGCGCCCCCGAGGACGGACGCGCGCCGGCCGGCAGGCGCTGTGCTGGTGAGCCACGAGAGCGCCGCGGCCCACGAAACGGCGCCGCCCACCCCCTGGATGAGGCGTGAGAGATCCAACAACACGGGTGCCGAGCTCCAGGCGAAGCCGACGGTTGCCACCATCAGCAGCCCGAGACCGATGACCGCCGTGGTGCGGACGCCACGAGCATTCACGAGCGCCATCGACGGCACCGCAGCAAGTAGGATCCCCGCCGGATACGCTGCAACAAGAATCCCGACCTCTGTCGTGGTCATGTGTGTCTCGCGCACGAGGAGCGGCACCAGCGGCGGGACCACCGCATAGAACGCGGACTCGCACAGCACGACCCCGCTGACGAACAGAGTCAGACGTCGTGAGGGACGGAACGTCGCGGTGATCACCGGACGCTCACCAGCATGAGGCAGCCCCTCGGCGACGTCTCCGTCTGCCGAGTCCTGTTGACCGGACGGGCGAGGATCGTGATGTACCAGCCCTACGTATGCTCGACGGACGCATCGTGTCGAAGTCGCGTACCCTTTCGCTCCAGGCCGAGAATCTCACGACTCCGTGGCAAGGTCGGTGATGCGAACATCGTTGCCGTCGGCCCTTCCTCGATGATCCTGCGGTTGTCCATGACGATGACCCGGTCCGCGCAGGTTCGCGCGAAATCCAGCTCGTGCGTGACGACCACCATCGTCATCCCCTGCGTCGCGAGGTCGGCCATGATGTCGAGAACCTCGCCGACCATCTCCCAGTCGAGCGACGAGGTCGGCTCATCGAAGAGGATCACGTCAGGTGACATCGCCAGTGATCGAGCGATCGCGACGCGCTGCTGCTGACCGCCAGACAGCGTCCGAGGACGGGCGTTGGCGAAGTCCTTCAGCCCCACACGCTCGAGCAACGCCAGGGCACGCTGGTTCGCCTCCTCCTTCGGCAGGTGCAGCACCTTCCTCGGGCCGAGCGTGACGTTCTGGCACGCGGTGAGGTGGGGAAACAGCTCGAATTGCTGGAAGACCATGGACACGTGGCTGCGGTACTTGGTCACGTCGATGCGCTTGTTGCCGGCGGACGGCCATTCGCCGACGAGGTCTCCGCGGAAGAAGAGCGCTCCGCGGGTCGGCTCGACGAGCAGATTCAGGCATCGAAGAAAGGTCGTCTTTCCGGACCCACTCGGTCCGAGGATGCACACCGTCTCGCCCTTCCCGATGGAGAAGTTGACCTCCTCGAGCACCGAGCTGCGCCCGAAGCTCTTGGACAGGTCTCTGACCGTGAGCACCTGATCTTCGGCCATCAGCCGTCCACTCGAGCGCCGTCGCGCGCCACCCGAACGCGCGGATTGCCAGGCCGATCCACCGCTACAACGCGACCATGCGGTTCACCAGCCGTCCGAGTGTCCCGACCTCGACCACCACCTCATCGCCGGGCTTCAACCACGGCTGATCGGGGCGTCCATCCGCCACGCCCTCCGGTGTGCCGGTGAAGATGACGTCTCCCGGGTCCAACGCGAAGTGACGGCTGATGTAGCTCACGAGCTCGGGCACGCTGAACACCATGTCACCGATCCGCGACGACTGACGGAGCTCACCGTTGACCGTGCATTGGATCGGCATGCTCTCGAGGTCGCCGGCCTCGTCGCGGCTCACCAGCCACGGGCCGATCGGGGCGAACCGATCGAGGGTCTTGCCGAGAAGCCACTGGCTGGTCGCGGACTGCAGATCGCGAGCGCTCACGTCGTTCCCGTTGGCGTAGCCCCACACATAGTCGAGCGCACGCGCTTCAGTGACGTTGCGCGCCGTTCGGCCGATCACCGCGACCAACTCAGCCTCGTAGTCGTACTGCGTCGCCACCGACGGCAGCGGAATCTCGTCACCCGACGCCGCGAGCGTGTTCGGAAACTTCGAGAAGATGATCGGCGTCTGGGGAACCGGCATCCCCGAACTCAGCGGCGTGGCGCCGGTAGTTCAGCCCGATGCAGATGATCTTCCCCGGCCGGAGGACGCTCGGGGCCATGCGAAGGCGTTCGACATCGAGCGCATCGCCCGTCGGCCTCGGGGTCTGGCCGGCGAAGACGTCCTCGAGCTCGAGCCCGGCGTCCCGAACCTGGCCGTCGCTCTCCACCGCAAGCCGGGGTCCACCGTCGGTCTGGTAGTGCAGCAGTCTCAAGGCATTCCTCCGATCTTCAAGAAGCGTTTGGGCTCCGCCTAGCGGACGTGGGCGATGACGCCCTCGGCGAACTGGCGCATCTGGGTCACCAGGTGGTCGACGGTGTGATAGATGAACTTCAACTCGAACGCGCCGCAACCGCTGCTCATGTATCTGCGCACGTCGTCGCGGATGTCGCCAACCGTCCCGACCAATGAGGTCGCCCAGGCCTGTGCGAGGAGGCTGGACTCAGCCCCGTCACCGCCGATGGATTCCTGCAGCTCCGCATGCACGGGCACGCCTGCATAGTGCTCATAGAGCACCTGGACCGTCAGTGCTGCCTGACGCCTCGCCTCCGTGGTCGAGTCGGCGATGAGCACTTCGATCTCGTTCATCACGGTCATCTCGGCCGGCTGGCGACCCCGCTCGGCCAGTTTGTCGTTGAGCCGGTCGATGGCGGCCGGCAGCCGGTCCGGTGGAATCGCCGACGTGATCCATCCGGTTGCATAGTCCGCCACCAGGTCAAGCGACGTGTCGGTTGATCCGCCGATCCAGACCCGTGGATGCGGCTTCTGGAGTGGCTTTGGGTAGACGGTCGCGGCAGGGAAGTTGACGTAGGTTCCGTCGAAGGACGGCGCATCCTCGGTCCAGATCCTGCGCATTGCCTCGAAGGTCTCGCGCGTTCGTTGGATCTTCTCCCTTCGAGGGATGCCAAGCACCTCGAACTCCTCGTTGAGGGTGCTCTTGGCCGACCCCTGACCGATACCGAGCTCCAGCCTCCCACCACTCAGCACATCGATGCAGGCCAACTGCTTGGCGGTCAGGACGGGGTGGCGGTACGGGAGCACCAGGATCGCAGTGCCGATGTGGATCCGCTGCGTTGCGCCCGCGAGGAACGCGAGGTTCGTCAACGACTCGAAGAAGATCGGCGGGTAGTCTTCTCCGGCTGCGTCGACCGCCTCCCGCGAGCCGCACGAGAGGTGCACGCGATCCAATGTCTTGTTCCAGATGAGGTAGTCGTGCACCCAGAGCGAGTCGTAGCCAAGCAGCTCGGCCTCACGCGCGACGCGAAGCATCGCCTCGGGACTCGCCAGGGGACCGGCACACGGCAGACGGACGCCGAAGAGCACGTTCATGGGTTCGATATTGATCCACCTTTCAATGCGGGACGAGCGGGTCCGATAGGCGATTTGAGTGCTCGAGCGGGACGTTGCGAGGAGGGACTCATCGTCACGCGCGGGTCCGCGCCCGAACCCGCTTCTCGAGGGCCTTCACGGCTCGAGTCATCGGGACGGTTGCAACGATGTACAGCACCATGATGGCTACCGCTGCCGGCGCGACCTGCCCGGTCGTCTCCATGTAATTACGGCCGCCGTAGAGGATCTCGGGCGCCCCCACCGCCGATGCGAGCGTTGCGGACTTCATCAGCCCGACGAATGAATTCAAGAGCGGCGGCACCAGAAAGGGGATGACCTGTGGGATGACGACATGCCGTGTTACCTGCAGTCGCGTGAGCCCGAGGCTCATGCCGGCGTCCCGCTGGGTCGACGCGATCGTGAGGAATCCGGCGCGGAAGTACTCGGCGCTGAAGACGGCGTCGGCAATGCCGAGGCCGAGAATCGCGGCCGTCAGCGAGTCGAGGTTGATGCCGGCAGCGCCGAGGCCGAAGAAGAGGATGTACAGGATGATCAACTGTGGTACTGCACGGATGATCTCAACCGAGATGGCGACCGGGAAGGTGATCAGCGGCTTGCCGGTGTCACGAGCGACCGCGAGGATGAGGCCGAGGATCGCCGACACCAACCAGGCGCCGACGCTGATCTCGATGGTGACCAGCGCTCCCGGCAGGATGTACGGAAGGATGTTCTGAACTACATCCACGGCAGCATCCGTGCAGGGGTCATCCCGAGCGCCCCTCAGCCTGAATCGTGAGCTGATGCAGCACCTCCTCCTGCCCAACGCGGTAGGTCAGCCCCAGCCGCCGGCTGACGATGATCTCGAGGCGCTTCGAGATGAAGGAGAGCGGGAGGATCAGCGCGATGTAGAGCAGCGCGACCATCGTGTACACCTGAATCGGCTTAAATGTCTCGGCGATGAGCTGATTCGCGACGAGTGTGATCTCGCTCACGGCGATCAGGGAGACGAGCGAACTGTCCTTGATGATCGCGATCGCCATGTTGAGCGTGATCGGCACGGCAGGCGGCAGGGCCTGCGGAAGGATGACCTGCCGCACCGTGGACATCCAGCCGAGCCCGATGCTCGATGCCGCATCCCACTGCTGCTGCCGGATCGACTGCAGCGAGCCGCGATAGAGCTCCGCGAGATACGCACCTTCAATGAGTGTGAGCACGCCGACGGCCGTCTCGAAGGGACTGATGCCGAGCGAGGTGAGCTGAGCGCCGAGACCGTAGTAGACGGAGATCGCAAGGGCGAGGATCGGGATGCTTCTGAAGACATCGACGTAGACCGTCGCAAAGATCCGAAGCACGCGCAGCGGCGAGATGCTCATCAGTGCAAGGACACCGGCGAGCAGGATCGAGAGGACCAGCGTCGCTGCGGCGAGCTCGATGGTCACCACCAGGCCACCAGCGAGGATGGCAAGCCACCCGGCTAGTTCATGCACTGTCGCCTCCTGCCGGTAGTTCGACCTCCGCGATCAGCTTCCCAGGCCTGCGCGGACCATCGTCAGCAGGCTTCGGCCGGACTGTCGAGCGGTGGCGTGTTCTGCGGGGTGCCGGCTGGGGCTCCATCGTGGCTGAGAATTGAAGCCCACGAGGACTGCAGCTTGTCGCGCTCGAGATCCATCGCGTTCGCCAGCGCCTTCTCGCTGCAGTTCACGATCCAGTAGGACTCGTTTGCGATGGTGCCCGCCGGGATGCCGAAGTCGCCGCCGGAGACGCTGTGGAGCGCGATGTTCGGCGACAGGCTCATCGGAGGGTTGAAGTAGTTGATGTCGGCATCCATGTACGCGTCGAGCTGCCCGTTGACGAACGCGGTCTGCGCGTCGGTTGCGGACGTGTACAACTGCAGGCTCGACCCGAAGAACTTCTGGAAGTACGGTGTCCAGACGTAGCCGGTGACGGTGCCCACCTTGTGTCCGAGCAGGCTGGAGGGACCTGTGTAGTTGAACGACTTCTTCGTGAAGACCACGAGACTTTCGATGTCGACCGGATACGTGTAGTAGTACGTCTTCGCACGATCGGAATTGAAGTAGACGGGCGCGCCGATGTCAGCCTTTCCCTGCTGCACTGCGAGCAGCGACGAGGCGAAGGTGGTCTGGAACAGATGCACGGTGAGTCCGAAGTCGGCCGCAAACGCGTTGACCCATGCGCCCGAGACTCCACCGATCTGATTCTGGCCAGGACCCACCGTGATCAACGGGGGATCTGACCCATACGTCGCGATGGTGAGCACGCCAGGGGTGAGTGTCTTGACGGTGCCCAGCACTCCGGCGCTCGAGGATCCCGAGTTGGAGGATGAGGACGATGTGCTGCCGCATGCGGCAGTGACCAGCATGATGCCGGTGCACAACCCTATGGACACTCGTACTCGGTTCATTTCGCGACCTCCGGCGAGTTGCAGTGCGCACCTGCTAATATCGATAATCGATTAGCGAGGGACACTACTGCGGAGGCTGACCCGATGTCAAGCACCGAAGGAGCGGAGGTTCCGGGGGGCCGCCTGACCCCTGTGTCGCTGCGTCTGGTATCAGACGCGGCATACGAGCAACTGAAGAACAAGATCGTGACGGGCGAGCTCGTGCCGGGAACGCGACTCGTCGAAACCAAGTGCGCGGGCGACCTCGGTGTCAGCCAGAGCACGGTGCGAGAGGCGCTCGCGCGCCTGGCCCGAGACGGTCTCGTGCTGTCAATCCCGCGCCGCGGGTCATACGTCGCGTCACTCCCAGCCGACACGATCTACCACCTGTACGAGATGCGCGAGCGGATCGAGCCCCTCGCCATGCGCCTGGCGATGAAGGCCCTCAGTCAGGCCGATCACGACTATTTGGAGCGCCAGCTCGACCGGCTCGCGGCGCGGACGATCAGCGAGCGCATCGACGCGGACATGGCGTTTCACGAGCGCCTGTACGAGCTGTCCGGCTTCCCGCCACTCCAGAGCCTCTGGCCCCAGATCGAGGCGCTCACGCGCAAGTTCTTCAGCACCTCGCGCCGCCTCACCGACGCGGAGCAGATCAAGCACACCCACCGGGCGATCATGCGGGCTCTCACTGACGAGGACGAGGAGGCGCTCGAGGAGGCCCTACAGCTTCACATGCGGCAGACGTCCCTCCTCATGAAGGGCCGCGCCGATCCCGACTCACCGCATGCGACACGTGGCGGAGGATCGAGCGCAACCGGTCCGCCGGCACTGCAACTCATCCAACCTCGGGAAGCCCACTCCGAGGCAAGGCGCACAAGCCGCCATCGCCCGAGGTCCACATGAGCCAGGGCGACACCCACGTCCGTCGGATCGCTGTCGCGAACCATGCCCCCGCCGTGCGGGTCAGCCAGGAGGGACTCTTCGAGATCTCCGGGCTTGCCGCATACGACGAGTTTGGCGAAGAGGTTTTCCCCGACCACCTGCTCTTGCAGACGCAGTATGTCCTCGGCCTCATGCGTCAGATCCTTGAAGGGGTTGGGCTTGGATTCGAGGATGTCGCCCGCTTGTCGGTGTTCACCACCCACATCGGCGAGTGGCCGTCAGTGTGGCGGGAGGTCCAGTCGATGGTGACGCCGACGCCTGCCATGACGGTCGTCGAAATCACTCGTCTCGTCGGCCGGACTGGGACCGTCGAGCTCGAGATCACCGCATCGAAGCCGTATGCCCGCGAGGCAGGCGGCGATTCGCAGGAGGTTCCTATGGCATCGCCCGAGCGCGCAACAGCCGCATACGGAGCGGTCGCAGTTGTCCCGAAGTCCCTCTCGGATCGCGACTGGGAGTTGCACACCGCAGCCTTCCTGATGGGCAAAGGCGACCTGGTCTTCCTCTCGGGCCTGGGTCCGGTCGATGCACAGGGCAACCTCGTCGGGCGCGGCGACCCGGGTGCCCAGACGCGTCAGATCATCAGCACGATGAGCACCATCCTCGGAGAGGCGGGTGGATCTCTCGACGACATCGTCCGGCTGCGAGTGTTCACGCCTGATATGGCGAACCGGCCCGGGATCAATGCAGAGCGGATGAGATCCTTCAAGGAACCACGAGCAGTGAGCACCTTCGTTCAGGTCAGCGCGCTCGAGGACCCGGAATGGCTCGTCATGCTCGAGGCAACAGCGTTCATCCCAAAGCAGGCCGGGTAAGTTCCAGGGTTTGCCGCGTCGTCGTCGCAACAGTGCGGAGTTCTAGGGGAGCCATGCGAGTTCTTGTCACCGACACGGATATGCCTTCGTTCGATATCGAGGAGGAGGTGCTCGCCCCACTTGGTGTCACGATTCACCTCGCCCCTTCGAGCGACGTCGCCACGCTCACGAATGAGGCGGCGAGTGCGGACGCGATCATGGCCGGTTATGTGCCGGTTCCCGAGAGCGTGATCGCTGCGGCGGCGAACGCCGGATGCAAAGCCATCGTCCGGTATGGAATCGGCTACGACAACGTCGACCTCGCGGCGGCGGAGCGCTACGGCATTCCGGTCGCGAATGTTCCGGACTACTGCACCGAAGAAGTCGCTGACCACACGATGATGTTGTTGCTCGCGTACGCCCGCCGGCTGCTCGAGTCCACCACTTCGGTGCGCGAAGGCGGCTGGGAGATTCCCAAGGGCCAGGTGCCACGCCTGGCCGGCCAGCACCTGGGCCTCGTCGGGGCCGGGCGGATCGGGCGGCGCGTTGCGACGCGCGCACTCGCCTTCGGTCTTGCCGTTCACGCGTACGATCCGGTTGCCGCGGTCGACATACCCGGTGTGATCCCCGCGCCGAGCTTGGATCAGCTGCTCGAGACGTGCGACTACGTGTCGCTCCATCTGCCACTCAACAGTGCGACCAGACACCTGATCGATCGGCAGGCGCTGCAGTCGGCCCGACGCCGGCCGCTCCTCATCAACACCGCGCGCGGGGGTCTCGTCGACCTGGATGCCGCGATGGAAGCGCTCGACCAGGGGCGGCTGGGAGGTCTCGCGCTGGATGTGTTCGAGGAGGAACCCCTGGCGGACACCCATCCCCTCCGGAACCACGCCTCTGCGTTGATCACCCCCCACATGTCGTACTACTCGAACGAGTCGGAGCCGGATCTCATCAGGCGCGTGGCGGAGGAGGTGGCACGAGCCCTGCGCGGCGAACCGTTGCTCAACCCGATCACCAACATCAAGGTGGCCTCGGGCGGCGCGGCGAAGCCCGCGTGAGCGAGTTCTGCACGAGCAGTTGAGGCACCTCGCGCTGGTACTCGAAGCCGCCCGGTGGCATGGTACTGATCGATGAAGTTCGACCTGCTGATCAAGGGAGGCCGCGTGATCGACCCCTCGCAGGGAGTCGATGATCGCCTTGACATTGGCATCGCGCGCGGGCGAATCGAGGCAATCGGACCCAACCTGAATGTGTCGGATGACGGTGGGCCGGGCGCGCGCATCGTCGACGCAAAGGATGGATTGGTTGTCCCCGGTTTGATCGACATTCACGCGCATGTGTACACGGGCGTCTGCACGCTCACCGTGCCCGCCGACGAGATGGCGTCTCGGACAGGCGTGACAACGATGGTCAGCGCGGGCGACGCGGGCGCAAACACAATCGAGGGGTTCCGCCGCCTCATCGTCGACGCTTCCCGAACCAGAGTGCTTGCCTTCCTCCACATATCGACGGTGGGTCTCGCGCCGTTCCCCGTCGGCGAGTCCATGGAGCTCAGCATGCTCGACATCGACGCGGCCGAGGCTGCCGTGGCGAGGTTCCCCGACATGATCGTCGGCATCAAGGTGCGGCAGGGCGGTCCGAGCATCACCGGCGCCCACGGACTCGAGCCACTCCGCCGAGCGATCGCCGTTTCGAGAGCGGTGCGCCTGCCGGTGATGGTGCATATCACCGACTCCGACGCCCCCATTGCCGACCTCCTGGCGATCCTCGGAGCAGGCGATATCGTCACCCACTGCTTCACGGGATCGCCCCACGGTCTACGGCACGACGGCGGCATCGCCGATGCGGCACGAGCTGCGCGAGACCGCGGTGTGCTGTTCGATGTCGGGCATGGTGCCGGGAGCTTTGACTTCGATGTCGCAGAAGCCGCCGTGCGTTCCAGGTTCTGGCCGGACACCATCAGCACCGACCTCCACAGCATCAGTGCGGCGACGGTCAGAAACCTGCCCGACGTGATGTCCAAGATGCTCGCGGTCGGGATGCCGCTCGTCGACGTGATTTCAGCTACGACGAACCGAGCGGCAGGCGCGATCGGACGCGGTGCCACGCTCGGAACCTTGCAAGTGGGGCGCGTCGCCGACGTTGCGATTCTCGACCTGCACCGCGGGGATCAGGAGTTCCTCGATTCGTCGGGGCGCGCGCGCATCGCCGAGTCGTGGCTCAGTGCGCGCCACACCGTCCGTGCGGGGCTCGTGTGGGGCTCGCCCGGGCACCCGGGCACCGGCGTCGCGGTGCTCGCGGAGCGATGAGCGGCACCGCGATGACGAGCGCACCCGATGCGATCGTGATCGGCGCCGGAGTTATTGGTGCCTCGGTGGCGTACGAGCTGACAAGACGGGGCTGGCATGTGACGTCCGTCGAGAAGCTCACCGACGTCGGAGCGGGTTCGACGAGCGCTTCGTCCGCAGTGATTCGCTTCCATTACTCGACATACGAAGGGGTTGCGACGTCATGGGAAGCCAAGTTCGGCTGGGAGCAGTGGCGAGACTACCTGGAGGCTCCGGCTGACGAGACGCTCGCGCGGTTTCACAAGACCGGGTGCCTGATTCTCGACGGGAGCACGGATCGCGAGCGGACATGCGCACTCTTCGACCGCGTCGGCATTCCCTGGGAGGCGTGGGACGCCGACACGATTCGCGAACGGATTCCGGGGCTCGATCCGGCGAAACATGGACCGCCGGTCGCAGTGAACGACCCGGCGTTCTGGGTGGACCCGACCTCGGATTTGACCGGGTACTTCACCCCGGACGGAGGCTTCGTCGACGATCCGCAGCTGGCAGCCCGCAACCTCATCGCCGCGGCGCAGCGGCGCGGGTGTGAGGTCAGGCTGGGCGAGGAGGTCGTGGAGATCCTGCAGACGGAAGGACGGGTCAGTGGTGTGCGCCTGGCCGGAGGCGACGTCCTCAGGGCTCCCGTGGTGGTCAATGTGACCGGACCGTATTCCGCCACCATCAACGAGCTGGCGGGAGTCCTGTCGGACTTCGGTGTTCGAACGCGCCCGCTCCGGCAGGAGGTGCACTCGGTGACCGCCCCCGAGGGGTACGGTGCCGGCGAACTTGGTCCGGTGATCATGGACGGGGATCTGGGGACGTACTTCCGCTCGCACTTTCAGCACCAGATCATCGTCGGCGGCACCGAACCGGCATGCGATCCGCTGGAGTTCGTCGACGATCCGAATACCTATAACGTGAATCCCACGCAGCGAGCGTGGGAGGCGCAGGTGTTCAGGCTGGCCCGGCGAATCCCGTCGTTGCCGGTGCCGCCTCGCCCGCGAGGCACCGGAGCTCTGTACGACGTCGCCGACGACTGGATCCCCATCTACGACAAGACGTCGCTCAGTGGCTTCTACGTTGCGATCGGAACGAGCGGCAACCAGTTCAAGAACGCTCCGGTCGTCGGTCACTTCATGGCCACGCTCATCAGCGCCTGCGAAGCGGGACACGATCACGACGCGGATCCGGTGGTGGCGGATGGCCGGTACACGGAGCACTCCATCAACCTCGGCCACTACTCACGACTGCGGCAGATCCACGGGGAGAGCAGCTTCAACGTGATGGGCTAGGATGTGCCCGTCTGACGTTGCCCCGAGTTGACTGGAGCCATCCATGAGCGGCGCCGAGCACCACTTCAGCACCCGTGCGGACGGGACACCGACTGCACCGGGGCGTTACGTCGACGTCGGGGCGATCGAGGCTGTCGAATTCCTGCCCGGTCTCGCGTTTCGACCAGTCCTCGGTGAGCGCACGATGATCAACTTCGTGTCGTTCGAACCGAACACCGAAGCTCCGATGCACGTCCATGAGGAGGAGCAGATCGTCCTCGTCATCGACGGTGAGTTCGAGTTCGAGATCGACGGTGACGTTCGCACGATGCGTGCCGGCGATGTCGCGGTCGTGCCCAGCTGGGTGCCGCACGGGGCGCGCACGCACGAGACGTCGTGCCGGGAGATCGACGTCTTCAACCCGCCGCGACGGTCCCTCATCGACCACGCGCGGAGCCAGGCAGCGCCAGGACAACCGCGCAGCGGCTGAGGATCGATCGACTGATCGCGGAGGCTGCTCGCTCCGCGATCACTTGACGACCGCGGTGCCGGCCGCGCTCACCGCCTCCCACTTGGCGCCGAATGCGTCGATTCCTTCTCCGGTGGCCATGCCCGGTGCCGAGTCCGCGATGAAGTAGTAGAGCGGGTGTCCGTCATACGTGACCTGCGTGGTCCCGTCATCACGCCTGGTGGTTCCAAGCAGAGTGGCCGATACGCCACCGGTCGCCCGGGGCGCGCCGGTCGTGGTCAACGGTGGCCAGTTCTGCGCGCACTGCCCGTTGCACGTCGACGCGGACCCGGTATCGGCGAGGAAGTAATACAGCGTCTTGCCATCGGGACCGACCAGAATCTGTCCGAGGCCGCCAACGCTCTGCAACGCAACGGTCGCGCCTGCTGCCGGTGCGGGAGCAGGTTGCGACGGTGTTGGAGTCGCGGCCGCAGTGGGCACCGATGTCGCCGCCTGTGGTGGCGCGCCGGTCACAGTCGGAGTGGTGGTGCCGGCCGCTGCGGAACCGCAGGCGGCAACAATCAACATACTCACGGATCCACCCAGGATCACCAGTGCTCGTCTCATGATTCAGTTCCCCGCGGCGACCGCCGCACATCGATTCGTCGCAGAGAGATACCGGGGTCTGTTACACGAGATTGCGCGTGGATTTGTTCGCTGCGCACATGCTTTCGGTGTGCGTTTCCGCGTCACCGGGCGCCGTATATACGCGACTGGGTTACGCGAAAGGAGACCTGGGCAGTCTCACGTGATCGCGACTGAGGTCGGCGATGCTCCGCACCCCCAGAAGCTGCATCGTGCGGCGGATCTCACGGGAGAGGATCTCCGCGGCGCGAGCGACGCCCGCCTCACCTCCCGCCATGAGGCCATACAGATACGCACGGCCGATGAGCGCCGTCTTCGCGCCGAGTGCGATGGCGGCGACGATGTCCGCGCCGGTCATGATGCCGGTGTCCATCCACACCTCGATCCGATCCCCGACAGTGTCGACGACCTCGGGGAGGAGGCGGAGCGGGACCGGTGCGCGATCCAGCTGACGGCCACCGTGGTTGGACAGCACGATCGCATCCACTCCGGCGTCCGCCATGCGGCGCGCGTCTGCCACCGTCTGGATCCCCTTGATGATCAACGGGCCGTCCCAATATGAGCGAACCCACTCGAGATCGGCGATCGTCATCGTCGGGTCGAAGAGCGCATCGATGAGCTCGGCGATCGTGCGGTCCCACGCGTCCAGCGAGGCGAAGGTCAGCGGCTTTGTGGTGAGCAGGTTCACCCACCACGCGGGATGCGACGCGATGTCAGCGACCGTCTTCACAGTGAGTGTCGGCGGGATCGAGAATCCATTGCGCACATCGCGGAGACGCGCTCCCGCCACTGGGACATCAACGGTCAGCATGAGGGCTTCGAAACCCGCTGCCTTGGCACGCGTCATCAACTCCTCGCCGGCGGATCGGTCTCGCCAGACGTAGAGCTGAAACCACTTGCGCGCCGAGGGCGCTGCCGCGGTCACATCCTCGATCGAGGTCGTCCCCATGGTGGACAGGGCGTAGGGAATCCCGATCCGCTCGGCCACGCGAGCCACAGCGCGCTCGCCCTCGTGATGCATCAAGCGCGTGAACCCGGTGGGTGCGAACGCGAACGGCAGCGCCGATGATCGGCCCAGCGATGTGGTGGTTGTGTCCACGCTGGACACGTCATGCAGGGCCGACGGTTGGAGCTCGAGCGACTGGAAGAGCGCTCGCGCACGGCGGATGCTGATCTCCGCCTCGGCGGCGCCATCCGTGTAGTCGAACACCGCCCGTGGCACTCGACGGCGGGCGATCGTGCGGAGCTGGTTGATGGTCAGCGCCTTCTGCAGCCGTCGACTCGTCGGATTGAGCTCGATGGGCCGGGCGCGCAGGAGCGGTCTGATCTCCGACCACCTGGGGAATTGACGCTCGGACATCTGACCGGACCCTCGTGGCTCACTTCACCCCGGCCGTGTCGCCGTACGCGGCCGGAGCACTGTCTACCAATCATTGTGCCGACCATGAGGATATTCATGGGCTGGAACCGCGTGTGGTGCCCGCGATAGCAACTCCCTCGAGGGCGCTCGGCACCGCGGTCCTCGGGTCAGGTGGTCGTCGCGTAGAAGGTGATGATCCGCGAGCCGTTGCGGGTCAGACACGTCTGGAACTGGGCAGCTGTTCCTGGCGGCGGCGTGTCGACCGGACCGTACGCGTAGGTGTACTGATGGCCCCTGATGGTGTAGCGATGAGCTGTTCCAGCAGCGTCATACCAGGTGATGACCTCGCCGTTGTACGCGTGGGTCAGGCTTGTGAACGGGCCACCAAAGCTGTGCCCGATGAAGTAGACGTCCCACTTCACACAGGTGTCGATCGCAGCGGTCCTCCTCGTGAGTTCCGTGCGACCGGTGCAATCGTTGTACGTCGAGACGCCGACATCGAGATGCGGTCCGATCAGCCGATTGCGAATGCGTGGTGTGCGCAATGCGGAGGCGATGCCACTCGCGGAAGCGCCCGGCGTGTTCGTATGCAGGGCGGTGCTGATCCCGCCCACCGCCGCGTATTGATGAGACCCAGTCGTCGGCGCGGCTGCGGTGTCTGCGCGAGCCAATGCTGGAGCGGCGAGCAGCGCGAGGATGGCCACCGCGAGCTGCAACGCGAAGACCTGAGGCGTTCTGCTGTGACGCTTCATCGTGCACCTTCTATGGCGACTGCCATGCCCCCGAATGTCCTGATGGCGGCGGCGAACGCAGCATCGGTGAGCGTCCGCCGTGCGCCCATCGCAACGTCGACAACCGTGACCGTGTGCACGCGCATGTTGACCCCGACCACCGTCACCGCGTGCTCGAGCGTGGTGTAAGGAATCAGCCGCCCGTCCCACGCAGTCCAGGTCCTTGTCGCGCTGTCGCCGAAGTCGAAATTGACCCAGATGACCACGGGGTTCCCAGCACGGACCTCGTCTTCAATCTCAACCGCTGTCCAGCCCGTATGCCCGACTGCCGTGGCGCCGGCGAGCTGCGCCACCGCGGCGATCGGCGCTTCGTACACGCCGTAGCCGGTGAAGCCGGCCTCCGAGCCGTTGACGTTGCCGACAAACGCTGTGTTCGGATCGCCCCAGCGCACTGGCCGTCCTTCGGACAGCACCGCGGAGCGTTCCTCCTTGGGGAGGTGGTCGAACACCCAATCCTGTGAGACATCGAACCCCTTGGTTTCGAGGGCGACGGCGAGCGCCGCCAACTCACAGTCGAGGGACATGTCCTGACGAATGGTCGGCGCGTTCAGGTTCCTCACCAGCGGCAGTGGTGGAGCGGGGCACGGCAGCTGCAGTGGCTGGGTCCGGCTGGGGACTGTTTCTCGGCATGGTGGTGTGCCCCCGGGGGTCCACCCGGCGCGCGCGAGGAGCGGTCCACCGAGCACCGCGCTGACGGCGAGACTCACGCCGACAAGCCCGACGACGACCCCACGCTGCGCTCTCTTCGCGACCTGGGCTTGTGCGATCGCGGTGTTTCGGACGGTCTGGGTTGGATGAGTCACTTCCTGCGTCACTTCCTGATCCCCAACATGCGTCCCTGCCACAAAGCTGCCGGGCGCAGCGGCGCGCTGTACCGAGCCCGTCACATCGCTTGGGGGCGATGTGCGCATCTCGTCACCGAACCCAGCACTACGGCCTGCCCCGTCGGGTCGTTCGGCCTGCGACAGTTCCGTTGATCGCCGGCACCGTCCGGGGCGGCAGAGCTGCGCGGAGCCCCGTCGTGACGAATCGTGCGATGGGCGCCCAGAGGATGTGACATACCCGACACGGGTCGGCGCTCCCTCGGATCTCACGCCGGCTTCCGCACGATGTTGGTCCCCGTGGGGCGACCAGTGAGATGAACGAGCGACACGATCCCGTTCGCACAGGCAGCGCCTCGCGCGCGCGTACCTTGGTGCTGAAGGTCGTGGTCAGCGGGGTGGCCGGCGCCACCCTCCTCGCCGTCGCCGGCGGCACCACGCCGGATGTGCGCGCGGCGGCGATGACGGCTGGGACGACCCAGGCGACATCGCTCACCAGTCTCGCCGCGGGAGCCGTGAGCCAGTGGTCGAGCGGGACCTCGCCGCGTACAGCCGGCACACCCGCCGCTCGCCATGTGGCAGCAGCTGCGCCCGCGCGGCCGGCGGTGGTGTCAACACCGGCCGTGATCGCACCGCCGCGCAACCGGCTGATCGGGCCGGGCTTGGATGTCGGCGTCTCGACATACTCGGACTGCACCGGACGGACGCCGCTCCCGCGGCGCGCCGTGGCGATCGATGTCTGCGTGACCCGCGATACGTATTTCGTGGGCCACAGCTTCGGCGGTCCCTTCACGGGGCTGACCCACGCGTTCAACGGTGAGACCCTGACCTGGTTCGACGCAGACGGCGTCGCGCATCGCTACACCATCGAGGGCCATCAGTACACGCGCGCGTACGGCCCGGCGGACATACCCCCACCCGGAACCGACGCTCAGTTTCAGACATGCCTCACCCGCGGCGGCTCGCGGATCGTCACCTACTTCGCGGTATCGCGGTGACCGGGGGTCCCGCGTGACCCCTCGCGACCGCTGAGAGCAGATCGCAACATCCGATCCGGGCTGGGTGGTTCGTAGGGGTACGTCACAGCATTGTGGTCCCGCGGGCCGGCCGCGCCCACGCCGCTTAGCCTTCGTCACAGGGCTCGCTCGGTGGGGAGCAGCGGGACGATAGACACCAAGTATCGGGGGGTACCGGGGACGTGACTGCCGCAGACGGCATCAGCTGGGACGATCGCAAACGCCGCGCAGTCGGCGCGATCGCCACCGCCGCATCCATGCTCCTCGCCGCTGGTGCGCTGAGCGCAGTGGTGCAGGCAGCCCCGCAGTTCGTCTCGGTCATCGTGCGGGCGCAACCCGGGATGAGCGCCGCGGCCGACCAGGCAGTCACCTCCGCGGGCGGCCATGTCGAGCAGACCATCGGGCTCATCAACGCGGTCGTTGCAGAGGTCCCGACAACCCACGTGCAGGATCTCAGCGCATCGACGGGCGTCGCGCAGGTCACGCTCAACGCACCGGTCCAGCTGCTCGGCAGCTCGTACAGCGCGGCGGGTGCGTTCAACCCGGCCACCGACGTCAACTCCATGTACAACATCGAGCAGATGGACGGCGCGCACGCCTACTGGAACGCCGGCTACACCGGCCAGGGCGTCGGCGTGGCGCTCATCGACTCGGGCGTCACCCCGGTCGACGGGTTGACCACCCCCGGCAAGGTGGTCAACGGCCCCGACCTCTCCTTTGAATCACAGAACTCGTCGCTCGAGTATCTCGACACCTTCGGTCACGGCACGCACATGGCCGGCATCATCGCCGGCCGTGATACCGAAGCCACCTCGGTGAGCTCGAGCGACACCACACATTTCCTCGGCATGGCGCCGGACGCGCAGATCGTGAGCCTGAAGGTCGCTGACGCGCAGGGCCGCACCGACGTCTCGCAGGTGCTCGCCGCAATCGACTGGGTCGTACAGCACCAGAACGACAACGGGATGAACATCCGCGTGCTCAACCTGTCGTACGGCACCGACAGCTCGCAGAGCTACGTGCTCGATCCCCTCGCGTACGCCGCCGAGCAGGCGTGGGACCATGGCATCGTCGTCGTGGTGGCCGCGGGCAACGACGGCAACAACTCCGACGGTCTCGAGGACCCCGCGATCGACCCGTACGTGATCGCTGTCGGCGCATCCAACACCAACAACAGCATGTACGTGCGCTATCACATGCCCGCGAGCTTCACGAGCGAAGGTGACGGCACGCGCAACCCGGACCTCTCCGCCCCTGGCGTGCACATCCCGTCGCTGCGCGTGCCCGGGTCCTTCATCGATCAGCAATTCGGCGCTGCCGCCACCGTCGCCAACCGTTTCTTCCTCGGCAGTGGCACCTCGCAGGCGGCGGCGGTCGTGTCGGGTGCGGCCGCCCTGCTGCTGAGCCAGCGGCCGGGGCTCACCCCTGACCAGGTGAAGGCGCTCCTCGACGGCAACACGCACTCGATGTTCGGGCCCACCGTCCTCAAGGGCAGTGGCGAGCTGAGCCTCGGTGCGGTCCTCAATGCGCCGGCGCCGAACGCAGTGCAGACGTGGCAGCCGTCGAACGGCGCCGGCAGCCTCGAGGCGTCGCGCGGCTCCCATCACGTTACCGACAACAACGGCGTCGCCCTCACCGGCGAGCAGGACATCTTCGGGAACGTTGTGAACACAAGCGCGCTCGCGTCAGCCGAGCAGAACGGGACGGCCTGGAGAGGCGGCGTCTTCAACGGCGCGTCCTGGTCGGGTGCATCGTGGTCCGGCGCGTCGTGGTCGGGCGCGTCGTGGTCGGGTGCATCGTGGTCGGGCGCATCGTGGTCCGGCGCGTCGTGGTCGGGCGCATCCTGGTCGGGGGCGTCGTGGTCAGGGGCGTCCTGGTCCGGCGCGTCGTGGTCGGGGGCCTCCTGGTCCGGCTCCAGCTGGTCTGACTCCGACTGGAGCTGACCCGCGGCCACGTCGCCGCTCCGCGGGGCCGTCATCTCGATGCCAACCCCGACGATAGCCCTGCTACCGGTTGGCAACAGGGCTGGCACGGCGAGCCCCTCTGAGTTCGAGGTCACGGAGCATTCGTGCATGACCACCGAGGCGGCGGCTCCGGATCCGCGGGCGCGCCCGCGCCGGCCGCTCCCGTCCGGCGGGGACACCGCGTTCACCTGCTCACCGTCGTGCTGCTGGCGACCGCAGTCATCCTCCTCGTCAAGGTGGTCGGCCCGCTGCAGGGGGTGGCAGCGCCCGGCCAGATTCCGTGGTGGGTGCTGATGCCGCTCTTCTGCGCCGCGGAGGTGTTCGTCGTCCACATCCAGTTCCGTCGCGATGCGCAGTCCTTCTCGCTCAGCGAGCTCCCGCTCGTCGTCGGCCTCTTCTTCGCGCCGCCGGTCGTCGTGGTCCTCTGCAACATCGCCGGGACGGCCGTCGCACTGGCGTTCTATCGCCGCCAGTCGCCGCTGAAGGTGGCGTTCAACCTCGCGAACTTCGCGGTCGCCAACAGCGTGGCGGCGCTGCTGTTCGTGCATCTTGTCGACCATCAGAATCCGCTGGGCACGACCAGTTTCATCGGGGTGCTGATCGCAATCCTCGTGGCCGGCGTCCTCCAGTCGGCGGTGATCCTCACCGCGATCTCATTCTCCGAAGGTCATCTCGATCCTGCCGGCGTCGCATCGACGTTCGGCTTCGCGCTCGCCGCGACCGGCGTCAACACGTGTCTCGCCCTCATCGGCGTGCGGCTCATCTGGTACAACCCGACTGAGCTGTGGCTGCTCGCCGTTCCGACGCTCGGTGTCTTCGTCGCGTATCGCTTCTACGTCGCCGAGCGTGAGAAGCGCGGCCAGGTCGACTTCCTGTACGAGTCGACCAAGGACCTGCAACGCAACGAGGCGGTTGACGAGGCCGTCGCCGGACTCCTGAGGAAGGCGTGCGAGGTGTTCCGCGCGGAGCGTGCCGAGATCACGTTCCTTCCGACGCGCGAACGCGATGCCGTGCTGCGCACGACGGTCGACAAGGAGACCACGACACAGTTCATGGCACCGATCACGCTCGACGAGGCCGAGCTGCAGTTCATCAGCCGGCTCCTGCTCGACTCACCGCTCCTGCTCGGAGTCCGCGGCGGCACCGACGGCGACCCCGGCGCGTTCCTCGAGCAGCGCGGGCTGCGCGACGCGATGGCGGTGGTGCTGCGCGGCGAGAACAACATGGTCGGCACGATGCTCATCGCCAATCGCCTCGGCGAGGTGACCGGCTTCGACCACGAGGACCTGCGCCTGCTCGAGATGCTTGCCAACCAGACGGGCATGATCCTCGAGCGGGGACGGCTGCAGCACTCGCTGTCGCAGCTCACCGTGCTCCAGGAGCAGCTGCAGCACGAGGCGTCACACGACCCGCTGACGGGCATGGCGAACCGGCTCCTCTTCAGCTCGCGTGTGGAGCAGGCGCTCGCGCAGGTGGGACAGCACGTCGGCGTGCTCTTCATCGACATCGACGATTTCAAGACGGTCAACGACAGCCTCGGCCACGCCGCCGGCGATGAGCTGCTTCGCTCGATCGCCGACCGAATCGGACAGTGTCTCCGTCCCGGTGACATCGCGGCACGGCTGGGCGGCGACGAGTTCGCCGTGCTGCTCATCGGCATCGACGACTCGAGCATGGCGGTGCGCATCTCGGAACGCGTCATCGATGCGCTGCGCGCGCCGTTCTCCATCGCCGGCGAGGAGGTCCTGACGCATGCGAGCATCGGGGTGGCGACGGCGGTGAGCGCCGGGTGCGACGGGCAGGAGCTCCTGCAGAACGCCGACCTTGCGCTGTACACGGCGAAGAGCTCGGGCAAGTCGCGATGGGAGCTGTTCGAGCCGGAGATGTACGCGGCTGTGCAGCGCCGGCACCGCCTCAAGGCCGATCTGTACCACGCGGTGGAATCGGTCGAGTTCGAGCTCGTGTACCAGCCCATCGTGCGCGTCTCGTCGCGCCGGATCGTCGCGTCCGAGGCGCTGCTTCGCTGGCGCCACCCCACTCGCGGGACGGTGCTGCCGGACGACTTCATGAGCCTCGTGGAAGAGACCGGGCTGATCCTGCAGCTCGGCGACTGGGTGCTCCGCAGCGCGTGTGAGGAGGCCCGCGGCTGGCCGGCGGCAGACGGTGCCGACCCGGTCGCCGTGAGCGTGAATGTCGCAGCGCGGCAGCTGCACCAAGCGGATTTCGTCGAGAGCGTGCGCAGGATCCTTGATGAGACCGGCCTCGAGCCGCACCGCCTGATCCTGGAGGTGACCGAGGCGCACATCATCAGCGACCCCGAATTGATCATCCGTCGCCTCAACGCGCTTCGCGAGCTCGGCGTGCGCATCGCGCTCGACGACTTCGGCACCGGCCATTCGTCGCTGAGCCGCCTCGGTGACTTCCCCATCGATGTGCTGAAGATCGACAAGTCGTTCACCGCCTCGCTGTGTGGCCCGTCGCAATCGATCGGTTTCGCTCACTCCGTGTTCAGCTTCGGCGTGGGTCTCGGCCTCAGCGTCATCGCCGAAGGCGTGGAGACCGACGAGCATCTCCGCGAGCTGCGTGATCTCGGTTGCGAGCTTGCGCAGGGATATCTCTTCGGACATCCGATGACGCCGCTGGCGATGCGACGGCTGCTCGAGCACGACATCGAGCTGCCCATCTTCGCGATGCCGGTCGCCGCGGGGTCGTCGGCGGGCTGAGGTCGGCGCGGCCTCCCGCCGAGGCATGCGTCAGTGCGCGAGCGTCGCTCGCTCGGCAGCGATGCCCCCGCGTTGTTCGGCGGATCTCGTGCGCTGCACCCATGGGGTCGCGCGCAGCTGTTCGAACCTCGCTCGTGCCTGCGCCAGCTGATCCTGGGCTTCGGCATCGCGACCCTGCGCAATGAGACACTCGCCGAACTCGCACCGCGTCACCGCCAACCAGAAAGGGCGCTGCAACCGCGTGAAGGCGTCGATTGCGGCGATGAACTTCGGGACCGCGCGCTCATAGTCACCGAGCGCAGCCGTCAGGCGAGCCTCCCAGCGCAGGATGTGCGCGTCGACGGAGGGCTGGCGTCCGGGGCGGAAGTGCTCGCGCACCAGCTGCATCAGCTCGACCACCTTGGCGGCCTGGCCGAGTGCGAATGCGGCTTCAACAGCCTCGATGAGCGCGGCCCGCATGCCGACGGGGAACGTCTCGTCGACGCAGGCGCGCAGTGTGGCCTCCGCCATCGTGAGCGCGCCCACGTGGTCGCCTTCGGCATTCGCGACGGCCGCGCGAGCCGCTTCGTGCTGGACGCGCATCTCGATCTGCGCGTGCGCGACCAGCGGCGCACCCTCCTCCACCAGCCGTCGCCCGGCGGCGATGTCGCCGCGCAGCAGGTAAAGCCAGGCGGCGTTCACCGCCTGAGCGCCCGGCCACACGAGCGAACCGAGCTCCGCCGCATCAGCCTCGAGGTACTCGTTGAAGATCGCCTCGGCCTCGTCCCACCGACCAAGCTCGATCAGCCCCTGCATCCGGTTGAGGCGAGTCCCGGCAGCCCTCGGGCGATCACCCAGCCGCCGAAGGATCTCCTCGGTCTGGCTGTAGATCTCGAGCGCGGACTCGAGCCGGTCGTCCTCTTCCAGGGTCGTCGCGAGGCTGATGGAAGACACCGACGCGCGCTGCGTCAGACCGTGCTCGAGCGCCACCGCGAGCCCGCCGCGGATGAGCACCTCCGCCTCGGCGCGGCGTCCGCGCGCAGCCAGAATGATGCCCTTGGTGTCGAGCGCCGGGCAGAGCACATCCCACAGGCCCTGGGTCTCGGCGACCTGGAGCGCGCGCTCCACATGGGGCAGCGCCGCATCGTAGTCGCTGTTGAAGTACATGAACCTCGCGAGCCGGCCGTCGATCGTCGCGAGAGTCGCCTGGTGCTCATCATCGGTTTCGTCGGGCGGGACGAGCGAGAGTGCTTCGCGCGTGTGCGTCAACGCGCTGGCCAGATTCCCGGCGTCGAAGTCGGCAGTGGCGAGCTCGCACAGCGCCATCGCCTCGCCCAGCGGCCGGCCTGTTTGCGCGTACAGCTCACGCGCGGACTCGAGGTGAGCTCGGCTCTGCGCGGCATGTCCCTGCAACCGAGCGGACTTGGCTGCCTTCTGATGCAGCTCCGCTCGCATCTCGTCGTCGGCGCTGAGCTCGAGGGCGTGCTCGTAATAGCGCTGCGCAGACGCGGCGCCTCCGAGCGAGCTGGCGTGTTCCGCGGCGCGAACCAGCGCGATTCGCGCGCGATCACGGATCTCCGGCGCGTCGGCCGCCGCCGGGTCCGCGTCATACGCTTCGACCAGATGCGCCGCGACGACCTCGGCGATCTCCTCTTCCTCGGACCACGTGCCGGCCAGATACATCGCTGCGGCAAGGTGGCGCGCCTTGCGCTCCTGGCGCGCGAGCGTTCCGTGCGCAACGCTGCGAATCAGGTCCTGCACGAACACGTACTGGCCGCGTTCGGGAGAGCGGGGATCGGACTGAATCGCCAGCAGATCCTTGCTCACCAGCGACGTGAGCCCCGATTCGACCTCCGATTCGGGGATCTGCGTGATGGCACTGAGCGCCGTTCCGGTGAAGGATTTGCCGAGGACCGCGGCGTCCTGCAGCAGCGAGCGCTCGAGCGAGGTGAGACTGTCGAGCCGTGCGGCGATGAGCGCGTGCAGGCTCTCCGGGACTTCGAGCGCGTCCAGCGAGCCCTTTGCGCGATAGATGCCGCCCTCCTCGACCAGCAGCCCGCGATCGATGAGCATGCGCACGGTCTCGACCGCATACAGGGGCACGCCTGCGGCACGGTCGAGGATGAGCGCGTGCAGATCCTTCGGAAGGCCCGGCACCATGCCGTCGAGCAGCTGCGCCATCGAACCAGAGGGAAGCGGCTCGAGGAAGAGCGACGTGAGGCCGCGCTTGCCGGTGCCCCATCCCGGACGCCGCTCGGCGAACTCCGGTCGGGCCAGGGTGACGACGAGGATCGGCGACGTGCGAGACCACTCGAGCAGGTACTCGATGAAGTCGAGCAGTCCGCTGTCCGCCCACTGCAGGTCCTCGAAGATGAGCAGCGTCGTGTGCTGCGCCGACATCCGCTCGAAGAAGACGCGCCACGCCGCGTAGAGATCCCGAGGATCGGCGACCGCGCGCTCCTCGAGGCCGAGCAGATGGGCCAATCGGGGCTCCACCCACGCGCGTTCCTCGCTGTCGTGGATGAACGCCTCGACGCTACTGCGCAGCTTCTGCCGAGCGGTCTCGAGCGACTCGTTCTCGAGGATCCCGGTGCGCATGCGGACCATCTCGGTGAGCGCCGCGAACGCCACACCCTCGCCGTACGCAAGACACCGGCCGCGCTGGTACCAGATCGTCTCGGCGAGGCCGTCGATGTACTTGAAGAACTCCCACGCCAGCCTCGACTTGCCCACGCCGGCGAGGCCGACGATCGAGAGCAACCGCGCCCGGCCCTCGCCAGTCGTCGCGTGCATGAACTCCTTGAGCAGCCTGAGCTCGCGCTCACGTCCGACGAACGGCGGCTCGAGCCCGGTCGGCCGCAGGGCGCCCCCGGCGCCAGCGATGACTCGGGCGGCGCGCCAGAGCCGGACCGGCTCGGTCTTGCCCTTGAGCTGCCGCGTCCCCGCGTCCGCATATTCGATCGCGGCCTCGCTGGCACTGCGGGTGCTGTCGCCGACGAGGACGGTGCCGGGTTCCGCCTCCGACTGCACGCGGCTCGCAGTGTTCACGAGATCGCCGGCGACGAGCGCCTCATCGGTCGCGCCGAGGTTGACCGCAGCCTCGCCGGTGAGCACGCCGGCGCGCGCCTGGAGTCCGGGGATCCCTGCCTGCTCACCGAAGGCGGCGACCGCATCGACGAGCTCGAGCGCGGCCCGCACCGCCAGCTCCGCGTCGATCTCCTGAATCTCACGGACCCCCCACGCTGCCATCACGGCGTCGCCGATGAACTTCTCGACGGTGCCCCCGTAGCGTCTGATCACCGTGCGAGCGGTGTCGAAGTACCGGGTCAGCAGCTCGCGCACGTCCTCCGCATCGCGCTGCTGTGAGAGTGAGGTGAACCCGACGAGGTCGGCGAAGAGCACTGACACGTGCCGCCGCTCGGTCGGCCGGGCCCGTTCCGGGGTGACGAGGACGATCGGGGCGGGCGGTGGGGGAGGAGCGGGACCTCCGGCGGTGAGGGTCGCCGCCGCACTCCCCGCAGAACGCGTCGCCCTCCTCGTAGGCGGCGCCGCACGACGGGCACGACAGCGCGAGCGCGGCGCCGCACTTCGGGCAGAAGCGGCGTCCGGCGCGGGTCTCTGCTCCGCACGCAGGGCAGTTCATCGCCAACGGAGCTTACCGGTTCACGAGATCAGATCGGGAACCTGGCGACGAGTGCCGCCGGAGGGTGGTGATGGAGCGGCCCCGCGCGCACGACCCACCGCCGCCGTCACGGTCCCGTTGAGACGCGCTCCGTCACCGGTGGGTACGGACGAAGGGCGAGCTCAGCGCGATGCAGCCATGGCTCGGCCCCCAGCTCCGTGAACGCGCTCAGTGCCTGCTCGAGCTGGACGCGCGCCTCGTCGTCGCGGCCGCGTTCCGTCAGCCATTCCCAGAGCTCCACTCGAGCCATCGCGAGCCAGAACGGCCGGCCGAGACCCTCGAAGGCATCGATCGCCTTGCGAAGCAGCTGCAGGGGCTCCTCGTCTCCGCGCCGATCGTGCATCCGAGCTCTCCATCGAAGGATGTGGGCGTCGACGGTCGGCTGGCTGCCCGCTGAGAAGTGCCCGCTTGCCTTCTCGATCAGGGCCGCGACATCGGCCTCCCGCCCGAGCGCGAAGAGGGCGTCCACCGCCTCGCAGAGCGCGCGGCGGGCCATGGTCGGGTACGAGGGCATGGAGATCGCGAGCGATCTCTCGGCCGCTTCGAGGGCATCGCCGGGCCTGCGCTCAGCATTTGCGAGACCTGCGCGCGCCGCCTCGAGCAGCGCGCGGAGATCGGCAGGCACCGTGCCGGCCGGGCCGGAACCTTCGAACAGCGCGTCGGCGTCCGCGACAAGCCTGCGTGCGAGGTCCAGCTGACCCCGCCAGAGGAACAACCAGGTGGCACTGACCGCGTAACCGACCGTCGGGACATGGCCCGCAAGATCCGCCGCGTCGTGGTCGAAGTAGTACGTGACGATCTCCTCGCAGCGATCCCAGCGCCCGAGATCGAGGAGGGACGGCGTCCCTGCCAGGTCCGCGAACGCGGCGCTGACGCGGTCACCGACCCTGCGCGCCGAAATCGCCGCCTGCTCGAAATGCTGCACCGCAGGCTCGAGGCGGTCAGCCTCCTGGAGCGTGTCGGCCAGGTTGCTCTCGATGGTGCCGACGCGGCTCAACCCGATGGCACGAGCCAGCTTCAGGGCGCCCTCGTCGAGGACCAGCCCCTCCTCACGCCTGCCGCGAGCAGCGAGGATCCACGACTTCGTGTCGAGGCCGGTGGTGACGATGTCGAGGAGCTTCGATGTCTCAGCGATCTGGAGCGCGAGCTCGACGTGCTCGAGCGCGTGATCCATGTCCTCATGGAAGTACTCGGCTGCGGCGAGCCGAACAGCGGTCTCCGCCAGGGCAGCGTTCCGCTCGGGGTCCGCGTCGTCCGCGGCCTTGAGCATCATGAGGGCGGCTTCACCGCGCTCGATGGCGACTTCCGTCTTTCCCGCGGACATCTCGACGACCGAGATTCCGCTGAGCGCTCTCGCGGCGGCCGCGGTGTCCCCCAGGGACGTGTGGAGCGCGTGTGCGGTGGTGTAGTGCGCCTTTGCCTGCTGATCGCGGCCCTGCATCCTCGCCACCTGTCCTGCCTTCGCGGAAAGCTCGGCGCGAGTCCGGTCATGCTCGGCAAGCTCCAACGAGCGCTCGTAATAACGCTGCGCGGAGTCGAGCGCTCCCAGCGAGCTCGCGTGATCGCCGGCGCGGACGAGCGCACGCAGCGCGCGTTCGCGAATCGCGGGGGCGTCCGTTGCGGTCGGCTCGGCCTCGTGCGCCGCGACAAGATGGACCGCGATCACCTCAGCGACGCCTTCCTCGCCGCCCCACGACGACTCGAGGTAGTCCGCCGCGGCGAGGTGCCGCGACCGCCGATCCTTCCGCGCGAGCGTGCCGTGAGCAACGCCGCGCACCAGGTCCTGCACGAAGACGTACTGGCCGCGCTCCGGCGAGCGCGGGTCCGACTGTATCGACAGCAGGTCCTTCTCGACCAGGGTCGAAAGCGCCGACTGCACAACGCTGAGTGGCTGTCCGGATACCGACGCGAGCGCCTCGCGCGTGAACGACTTGCCGAGGACGGCCGCGTCCTGGAGCAGGTGCCGCTCGGTGGGCTGGAGGCCGTCGAGCCGTGCGGCGATCATTGCGTGCAGGCTCTCGGGCACTTCGAGCGAGTCGAGCGATCCGATGGCGCGGTAGGCGCCGCCCTCCTCAACGACCAGTCCGCGGTCGAGGAGCATCCGCACCGTCTCCACCGCATAGAGGGGGATCCCAGCGGCGCGCTCGAGGATGCGCGCCCGAAGCTCCTCGGAGAGGCCGGGCACCATGCCGTTGAGGAGTGATGCCATCGCGTCGCTCGTGAGCGGTTCGAGGTAGAGCGACGTGAGTCCGCGTTTGCCGATACCCCAGCCCGGCCGGCGCTCGGCGACCTCGGGCCTCGCGAGCGTCAGCACGAGGATCGGGCTGTTGCGCGACCACTCGAGGAGGTACTCGATGAAGTCGAGCAGGCCGCTGTCGGCCCACTGCAGGTCCTCGAAGACCAGCACGGTGAGCTGGTCCGCCGCCAGCTTCTCGAAGAACATCCGCCACGCTGCGAAGAGGTCACGCGGCTCGCTGGACAGCTCCCGGTCGAGGCCGAGCAGCTGTGCGAGACGAGGCTCCACCCAGCGGCGTTCCTCATCGTCAGAGATGAACTGCTGGACGGTTCGGCGAAGCTTCTCGCGTGCAGCCTCCTGCGGCTCGCTCTCGACCATCCCCGCGCGGGTGCGGACCATCTCCGCCAGGGCCCAATACGCGATGCCCTCGCCGTAGGCGAGGCACCGGCCTCGATGCCAGTACACCGGCTGCGTGAGGCCGTCGATGTATTTCTCGAACTCCCACGAGAGCCGTGACTTGCCGACACCCGCCACGCCGACCACCGACAGCAGGCGCGACTTCCCATCCTCAGCGGTGGCGTGGAGCATCTCCTTGAGGAGGCGAAGCTCGCGGTCACGTCCCACGAAGGGGGGTTCGATGCCGGTGGGCCGCATCGACCCGCCGCGGCCCGCGACCACGCGGTTCGCGCGCCACAGGCGGAGCGGCTCCCCCTTGCCCTTCAGCTCGTGCGTCCCGGTGTCGTCGTAGACGATCGCCGCCTCGGTGGCCTGGCGCGTCGTCTCGCCGACCAGCACGGTGCCGGGTGACGCAGCGGATTGAACACGCGAAGCCGTGTTGACAAGGTCGCCCGCGACCATCGCCTGACCGGAGGCATCGAGATTCACAGCGGCTTCGCCGGTGAGCACGCCGACGCGTGCTTGCAGCCCCGGTGCGCCGACCGCGTCGCCGAACGCGGTCACCGCATCGATGAGGTCGAGGCCCGGCCCGGACCGCGCGCTCGGCGTCGTCCTCCTGGATCGTCGGGATCCCCCACACCGCCATCACGGCGTCGCCGATGAACTTTTCGACGGTCCCGCCGTACCTCGTGATGATCGTGCTCGCCGAGTCGAAGTACCGGGTGAGCAGTTCCCGGACGTCTTCGGCATCGCGCTGTTGCGAGAGGTTTGTGAACCCGACGAGGTCCGAGAAGAGCACGGTGACGTGCCGGCGCTCGGCGGCCGGCGCCCGTACGGCGAGCGCCTCCGGCGCGGCCACGGAGGTTTCAACGCCACGCGGTGCTGTACCCGCGGCGGCGTCAAGGGGTGATCCGCAGCCCCCGCAGAAATGCTCGTCGGCGTCGTTCGGCGTGCCGCACTGTGCGCAGAGGCGCTCGAGGGAAGCCCCGCAACGCCCGCAGAACCGCCGGCCGGCTCTGTTCTCGGCCCCGCACGCTGCGCATCTCACGTGCGGAGGGTACTTTGCTGCGGCTCGAGCCGTGATCCGCCTGCGCTGCCCACGTCGAGCACCTCCCACTCGATCGCGGCGGTGACGGGGACCGGCGCGTCGGCCCAGCGCGCGACGATGCCGTCGAGCTGCTCGTCCGATCGCCACGGATCGTGGTGGAAGAGCACGAGCCCCCTCGCTCCGGCGTGCGCGGCGAGGCCGACGGCGTAGTCGATGCTCGAATGCCCGAAGTGCGCCCTCGCGGGGAATTCCTCGCTCGTGTACTGCGAATCGTGGAGGAGCAGGTCGACACCCTGCGTCAGCCGCACCGCCGTGTCATGGTATGGACCGAAGCCGTCCGGCCCGGGACCGAGCGCGATCGGCGCGTGGTCCGGCATGTACGCGATCGCGGAGTGTCCGTCCGAAACCCGGTATCCGAACGTGCGCCCACCCTTGTGCGGGATCTCGAGCGCCAGGACGTCGCAGCCCTCGATGTGGTGCTCACCGGCGCTGAGATGCTCGAACTGCCATGAGCCGCGCATCTCGCGCGGGCGGATCGGAAAGTGCGGTGGCGACATCGCACGGGCGAGGATCTCCTCGGCGTCGCCGCCCGGCTGCTCCGGGATGTAGAGCGTCGTCTGCGCCTCAGGATTGTCGACGGACGAGCAGAACGGCAGGCCGTGCGTGTGGTCCCAGTGGAGGTGGGTGAGGAGGATGCTGCCGGTGAACGGCCGGCCCTCCAACGCCGCGGGAAGCCTGCGCAGGCCAGTGCCCGCGTCGAGGACGAGGCGGCACTCGCCGTCGTCCGCGAGGACCGCCACGCACGATGTCTGACCGCCATAGCGGGCGTAATCCACGCCCGGCGCGGGCGTGGACCCCCTCGTCCCGCAGAGCCGCAGCCGCATGCCCCATAGGGTATCGGCGCCGAGTACGCTTCCGCGCGTGAATCGCCGCCCCTGGGTTTCCCGCGCACGCCGCGTCGTCACATGAGCCCGGAGGTCGCCGAACAGCCGAAGCCCCCGGTCAGGCGCCGGCTCATCGCGCGCCTGACGGGCCGGAGCCCCGACGACACGACGCCGCGGGTCGGTTACCGCACGCTGTTCCGCAACCGTGACTACCGCCTGCTGTTCAGCGGGCTCACCATCTCCATGAGCGGTTCCTGGGCGTACAACGTCGCGCTCGTCGTCTTCGTCTTCAACGCAACGCACTCCCCGGCGTGGGTCGCCGCGGCGTCGATGACGCGCTTTCTCACCGCGCTCGTGACCAGTCCCATCGGTGGCCTGGTCGCCGACCGGTTGGAGCGGGTGCGACTGATGGTGACGCTCGATTCGCTGGCGCTCGTGTTCCAGACGGGCCTTGCAATCGTCGCGGCGCTGAACGGTCCGGTGGTGCTCGGCATCGTGCTCGCTGCGATGACGTCAGTCACGACGTCGTCATACGATCCCGCGGCGCGCGCAACGACGCCGATCATCGTGGGCGAGGAGCACCTCGCAGCGGCCAACAGCGCACAGTCGGTCGTCGAGAATCTGTCGATCATCGTCGGTCCGGCGATCGCAGGTCTGCTGCTGCTGTTCAGCCCGCCGGCGGTGGTGTTCGGCGTCAATGCGGCGACGTTCGGATTCTCTGCGCTGGTGGTGAGCCGGATGCGCACCCGCAGCCATCCGACGGACATCTCCGAGGGCGGCTCCGCGGGACCGCTCAAGCAGATGGGGGCGGGCATCCGCGCATTCGTGTCGTCGCCGAGCGTCACGCTGCTTGCAGGTTTCAGCATCCTCGCGAGCTTCGTGTACGGGACTGACACGGTGCTCTTCGTGGTGATCAGCAAGAACCAGCTGGGCACCGGGAGCAGCGGATACGGCTACCTGCTCGCCGCGCTCGGCGTCGGCGGGATCCTGATCGCAGGATTCATGAATCGCGTCGCCGCCGCCGGCCGCCTCGGTCGGATCATCGTCATCGGGATGGCGGTGTACTGCCTGCCGACGTCCCTGCTGACGATCGTGCATTCGCCGTGGATCGCGTTCCTGCTCGAGGTGGTCCGTGGCGCCGGGACCATCGTCGTCGACGTGCTCGCCATCACCGCGTTGCAGCGCCTCGTGAAACCCGATGTCGTGGCGCGAGTCTTCGGCGTCTTCTTCGCGCTCGTGCTCGCGGCGATCTCGCTCGGCGCGCTGCTCATGCCCATCCTGCTCGGGAGTGTCGGGCTCAACACCACACTCCTCATCATGGGATTCGCCATCCCCGCGCTCGCCGTCGCGGCGTACCCGTGGATTCGCGTGCTCGACACGAGGGCGTTGCGCGAGCTGTCCGCGATCGAGCCACGCATCACCGTGCTGCAGAGCCTCGACATCTTCGCGGGCTCAACCCGAGCGGCGTTGGAGCGCATTGCGCGCGCGGCGGTCGAGGAGAAGGTTGACGCCGGCATCGTGCTCATTCGCGAGGGCGCCGACGCGGACGACTTCTTCGTCCTCACCGACGGCCAGGTCGAGATCCTGGCGGCCGGCGAAGCGGGCGTCGAGAAGTCGCTCGGCGTGCTCGGCCCGCCCAACTACTTCGGCGAGATCGGCTTGCTCGAGCATCGCGCGCGCACCGCGACGGTCAAGACCGTCGCGCCCTGCGCGATCTATCGCATCAACGGAGAAGACTTCGTCAACGCGATGACGGTCGCCAACCTGTCGCCGACCGCGCTCGGGAGAACGCAGGCTCGGCTTGCGCGCACACATCCCTCGGCATCGCTCACCTTCGGACAGCCGAGCGGGGACTGATCAGGAAGCGGTCACCAATCCCGGTGCCGCCTGCTCCACCCGGTCCAGCCACGGGCTCGCCTTGAGGCGTTCGAAGACCAGCGCCGCCTCGGTGAGCATCGGTTGCGCAGCGGCCTGCCTTCCCTTTCCGATCAGCCACTCCGCGTGCTCGACCTGCGTCACGGCGTGCCAGAAGGGCATGCCGATCTGAGCGAAGGTGTCCTCAGCCTCGATGAAGGATAGCTCGACGGCGGCGGTATCGCCTCTGATCTCGGCGAGCCGGGCACGGAATCGCTGCTGCTGGGCGTGGAGATACCGTGGCCGCTCGCCCGCTCCGAGGCGGTCGACGAACGCACACAGCTCTTCGACCTTCGCAAGGTTGTTCAGTGCGAATGCGGATTCGCACGCCAACCGAAAGCCGGCCTTGACGTTCTGATGGCTCGCACCGCCGAGCGGTGCGGCGAGGGCGATCGTCGCCTCGGCATCTGCCAGCGCCTCACCAAACCTGCCCTGAGCGTGGCGCAGGCACGCGCAACTCGCGAGGAAGCATGAACTCGCCTGCCAGTCATCCGACGAAGCGAGTGGCGCCGTCCATGCCACCAGCCGCTCGAGTTCCTCGACATGACCGCGCTCGACCGCCATCTCACCGGCGGCGAGGAGCGACAGGACATCACCAGGCGCGCTGCGCACCTCCTCCTCGCCGATCATCGCTGCGAACTCCGCGGCCTCATCCCATTCGCCAACTCTCGAGAGGTTGAACGCAAGCTCACCGATGGTGCTCCGCTCGTACGAACGGTCCCCGATCTTCCTGGTGAGTGCGAGCGCGCTGCGATAGTGATCGAGCGCCTCGAAGTAGCGGTCGCGGTGACACAGGAGATCCGCGAGGTTGAAATGGGCGCGGACCGTGGCTGTCGGGAGGTCGTTGTCAACGCCAAGTTCCAACGCGTGCGCATAGAGGGCCATCGCCTCCTCGGTGTGCCGGCGTTGCATCGCGAGCATGGCCTTGACGTTCAGTGCCTGTGAGACGATCTCCGGCAAGCCAAGTCTCTCGGCGATATCCAGTCCGACCTCGAGGCGCTTCCCGGCGGTTTCGGTCTCGCCTTTGAAATGCAGCAATGACCCGAGGCGCACGGCGAGCACGGCGAGATCCTCGTCCGGGGTATCGTTGGCGAGCACCGTGAACGCACCCTCCATTCGCTGGATGGAGCGGTCGAGGTGACCGCTCACTGACTCGACCATTCCGAGTCGGGACAGGGCGCGTGCGGCAGGATGCGGCAGGTGCTCGCTCTCGTACAGGGTGATCGCCCGCTCGAGGTGCGCCGTCGCGGCGGCGTTGCGGCCGGTCCGCACCGCCATCTGCCCGGCGCGCTCGTGCATCTCGGCCTGCCGCGCCGAGTCGGGTACCAGCCGTGACGCCTGCTCGAAGTAGCGTTCCGCTTCCAGGTTGGCAGCGAGTGACGCCGCGTGCTCGCCGGCCTGGAAAAGCACCTCCGCCGCTCGATCCTTGACCTGATCCGCATCCGGATCCTGTGGCGCGAGGTTGTACGCCTCCAGGTAGTGCGCTGCGATCACCTCGACGACGTCGCCCTCTTCGCCGCCCCACGATTCCTCGTACCACGCTGCCACGGCAAGGTGCTTCTCCTTGCGATCCCGCTTCGACAGCGTCTCGTAGGCAACTCGCTTCACGAGGTCCTGCAGAAACCCGTACTGGCCTCGCTCGGGTGAGCGGGGATCAGCCTGTACCGAGAGCAGCTCCTTGCGCACCAGCTCCGCGAGCATCGGCTGCAGTTCCGACGCCTGGACACCGCTCACCGCCGCCAGTGAGGCAACCGTGAACGTCTTGCCGAGGACGGCCGCGTCCTGGAGCACATGGCGTGCCTCGGGCCGCAACCCGTCGAGCCGCGCCGCGATCAGCCCGTGCAGGCTCTGCGGGACCTCGAGGTCCTCGACAGCGCCGGTGAGCCGGTACACACTCCCAGCACGCTCGAGCAGTGAGCGATCGAGCAGCATCCGCACGGTCTCCACGGCGTAGAGCGGTACGCCCTCGGAGCGCTGCAGGATCTGCTCCCGAAGCTCGTCGGGGAGCCCTGGAACCAGCCCGTCGAGCAGCTGCTCCATGGCGGTCGCCGCGAGTGGCTCGAGAAAGGCGGAGGTGAAGTTGCGCTTGCCCGCGCCCCACGTTGGATGGCGATCGACCAGCTCAGGCCTCGCCGCCGTGACCACGTACAGCGCGTGGTTGCGTGACCACTCGAGGAGGTACTCGACGAACTCCAGCAGCGATGTGTCGGCCCACTGCATGTCCTCGAACACGAGCACGGTCGGATGCCGGTCGGCGAGCCGCTCGAAGAACAGGCGCCAGGCGCTGAAGAGGTCCTCGCGTTCCTGGGTTGCGCGCTCCTCGAGCGCGAGGAGTTGGGCGAGGCGGGGTTCCACCCAGCGGCGCTCGTCGGCGTCCGGGACGAACTCGCTCAGGCAGGCCTGCAGCTTGACGAGCGCCGAAGCGGAGTCCTCGGCCTCGGTGATCCCGGCGCGCATCCGGACCATCTCGGCGAGAGCCCAGTACGTCACGCCTTCGCCGTAGGCGAGGCACCTGCCGCGGTGCGTGTACACGAGCTCGGCAATCCCGTCGATGTACTTGTGGAACTCCCAGCAGAGCCGCGACTTGCCGATCCCGGCGATGCCCACGACCGACACGAGGTGCGCCTTCCGCTCTTGGGCGCTGGCATGGAAGAGATCCTTGATGAGGCGCAGCTCCCGGTCCCGACCGACGAATGGAGCCTCGAGCCCTTCCGACTTCTGCCCGCCACCGACCATGGCGACCACGCGCAGCGCTCGCCAGAGCCGTACGGGCTCCGCCTTACCTTTGAGTGCATGCTCGCCCACGTCCGCATAGACGACCGCCGCATCGGTGGCGCTCCGGGTGGCCTCGCCCACGAGCACTGCGCCGGGCGGCGCCTCGGCCTGGATCCGCGAGGCGGTGTTGACGAGGTCACCTGCCACCATCCCTTGCGCGTCGGCGCCGAAGGTGACCGCGGCGGCCCCGCTGAGCACGCCGGCACGGGCCTGCAGCACCGGTTCGCCGATCTCCGCGCCCAGGAGGGAGACCGCCTCGATCAGCTCCAGGGCCGCGCGCACCGCCCTTTCGGCGTCGTCCTCATGGGCTGAGGGCGCGCCCCAAACAGCCATCACCGCGTCTCCGATGAACTTCTCCACCACACCGCCATACCGGCTCACCACCGCACGGCAGGTGTCGAAGTACCTCGTCAGGAGCTCGCGCACCTCCTCGGCATCGCGCTTCTCGGAGAGCGTGGTGAAGCCGACGAGGTCCGCGAACAGGACGGACACGAGCCGCCGCTCAGCCGTGGTGGCGCTGTCAGGTACCGGTGCGGGCACGGCCGGTCGCTGCGTCGCGGGCGCCGAGCCGCCGGACAATGGCGCACCGCACTCGTCGCAGAACTTCGCCTCCGGGCGGACCGGGGTCGAGCACGAGGGGCACGTGCGCGCGAGCCCCGTCCCGCATTCCGAGCAGAATTTGCTGCCAGGACGGTTCTCCGCGCCACAGTTGGAACAGCGCATGCAGGCTCCCAGATTGTTACTCGGTCGCCCAGGGTACCGGGCGAGGAGCGGCTGCGCCAACCCGCCGGCCTCACCGGGCGACGCTCCATCGGCCTCGATCGGACGGTGGCCGCGATGCCGCTCGGCGATGCTTCCTACTGAGGCGTGATGGTCGCGGTGCCGTCCTCGGCGATGTTCACGAGGACCGCGTCCGCCGCAGCGCTCGGGCCGCTGGGATCGACCGTGATCATCACCGTGACCGTGGACGGGTACTTCGCCTCCATGGTGAGGTAGTTCGAATGCGACTGCCTCGCCGGAACCGCTGATTGCAGTTGGTACCACTGGTCGCTGTTGCCGCTCGCCGAACTCGCCGTGCACCTGCATCCCGGCGGGAAGCTCGTGGTCGGAGGTGTTCTCGAGCAGGTAGTGCACTCGGAACAGGCCGCTGCCCAAGTGCTCGACCTGCTCGATCTTCACGGTCAGTGTGTACGTCTGCGTGTCGTCGAACGACAGCGCCGTCCCCTGATGCCCGGCAATCTGTGTCGTGGCTGCCGGCGACGTGCGCCACCACCGCGCCGTCCCGATCCCGGACAACGACGGTCACCTCCCACGTCCCGGGATCGAGCTGTATCGGCATGGTCCCGTACTGCGTCTCGCCGGGGGCGAATGCTCCGGCGGGGCTCGCCACGGAAGTGCGCGTTGCTCTGACCGCTGTCCGTCGAGACGGCCTGGACGGCCGGAGTCAGCATCCCGTCCTCGACCGCAGCGGCGCCCGTGTTGGTGATCGTGTAGCGCACGTTGAGCCCGGTCGTCCCGTCGGCGAGTGTCGCGTGATCGAGCGTCGGTTCCGAGACCGTGATGCTGAGCGCCGCACCGTGTGCTGTCGCAGCGGCTTCGGTACGCAGCGGCCCCGCTCGCCGAGCTGCCGGCGGCTTGCTGCGGCCGCGCCCTGCACCGGTTGCCATTGCGCGCCATCCCATTGCCACTGGCCGTCTTCCGAGAGCGCCCCCACTCCCGATGATGTGGTGGTGCCTGCGGGGGCGGTCTCGGTTGCTGCGGCCGCGCCACCGGCGGTCGCACCGCTCACCGGCTGCCATTGCGCGCCGTCCCACCACCATTGACCGTCCTCCGAACGGGGCGCGTCCTGCGGGATGACCGACATCGATCGACCCTCCGTGATCAGTGGCCAGCCGGGTGTCCGAGCGGTCCCATGATATGCCCGTATTGCCGCCGATTGACATCGGACGACACGAGGAGTGCACAGCATGATTGCCTGGTTCAGCATCGCCCCGGACGACGGTTCCGGCTCGTATTCCAAGCATGTGGCGTCCGCGCTCCGGATCCTCGAGGAGAGCGGCCTTGCGTTCCGTCTCGGAGCGATGGGGACGGAGGTCGAGGGGCCGCGCGACCAGGTCCTCGCCGTGCTCACGCGCTGCCACGAGACGCTGGCCACCGCTCCCGGCGTACGACGCACGAGCACAGTGATCAAGATCGACGATCGTGCCGGGATCGACAGCGGCGAGATGCGCCGGAAGGTGGGCGCGGTCGAGCGCCTGCTCTGACGGCGGCGCTAGTCGAGGAAGTCGGTGAGTCGCTTGCTGCGAGACGGGTGACGCAGCTTGCGCAGCGCCTTCGCCTCGATCTGGCGGATGCGCTCGCGGGTGACCCCGAATCGCTTGCCGACCTCCTCCAGCGTCAGCTGGCGGGCATCGACAAGGCCGTACCGCAACTGCACCACGCGACGCTCGCGCGGCGTCAGGGAATCCAACGCGTCCTCGACCTCCGAGCGGAGCATCGTCAGTGAGGCAGCCTGCGGTGGCGTCGTCGCCTCCTTGTCCTCGATGAAGTCGCCGAACTCGGCATCGCCGTCCTCGCCGACCGGGCTCGACAGTGACAGCGGCTCACGGGACATCTTCAGGACCTCGCGCACTCGGTCCGGCGTGAGGCCCATCTCCTCGGCGATCTCCTCGTCGTCCGGCTCGCGTCCGAGCTCCTGAAACAACCGCCTCGACACACGCGTGAGCTTGTTGATGACCTCGGTCATGTGCACCGGGATGCGGATGGTGCGTGACTGGTCGGCGAGCGCTCGCGTCACCGCCTGACGGATCCACCACGTCGCATACGTCGAGAACTTGTAGCCGCGCCGGTAGTCGAACTTCGCGACGGCGCGCATCAAACCGGTGTTGCCTTCCTGGATCAGGTCGAGGAACGGCATGCCGCGGCCGAGATATTTCTTGGCGATGGAAACAACGAGGCGGAGGTTTGCCTCGGTGAGCTTGTCGCGCGCGTCCTCATCGCCGAGCTCGATGCGCATGGCGTACTCGACCTCCTGCTCCTTGCGCAGGAGTGCGACTCGACCGATCTCCTTGAGGTACATCCTCACCGGATCGTCGAACGCGTAGGTGTCGGCCGCCTCCGTTTCGACGGCCTCGTCCTGCTCGTGATCTTCGACGACATCGCCGTCGCCGTCGCTCACCTCGATCCCCAGCTCTCGGAACGCACCGAAGACGCGTTCGAGTTGATCGGGGTCAGCCTCGAAGGGAGGGAGCCCCTGCAGGATGTCGTCTGGTGTCAGGTGTCCGTGCTCTTTGCCACGGAGAATGAGGATCTCAGCCGCGCTGATGAGCTCATCGTCCGCTCTCCAAGGAGCCGCCGTCACACGCGCGTTCGCTGTCATGACGACCCCAGGGTGAGTGCGTGATCGGATCACCCCGCTGGGGGTCTGCACCACCGTACGGTACCTGACAGTCGGGTATCCCAAACATGGCCGAGCCGAAGATGCCGTGCCGGCAACGGAGATCGGCAGTGGCACTGGCGCAAGTGCAAATACGCAACCGGGCGTAGGATGAGCCCACCGTGGACCGCCGATGAGCAGTCTCTTTCGTCGCCGCCACCAGGAAGAGGTCGCACCCGAGCCGGTATCCACCGGGATCGCCTGCAGCATGCCCGGGTGTTTGCACGACAACGCGCTGCCGTGCGCATACCGCGACCGTCGTGGACGCGGCTGTGAAGCGACGTACTGCCCGGATCACCGTGTGACGTTCGCGGGTGTCCCATATTGCCGCCGGCATGGGGGCACCATTCAGGCGATCGGGGAGGCGGCGTTCGATCCCAACGGACTCCCCGACATCGACGATCGCACACCGTCGCTGGTCAACTGGGTCTCGCGCGACCTCGATGCGAAGATTCGCGCCATGCTCGCGGGAGCGGTGCGGCCCGGTGAAGGCGTCGTCGTCGACGACGCGGTCCGTCTCGCCCGCGACCGGTCCCGCGCGTCGCGCTGGGAACGCAGCTGGCGGATCGTTGAAAGCACGGGGATCGTGCTCAAGGTGACGGTCCACATCTCCGACGAGGACGACGCGATGGTGCACGTCACCGTCGGCAACGACGTGGTGGCAGACGAGATCCCGCCGTGGATCGCGCGCCGCCGGGAGGGGCTGCCGTTCGACGCGGCGATCGACCTCGAGGAACGCCGGCTCTTCTATCAGTCGCTCGAGGAGCGAATCGCGGACGCGGTGACCCGTTTTGCCGCCACGCCGACTCGCTGGCGATAACCGCTGGTGTCGTCGCTTCCGGTCCTGCTGATCATCGTCCTGTTCCTCGTCGCGTCCGCGGCCACGTGGGCCGCGGGGATCGAGCTGTCCCGATCGACCGACGAGCTCGACCGGCGGCTCGGGATCGGTGACGCGCTCGGGGGCATGGTGCTCCTCGCGATCGCGGGCAGCCTGCCGGAGCTCGCGATCACGATTTCCGCGGCGGCAACCGGTCACCTCGACCTGGCGGCAGGGAACCTCATCGGCGGGATTGCCACCGCGACGATGGTGCTCGTCATCTGCGACCTCTGTGCGCCGCGACCGCTCACGTACCTTGTCGGCTCGCTCGTGCCGGTGCTCGAAGGGATGCTCGTGGTGCTCACGGTTGCGGTCGTGCTCATGGGAGCACTGCTCCCCAGGACGGTGACGTTCGGTGGCCGCGTCAGCCCGGCGTCGGTGGCGATCGTGGTGGTGTGGATCTTCGGCGTCTGGGTGCTCAATCGCGTGCGCTCGCATCCGAAGTGGAAGCTGGTGATGGAGGGCTCGCAGCCGGGGCGCCCGCATCGCCGCGTGCGTCACCCCGTCGCCGACGCGGTGCGCGCGACACACTCGACGGCTCGGGTGGTCACGGTATTCGTAGTGGCATCGGTCGTGACCCTGGTTGCGGGGGTCGTGCTCGAGGTCACGGGGAGCGAGCTGGCGAGTCGCGCGGGGATCGACGGCGTCGTGTTCGGTGCGACGGTGCTCGCGCTCGCGACGGCGCTTCCGGAGATCAGCTCCGGCATCGAGGCGGTCCGTCTCGGTGACCATCAACTCGCGATCGGCGACGTCTTCGGCGGCAACGCCTTTCAGCTCTGCCTCTTCGTGGTCGCGGATCTCATCGCCGCGAAGCCGACGCTGCCGAGCACCGGCATCGCGAACGCGTGGCTGGCGGCATTGAGCCTGGCGCTCACATCCCTGTACGTCGGCGGTGTCATCGTGAGGCCCTCGCGGCCCAATCGGCTGGGGCCGGATTCGATCCTGGCGATCGCCTTCTACGCGGTGGGGATCGTCGGGCTGCTCCGGCTCACGCAATGACGGGGCACACGAGCGGTGCCCGTCACCTCACCGCAACGCGCTGAGAAAGGCGGCCAGTCGCTCGTAATCCTCGAGGCGGTTGTATGCATGAGCCGACAGGCGCAGCACGGCCCCGCCACGCGCCATGGTCGTCATGATCTCGGCGCCGATCTCATCTGCGACACGCTGACGCAGCGCCCGGGCGCTCTCGATGTCCCAGGCCATCCGGGGCGGCAGGTGCAGCGTGATCATGGCGATCGACGCCGGTGCGGGTGGCGCCTGTCCGAGCGCAGCAGCGACGAGCGCCGCACCCTGGTTGACCAGCGCGGTGTTGCGTTGCAGCAGCGTGTCGATTCCGGCCTCCGCGAGCGTGTCGAGGGCGCACGGCGTCGCGAGCAGTGCCGAGTAGTCGGCGGTCCCCCACCACTCGAGACCGCTGGGGAATCCTCGATGCGCCTCCGATCCAGGCACCGCCGCCCGCATCGCGTCCCGCCACCGCGAGGCCACCGCGAGGAATGCCGAGCCCCACGGAGCGCAGCACCATTTGTGGAAGTTGCCCGTGTAGAAGTCAGCGCCGATCGCGCGAACGTCGAGGCTGAGCATCCCCGGTGCGTGTGCTCCGTCGATGAGCACCGCGGTGCCGTTGGCATGGCATCGCTCGACAATGGCCGTCGGGTCGACCGGGATCGCGGTTGGAGACGTGATGTGATCGACGATGGCGAGGCGCGTGCGCGGCGAGAGCCGGTCCTCCACTGCGGTGACGATGCCGTCGCCGTCACGCTCATCCAACGCGGGGAGATCGGCCTGCACCAGCACCGCGCCGGTTCTCGCGCACGTGTCGCCGGCAGCAGCGCGAACGGCGGCGTAGGTGTCGTCCGTGATGAGCACCTCGTCGCCCGTCTTCAGCGGGAACGAAGCCAGCACCGTCGACGCCGCCCACGTCACGTTGGGCTGCAGCAGCACCGCCGATGGATCTGCCTGCACGAAATCCGCGACCTTGATGCGCACCGCGTCCAGGCTGTCGGCGAGCACGCGTGTGAAGAACCCGTTCGGATTCGCTTGCGCGATGAGGCGGCAGCGATCCTGCTCGCGACGAACCACCTTGGTGACAGCCCCGAACGAGCCGTGGTTGAGGTGGAGAGTTCGCGGGGTCCAGCATCCAGGCGTCCCGGTCGAAGAGGTCGTTCATCGGCACCGGACTGCATACCATGGGACGCATGGTGGGTGACGACCGGCTGGCAACGTCGTTCGGAACGATCGCCGAAGACTACGATCGGCTCCGCGCGGCGCCACCGCCACCGGCGGTGCGCTGGTTGCTGCCGCGAGACTGCGACAGCGCGGTCGATCTCGGAGCCGGTACCGGACTGCTCACGAGGGCGCTGGCCGGCACGGTGGCGCACGTCATCGCCGTCGAACCTGATGCCCGGATGCGATCAGTGCTGATCGCGCGCACACCGGGCGTCCGCGTGCTCGACGGGCGTGGAGAGGCGATCCCGCTGCCCGATGCCGGCCAGGACGCGGTGCTCGTGTCGTCGGCATGGCACTGGATGGACCCCGATCGAGCGGTTCCCGAGGTGGCGCGGGTGCTCCGGGATCACGGGCGCTTCGGCATCGTCTGGACGAGCCGTGATCGACATGTGGACTGGATACGGGAGCTGGACCGGCTGCGAATCGCCGCCCCGGAGCAGCCACCGGAGGATGCGGGCGTCGAGGGACGGCGTCGAGGTATCACGAGGGTTGTCCTGGCCGACGACGCGCCCTTCAGCCACATCGAGACGGCGTCGTTCGCCTTCACCACGACGATGACGATCGACGACCTCGTCGACGCGCTCGCCACCCACAGCCGTGTGATCCTTGCCGACCCCGCAGTGCGCGCGGCGGGCTTGGAGCGGGCGCGACATGCGCTGCGCACGTGGTTTCCGAATCGAGACTCGATCGCCGTGCCGATGCGCGCCGAATGCTGGCGCGCCGACCGCATCACCCGGCAGGGCACCCTCAGTCTCGCGACGATTCGGGGTTAGCGCGCCTCGTCGATGAAGGCCAGTGGACAGCGGCCCGGGACCATCTTGGTCACGGTCACGGACACCCGGTACTCCGGCGTGCCCTGCGCACCGACGAGGTGCAGCCCCTGACAGACGTACGGCGGCGTGTCGGTCCGGGGACAGCGTCCGTCCTCGGTGGGGCCTTCGCACATCGAGACGATCTGATCCGTGGCCGGGTCGAGCATCACGAACAGCCGATCAGGTTCCATGACGGCAGCGTGTGCTCTGGGCACGATGGCGGCCAGTGCCAAATGTCGCCGAACGTCAGGGACCTTTGGCGCAAAGCTGACGAGGTCAGCCGCTACCCGGCATCCAAGCCCGCGTACGCCATCTCCCCATGCTCCATCTCGTCGAGCCCGAGCAGCTCCTCTTCGGGGCTCACACGCACTTGAACGAAGATGTTCACGAACTTCAGGATGAGCCACGTGACGGCAAACGAGTAGACGATCGTGATCGCCGCTCCGGCGACCTGAATCCCAAAGAGATGCAGGCGGCCGGAGATGAGGCCAGGTCCCGCGATCCCGGCGTACGCCCCGACCGAGAACACACCGGTGAGCACGATGCCCAGCGCTCCGCCCACGCCGTGGCACCCCCAGACGTCGAGGGCGTCGTCCCACCCCATCCTCGCTCGGAAGAGGACGGCGCCGTAGCACAACGACCCGGCGGCCACGCCGACGACGGCAGCCGCCCACGGGTCGATGAAGCCGGCCGTCGGCGTCACGCAGGCGAGCCCGGCGACCGCCCCGACCATGGCCCCGGTCATGCCCGGCTTCTTGTCCTTGTACCAGGCGAGGAAGAGCCAGGTCAGCATGCCGAACGAGGCGGCGATGTCGGTATTGACGAATGCGACCGCAGCCTGTCCGTTCGCGGCCCCTGCGCTCCCGGCGTTGAACCCGAACCAGCCGAACCACAGCAGGCCCGTGCCGAGCGCCACGAACGCGATGTTGTGCGGCGCCAGCTTCTCTCCGGGTTGCAGCACGCGCTTGCCCACGACGAACACCGAGGCCAGTGCGGCGAATCCGGCGCTGAGGTGGACCACGATGCCGCCGGCGAAGTCCTTGAGACCCCATTGCATCAGGAATCCGCCGCCCCAGACCCAATGGGCAAACGGGATGTAGATCAGGACGCTCCAGCCCACCAGGAACAGCAGGTAGCTCTTGAACGAGACGCGGTCCGCGAACGCCCCGGTGATCAGCGCCGGTGTGATGATCGCGAACATCTCCTGAAACGCGAAGAACGCAAGGAAGGGGATGGTGGAGCTGTAGAGCGGGCTGGGGGCGACCCCGACGTTGTGCAGGAAGACGTAGTCGAAGTTGCCGATGAGCCCGTTGAGGGCCCATTGATGATGGGTCACCGGGTCGGTGCCGCCGAACGCCAGGCTGAATCCGAACGCCACCCAGATGATGGTGACAACACCCATCGAGATGAAGCTCTGCATCATGATCGTCAGCACGTTCTTGCGCCGGACCAGTCCTCCGTAGAAGAAGGCCAGGCCGGGGGTCATGAGGCAGACGAGGGCGGCACCGATCAGGACGAACGCAGTGTCCCCCGCGTTGATGTGTGGCATGAGGCATCCCTCAACGGACGGCGGTGGCGAGTGGAGCAGTGTCTCCTCGCGCGAATGGCACGGATTGTATCTGCCACTATCGGCGAAAAACCGTCAACCTCTCGTTCGACCCAGTCAGGCTGAGCCGGGGAGGCCCTCGGCGACGGTGAGTTGGCGAGCAACCGCCGTTGCGTCGTCGAAGAGCGCCTGGGCGCCGACGATGTTGGACTCGGCGCCCGAGTGTGCGTTCACGCGCCCCTCGTCGACACCGTCGTGCACCCGTCCGGTCGCCCGGTCGTAGATGGGCGTGCCGGCAGGGTTGCGCCCGTCAAACCACGCGCATGCGTCGGCGGCGAGCACCCTGTAGTCTGGCGAGCCGGTCACCTCCGCAAGCCTGCCGAGCGCGTAGACCGACGACGCGACGTCGTACGGCTGGACGTGCGGCTCGCCGAAACCACCGGCGACCACGGGTGTGAAGACCAGCTCAGCGCTGCGCCGCGCGGCCATCAGCACGTCATCCCGTCCGAGGCGCACGGCAACGTCGGCGAGCACGCCCTCCTGGATGTGACCCCACAGGTGAGGGTGGCCTCGCTCGTCCGGTGAGTTCATGAGCACGTCGCCGGACGAGCAGCTCAGCAACTCGTCAACCCACCCTGGCAGAAGCTCGAGGAGGCCATGATCGTCGGAACCGTCGGGAATCGCGAGAGCCGTTCGGATGTGAAGGGCACGGACATCGGCCGGCACCTCGGTCGCGGCGATGATGTGCGGGACCGCACGTCGTATGGCGGTGTCGATCCGCGGGTTGTCGAGGATCGCTGCCGCCCGAGCAAGCGCGATCAACGCGCGTGCCTGCCAGAATCCGCCCCCGGCGACCGAGGTGCGGCCGCCACGGTTCGGCGTTCCCTCCCAGTCGCGGATGAAGTTCAGCCAGCGTCCATCCGGCTCCTGCATGGCGAGCACGAAGTCAAGCAGGCCCTCGCACCAGCGCATCACCCACGGCAGCTGTGTCGCGCTCCAGAGGTCGCAGTACAGCTCGAGGGCGCGCGCCGCATCGTCGACGCATGCGACACCCTCATAGCCGGCCTCCTGGGCTCGAATCAGCTCGTCGCGCTCGTCGGCGTACACGGCGATGGCGAGGGCCCGAGGCCCGGCAAACGGGGTTGAGCGACCAAGCCGTGCGATCTGCCTCAGCACGGAACCATCTGGTCAAGAATGTCTTGAACAGTGAAGTCCGCCACGGCGAGGCAGCTGTCAGCGGCGCCGTAGTAGACACGGATGTCCTTCCCCTCGCCGTCGAGCGGGATGAGCCCGCAGGTGAACACGACGTCGTTGTAGAGGCCGTTGCGCTCGTACGGTGCCGTCGGCACGAGGATGGGCTCCGCCGAGCGGGCGATGACCCGGCTCGGATCGTCAGCGTCGAGCAGCAGACCACCAAGCGCGTAGCGCGTGTTGCGATCGACCCCGTGATAGATCTCGAGCCAGCCGTCGTCGACCCTGAATGGCACCGCACTCGCCCCGGTCCGCAGCTCATCCCACATGCCGGCGCGGGGCAGGGCGAGCGGGGCATGCTCACCCCAGTGGACCAGATCGTCTGAGAACGCGATCCAGATGCCGAGCACACGGCCGAACGACTGGGGCATCGGACGCGTCAGTGCGGCATACCGACCCTTGAACCGGCCCGGCAGGAGCACGACGTCCTTGTGATCGGGCAGGAACATGACCCCCTGGCGTTCGAATGAGCGGAAGTCGGTCGTGGTGAGGCGGCTCGTGCTGATCCCGATGCGGCTCACGGAGACATAGGTGATGTGCCAGACGCCGTCGATGAGCGTCGCCCTCGGATCCTCGCAGCCGTACTCCTCGAAACGATTCGCCGGCACCAGCGAGGGCCGGTCGTCGACATCGAAGTGGATGCCGTCGCGGCTGCGCGCGACGCGCAGATGCGACATCTGCGTGAGGAAGTCGCTGATGTCATCAGCCGCGGCGGTGAAACCGCCGGTGAGGTTGCGATAGCGAATCGCCCGCGGGTCGCTGAGGTCGAGACCGGGGAGGTCCCTCGGGATGAACACCTCCACGACTCGCGCCGGCTCGTGCTTGGTATCCAGAAAGGCGATGCCGATGACGTCGTCCGGCCCGAAGCCGGGACCGAGCGGCTTGATCTCGGGTTCCGGGCGCGTGAGATCGAGCGTCAGGGCGTCGGCCGGCGGGACCGCACCGACCAACGGCCGCTCGCCGACGCGGATGAGCAGCACCACCTCCTCGTCCACTCGCGCCGCTGCGGCATTGAACACCGAGATGACCTCGAGGCCGGGCAGTGACGGGCGAACGTCGGCCGCCGTGAGGATCGGGTTTTCGCTCGCGCGCCGGCCCAGGTCGTGCTGCACGGCTGCCGCCGCCACGCGACGAGGCTTCCGCTCTGTTGCACCGGCAGCCTCCGTCATCACCCCGAGGAACGCCCTGGCTGATCGCGGCCATGTCGCGTCGTGCGCGTACGCGAATGCGGCATCCTCCAACGCCTTCTTCGCAAGCGGGTCGCTGAGGATGGCCGTCACCGCATGCGCAAGCTGCCCCGCATCACGGAAATCGACGAGCACGCCGCGTCCACCGCTGAGCGCCTCGGCCGCGTGGAGGTACCGCGTCGACACCACCGCCTTGCCGGCGCCCAATGCATATGAGAGCGTGCCGCTCGTGATCTGGTTGGGGTCGAGGTACGGAGTCACGTAGACATCGGTCGCGAGCAGCAGCTCGATGATGTCGCGCTGCGTCATGTACGTGTCGATGAACGCGACATGATCGTCGAGTCGCAGCGACCGTATCTGCGCGACGAGCGAGTTTCGGTACTCCTCTCCCTGTGCGCGGAGGAGATCCGGATGTGTCTGCCCGGCGATCAGGTACAGCGCGTCCGGGTGCTGAACGATCACCCGGGACATCGCCTCGATCATGTACTGGAGCCCCTTCCGCGGGTCGACCAGACCGAACGTGGAGATGATCGTGCGTCCCTTGACACCGAGCTTGTCCTTGAAGCGAAGCCGCCCGTGCGGCTCGATCACGGGCATCCCGTGCGGGATGACTCGAGGTGGTTTCGCGAGCCCGTAGTCGTTCGCGAGGAGATCGACCGCGGTCGATGCCATCACGATCAGCTCGTCGCTCTGATCGGCGATGGCGCGAACCGTTGCTCGAATTGACGGCGTCGGTTGTGGCAGCACCGTGTGCATGGTCACGACAACGGGTTTGCGCAACTCCTCGAGGAAGGGCACGAGGCAGTCGTCATAGGTGCTCTCGGTCCATCGTCCCGCGACGAACTTCGGCTGCGTCCATGTGCCGTACAGGCCGAACTCGTGCTGCACGTTGACCACGTCAGCATTCGACGTGTTGATCGCTCGCGCCGCCGCACGATAGCTCGCGGGATCGCCCTGCCGGATGCGCCATCGCACGTCGGATGCGTACGGTCGCAGCACGGTCGGTTCCTCGATCGCGGCGATGCGGCTGGTGATCGTGTGATCGCTCGCGTGAACGGCCGCGATGAGGTCGGCGGAGAACGTCGCGATACCGCAGCGGCGGGGCACGGCCGACGAGACGAAGGCGATGCGCAACGTATTACCGAGCGCCTGCGGAACGTGCCACTACCGTGGCCGTGTCCCGCGTGAGCGTGAGATTGCTAACGCCGGATCACCGCGCCGGTGTTCTCCGCGCGTCCGCAGACCATCGCTGTTGCCATGGGACGATCCTACTCTGTGTCAGCGACACCGCAGACGTCCCACTGTGAGCTCCTCGGAAGGCCTGACGGGCGACGGCGGCTGGAAATCGAGATGACGCGCGTTCAATCGGGTTGGTATGCCGTGACGATGCGCGTCGAACCACCATGGCCGTCCTCGGCCTGTCCTGCTCGATCCGCATGGTCAGGGATCGCTCATCGGCCCGGAACGCCGCCAGGACGAGGAGCAGACCTCGCCAGCTGCCCTCGCCCGGGACCTGCCAGCTGCTCCAGCCCACGACGTCATCGGCGTCTCCGGCCACACGCTGCCATCCGGCAGCGGCGAGCTGCTGCGCGAAATGGGCCTCCAGGTCGGCAACCGTCCGATCGGTGAACACCCTTGCGTCCGAGGTCCATCGCCCGGTGGAACCACCGGCGCCGAGGGCTTCGAAACGGACGTTTGACGGCGCTCGCAACAGTGGCATCCGCTCAGCCCCCGAAGACGCGCCGAAGTCACGGCCCGACGACATCTGGCGAGGCATGTCCCAGTCGAGCCGCATGCGCACATCCGTTGATGGTCGCCGTCGCGCGCGGTGGCCGCGATCATGAGAATGGGCCCCTGCGTCCCCGGCGCGGAGTATCCGCCCCTCGGCCAGTCTCGAGGCGGCAAACCCGCCGTGCACAGGGCCCGGGGTCTGGTAGATGCGCCACCCTCGCTCAGCCAGATCGGTCTCGCAGGCGGCGAGAATCGAGGCCGGGTTCCTGTCAGAGTCCAGCACCGCCTCGATGAGGGTCGGACGCCCGGATCGCATGCGCAGCACGCTCCCGAGCAGCGTCGAACCGGCCGGCAGCGGAATATCCCCCCAGAGCGTCGTCGGGCAACCGCCTCAGGAACACCTCGACCGATGTCGGGCCTTCAGGGTGTGGGTGGAGGAGCAGCCGCTCCGCCAACTGCTTCATGGCGAGCGCATCGGAGGCCGGATCAGGTGCCATCGCAACTCCCTTCGCGACAGGGTCGAACGCCCTTGCGGATGAAGCCTACCGCGTCCCGAGGTCGCGCTCGGAGTGCGGGCAGCCGGATCGACGATCCACATGGAGGCGGGGCGACCGTCACCAGATTGCCATCCGCGCGGCCGGTCAAGGGTGAGAATGCTCGCGTGCGCCGATTCCTGATCATCCTGGCGGCTCTGGCGCCGGTGCTCAGCTTCAGCCAGGCGTCGGCCGACTGGACGACCTACCACGGCAACAACACCCGCCAGGGCGACGACACCACGGATCAGGCGCTGGCCGGCACGGCGCCGTGGACCTCGCAGGCGTTGGATGGCGACCTGTACGGCCAGCCCCTGATCGTGGGGAACCAGGTCATCGTTGCCACCGAGAACGACACCGTCTATTCCCTCAATGCGACGACCGGTGCGAAGCAATGGAGTACAAGCATCGGTACGCCGCGCACCGACAACTTCCCGTGCGGCGACATCATGCCGCTCGGCATCACCGGAACCCCGGCGATTGACGCGGGCAACATCTACGTCGTCGCCGAGATCGAGGACAGCCCGACCCACTTCGAATTCGACCTTGTCACGCTGACGCTGGCCGGCGCGATCACGCGGCAGATCAACATCGACCCCGGCAACCGTAGCGGCATCAACTTCGACGCGAACTACCAGCAGCAGCGTGGCGCACTGACCGTGGCGGGCGGCCAGGTGTACGCGACGCTCGGGGGCCTCGCCGGCGACTGCACCAATCCGGACAACGCCACCGACGGGTATCGCGGGTATGTCATGTCGTACCCCGAGACGGGAAGCGGAACGGTGCAGTGGTGGGCGTCCGCGGCTGACAACTCGACGGACATGGAGGCCGGCGCGTGGGCAGCCGGCGGCGCCTCGATCGACGCGAGCGGGGACGTGTACGTCGCCACCGGGAACAGCAATCACACCAACAGCACCGATGCCTACGACGACAGCGATGCGGTCGTGAAGCTCGCACCCACCACGCTGGGTCTCGTCGACTACTTCGCTCCGAGCGGCGTCACGGACGCGAACCATGACGGCGGTCCCACCTGGTGGGAGGACAACGCGAGCGACGCTGATCTTGGATCAACCACTCCACTGCAGCTGCCATCCAACCGCGTCTTCGAGGTGGGCAAGAGCGGCATGGGCTACCTGCTCGACAGCACCGGCCTCGGACACATCAGCGGCGGGATCGCGTCGCACCAGGTGTGCTCGGCGACCAGCGACGCTGCGTTCGGCAGCCTGGCCTACGCGCTGGTTGCCGGAGTTGAGACCGTGTTCGTGGGATGCAGCGACGGGCTTCAGGCAGTGCAGATCGCGGCTTCGAACAACAACTTCACTCTCGGCTGGCACAACACGAGCCAGGCGTCGGATAAACCACCGATCGTGGTGGGTGGCGGTGTCTGGGCGGTGAGCGCTGGGGGCAGTACGCTGTACCAGTACGACGCCGGCACCGGGAATGCGCTCGCCGGCTACCCCATCAGCGGCAGCAACCACTTCACATCGCCGTCCGCATCCAACGGCATGATCTTCGTGGAAGGTGGCGACACGGTGAGCGCGGTACCCGCCGGCCCGAACATCACGGCCGTCACACCTGCTGCGGGTCCGACTGCAGGCGGCCAGACGGTGACCGTCTCCGGTGTCGGGTTCAAGGCAGGGATGACAGCAACGATAGGAGGCGTCTCGGTGTCGCCAGCCTCGATCACGGCCACGTCGTTCACCTTCGCGACGCCGCCGGACTCCGCGGGGTATGTGAGCGTGCAGGTCTCGGATTCACTGGGCACGAGCCCGCTCAGCGCGGGGGCCGGGTACATCTTCACGAGCCTTGCCAACTACATCCCGGTCACGCCCTTCCGCATCCTTGACACCAGGCCGGGCTCGTGCGTCCAGTGTGGCGCAGGGAGCCTGGGTCCAGGAGCCACGCGGACCGTGCAGATCAGCGGCGTCACGGGCTTACCGGGCGGCACGGATCCCGTCCCCACCACCGCGACCGCCGTCGTGATCAATACCGTAGCCGTGGATGACAACTCCCCAAGCCTGCTCACCCTGTTTCCCAACGGCACGGGACGTCCGCAGGCTTCGAATCTCAACTTCACAGCACACAGCACGACAGCGAACCTCGTTACCGTCACGCTCGGGCAGAACGACGCGTCGGACACCCAGCGCGAGGTGAGCATCTTCAACGCGCTCGGGACGGTGAACGTGGTCGCGGACGTCGAGGGATATTTCGAACCTGAACCGTCGAGCGACCCGGCCGGCGAGTTTCATCCGATGACCCCGGTCCGAGTGTGTGACACGCGTGGTGCCTGCGGTTCCCTCGCCGCCCTGCGCGCCGGCACCGCTGTCAGGGTCGGGGTCACCGGAGCGAGCGGGGTCCCGGGCGATGGCAGCGCCGAGGCCGCCGTACTCAATCTGACCGGTGTGGCACCGACAGCATCGACGCTCCTGAGCGTCTTTCCTACCAACGGGAGCGGCGGATGCACGTACGGCGGGGCGCACGCGCCGCCGTTCTCGACGCTCAACCTGCCGGCCGGAGCGGTCGAGGCGAATCGCGTCATGGTTGGGCTGGGACCGTCGAGCCCGGGTGGGCACGCAACATCCGTCTGCATCTACAACGCCGTGGGCACGATCAACGTGGTCCTCGATGTCAACGGCTGGTTCGGGGGAGGATCCGCAGCGGCAGGGGCTCAGTACCAGGCGATCGGGCCAAGTCGCGTTTGCGACACCCGGCCGGCATCGCACCTGCCGTGTGCAGGGCAGACGCTGGGCAAGGGCACGGTGCGGACGGTGGTCGTTGCCGGCGTAGGCGGCGTGCCGCCGCCGACCACCGCCAGCCCTGCGCTTGCGGTGATCGCCAACCTGACCGCGGTCCTGCCGAGCCAGCCAACGTATCTCATCATCTATCCCGCAAACCTGCGCACACCGCACGTGTCGGACGTCAACGTGAGCGTCGGCCAAGCCCTGCCGAATCTCGCGGTGGTGCAACTCGACACCACCGGCGACTCGCATGACGGCGATGTCAATCTCTACAACAGCGTCGGGAGCGTCAACGCGGTGGTCGACATCGAGGGTTGGTTTCAGTAAGGAGACGGCTAGCGCCTGCGGCCGATGACCCACGCGGTCATGGCGCAGCCCGCAGCCGTCCAGGCCGCCAGCACGATGAACGACGTCGCGACCTGGGTCTCGATGCCGCTCGTCAGGCCGGCCCGCATCACGACAGCCATGTTGTAGAAGGGCAGCACCCGGTGCACGTCCAGCAGCCACACGGGCAGCTGGGAGGCGGGATACACGATGGGCGAGAAGAGGAGCACCACGAAGATCAGGGCGTTGCAGACCAGGTTCGTCACCATCGGGCTCTTGATCGCCAGCGCCATGCCGTAGCCCACCGTGATCGAGACGAGCGCACATGCCAGGGCGGCGGGAATCAGGAGCGGAGAGATCGACAGCGGCACGTCGTACCGCCAGACCGCCACCAGCAGTGCCAGCGCGGTGCCGGGCAGTGCGAGCAGCGTGTAGAGCAGGAACGTCGATGCCGCCTGAGCGCTGCGCGGCGCCGGCATCGACCAGATGTACTCGAAGGTCCCTTCGAGCTTCTGCTGCACGATCCCTCCTGGCAGCATCACGAAGCCGAGCGGGATGAGTGCGAGGGTCGGGGCGCCCGTCGCGATGAACAGCGCGCGGCTCGCGGTGACCTGGGGATAGAAGAACCCGTACATGATCACCATGCCCGCGCCCATCGACATCTGGATCAGCACCATCATCGCGGCCCACTCGCGCATGCGCCCGAAGTCGAAGCGCAGCATCGTGACCAGGCTCGCGAGCCAGTAGCTCACACCGGAGCGCAGCTCGCTGCGGTGCTGCATCTCGGTCGGGCGAAATGGGTCGGCGAGGGTCGAGAGCGCGGTCACTGCCGTCGCCCCAACACCCAGCCGGCGGCGGCGGCGGAGGCGACCACCCACACGCCGAGCACGAGGTATGCCTGCGTCACCGTGCTGTCCGGCACCGAGGTGAGCGCGGCGCGAATGATCACCGCCATATGCCGGAACGGGAACCACCAGTTGAGATCGGCGAGCCAGCCCGGCATCTGCGTGATCGGAAAGAGGATGGGCGCGAACCCGAAGATCACGAACACGCACAGCTGCGTGATCAGCCGCGTTGCCATGGGGCTGCCGATGGCATGGGCGAGGGCGTAGCCGAGCATCGTGCCGGCGAGCGCGGTGGCCAGCACCGCGGGGACGATCATCGGTGAGATGTGCAGCGGCAGGTCGTACCGAAGCTGCGCGACCACGAGCGACACGATCATCGCCGGGATCCCGCCGATGAGGCACACGGTGTACCACGCGGCGGCGCTCACAGACCGGCTCACCGGCATCGAGCGGAGGTACTCGTAGCTGCCGCTCGACTTCTGATCCGCGACGAGTTGGGGCCCGAGGATGAGGCCGACCATCAGGAGGTTGATGACCGGAACGCCGGTCGACACGAACAGTGCAGCGGTGACGGGGATGTGGGCGAAGAACAGCGAGATACCGAGCACGAAGCCGACCCCCGACAGCACCTGCACCACGGTGAGCACCATCAGCCACAGACGCAGGCTGACCAGATGCCAGCGGAGCATCGACGCGTAGTCGCGAGTCCAGCGATCGACCCCGCGAGTGACGGTGCTCTGTGGAGCGATGAACGCGGTCGCCGCCGCGTCAATCATCCTCGCGGTCTCCATCAGTCGACATGTGCGAGGTCAATCTGATGTAGGCGTCCTCGAGGGTGGTGGCGCCCAGCGCGTACTCCTCCGCGACGCCCGCGTCGATCAGCGACGCGGCCCAGGCGATGCCTGCCGACGCGTCGCGCTCGGCGATCGTGGTCACCAGGTTGTGTCCGACGCGGACCGGAGACGCCGACCACTCGGGCATCGGCGGCGTCTCGCTTCCAGGCGCGAGCATCACCTGGAGCCGCAGCTGCGACCGATCAGCTTCCTTCAGCGACGACGGCGTTCCCTCGGCGACCAGCTTGCCGCCGGCGATCACCGCCAGCCGGTCGACCGACTTCTCCGCCTCGAGCACGTTGTGGGTGACGAGCAGCACGGCACAGCCATGCGCGCCAAGCGTCCGGATCTGCTCCCACAACATGCGACGCCGCAGGGGATCGACATCGTTGGTGGGCTCGTCGAGGATCACCACGCGCCCCGGACACACCGTGGCCATGCAGAACCCCACGAGGCGCTTGACCCCGCCGGAGAGACTGGCGCCCATCGTCCTCTGCCACTCGCCGAGATCGAGCGCGTCGATGAGCGCGGCGGTCCGCTCCCGGACCGCAGCTCCATGGCCGCCGCGGATGCGGCCGGCCAGCTCGATCGCTTCTCTCACGCGAAACGCCTCGATCGGCATCTGTGCCTGCGGCAGGTATGAGCAGAGCTGGCGTGCGGCATCCGGATCGGCGACGAGGTCGTAGCGGCCGAGGAAGATCGTTCCCGACGTCGGCTTGAGCAGTCCGATCGTCTGACGGACCAGCGTCGACTTCCCCGCGCCGTTGGGGCCGAGCAGGCCATACACCTCGCCGGGTTCGACGCGGAGCGTGACGTCATCGTTGGCGGCGAGCGTGCCGAATCGCTTGGTCAGGTGGTCGACCCTGAAGGACCAGTCGTCGGTGCGCGGTGCTGCCGCTGATGCGTCGTGACGCGCGACCCTCGCGGGTCGCTCCGCTACCGCCATGACCCGGCACCCGCGGAGGGCACAGGAGTCTTCGTCGCGAGCTTCAGCCATGTGGCGATCGCCATCGCCCAGGCGTCGATGTCCTCCCATTTCCGGTAATCGCCGTAGGGCGCCTTCACCGCTCTGATCATCATTCGCTCGGACAGGGACAGCTGCTTCTTGTCGAGGGCGCCGGCAAACGTGCGGTGGTCCTTCACGTCGAACTGCTTGCGGTATATGGCGACCTCCGCGGCTTCGGGCAGCACCCTGGGACCCACCGGGCCGCTGTCGAACAACCACAGCGGCCGGAGCTCGAGCTGGGGCTGCAGCCGGTGGACGAAGTCCGTCGCATCCTTCATCCAGTGGCCCATATACACGGCGCTGCCGAGGAGCACCGCCTCCCAGCCGTTGATGTCTCGCACGGCTGAGGCCCGCAGCGCCCGTGCCTCGTGGCCGGCGCCGCGCAGCGTCGCTGCGATGCGTTCAGCGATCTCCGCCGTGGAACCGTGTTTGCTCGCATAGGCGACGAGTGTGCTCATGCCGCGCTCCTTCTCCCCGAGGCGGGTCGTGGACGGCGGTCGCCCCGCCAATCCACGGCTCCCTCCGGTGCGGGTCGACGAAGTGCGGACGCCCGGCCACAACAAATTCGCCGACGTTCGGTCTCACGCCTTCATGCTGCGATCGCGCTCGGAGGGCCCAATAGGGCCATCCGTCACGAGATTCCGTCGCCCGCCGCTCCCTCCGATCCGAGCCGTAGCAGCATCTCGACACGCCCGGGCATTCGAGGTTCGCAGGGCGGGCAGAGAATCGAGGCACATGGCGATGACATCACCCCCCGCGCGCCCGGCCCGGTCTCGCGCGATCCCGCTCGTGGCGATCGCCGGGCTGCTCATCGCCGGCTTCGGCGTCTTCCAGCTCGGCCTCTTCGGCAACCCGGGGTGCGCGCTTCCGGGTGTCACCTGCACGCGCGTGCTCTTCATCGGGGACAGCTACACGTACGTGAACGATCTCCCGACGACCTTTGCCGACCTCGCCTGGGCCGGGGGTCACCGTGTCGAGACCGGGACCCTCGCCACCGGGGGGGCGACGTTTGCGGACCACGTGGCGGATCCGGCAACCGCGCCGATGATCACGTCCAGGGCCTGGAACACGGTTGTCCTGCAGGACCAGAGTGAGGACCCGGCGTTTGCGTCGTACCGGCAGTCGGAGATGTACCCGGCGCTGGGGCAGCTCACCTCAATGATCCGAGCGGCCGGCGCGCAACCGCTGCTGTTCCTGACGTGGGGTCACGAGTTCGGGGTGGCCGGAGGCGGGACTGCCCACGTACGCGAGCATGCAGGCGGCGGTCGATGAGGGGTACCTCGGCGCCGCAGCACAGCAGGCCGTGTCCATCGCGCCGGTGGGAGACGCGTGGCAGCGTGTCGTGGCGCAGCAGGCCAACCCGGAGTTGTGGCAGGGCGACGGCGTGCACCCCACGACGGCGGGAACGTACCTCGCCGCATGCGTGTTCTACGCAGCGCTCTTCGACGAGAGCCCGGTGGGGTTGACGTACCGCGACGGCCTTGCCGGGTCGCGTGCCGCGACGTTGCAGCGCGCCGCGGCCGCCGCGGTCTTCAGCGACCCGACGAAGTGGGGGCTGCGATAACCCTGGATCCACCCGCTGTCGATAGGCCATCATTGAGGTCATGCTCGTGATCGATGCCGCTCGCCGGTGGAAGAACACATGGGAGCAGGGCTGGGCCCGAGGGGATGTCGATGCCGTCGCAGCCCTCTACGCACCGTCGGCGACGTATCGGGCCGTTGCGTTCCGGAAACCCAATCAGGGCATTGCGGGCGTCCGCGAGTATCTGCGTGAGAACTTCGACGCCGAGTCCGAGGTCAGGTGCACATTCGCGGAACCGATCGCCGACGCGAACAGTGCCGCGGTGCAGTGGTGGGCGTCATGGATCGAGGATGGCGAAGCGCAGTCCATGGCCGGCGTGACCGTGCTCCGGTTCGACGACGAGGGTCTCGTCATCGACCACCGCGATTACTGGAACCAGGATCAGGGTCGCATCGAGCCGTACGAGACCTGGTGACCCGCGGTCGGGGCGGTCAGACGGGTACCGGGGACCGCGATCCGCTGACCGCAAGCGGTGGATCGACAGCGTCGCGAGTGCGCATGTCCCGTGCGGTGATCGCCACGCCGGCCCAGAGTGCGCACATCCCGATGAGATTGCACGACGCCGCCGCGACGAAGACCGTGAAGGTGAACGCGTTGTAGGGTGCCGCGACGCCGTGGGCAGCCAGCCAGTTCTCGAGGACGTGCTGGTTCGCAGTCGCGACAAGCGTCCCGCCGACGGCGAGCACCCACCCCGCCGACCACGTGCGGGTGAACGGCACCACCAGGATCAGCACCAGGATCTCCGCGATCAGATGGTGATCCCATGTGACGCCCTGCACGATCGGGATGACCGCCAGCAACCCGGCGATCATCAGAGCGCGGCCGCTCGCGCCGCCAACGCCCCGGCAGAGCACCCATGTCGCAACCAGAGCGGCGACCTCGAGTACCAGGAAGACGATGTCGAGCGACGCTCCAGGATGGACGCCGCCCGCCACGAGCGCACGAAGGATCACGCCCGGCAGTGAGAGATTGTTCAGCGTGACGACTCCGCCCGAGAAGCTCGGCAGCACATGAAAGACGTAGTACGTGGCCTGATCGGTGAGTGCGAGGCTCAGCAGGCCCGCAGCCGCGAGTCCACCGACGAGTCCGCCGAGTGCCCGATACGCGCTGGGCCGAGGAAGCAGCAAGATGGCCGGCGCGATCAGCAGCGGTGACACCTTGAACGCAGCCGCCAGCGCCAGGCAGAGCCCGCCGATGAACACGAACCTGTCGCGGATGACGCTGAGCGCGAAGATCGCCTCGAGCGCAACGACGAGTGGCGTGGCCTGCATCTCGTAGAGGGCAAACGCGACCGATCCCGCGACGAGGAACACGAGCACCAACCAGGCGATGGTCTCGCGTTTCAGCGGTCGCGGTGCGGCGCGCACCCCTGCAAGCAGCACGACGACGAGCGATGCGTAGCAGACGACCAGCCACACGCGGCCGGCATCGTCGACCGGCAGCCATGTCAGCGGCACCAGCAGCGCGGCGAAGACCGGCGGGTAGGTGTAGCCGGCCATCGCGGCGACGTTGAAGCAGCATGCAGGCGGCGTGCCGTACAGCCGTCCGCCGTGCGTCATCGCGACGGCGGCGCGGTAGTAGACGCCGAAGTCGTGGACGCCGCCCTCGGGGGCGCGCATCTGCTTCACCGCCGCCACCACGAAGTACGTGGCGCCCGCAGCCAGCAGCACCGTCAGGATGGCTCTCCGCCACGTCATCACGCGTGCAGGATGGCACGATGCCTTCCCACGCCGATCACCGCCGCAGCCTGGCCCTCCGATCACGACTCCGTGAGCACGAGTGTGCGAACCAGCGCCTTCTGGACGACTCCGTCCGCCTCACGCTTGATCAGCGCATAGCACTCACACGCCGCCATCCGGAGACCGGCGGGATCGAGAATGGTGATGCGTCCGCGGCGATGGCGGATGAGCCCCGCCTTCTGGAGCGTTTGCACGCTTCGCCTGACCGAGGTCTCGCTGCAGCCGAGCAGCTGTCCGAGGAATTCCAGCGTCGTCACGAAGCTCATCCCACCGGTCTGATCGTGGCTGGTGAGCAGCCACCGCGCCAACCGTTCCTCCGTCGAGTGCAGGCGATTGCAGGCGACGGCCGCCGAGAGCCGGTTGATGATGGCTTGCTCGTAGTCGTCGACCAGCTCACGAAGATGGATGTCGCCTTCGATCTCGTGGCGGAACGCCACGGCGTCCATTCGATCGACGACGCCTGGGACCGAGCAGACGGCACGGACCGCGAGGGAGCCGCCCGGTACCAGCGGGATTCCGACAATGCCGTCATTGCCCACGGCGGCCACCTCGACGGTGCGGCCGTCTGCAAGCGGCGTCACGAGCGATTCGACGCAGTCCCGGGGGAAGTCGACCGAGTCGATGACCTGACCCGGCTCGAAGACCACGGTCCTGAGACTGAGCGCGACCGGTCGCAGCAACGCCGCAAGGTGCTCGCGACGAGCATCGGGCAGGGCGCCGAGCAGCCGGTTCGGGACGGTTCCCGTCCCACCGAACTCATCGCTGGTCGCTCCAGATGCCGCCATGACGATCGCGTCGAACGACGTCCTCCAGTGCGCTCCGTCTCGCTTCCGGGTTGGACGGCGCGTGGTCTCTTCGCGCACCCATAGTTAGCGTACCCAGGCTCGCATCCCGCCAAATACCGTCGATGGCCCGGCGCTGGGCGACGGCTCAGTGGCGCAACCCCGGTACCCTCGACTGGATGGACGTCACCTTCCCGTCGCGATCGACCTCGCTGCACGGCTACCTGGCGCTGCCCGACGCTGCCGGCCCGCATCCGGGCGTGGTCGTGATCCACGAGGCGTACGGCCTCAACGACAACATCCGCGACATCGCCGGCCGTTTCGCGACCGAGGGATACGCGGCGCTCGCAGTCGACCTCTTCGCAGGCCGCAGCCGCGCGATCTGCATGGCTCGGATGTTCGGATCGATGATGACCGGCCGCGACCCGTTCACCCTCCCCGATCTCGCCGCCGCCGTGGACTATCTGACAGCGCAGCCGCAGGTCGACGCCGACCGGGTGGGCGCGATCGGGTTCTGCATGGGCGGGGGCCTCGCGATCGCGTGGGCGCCGCGCGAGCCGCGCCTGCGTGCGATCGCGCCGTTCTACGGCACCAATCCACGTCCGCTGGAGGCCGTTCGGCGGATGTGCCCCGTGGTTGGGAGCTATCCGGGCAAGGACTTCACCGCGCGCTCGGGCCGGAAGCTCGACACGCACCTGACGCACATCGGCGTCGAGCACGACATCAAGGTCTATCCCGGCGCGCGGCACTCCTTCTTCAATGACCAGGGTCGCGCGTTCGACGCGTCCGCTTCGGCAGACGCGTGGCAGCGCACATTGGACTTCTTCGCCGAGCACGTCAGGCCGCAACAGCCGGCATGAGCGAACCGATCGACGTCCGGGAACGCCGCGAGCTCTGCGATCTCCTGCTCGAGGTGGGCCCTGATGCTCCGACGCTCTGTGAGGGGTGGACCGCGGCTGACATCGCCGCGCACCTGGTCCTGCGCGAGCACTTCCGGCGCTGGAACGACCGCCGTATGGCTGCCGAGAAGGCGAAGGGACTGCCCGCGGTGGTGGCGCGTCTGCGCGCCGGTGCGCCGCTCATCCCGTGGCGGCTGCCGCGTATCCGCGACGTGATGAACGGGTTGGAGTTCTTCATCCACCACGAGGACGTCCGCCGCGCCAACGGCCGCGAACCGCGCACCGGCATCCCCGACCTGGAGGCGCTTGCCTGGCGGTTGACGGGGTACAGCGCGCGCCGGCTCGTGCGCCGGCTCGGTCCGATACAGCCTCGAGCTGGTCCTGCCCGACGGTGTCCGGCGGACATTCGGCTCGGGGCCGCCGGCGCTCGTGCACGGCCCCGCCACTGAACTCACCCTTTTCCTCAGCGGCCGGCGCACGGCGGCGAAGGTCACGGTCGATGGCGACCCCGACGCGGTGGCAGCCCTCGGACGGACCACGTTCACCCTGTAGCGACAAATGCCTGCGTCTCCTGCGTCGACAGTTGCGGTGATCGGGTTCGGTCGGTTCGGCCGGCTCTGGGCATCGATGCTGCGTGATGACACGACCGTGCTCGTCCACGACGTCGCGGAGGTGCTGCAAACGCAGGCCGTCGCGCAGGGTTTCGCGAGCGTGTCATTGCGCGAGGCGCTCGCCGCCGAGGCAATCTTCTATTGCGTGCCGATCTCCGCGTTCGAGGCGACCCTCGCGGAGCACGCACCGCTGTTCGCGCAGCTCGGTGGCGAGCGAACGCTCATCGACGTTTTGTCGGTGAAGGTGCATCCGCGCGCCGTCTTCGATCGCCACCTTCCGCCGAAATACCACGCGATGCTGACACATCCGATGTTCGGTCCCGACAGCGTCGCGGTGAGTGGCCTGGCCGGGCAGACCATCGTGCTCGATCGCTACCGGATGCCCGAGGCCGCGTTCGAGCGATGGAAGGAGTACTTCGCGAGCAGAGGCTTGAACGTCGTCGTCATGACGGCCGACGAGCACGACCGCCTCGCCGCCGAGAGCCAGGGCGTCACGCATTTCGTGGGTAGAACGCTCGAACGCTTCGGCTTCGCGCCGACGCCGATCGACACGTTGGGAACGCGCATGCTCCATGAGATCACCGCGCAGGTGACGCACGACACGGAGCAGCTCTTCGTCGACCTCCAGACCCGCAATCGGTACACCAGCGCGATGCGTGTCCGCCTCTCCCACGCTCAGGACAGCGTCTTCGACCAGCTGCTGCCCAACCGCATCGTCACCGACCGGCTGGTCGTCGGCATCCAGGGCGGCCGTGGCAGCTTCAACGAGGAGGCGGCTCGTCACTATATGCGCCGGACGCCGGACGTTCCGTACGAGCTTGCGTATCTCCACACCACCGAGCATGTCCTGCGCGCGCTCCACGAGGGCGCGGTCGATCGCGGTCAGTTCGCGATCCACAACTCCGCCGGTGGCATGGTGGGCGAGTCGGTCACAGCCATGGCCAGGTACCGCTTCGCGATCGTCGAGGAGTTCGCGATCAAGATCGCGCACGCGCTGATGGTCTCGAACACCGCCGACATCGCCCGCGTCGACACGGTGATGACGCATCCGCAGGTCCTCGCCCAGTGTCAGGAGACGCTGCGACGCAAGTACCCGAGCCTCCGTCAGACGAGTGGCGAGGGCGATCTCATCGACCACGCGAAGGTGGCCGAGCTGCTCGCCCAGGGCGACCTCACGCCGAACATCGCGACGATGGGAAGCAGCGTCCTCGCGGAGATCCATGGGTTGCGTGTCATCGAGGACAACCTGCAGGACCTCGGCGAGAACTTCACAAGCTTCCTGTGGGTCGAGCGCCCGTGATGCGCCCGGCTGATCCTGGCATCATGAGCGCCGTCGCGACCAGCGGCCACGGGGAGATGGTGTGACCGATTCGACCTCGCGAATGATCGCCGGAGACGAGGCGTCTCGGGCGCTCGGCATCGTGGTGACGAAGGTGGGTGAGGGAAGCGCCACGGCGAGCATGCGGGTTCGCCCCGACATGGTCAACGGCCACGGGATCACTCACGGCGCCTTCGTCTTCGCGGTCGCCGACACCGCGTTCGCCTGCGCGTGCAACAGCCATGGCCCCGTGGCCGTCGCGGCCTCCGTGCACATCACGTTCGTCACACCGTCGTATGCAGGGCAGCTGCTCGAGGCGCGCGCCGAGGAGCGCACCCGGTTCGGACGGTCGGGCGTGTACGACGTCACGGTCCGGCGCGGCGACGACATCATCGCGGAGTTTCGCGGCACGAGCAGGACGGTCGAGCGGGAAGCCGGGTGACCAGGCTCGGGGTTGCGCCGCGTCCGGACGAGCTCGATCCCGGAGAGCGCCTGACCAGGGATCAGATGCTCGACCTGCAACTCCAGCGCCTGCGGTGGTCGCTGCACCATGCGTACACCAACGTGCCGCACTACCGGCGCGCGTTCTACGCCGCGGGAGTGACACCGGACGACTGCGGATCGCTCGCAGGCCTCGCGAGGTTCCCCTTGACCACCAAGGAGGATCTCCGCGCCAACTATCCCTTCGGGATGTTCGCCGTGCCGAGGACGGAGGTGCGCCGCATCCACGCGTCGAGCGGCACGACCGGTCGCGCGACCGTGGTGGGCTACACGCAGGAGGACCTCGACACCTGGTCCGACCTCATGGCGCGGTCGATCCGCGCCGCCGGTGGACGCCGTGGTGACATCGTCCACGTCTCGTACGGGTATGGGCTGTTCACCGGCGGGCTCGGCGCGCACTATGGAGCCGAGCGACTCGGCTGCACCGTGGTGCCCGTTTCGGGTGGCATGACCGAACGCCAGGTGCAGCTGATCTGCGACTTCCAGCCGTCGATCATCATGGTGACGCCTTCGTACATGCTCGCGCTGCTCGACGAGTTCGAGCGACAGGGAATCGATCCCAGGGCGTCGTCGCTGCGGGTTGGCATCTTCGGCGCGGAGCCCTGGACCGAGGCGATGCGTTCCGAGATCGAGGATCGCCTCGACATGCACGCCGTCGACATCTACGGCCTCTCCGAGGTCATGGGGCCGGGCGTGTCGCAGGAGTGCGTTGAAACCAAGGACGGCCTGCACATCTGGGAGGACCACTTCTACCCCGAGGTGATCGACCCCAAGACCGGCGAGGTGCTTCCTGACGGGGAGATCGGCGAACTCGTCTTCACGTCGTTGACCAAGCAGGCGCTGCCGATCATCCGCTACCGCACGCGCGACCTGACGCGGCTGCTCCCCGGGACCGCTCGACCCGGCCTTCCGCCGCATGGCGAAGGTGATGGGCCGCACCGACGACATGATCATCCTCCGCGGGGTGAACGTCTTTCCGACTCAGCTCGAGGAGATCGTGGTGCGCACGGAGGGGCTCGCACCGCATTTCCAGCTCGTCCTCGAGCGTGAAGGCCGTCTCGACTCACTGACGGTGCGTGTGGAGGCCCGGCCCGATTGCGCCGCGGAGCGACGCGAGCAGGCGTCCCGCGAACTGGCGCACGCGGTGAAGGGCCGCGTGGGCATCAGCGCGGTTGTCGAGGTGGTCGATCCCGGAACGCTCGAACGATCGTCCGGGAAGCTGCAGCGAGTGGTCGATCGCCGCGAGGCGCTACGCCGCTGACCGGCTCCGTCGGAGACCGAGCACCCCAAGACACAGCAGCAGGAACCCGGCGAGCACCGCGATCCCGCCCCACACCGAGGGTGCTAGCCTGCGCGCCGGTGTCCGGCACCGACGGGTCAGCGCTCACGGTCATGGTGACACTCGGCGCCGTCGAGCCCGCAAAGTCGTGGTCGCCGCTGTACACGGCGCTCATGGCGTGGACTCCCGCGTCGGCGTAGGTCACGCTGCACTGCGCGACGCCCGCGACGAGCGCCTGCGCGGTGCACCCGCTGATCGGCGCCGCGCCGTCCATGAACTCAACGGTGCCGGTCGGCACCCCGCTTGCCGGCGACACCGGTGCGATGGTGGCGGTGAATGTCACAGCGTATCCCTCCACGATCGTGCCGTTCGACGGCGACGTCATCGTGGTCGTGGTGGAGCCCTGCGCGACGGTCTGCGTCAGCGTGGGGGAGGTCGAGCCGTCGAAGTCGGCGTCGCCGCTGTACACCGCGCTCATCGCGTACGTCCCTGCGTCAGGGAACGTCAGGCTGCACGAGGCGACGCCTCCGGCGATCGGCTGCGCGGCGCACCCGCTCACGACCGTTGCGCCGTCCAGGAACGTCACTGTGCCGGTGGGCGTTCCGCTGGCGGGAGCGACGGCGGTGACCGTCGCGGTGTACGTCAGGCCCTCGCCGGGCACTGACGGATTCACCGACGATGCGATCACCGCTGCCGTCGCCCCCTGATCGACCGTTTGCATGAGAACGGACGATGTTGATGTGCTGAAGTTGGCGTCACCGCTGTAGATGATCGTGATGGGATACGTGCCGGCGTCCGGGAACGACGTCAGCGCAGGTCGCGGTGCCGGATCCCGACACCGGCTGCGCGTCGCAACCCGCGATCGCGGAGCCGCCGTTGTCAAATTCGAACGTGCCGGTCGGCGTCCCCGCGCCGGGCGCATCCACGGTCACTGTTGCCGTGATCGTGACGGCCTGGCCGGTCACCGACGGGTTCACCGAAGCGCCGGCGGCCGAGGTGGTCGACGCCTGATCGACGGTCTGAAGGATGCTCGGCGAAACGGAGCCGGTGAAGTCGGCGTCACCACCGTATGTGGCGGTGATCGGGTGCGCCCCCACCGTCGGGTAGGCGACGGTGCATGACGCGACCCCGCCGAGCAACGGCTGCGCGACGCAACCGCTGATGGCAACCGCGCCGTCTGCGAACGAGACGGTGCCGGTCGGCGTTCCCGAGCCCGGCGCCGTCACGCTGACCACCGCCGTGTAGGTCACGGACTGCCCGGCGACGGACGGATTGGCCGACGAGTCCACGAGCACCGCGGTCGATGCCTGGTTCACCGTCTGCGAGACACTCGGCGACGTCGACCCCGTGAAGTTCGCGTCGCCGCTGTAGATCGCGGTGATCGAGTGAGTCCCGGCGGATGCGAACGTCGTGACGCACGTTGCGCCACCCAGCCCTGACACCGGCTGCGCCGCGCACCCGGTGATGTCGAGACCACCGTCCTGGAAGTCGACCGTGCCGGTCGGCGTGCCGGCACCTGGCGCCATCACGGTCGTCGTCGCGGTGATCGTCACGAACTGACCGGTGACCGAGGGGTTCACGTCCGTCACGGCGGCGGTCGACGTCGACGCGGGATTCACGTTCTGGCCGATGCTCGGCGACGTGGAGCCGGCGAAGTTCGCGTTACCGCTGTACACGGCGGTGATCGTGTGGGCACCCGCGCCCGCGTAGGCGACGCTGCAGCTCGCGGTCCCGGCAACGAGCGACGTCGAGCCGCAGCCGGCGATGGTGACGCCCCCGTCCTGGAATGCCACCGTGCCGCTGAGGGAGCCCACCGCGGGAGCGACCACGGTGACGGTGGCCGTGTATGCCACGGTCTGGCCGCTGACGGACGGGTTCACGGACGAGACCACCACCGTCGCGGTTGCACCCTGGTTGACGGTCTGTGTGAGGACGGACGACGTGCTGACCTGGAAGTTCGTGCTGCCGCCGTAGGCGCCGACGATGGCGTGGGATCCGACGCCGAGCGTTGCCGTGGTGCACGTCGCGACGCCGGCGGTGATCGTGACGCTGCCGCAGCCGCCGATGTTGGTGCCGCCACTCTTGAACGCCACCTTGCCGGTGGGTGTCCCGGCTCCCGGGGCGTTGGCGCTCACCGTCGCGGTGAACGTCACGGACTGGCCGTAGACGGACGGGTTCACGGTGACCGTCATGACGGTCGTGGTTCCGTCGGCGCCGACGACCTGCGTCAACGCCGGCGAGGTGCTCGCGGCGTTGGTGGCATCGCCGCTGTAGACGGCGGTGATCGCGTGCGAACCGACAGCCGGCGACGCCGAGCACGACGCCGTCCCGGCGCTCACCGGCATCGCAACGCATCCGGCGATGTTCGATCCGCCATCACGGAACGTGACGGTGCCGGTCACCACCGGCCCCCCGGTCACCGTCGCCGTGTACTGAACACTCTGCCCGGACACCGAAGGATTCGCGGTGGACGTCACCGCGGTCGAGGTGCTGCTCAGGACGTTCTGCGCAAGCGGCGCCGAGGTGCTGGTGACGAAGTTGACGTCACCGCTGTATGTGGCGGTGATCGACTGCACGCCGGCGGCGAGCGCACCGGTGGTGCAGGTCGCGGTGCCGGCGGCCGACACCGTCTGGGCGCCGCACCCGGCGATGTCGACGCCGCCGTCCTGGAAGTCGACGGTGCCGGTCCGCGTGCCCGCCGCGGGTGCGGTCGCCTTCACCGTCGCGGTGAAGGTGACGTTGACGCCGGTGCTCGACGGGTTGAGCGACGACACGATCGTCGTCGTGGTGGCGCCCTGGTTGACCACCTGCGTCAGCGTCGACGACGTCGAGGCGCTGAAGTTGATGTCACCGCTGTAGACCGCGGTGATGGCGGTGGTTCCGACGGGCAGCGTGTTGGTCACACAGGTCGCCTTGCCCGAGGCCGCGACGGCCTGCGCACCGCAGCCGGCGATCGTCACGCCCGCTGCCGTGAAGTTCACGGTGCCGGTGCGCGTTCCCGATGCGGGCGCGATCGCCGAGACGGTCGCGGTGAAGGTCACGTTGGCGCCGGTGCTTGAGGGGTTGACCGACGAGACGAGCGCGTTCGAGGTCATGCCCTGGTTCACCGTCTGCGCGAGGGTTGCGGAGGTTGAACCGGTGAAGTTGCCGTCACCGCTGTAGATCGCGGTGATGGAGTGCGATCCGGGTGCGGCGTACGCGATGGCGCAGGTGGCGGTGCCCGCCGCCGCTACGGCTTTCGCACCGCAGCCGGTGATCGTGACGCCGCCATCCTCGAAATTCACCGTCCCGGTCCGGGTGCCGGATGCCGGTGCGGTCGCGGTCACCGTCGCGGTGTACGTCACGGTCTGCCCGCTCACTGACGGGTTGGCCGATGCCGCAAGCCCGGTCGTGGTGCCTCCGGCGTTCACCACCTGCATGACCGCGGCGGACGTGCTCCCGGCATACGTGCCGTTGCCGCCGTAGACCGCGGTGATGGTGTGGGTCGTTGCGGTGAGCGTGCTGACCGTGCAGGTCGCGACCCGCGCCGCGACGGTTCGGTTGACACAGCCTGCGATGTTGGCGCCGCCGTCCTGGAAGGTGACGGTGCCGGTTGGGGCAGGCGAGACCGGGGCGATCGTCGCGGTGAACGTGACCGACTGGCCGTAGGTCGAGGGGTTCAGGCCCGACCCCAGCGTTGTCGTCGACAGCGAGAGGGCGTGCCCGGCGACAGTGCCTGAGAACAGCGCGATCGCGCCGGCCGCGAACGCGGCGGTGAGCGGGCGGGCGACCCGCTCGCCCCCGCGGCGTCGGTTTCCCTTCAGGCTCCAGGCGCCGTGCGAAGGCGCCGTCGTGGGTCGTGCCCCTTGATGTGGCGTGTCCATCTGATGTCCCGAGCATCGCGTCCACATGGCATGTCTGATCGCCGAATCCCGCACTGTTCGAAAGAACTGTCACTCGTGAGCGACCGCGCGTGACCTGCGCCCAACACCGTCATAGACAGCCGGGTCGTTCCGAAATCGGACGTTGCGGCGTCACACCGTCGTGACATGGTGATCGGCCGTTGCAGCCCCCACCATGCACGCCCGATCTCGAAGCTGCCCGTGTTCACCCCGCCTCGCACCGGTCGCCGGGGGCCCTTCACCTCCGTTCTTCGTAACGCTGCGTCATAGCGCGGGCCATGGATCTACACTCCACTGAAACCGATGCCTGATGAGTTCGAGCGCACGCCTCGGTGGCACCTCGCCGGACGGCAGGGGCACGGGAAGCGGGCGGCCGTGGGCGTGGTCTGAGATCCGCCGCGGCACCCCCCTCCGGGTGCTCATCGACCTCCTCCAGTACGGCGTCGCCGTCGTCCTGCTCATCCTGGCGGCGGTCGTGTTGGTGCGCAGCTTCGTCGACTTCATCACTTCGCTGGGCGGGTACCCGCAGACGTTGGTGAGCGCGGTCGACGGCGTGCTCGTGGTCATCATCCTCGTCGATATCCTGCGCACGGTGCTGACCCACCTCGAAGGCTGGAGCTTCCCGTTTCGGCCCTTCCTCGTCATCGGCATCATCGCCGCGGTTCGGGACATTCTTGCCGTGTCCACCAAGCTCACCCTCTCCTCAGGAGGAGCGAACGCCGGTGGCGCACCATACCCGCAATCGTTGGTGGAACTCGGGACCAGCGCGGGCGTTGTCCTGATCCTCTCCGTGGCGCTCTTCCTCACGCGTGAACAGAACGTCGAGGGGGAGAGCGGGCGGGATAGCTAGACGGCGGGGCACTGCCACGCCCACCGCTCCTGAGCCGGAGCACCTTCAACGACGATCGCCCTGCCCTTCCTTTAATCTGGCGCCGTGCCACCAGACACGGAGGAAGGGAGGCGCCGCTGGGGCGCGACGCCGGCCCTTGCCCTCATCGGCGTCATTGCGATCGCAGGTGTGATCGGGATCTCGCTCGGGCGCCAGCCGGTTCGAAACCGTCCCGCACCGACGTCCCTGCTCCAGCCGGTCCAGGTCACGGCAGGTCCCGCCACCACCGAGCCTCACTCCGGCGACGGATTCACCGCGACGGAGGACGTCGCCACGAACCAGGTGGTCGTCTTCGGCGGCGTCGGTGATTACGGCAACACCTGGCTCTGGAATGGAGCCACATGGACCCTCGCCCACCCGGCGACAAGCCCACCGGGGCGTTTCGGTGCCTCAGCCGCCTACGACCCGCAGACGCGAATGGTGATGCTGTTCGGGGGCCGCGACGAGGCGGGCGTTCCGGTGGCCGACACGTGGGGCTGGAATGGCTCCGCCTGGCTGACCCTCGAGAGCGGCGCCGCAGGCCCGCAGCCGGGGGAGGGCTCGACCATGGCCTGGGACCCGGCGCTGAGCGAGATGTTGCTGGTGACGGACTCGGGCGTCATCTCCGTTCCGGGCGGCACCTGGGTCTGGGCGGGGACGCATTGGCGTCATGCTGCGGGCGCCGATCTTCCCGCCGCCGCCCTCCTCAGCCCGATGGAGTTCGACCCGGTTACGAAATCGCTCATGGCGGTGGGGTGCTGTCAGGGGCCACCCTCGCCCGGAACGGTGGATACGACGTGGCGCTGGATCGGCGACCGGTGGGAGCTCGTGAGCGCGAAGACCAACGCGCCGATCGACGGCTCCACCATTGCTCTGGACCCGGCGTCGGGCAGGCTTGTGTTGTGCGCGTGTCTCGCGCCGGCACCCGCCGAACCTGAGCTGACCGAATGGGACGGACATGGCTGGGTTGTGCTGCACATCAAGGGGATGCCGGTGCAGGGAGGCATCGAGGTCACCGATGTCGACCACGCACGTCTGCTGCTGATCGGTGCGCCGGCATCAGCGCCTGCTTCCAATGCGATGCCGCTGCAGGTGTGGTCGCTGACGGGCTCCACCTGGCGACGGCTCGATTCACCCGCCACTCCGTGACCGGCGAGGTGTCGTGAACCGGAGCTCAGGCCGGCCAGCGCCCCCGCGACGGATGCTCACGCGCGATGTCCGCCCAATCCGCGCGCGGCGGGGAGAACGACTCGAGGACGGTGCAACCGTCTGATCCCGCAGCGTCGACCGTGTGGGGCACTCCTGCGGGAATGACCCACATGTCGCCGGGCCGGCGGAGCGCGGTCTCACCGCCGATCGTGAACGTGAACTCCCCGCGGATCACGATTCCGACCTGCTCGCTCGGGTGATGGTGCTCCGGCATCCCCACCCCGGGATCGATCTCGACGACGGCGAGGGTGATGTGCTCGCCGTGCGCCGGTCGCGCATGGACCCCGTGCATGAGCGCGAGCGGCGCGATGTTGTCGATGGAGATGGACTGGTGGCGATGATCGCTGTGCGGCATCAGGTTGTCTCTGCTCCCGTGATCGTCTGCGCCCCGAGGGCTCGGCGCCGTCTCGGCGTCACGATACGCCGGGGCTCGGGCGGTCAGCCGCGGCGGCACGTCACGCCGCAGCCTATGGGTGATCCCGAGGCGCGTAGCCGAGGCGTTTGTCGATGACGTTGAGGAGCGGCTCGCCGAGCACCCATCGCTCGAGGTTGCGCTCGAAGATGGCAACAGCCTCCTCACGCCAGCCCGCGTGATCTCCCGACATGTGCGGCGAGATGATGAGGTTGGGCACATCCCAGAGCGGATCGCCGGCGGGAAGTGGTTCGGGGCTGACGACATCGAGCGCTGCGCCGGCGAGGCGCCCGGTGCGCAGCGCCTCGGCGAGGGCCGTCTGATCGAGCGTCGCGGCTCGTCCGACATTGATCAGCCGCGCGGTGGGTTTGAGCGAGCGGATCGTCGCGGCGTCGACAAGGCCCGCGGTGGACGGCGTGCCCGGCAGCACCAGCACGACATAGTCGGCACTGGCGAGCGCGTCGACGAGATCGGTTGACGCGGCGACGTCGCCGAAGTCGGGGTCCCCGGTTCGGGCGGTGCGTCCGACGCCGCGCACCGTCATGCCGAGTGCGCTCGCCATCCGCGCGGTTCGCCGCGCGATCGGACCCACCCCCACCATGACGGCGACCTTGCCAGCAAGCGTCTCGGTCTCGCGCTGTTCCCACCGGTGCTGCGTCTGATGGATGACCGTGGTGCCGAACCCCTTGCTCAGACAGAGCATCAGTCCGATGGTGTACTCGGCGAGCGCCTGGTCGAAGAGGAAGCGTGAGTTGGTGACCACCACCTCACTCGCCACCAACTCGGGGAACAGCAGATGCTCGACGCCCGCGGTTGCGGTGTGCACCCAGCGCAGCCGCTCGAAGCGGGACCAGTGCTCGCGGAGAAACCCGCCACCCACGTTCCACACGAAGAGCGCGTCCGCACGTGCGGCCTCCGCGTCCGGGGGATCCGAGGGGTCGATGAACGCGAAGCGGACGCCCGTGTGCGAGCGGAGCAGCCCGCTGACGGGCGCCTCGCCTTCGACGACTCCGACCAGGACCTCCGATTCGACCACGGCGCCGGAGACTCTACGTCTTGACGGCTCGATCGGTGATCGCCAGCGCCTCGTCGATGACGGCGAATCCGGCGGCGAGCTGTTCTTCCGTGATGCAGAGCGGCGGGTTGGTCATCACGTTCCACCAGCGGACCATGGTGTACACGCCGTGATCCAGGAGGTATCGGTCGAATGCGCGCATCTCGTCACTGCTGCCGTTGAACGGCGCCATGGTTTCCATCGTGCGACGGTCCCGCACGAGCTCCATGATGCCGAACAGACCGATGTTGCGCACCGCGCCGACGGAAGGATGGTTGCGCATCAGCTCCTGGTGATGCGCGCCCATCAGCTCGCCCATCTGCGCGGCGTGAGCGACCAGCCCGTCCTCCTCGTACACCTGGAGTGTCGCGAGCGCGGCTGCGCACGCGAGCGGATGGCTGTTGTAGGTGAGCCCGCCGTAGAACACCTGGTGCTCGAAGTGTTCGGCGATGTGCGGCCGCATCCCGACCGCGCCAAGCGGGACGTAGCTCGACGTGAGGCCCTTGGCCATGGTGATGATGTCCGGCACCACGCCCCAGTGGTCGACGGCGAACCATTCCCCGGTTCGTCCGAATCCCGACATGATCTCGTCCGCGATCATGACGATGCCGTGGCGGTCGCACAGTTCGCGCACGCCCTGCAGATACCCGTCGGGTGGGATGAGGATGCCGTTGGTTCCGGTCACCGGCTCGAGGATGAAGGCTGCGATGGTTGCCGGCCCCTCGAGCTGGATGGTCTCCTCGAGGTACGCGAGTGAATCCTCGGCCGAGTCCGGGTCACGGCCCGGCCCGTGGTGGGGATCGAGCACGTGCACCACGCCCGGGATTCCCGGCTCGTTGGGCCACCGCCGCGGATCGCCCGTCAAGGTGATCGCTCCGCTCGTGGACCCGTGATACGAGCGGTACCGCGCGAGGATCTTCTGACGGCCGGTCACCGCCCGGGCCATGCGGATGGCGTTCTCGTTGGCCTCGGCGCCGCCGAGCGTGAAGAACACCTTCTCGATGTCCCCGGGGAGGATACGGGCCAGACGCTGCCCGAGCAGCGCCCGAGGCTCGTGCGCCATGAACGGGCTGATGTACGCGAGCTGCTCGGCCTGACGCGCGATCGCCGCGATGACGCGCTTGTCCCCGTGACCGATGTTCACGCCCATCAACTGGCTGTTGAAGTCGAGGTAGCGCGTCCCGTCGGGCGAGTAGAAGTACACGCCCTCTGCGCGATCGACCGCGATGGGATTGGCGTTCGCCTGCGCCTGCCAGTCGTACAGGGTGTACCGGCGCGACAGCGCGACGATGTCCTCGGCGTTCATCTGGTGCGACGCGGATTATGGGATGTACTGGGTATCGAAGGCAGCGTCGTCGAACGCGACGTCGTACGTGCCTCCGGTCATCACCTGGCCGATCTGCAGCTGGGCGATGAGCGGCGAGGAGAGCGTCAGCGTCCTCGAGAGCGATGTGACCACCGCCCCGTCGAGCCAGACCTCGGTTGTGCTCGACGAACCGTGCACGGTCACGGAGAGCTCGAGCTCATGGAAGGTCCCCGGACTGACGGTGGTCGTGGAGGTGATCGTGGTGCTGCCCGCGGTCATGGCGAGCAACCGTGCGGGTGTCACGTAGAGGTAGGCGATCGGCGAGCTCGAGGAGTTGTCGAACCTGATCACGTCGACGTTGCTCGACTGGCTGACGATGTCGAACCAGACGCGCCCGTAGCCGGTCGCATACGTCGATGGAAGATTCTTGCGCGCGTCCGTGGCTCCGTTGGCCGTGTTCGCGACGGCCGCGAAGGCCCCTGAGTGAACGAGCGTGCGTTCGATCGCGAGCCCCTTGGACGATGTCCATGCTGAGAGATTGCCACTCTCGAATCCGTCGCTGAACACCAGCGTATGGCCGGCTGAGCTCAGGGCGAAGTCCTCCACCGTGGTCGCTCCGGATTGGACGGCGACATCGTTGTTCGAAGCCGTTACGTAGCCCGTCATGCTCACCGACATCGCATAGGTCCCGGGCACCACCCCGGTCAGCGTGTACGTCCCCGTGCCACCGGTCGTGGTCGATCCGGTGCTGCATGTGCACGTGACCTGGGCCCCGGCAATCGGTGCGCTGGTGGTGGCATCGGTGACGGTGCCGGAGATCGTGCCATCCTCCGCCAGCAGGACGTTCTGTGTCGTGGTCGAGCCCGGAGACACGCTCACCCCCGTGACGGTCTGGCTGACGAAACCGGCCGCGGAGACCGTGAGGTTGTAGTTCCCGGCGGCGACGTCCGCGAACGTGTAGTTCCCGTTCACGTCGGTGGTCGCGCTGCCGCCTGCGCAGGTGCACGTCACCACCGCTCCCGGGACCGCAGGATTACCGGTGGCGGTGCCGTCGGTCACGTCGCCGGTGATCGTGCCGCCGGGAGCGAGCGTGACATCCTCGGTCGTCGTTCCATCAGGCGCGACGACGACGCCGCTGACAGCGTCGGTCCCATAGCCGTCAGCGGCGAACGACATCGCGTATCTCCCGGGGGCCACGTTCGTGAACGAGTAGGCCCCTGATCCGTCAGTCACCGCATCGGTCCCCGAGCAGGTGCAGGTGACGGTTGCACCGGGGATCCCCATGTCGGTCTCGGCATCCGACGCGTCACCCTCGATCACTCCCGGGAGCCCAGAGAGCTGGGCATTTTCGGTTGTCGTCTGGCCGGGGCTGACGTCGACGCCGTTCACCGTCTCCGGTGTGTAGTCAGCGTCGGAGAAGTCCATGGAATAGCCGTCCGCCGGGGTGACGTTCAGGAACGCATAGCTCCCGTCGGAACCCGTCGTGACCGTGGCACCCGAGCACGTGCAGGTGACCGAGGCGCCGGAAAGGGGATCGCCGTCACCGGCATCGCTGACGATGCCCGCAATCGTTCCGGTTGTCGCGGTTCCCAGGCTGAAGTTCTGCACCGTGGTGATACCGGCGATCACGTCAACGCCGGCACTTGCCGGCGGATTGCCCGGTGCGGTCACGGAGACCGTCGCTTCCCCCGGGGCCACGCTGCCCAGCGTGTAGTACCCGCTCGGATCTGTGGTCGTGGTGCCACCGCTCCACGAGACGGTGGCGCCGGCGACCGGCTTGCCGGTCCCCTGGACGGTGACCTCACCTGCGACGTCCGACACCTGCCGGCCCCAGGCCGCGGCGACCGTCGCCGGGTCGGCGACGACGGCGCCCGGCGGAATGGTGCTGATCGCCTGGTCGAAATCGTTGATGCAGTACATCTCCGTCTGGCTCGTCCAGTGATCCTGCCAGTTCGGGCTCGTGCAATCCCACGACGGGGTGGTGTTCAGGCTCGCGCCGGACACCATGCGATAGAACTGCACCACCACCCATTGATCCTCGGTCACCTGGAGGAGGTTGGAGATCGCCACCGGCGAGGCATAGCGCTTGCCGTTGACATTGAGGTGGTAGCACGACTGGGTCGAATCGCTGCAGGCGCCACCCAGGAGCGAGTTGGTGACCTGGAACCACGGTGACGAGAGGGTGGACCGCGAATTCACCCCGCCGTTGTAGGTGCGCCCATAGTCGAAGCACTTGCTGACGATGTTGGTCTGAATCGTGGTCGTCCGCTTGTTGTCCCCGTATGCGTAGAACGCATTTGCGCTGGTGAACCCTTGCTCGGCGAGGTACCCCAGCGGAGTCGCAGCTCTCCTGGTACTGCTGGGTCGTCGTCATCGTCGTGATGTCGTTGTGGGTCATCCCGTCACTGCCGAAGCTCCAGCCGTAGGTGGTGTGCAGGGAATCGAGATCCGACCACGACGCGTAGAGGCTGCCGCCGTAGCATTGCCGGCTTGACGGCTGGGTTCGATCGACGACGACGACGCCGGTCGCTTTCAGGCCGCGACTTCGACAGATCCTGGGCGACCTGGTCGAGCGGCACCGATCCGGGGAGGACGTTGCAACTCGCGTCGGCGATGCTGTACATCGTCCGGCCGAACAGGATCGTGATGTACCCAGGTCCGGTGGCCGCGCTGCGCGCTCGGGTGTTCCGGCCGATCGAGGGTGACGCTCCCCCGGAACCCCCGGTTCGTACCGATGCGGTGCGGGATGCGGAGAGCACACCTGCCGCGAGGGCCTGGTGCGGCCACTGCGCGAGCGTGCCGGCCGCGACGAGCACGATCGACGCCGCACAACGACAGATGACGGCGACTTTGAACTGACGCGCGGCCGGGAGTGGCCTGTGCGCCACGCGGAATCGCGATCCCCCCCTGAAGGGTCGCTTGCGTGATGGCACAGAGTAGCGCTCGCGAGGCCCCTGTGGCACACCTCGTCGGGCCGGCGATGGTGCGGGGCGGTGGCGCCGCGCTCCGACGATCCGGGACAGGGTCGTCACCCGAACACCATCTGGATCGGCGCTATGCGACGTGTTGGCAACCGGAACGAGACACGCGCTTCCCAGAGTGTCACGTAGCAGTTGCTTTGCCAAGAAAGGAAGACCACGCCATGTACCACGCGATGACCCGACTCGCGATCGTGTCCGGAGTCACCGCGGGGCTGACCGGAATCGCAGCGTCTGCTTCAACTCCAACTCACGCCTGGCCGCAATCACCGGCCCGAAACGCCGCGACGGCAGCCGTGGTGCATGAAAGTCAGAACAACGGTCCGGCTGTTCCCGCGCACATTCGCATCACGGCATCTCCGGGCCGTGTGATCGAGGTCACGTCAACGGGTGATGCGGCCACGACCACGACGAGTTCCGATCCTGCTTTACGCGCAGGACTGGAACAGTGCCCCACGCTCCCGATCGACGGCCGCATGGCAGCAGGTCGCGATGACGCACTCGATCCTCGTCGGGTCGCCCGGACCCGTGTACGGCAACATGATCACGCAGCTGCACGCCTGGAATCCAACGGTGAAGGTGCTCGTCTACGACCTCGGCCCGTACACGACCGGAGGATCAGCCGAGTACACCACGTTGATGGCGCAGCACCCCGACTACTTCGCACGCGACTCGTCCGGGCGTCTGATCACCGTCAAGGCCGCGAGCGGCTCTCCGGCCTTCTCCAACAACTACCTGATGGACGAGGCGAATCCCGGCTGGCAGGCCGAGGAAGCGTCCAGGATCCTCACGAACGTCAACAAGTACGGCTTCGACGGCGGATACGTCGACTCCATGGGGCCGGGTCCATTCACAGGTACCACCACGGGTGTGCCGATCGATCCGTCCACCGGACAGGTGTTCACCAAGATGTCGTGGATGCAGGCAGCCGGCCAGACGCTCTCCGTCATCAAGGCGGCCATCGGGTCGAAATACCTGTTCTCGACGGGGCTCGTCAACGGCTCGGAGTTCACCAGCTTCACGCATTACCTGTCGGACTCGACCGTGGACGGCGTGCAGACCGACTCGTGGCTTCGAGTAGCCAACTCCTCGCCGTCGCAGTTTCCGAGTGCGAGCACGGTTGCTGCCAACCTCGCGATGGTGCAGACGCTCAACGCGCAGGGCAAGGCCTTCTACGGATGGACCAAGGTCTGGACCTCCGCGACGGCGGCTCAGCAGTCGGCGTGGAACACGTATGCGCTTGCCGCCTACCTCCTGGTGGACGACGGCGTGAACGACTACTACCTGTACAGCGCCCCATCGTCGGCGTCCGATCGCTCGACGATCTACTTCCCCAACGAGCTCGACGCGCTCGGCGCGCCGGCCGGGGCGTTCGTTCTGAGTGGCACCGTGTACACGCGCTCCTTCCAGAACGGATCGGTGACGGTCAACACGAGCACGGATACCGCGACGATCACGGTGGGCTGATCCCGGGTCGATCGTCACGTTCGGGTGGTATCGTCGCCCACCGGACGTGAGCGACGAGGATCCCGAGCGCCGGCGGCTCCGCGACGATCCCAAGGCCTGGCGGCGCTGGGGGCCGTACCTCAGCGAGCGTGCGTGGGGGACCGTCCGCGAGGATTACAGCGAGAACGGGGATGCGTGGAACTACCTGCCGCACGACCATGCACGGTCCCGAGCGTTCCGCTGGAGCGAGGACGGGCTCGCGGGCATCTGTGACGACCACCAGCTGCTCTGCATGGCGTTCGCCTTCTGGAACGGTGTCGATCCAATCCTCAAGGAGCGTGTCTTCGGGCTGACCGGTCCGCAGGGCAACCACGGTGAGGACGCCAAGGAGTACTGGTGGTACGTCGACTCGACCCCGACGCATTCGTGGATGCGATGGCGGTACCTCTACCCCCAGGGTCCCTTTCCGTACCTGGATCTCGTCCAGGAGAACGCACGCCGCACGACGCTCGACCCCGAGTACGAGCTCGCCGACACGGGAGTCCTCGAAGGCGGGTTCTGGGACATCACCGTCGACTACGCGAAGGTGTCACCTGACGAGGTCGTGTGCGAGCTGCGCGCGCGCAACGCCGGGACAGCCACCGCCGATCTCCACGTGCTCCCGACGGTATGGTTTCGCAACACTTGGGCGTGGGGTCGTGACAGCAGCGTCCCGTCCCTCGCATGGAGTGGTGACCGCATCGTCGCGGAGCACGCGGAACTCGGGCGGTGGTCACTCACCGGCGACGGGACGCACACACCGCTGTTCTGTGACAACGAGACGAATGCGAAGCGCCTGTGGGGATCACCCGGTCGAAGCGCTTTTCCCAAGGACGGCATCAACGACCACGTGGTCGGCGGCGCGGCGACGGTCAACCCCGCGCAGGCGGGGACGAAGGCGGCGCTGCACTACACCGTGACCGTGGCTCCCGGCAGCACCGGCACCATCAGGCTCCGCCTCGGCCGGGGTGACGGCACGGGCGGCCAGCGTCCCGCCGAAGTGCTGCACCGGCGACAGGTGGAGGCCGATGCGTTCTATGCGAGCGTGCTGCCGGCCACGCTCACCCCTGACGAGCGGCTCGTCGCGCGCCAGGCACTCGCGGGGATGCTCTGGTCGAAGCAGTTCTATCACTACAACGTTGCGCGCTGGCTCGACGGTGACCCCGCGAGCTTGCCACCTCCGGCCCAGCGTCTCGACGGCCGCAACGCCGGGTGGCGCCACGTCGACGCCGCTGACGTGATCTCGATGCCCGACAAGTGGGAGTACCCGTGGTTCGCGTCGTGGGATCTCGGGTTTCAGTGCGTCGCCCTCGCGCATGTCGATCCCGAGTTCGCGAAGCAGCAACTCATCCTGCTGTGCCGCGAGTGGTACATGCATCCCAACGGCCAGCTGCCGGCGTACGAGTGGTCCTTCGACGACGTCAACCCTCCGGTGCACGCCTGGGCGGCGCTTCGCGTGTTCGAGATCGACGGCGCGAGCGACCATCGGTTCCTCGCGCGCGTGTTCCACAAGCTGCTCATCAACTTCACCTGGTGGGTCAACCGAGAGGACACGGAGGGCAACAACATCTTCGAAGGTGGGTTCCTCGGGCTCGACAACATCGGACCGTTCAACAGGTCCGAGATGCTCCCGGCCGGTGGGCATCTCGAGCAGTCGGACGGCACCGCGTGGATGGCGATGTACTCGCTGAACCTCCTCGAGATCGCGCTCATCCTCGCCGCCTACGACAGCACCTACGAGGACGTCGCGACCAAGTTCTTCGAGCACTTCGCCTCGATCGCGACCGCGATGAACGACCAGGGATTGTGGGATGAGGAAGCGGGCTTCTACTACGACAGCCTGCATCTCCCGGACGGATCGAGGGTCGCGATCCAGGCGCGGTCGATCGTCGGCCTGATCCCGCTCTGCGCGGCGACGACGCTCGGTCACGACACGCTGCTCGTGCTTCCGGAGTTCGCCGAGCGGCTGCGCCGCTTCGTCGAGATCACCCCTCAATATGCGGCCGCCGTCGCGCTCGCGGTGGAACCGGACGCGCGCGAGAACCGCCTCCTCGCCATCGTCGACCCCGACCGGTTGCGGCGCATCCTCGGGTACGTCCTCGACGAGCAGGAGTTCCTCAGCCCGCATGGGCTGCGCGCGCTCTCGCGATTTCATGCCGAGCACCCACTCGACATCGACATCGGTGGCACCGTCGCCCGGCTCGATTACGAACCCGCTGAGGCGACGACACGGCTGTTCGGCGGCAACTCGAACTGGCGCGGGCCCGTGTGGTTCCCCGTCAACCACCTCATCGTCGAGGCACTCCACGGCTACCACCGGTTTCTCGGCGACGGATGGACGGTCGAGTATCCACGCGGATCCGGCCGGCAGGAGCACCTCGGGGCCGTCGCCGATGCGATCGCCGCCCGGCTGACCGGCATCTTCCTCGAGGATTCCACCGGCACCCGCCCGGCCGTCGCCGGCACCGACCTGTACACCCGGCCGGACCTTGCCGGGCTCATCCCGTTTCACGAGTACTTCCATGCCGAGACCGGCCGGGGGCTCGGAGCGTCGCATCAGACCGGCTGGACGGGCCTCGTGGCGGACCTCCTCCTCAGGCGCACGAGTGCTCGCGACCGGTACGACATCGCGTCGCTGGCGAAGGGCTCGGGTGGCATCGATCATGCGAGAGACCGGCCCGCCTGAGCCGCTCCCGCCTGGATGCGAACGCGAGGCGGACGTGAACGAGCCGGGGTGACTGTGGGGAGGTCTTGACGTTCCGTATTGAGACAGCGATCATGTCGGCTTCAGAGCCGGCATACCTGTTGAGCGGAGAACTGGATGCCCGGGTTTAAGGCACCCACCCTGTCGCGGGTGGGACGGAGCGCGCTGGCGGCCGTGGTCGCGCTGGGTGGCTTCGCGGCCGGAATCGGGCGCGCCCTGACCGTCGTCTTCGCCGTCAAGACAGTTGCTCATTCATAAAAGGGGTGAGGCAAGCATGCGATTGAGATCCTGGCTCGTCGTGGCGGGCCTCGCCGTAACCGGCGTGATCATCGGGTTCTTCGTGACGCGGTTCCTCAACCCCACACCCCCGACGATCGTCGCGAGCACGACATCCTCCAGTGTCCAGGGGCGGCAGGTCGTGGACATCACGCTCACAACGGTTGCCGCGGTCGGCGATGCCGGCGAGGGGCACGGCGAGCACCCGAACTGGGTCGGTTACTTGCCGACCACGTATCTGAGCGTACCGAAGGGGGCGGTGGTGCACATGACCATAAACCAGCAGGACGGCTCATCCGGACTCCGGAATGAGTACTTCTCCCTCGTGCGCGGGACGATCAACAACGAGATGACCGTCGACGGCAAGGTGATGAAGGCGCTCGACCCGAGCCTCCCGGGGCACACCTTCACCATCCCGGACCTCGGTGTCAGTGTCCCGCTCGAAGGCGTTGCGGACAACGCTCCCGCCGGCGCCCAGCACGTCGTGCAGTTCGATTTCATCGTCCCTGACACAGCCGGGGTCTACCGGTGGCAGTGCTTCGTGCCGTGCGCCGCGGGGACGCTGTACGGCAACGGCGGGCCGATGCAGACGCTCGGCTACATGGCCGGCGAGTTGCAGGTGGGCTGAACGATGAAGAACAGAGCCACCGCCATCCGGATCTTCGTCGCGATCTGGCTCGTGCTCGCTGTCGCGGGCGACATCGGCCTGGCACTCGGGCCGATCCCACCCGGGCAGGCTTCCAACCTTGCATCTGACGAGAGCACGGTGATCAGGGTGCTGGCCATGGCCGGATGGCCGATCTTCGCCGGGGTGCTGATGACCATCCTCTTCTTCCTCGTGGTGAATCGGACGGCCCCATCGCAGCGTGAGGTTTCCGCTGAGGAGCTGCGCGGCAACGCGCGCATCCAAGCGACGTGGATCGTGACCTCAGTGGTTCTGGTGCTCTGCCTCGCGACGTATGGCACGGTCGAGCTTGCCATCGAGGAGCCCGGCGCAGGGGTTCCAGCAACGACTGCCGCCCTCTCCCAGCCCACGTCGACGGATCAACCACTCGAGGTCCAGGTCATCGCACAGCAGTGGTGGTTCACGTACCGCTACCCAAGCTATGGCGGCATCGAGACCGCTCAACTGGTGCTGCCCGTCAACCAGAAGATCGAGTTCAACGTCACATCGCTCGACGTCGTGCACTCCTTCAACTTCTACGCGCTCGGTGTCAAGGCAGATGCAGTCCCGCTCAACGACAACGTCGTGACAGCGACCCCGACCGAGATCGGCACCTTCCGTGTCCAGTGCACGGAGCTCTGCGGACTCTGGCACGGCAACATGGCGGACAACACCGCCATGGTGGTGAGCCCGTCGGACTTCGCTGCCTGGATCCAGCAGCAGACCGCGCTGGACGCTCCGGTCATGAAGTACCTGCTCCCGTATAGCCATACGTACTTGCCACAACCACCGATCTACGGCGGATGAAGATGTTCGATTCGCAAGCACAGAAGAGGATGCAGATGTGGATGCTGTAGCCCCAGCACGCGCGCCGATACGCCCGGGACCCACACTGTCGAGGCGTCTCCACGAGTGGGGACTGCTGCTGGGCGTGGTGGGCGCGGTGATCGGCTTCATCGTCGGATGGGCGATCGGCAGCGTTGCGATCGCCTTCTCGCTTGGTGAAGACAACTCGCTGGGATCCGATCCCGGGATCCTGCTCGGCTACAGCCTCAGCGTCGTCGGGTTCCTCGCGGGAATGGGCTTCCTCAACTACCCGATCGGGCGTCTGCTCGGGCGGCCGAAGCCCACGGAAGCGGAGAACGCATACCTGCACGGCGAGGGCGGCGGTCTGATGCGCTATTTCCGGATGACCACCGACCACAAGGTCATCGGTATGCAGTACCTGATGATCATCCTGGCGTTCCTGTTTCTCGGTGGGCTGGGCGCGATGTTCATCCGAAGCGAGCTGCTGACGCCCGTGCCGTCGGTTGCGACCCCGCAGTCGTACCTGACCCTCGTCGGCCTGCACAGCACGCTGATGATCTTCATGGCGTCGGCCGCGATCATCGGGCCGTTCGGGAACTACTTCGTGCCGATCATGATCGGCACCCGCAACATGGCGTTCCCGCGCCTCGAAGCCCTCACGTTCTGGCTCCTGCCCCCCGCCGGGCTCATCCTCCTCTCCACGACATTCCTCGGCGGGTTCACCACCGGATGGACCGGTTACGCGCCGCTCGCGGACCAGAACGTGCTCGGCATGGACTCGTACCTGATGGCGTTCGCCCTCATCGGCCTGTCGATCGGGCTCTCGGGCTTGAACATGATCGCGACGATCATGACGAAGCGTGCCCCGGGCATGCCCATGACCAAGATGCCGGTTTTCGTCTGGTCGGTGCTCGTCACCTCGTTCCTCGGACTCCTGGCCGCACCTGCACTGGTCGGGGCGATCCTGTTCGAGACGATCGACCGCTCGTTTCAGACGACGTTCTTCGTGCCCGCCGGCGGCGGCTCCCCGTTCCTCTGGGAGAACCTCTTCTGGTTCTTCGGGCACCCCGAGGTCTACATCTTCATCATCCCGGCATTCGGTCTCGTGATGGAGATGCTGCCCGTGTTCACTCGCAGACCGCTGTGGGGGTACCGCGTGGGAATCGGAGGCATGCTGGGGGTGGGCCTGCTGAGCTTCACCGTGTGGCAACACCACCTGTTCGTCAGCGGCCTTGCCCCGTCGTTGCGCCCCTTCTACATGTTCTCGACGGAGCTCATCTCAGTACCGACGGGGATCATCTACCTGGTGGCGCTCGGTGCGATGTGGCGTGCGCGCATCCGTTTCGGCACACCGATGCTGTTCATCTGCGCCTTCTTCTTCAACTTCCTGATCGGAGGGTTCACGGGCGTCTTCCTGTCTGACGTGCCCAGCGACTTCACGCTCCATGCGAGCTACTTCGTCCAGGCGCACTTCCACTACACGATCATGGGAGGCGAGGTCTTCGCGCTCATGGCCGCCATCGTCTACTACCTGCCGAAGATGACCGGGATCACCATGGACACCAGGCAGCTGCGATACCAGTTCTGGGCCGTGTTCATAACGTTCAACGGCACGTTCATCTCACTGATCGCGGTCGGCATCATGGGGATGACTCGCCGCGCGATCAGTTACGCGGCCTACCTGCAGCCGCTCAACGTGTCCGCTTCGCTGTTCGCCTTCGGCCTCGGCGCCTCCATGGCGTGGTTCCTCGGGATACTCATCTGGGCCGGGGTGAAGCAGGTCAAGGCCGCGCCGAACCCATGGGAGTCGCTGGGGGTCGAATGGCAGGTTGCCACCCCGGTTCCGTCGTTCAACTTCGAGAGGGTGCCGACATCATGGTCGCTGCCCTATGACTACGACACCGGGAAGCCGGCCGCCGACCTGGGACCGGCGACGCCCGCATTGAGTGGTGCATGAGATGACCGACGGAACCGCAAGCCCGACCGGACTGACGGCCGTCGAGGACGTCGCCGGCGGTGAGCGCACGCTGCTCTTCGGCTCGAGGCTGATGATGGCCGCCAACACCACGCTGCAGCTCACCCTCCTCTTCACCTATCTGTACCTTCGAACCAACAACTTCGGCGGGATGTGGCATCCGAGCGGTGTCAGCGCACCACCCGAGGTGCTCGCGCTTGTGGGTCTGCTGGTGCCGGTGGTCGCGCTGCTCGCGCTCTGGGCGGCATCGATGGGCCTGTCGAAAAGCAGCGCCGTGGGTTCGGTCAAGGGGCTGCTCTGGCTCGCGGTCGCGGCGGTGGTCCTCACCGGGGCCGTCCGGATCTTCCTGATGTACCAGTTCGGATGGGACCTGCAGAACGGCACCTACATCGACATCTCGACGGTGTGGTACGGGGTGGTCCTGGCGGAGTTCATCATCCTCGGCCTGTGGCTGCTTGAGCCTCGTGATGGGGCATATCCGCGGGACAGCGCCGATCACGACCGCCCAGGCTCGAGCGATCGTGGAACAGTGGTCGTACGTCACCGTCCTCGCGTTTGCTGTGTACGCGTTGGTCGAGTTCGTCACGTAAGCAACAGCCATGCTCTGGGCCCCGCTGCTCGATTGGAGCTTCGAACCGGTACCGATCGTCGGGACGGCGGCCGCAGCGTATCTGTATTGGCGCGGGCGGCGCGCCGCCTCGGCGGCGCTGGGGAGAAGCTCGAGCTGGGACAACGGAGATCTGGCGTTCAGCGCAGGTCTCGGTGCGCTGCTGCTTGCGCTGGTGTCGCCGATCGCATACTTCGACACCACGCTCCAGTGGGACCACATGTTGCAACACGTGCTGCTGCTGGTGGTTGCACCCCCGCTCATCCTGCTCGGTGACCCCTTCCGAACAGCGTGGGCCGGCTACCTCGCCACCCAGGGTCGGCCGATCTCGATTGCCGAGACGTGGCCTGCTCGAGCAATGGCGGTGCTGCACTCCGGGTCGACAGCGGCGTTTGTCGTTGTGGTCGCGTTCAGCGCCAATCTCCTCTTCTGGCACCTTCCGCCGGTCTACAACACGACGCTGCGCATCGACTCGGTGCACGACCTCGAGCACACGCTGTTCCTGGGACTCGGCCTGCTCTTCTGGGATCAGGTCATCGGCGCCGTCGATCTGCGTGAACGGCTCTCCCTGATGGGGCGCGGGGTGGTGGTGTTGAGCGGAATGGCTGTCAGCTGGGGTCTCGCGGTGCTGATCGCCTATGCGGGCCAGCCTCTCTATGCCTACCCCGCCGGTGGGCTCAACCTCCTCACGGATCAGCAGATCGCCGCCGGGGTCATGTGGGTGCCGGGGAGCGTTCCGTTCGTCCTCGCGCTGATCTGGCTGGGAGCGCTGTGGTTCGACCGGGACGGTCGAACCGCGAGCGCGCCGGCGACCGCGCCGCGGTGAAGGGCAGACGATGGCTCGTGCTCATCTGCACGGTTGCTTGTCTCGCGGGGTGTGGCGCTTCCCGTCCCTCGGCGACCCCGACGCCGATCCCGGTGTCGGCGACCGGCGGCCCCACGCTGACCGGCAAGGATGTGAGCATCACGGCGTTCCGGGGACATCCGGTGGTGCTCATCTTCTGGGCTTCGTGGTGCGGACCGTGTCATGACGAGCAGCCGGCTTTGAACACCGCGTATGTGAAGTGGTCGCCTGACGGTGTCGTCTTTCTGGGGATCGACCTCCGCGACGATGACAAGGACGCACTCGCCTTTCAGTCGCAGCTGCGGGTCCCGTACCCGAGCATCGCCGACAGCCAGGCAACGATCGCCGTCAACTACCGGATCCCAGCGGCGCCGGCGATCGTGTTCCTCGACGCCAAGGGCAACACGGCAGACGTCGTGCTCGGCGGGCTCGGCACGATGAGTGTGGGCGACTTCAACGCCGAGGCCACCACGCTGCTGACAAAGCAGACCCGGAGCGCGTGAGGGGGAGCGTATGCAGACGAGTGCCGACGTGATGATCGCCACGGACGCCGCGGGAGCGCTCGACGGAGCGGTCGATCTCCGCGTTGCCCCAGGCACGCTCGCTCGCGCGCGTTCGATCGGTCGCGATTACCTGAGCCTCACCAAGCCGCGCATCATCGTGCTCCTCCTCATCACCGAGGTCGCGACGATGGTGATCGCGGCGCGCGGGATCCCGCCGGTGCCACTGATGCTGTTCGCGGCACTCGGTGGTGCGCTTGCAGCCGGAGGGGCCGGCGCCATCAACTGCTGGTACGACCGCGATATCGACCGCGTGATGGCGCGAACCTGCAGCCGGCCGCTGCCGTCCGGCCGCATCCGCGCGTGGCAGGCACTGACCTTCGGCATCCTGCTGATCGCCGCGTCGGTGATCGTGTTCACGATTGCCGTCAATCTCCTCGCGGCGCTGCTCGCGCTCGGCGGCGGCGCGTTCTACGTCTTCGTGTACACGATGATCCTGAAGCGCAGCACCCCACTCAACATCGTGATCGGCGGCGCCGCCGGCGCCTTCCCTCCGCTGGTCGCGTGGGCCGCGGTGCGCGGGGACGTCGAGTGGCCGGCAATCGCGTTCTTCGCGATCGTGTTCCTCTGGACGCCCCCGCACTTCTGGTCGCTCGCGCTCCTGCTGCGCGACGACTACCGCAACGCGCGAGTCCCGATGCTCCCGGTGCTCGTCGGGACCGCCGGCACGCACCGGCGAATCCTCGCGTACACGCTCGTGCTCGTCGCGGCGAGCCTCATCCCTGGGCTCGCGCTCGGCGCGGGATACGCCGTTGCCGCCGGCGCCCTCGGCGGCGTGTATCTCGGCCTCGCGTGGTGGGCGCGCGCGCAGGCGTCATCCCGAGCCGCTGCCCTGCTGTTCCACTACTCGCTGCTCTACCTCGCGCTCGTGTTCGTCGCCGGAGCCGTCGCAGCGAGTTGGTGAGGCCCGCGTAGACTGCGGGCGCATGGTCACCGGATCCCGGCTTCGCGGCACGCTCGCCGCGTCGGTCACGCCACTTCGCGAGGGCGGCACGAGCGTCGACATCGACGCGATCGGCGATCTCGTCGACTTCTATGTCAGGGCGGGGCTCGACGGCCTCCTTGCCCTGGGCACCACCGGTGAGGGAATCCTGCTCGCTGCGGAGGAGCGGCGCGAGACGGCGGAGCGCTTCCTGTCCACCGCCGCGCACCGCATCCCGATCATCGTGCACTGCGGAGCGCAGACCACCCGGGATACGAGCGCGCTTGCCGAGCACGCCGCGCGCAACGGGGCCGCAGGCGTTGCGGTGATCCCGCCGCCGTACTTCGCCCTCGACGCCGACGCGCTCTGGCGGCACCTCGACGCCGCAGCGAGCGCGTGCGCTCCAACCCCCTTCTACGTCTACGAGTTCGCAGCCCGGAGCGGCTACCCGGTGCCCATCGCGGTCGTGGAGCGACTGCGAACCACCGCGGCGAACCTCGCCGGGCTCAAGGTGTCGGATGCGCCATTCGAGCGGGTCGAGCCGTATCTGCTTCCGGGACTGGACGTGTTCATCGGCGCTGAGGGCCTGATCCATCAGGGCCTGGCGCGGGGGGCGGCGGGAGCGGTGTCCGGTCTCGCGGCGGCACTGCCCGAGCTGACGATTGCGGCGGTGACGAGCACGTCGCCGGAGGCGAGCGCCCGGGCCGCCCGAGCTCGGACCGCGATCGAGCACGTCCCCTTTCTCTCCGCGCTGAAGTTCATCCTGCGCCGTCGCGGGGTCGGGATCGACGATGTGGTTCGGCCGCCATTACCCACGCTCAACGCGTCACAGCGCCAGACGCTGCACGCGCTCATCGACGACGCGCATGGCGAGATCGCCGCCGTGCTCAACGCAGGCGTCGGGCCGGGAGGGCTCTGACCGGTTCGCGCCGGAAGCTAGCAGCTCTGACCGCGACGTGGTGACAGCGGGGTCAGAGCACCGCGGTCTCGACGGCGCCCCCCGGCTCGTCGAAGCGGTCCAGGCGGAGCGCGTGCAGGTCGAAGGTCGTGCACCGGCCCCGGCTGACCAGCTCCGCGACGGCCTGACCGGCCGCGAGTGAATGCATGATCCCGTGCCCTCCGAACCCCACGCACTGGATGAACCACGGCGCGCCGGGCGGTGCATCGATGATGGCGTGATGGTCCGGCGTCTCCGGATACAGGCCCGCCCAGCACTTGCGAGGGTTGATCGGCACGTCCTCGAGGAACGGAAAGCGATGCCCGACGCGCCGTGCGATGACATCGAGAAACGCAGGATCAAAGCCGGTCTCCATCAACTCCGGGTCACGCGGATCCGAGTACCCCACGAGGAATCCGCCCGCCTCCCTGCGGATGAGCACGCCGGTGTCATTGTCGACGCACATCGGAATCGGATCGGGCATGCCGGCGACCGGTTCGGTGCATGCCAGGTTGCGACGCCGTGGCGTCACCGGAAGGTCGACACCCGCTGTCGCGGCGACTGAGCGCGCAAACGGGCCGGCGGCGTTGACGACGTACTCGGCGTCGATGTCACCGCGGGTCGTGCGGACCACGGGATGCCCGCCGGTGCTGGTGATGTCGATCACCGCCGTGTCGCACCGGAGCGACACGCCGAGACGGCGCACCGCATCCGAGAGCGCGCTCACCACGCCGCTCGGGTCGATGGTCCCGTCGCCTTCGAAGAAGGTCCCGGCGCGCAACCCCACCGTGTTCACGAACGGGGCGATCTCGGCGACGCCCGCGGGTTCGAGCCATTCGACCGCGACGCCGAGCGAGCGCTGCAGCTCCCACGCGCGCCGCAGCGCAGCGGCGCCCTCTGCGGTCCCCGTCATGAAGAGGTAGCCGATCGGACGGAATCCCACCTGACCGGCCGTTGCATCGTGCAGGGCGCGGAGCTCGCGGATGGTGAAGCGTGAGAACTCGATGTTGATCGGCGTCGTGAACTGCGCCCTCACGCCTCCGTTGGCGCGGGACGTCGACCCCATGCCGGGCGACGCGTTGCGGTCGACCACGAGAACGTCGGCGACGCCGGCCTTGCGAAGATGGAGCGCGACCGCGAGGCCGACGGCGCCGGCGCCGACCACCACCACCGAGGCGCGCTCATCAGGTCCCATGCCGGTCGGTGCTGACTCCTAACGGACGACGAGCGCGCCGCTCGGATCCGGCGCGGCTTCGACGGTCATCGCCCGGCACCATCGCGGACCATCCCGATCGGGAGGCCGCGGATCGAGGCGTCGAGCAGCTCCACGGGATGGAGCGCCGGCAGCGGACGTCCGGCGCGTCGCAGCGCCGCCTGAATCTGCAGCAGGCATCCTCCGTTGCCCGCGGTGAGCAGCTCGGCCCCACTCGCGAGGACGTTGCTCGCCTTGCGGTCACCGAGGTCGTCGGCCGCCTGCGCGGCGACGAGGTTGTAGATCCCCGCGCTGCCGCAGCACACATCGGACTCGGTGAGGTCGACGAGCTCGAGGCCGGGGATGCGGCGGAGCAGCGCGCGCGGCTGCGCGCGCACCCCCTGCGCGTGGGCGAGGTGGCATGCATCGTGGTACGCGACGCGCACCCGCAGCGTGTGCAGGCTCGCGGGTTGCTGCAGGTCGAGACCGGCGACGAGCTCCATGACGTCTCGGACCTTCGCCGAACAGCGCGCGGCGCGCGTCGCCCAGGCCGGATCGTCTGCAAGGAGCGCGCCGTACTCCTTCATGGTCGAGCCGCAGCCCGCCGCGTTCACGACGATGTGGTCGACGTCGAGCCGTTCCATCTGCGCGATGACGGCGCGAGCGTGTCGCAACGCGGGCGTCTCGCGTCCCGCGTGGACCTCGAGCGCGCCGCAGCAGCCCTGCAGCGGCGGGGTGAGCACGTCGCAGCCGTGCGCGGCGAGCACACGCGCTGTGGCCTGGTTGACGTGCGAGAAGAAGGCATCCTGCACGCACCCCGTGAGCAATGCGACCCGAAGCACCCGGGGTCCCCGGGGGGCGACGCGCCGCGGCGTGCGCCGGCGCACGTCGGCGAGCCGCAGCTGCGGGGCCATGCTGTCAAGGCGTCGCAGCGTGCGCGGGACGAAACGCCGGACGGCCGGTCGCCGCAATGTCTGGCGCACCCCGAGCGCACGAGTGAGCGCAACGGCCGTTGCCACTGTGCGCATGCGGCGCGGGTGTGGCAGCACCGCGAAGAGCACCGAGCGCAGCGCACGCGATCGCCAGTCACGCGCGAACCGTCGCTCGATCTGCGGGCGCACCTCCTCGATGAGACGGTCGTACCGCACTCCCGAGGGACACGCGTCCACGCACGCCATGCAGCCGAGGCACGCGTCCCAGTGGCGGACGACCTCGCGGTCCATGCCGATCTCGCCGCGCTCGGCGAGGTCCATGAGGAGGATGCGGCCTCGAGGTGAATCCATCTCCTCGCCCCAGAGGAGATACGTCGGGCACGCGGGAAGGCAGAAGCCGCAGTGGACGCAGTCGGCGATGAGCGCAGCCTCGGGTGGGTGAAGGTCGTCGAACGCCATCGACGCGCTGCCATGGCGCGGGCGACCGAGTGCTCGAGGAGGACCGGCGCTGCTGATCGTCATGTCAGATCCCGCCGGCCTGGCGTCCGGGACTCAACGTGCCGGAGGGGTCGAGCTGACGCTTCACCGACCCCATGAGCTCGAGCGCGACCGGGTCGATCTCGGCGTCCTGCTCGCCGCCCGCGCGCCCGCGCCTGAGCACCAGGCGGCCGCCGCACCGCAGCGCCGCGGCGCGGACGGCGGCCTCCGCGTCCGGCGTGAATCGCGCCTCACCGGTGCCGAGCAGCGGGCGCATCACCACCGCATCGCACACACCGTCGATCGATGCCAGGAGCTCCGCGACGCGGATCGGGAGGACCGCGAGCGCGCCGACGGCGCCGTGGTCCGCCCAGGGCGCCCCCGCGAGCCGGCGCGCCCCCGATGCAGCTTCGTCGTCCCCCAGCACCCGGCCGCCGAGTTCACGAGTCACGCGATCGGCCTGCAGCGTCGCGCTGCGCTCCGAGCTGTCGAAGCGCACGACAGCGAGCCCTTCCGGCCAGTGGAGGTCGACCACACTGGGCGCCACCTGCAGACGTGCGACCCCGCGCGCGAACGAGCAGAGGTCGTCGATCGAGCGCGATTCGAGCAGCACCGTCCGCGACGCCTCGGGGAGCGGGTGGAGGCGCACGGCCACGTCGGTGATCACCGCGAGGGTTCCCATCGACCCCACGAGCAGCTTGGCCACGTCGAAGCCGGCGACGTTCTTGACCACCTTGCCCCCGCTCCGGCCGACCGTGCCGTCGGCGAGCACGAAGCCGGCCCCGATGACGAGGTCACGCGGCGTGCCGAAGCGCGTCCGCAGCGATCCACTCGCCGCGGTCGCGACGACGCCGCCGACGGTGGCGGCGCTCCCATGCGCGGGATCGAGCATGAGCCGCTGGCGGAACCCCTGTGCTGTAGCGAGGGTCTGCTGCAGCTCGTCGAGCCTTGTCCCGGCGCGCACCACGCATACCATGTCGGCGGGCTCGTGGTCGACGATCTCGGCGATGCGCGCCGTTGAAAGCACGATGTCGCAGCGCCGTGGCGGCGAGCCCCAGTCGATCTTCGTTCCGCCCCCGCGCGGCGTCACCGAAAGATGATCCGCGGTGGCCGCCGCCAGCACCGCCGCGACCTGCAACTCATCGGCCGGCGACACCACCATGCGCGGCACCACGCCGCCCACCGAGTCGGCGGGCAGTGCCTCCCGGACATGATCCGCGCCGACGATGCCGGCGAAGCTCTCGAGGGTCCGCGCCGCGGCGACCATCACATGCGCTCTGCCAGGCCCGCGAGCTCGGAGGCGTGGGGCCGGTACACGCCGGGCACCTCGCCGCACAAGCGTGGGGTTGGCAGCGCCTTGCCCGGGTTGCAGAGGTCGCGTGGATCGAACGCATCGCGGACGCGGCCCATCACCGACAGCGAGGCGGGGCTGAACATCGCGGGCATGTAGCAGGCCTTGTCCGCGCCGACCCCGTGCTCGCCCGTGATCGACCCTCCCGCAGCGATGCATGCCCCCAGGATCTTCCCGGCGAGCTCGAGCGCGCGATCCCCGGCGCCGGGCTCCGCGCCGTCGTACAGCACCAGCGGATGCAGGTTGCCGTCCCCCGCGTGGAAGACATTGGCGACGCGCAATCCGTACGTCGCGGAGAGGTCGTCGATCTGCTCGAGCACCTCGCGCAACTTCGTCCGGGGGATCACGCCGTCCTGCACGTAGTAGCTCGGGCTGATCCTCCCCATGGAAGCGAAGGCGGCCTTCCGTCCCTTCCAGATCAGCCCGCGTTCCGCGTCATCGGCGGCGACGCGGATCTCCGTCGCGCCGCTGGCGTTGCAGATCTCGGTGACCTGGGCGAGCAGCGCGATCGTTTCGACGGTGGGGCCGTCGAGCTCCACGACCAGCGCGGCGCCACAGTCCGGATACCCCGCGTGCACCGTCTCCTCGCACGCCTGGATCGCCAGCCGATCCATCATCTCGATCGCCGCCGGCGTGATCCCCGCGGCGATGATGCGCGAGACCGCCTCCCCGGCATCACCCATGCTCGAGAACGCGGCGAGGATCGTCTCCGTGGACTCCGGCACGCGCACGATGCGCAGGACGATCTCGGTCACGATGCCGAGGGTCCCCTCGCTGCCGATCACCACGCCGAGGAGGTCGTAGCCGGGGGAGTCGCGCACAGCGCCACCGAGTCGCGCGACGCGCCCGTCGGCGGTGACGAACGTCGCGCCGAGCACATGGTGTGTGGTGAACCCGTATTTGAGGCAGTGCGCGCCGCCGGAGTTCTCCGCGACGTTGCCGCCGATGGTGCACACCTGCTGAGACGACGGGTCGGGCGCATAGAAGTAGCCCAGCGGCCGCACCGCCTTGCTCACCTCGAGGTTGGTCACCCCGGGTTGCACGGTGACCTGCTGGTTGTCGATGTCGACCTTGAGGATCGACCGCATCCGGCTCAGGCCGATGACCACGCCGTCGGCGACCGGGAGCGCCCCGCCTGACAGGCCGGTGCCGGCGCCACGCGCGACGAACGGCACCCCGGCCGCCGCGCAGATCCGCACCACCGCCGCAACCTGCTCGGTGGTCGCCGGCAGCGCAACCGCCGCAGGGGAGACGCGCCGGCCGGTGAGCCCGTCGCACGCGTACGTGCGCAATGCCGCGGGCTCGGTGATGACCCCGTCGACGCCGGCCGCGGAACGAAGCTGTTCGAGGACCGAGGTCTCAAGCACGCGTGGTCACCGGCCTGTACCTTGCTCGGGGTCTAGCGTCCCAGCGCGGCGGCCGCGGCATCGATGGTGCGCGCGGCCTCCGCCTCACCGGCGGTGCCCATGTGGCCGATGCGGATGCCCCGCCCCGCCCACGGCCCAAGGCAGCCTGCCACCACCACGCCGCGCTCCGCCATCCCGGCGCGCAGCGTGTCATCGTCGACGCCCTCGGGAAGCGCGAGCACGCTGAGCGTCGGAGCGAGATACGCCGCTTCGGTGAGCGACACGAAACCGAGCTCGCTCATGCCGTCGCGCACCATCGCGGCCACACGCCGGTGCCGCTCGAACCGAGCGGGGAGACCCTCGGTGAAGATCGCGTCGAGCGACACCTCGAGCGCACGCAGCAGCGACACCGCGTGCGTCGAGAAGTACTTGCGCGGATCGTCGACCGACGGATCCCAACGCCGCAGGTCGGCATAGTACGTGCGGATGTCGCCGAGCAACTCCCTGCGCTGCCGCGCTCGCTCCGACACCGCGAGCACCGCGAGCCCGGGCGGGACGCTCAGCGCCTTCTGCGCACCGGTGAGGAGGACGTCAACACCCCACGCGTCCATGCGCTCCTCGATGCCACCCGTGGCGCAGACGCCGTCGAGGACGATGAGCGCGTCCGGCGCCACCGCGCGCACCGTCGCCGCGAGGACCGCGCAGTCGGCGAGGACTCCGCTGCTCGTGTCGACGTGCGTCATGCATACGAGCGCCGGCGCATCGCCGGCCGCGATCAACGCGCGCAGTGCATCCACGCCGGCGTGCGCACCCCATTCGACGTGCAGCGCATCCGGACGCATCCCGAGCGCCGTGGCGATGTCGGTGAACCGGTCGCCGAAGTACCCGTGGCTGACGACGATCACGCGATCGCCGGGCGATGCGTGGTTCACCAGCGCCGTCTCCATCGCGAGCGTGCCGGCGCCGGCGAAGCAGTGCACTCGAGCATCCGTCGACCCGGCCAGCAGGCGGATACCTTCCTGGATCCGCACCATCGTCGCGGCGTTCTCCGCGCCCGTGTGGTTTCGCACCGGCTCGGCGAGTGCGGCCAGCACGTTCGGAGCGACGGGCGTCGGCCCGGGGATCATGAGCAGCGGCGTCGTCGCCATGAGCCGTCCCATGCTGCCACATGCGTCAACCCACCGGCGGGCGCCCATGCGTCTCGCCGGAGGTCGTGCCGCCGGCCTGCGCGCTACGGTGCGATGGCGGCGGCGATCCCGTTGCCCTGGGTCGCGAGATAGATGGTCCCGTCGCTGCCGGCCGCCAGGGAGACCGCGTTACCGGCGACCTCGTCGTAGTACGGGTCGACGAAGGACGTCGGATCGGGGCACGACACCGCGCAGTCCGTGACCTGGACCTCGGTGAAGGCGGGGGTTGCACCGCCCGCGGCCATGTACACGTAGTCGCCCTCGGTCGTGTTGGCATACGTCGCCAGCGGCCCGCCGGCACCGGTCGTCACCCACGTCGGCGTGCAGAGGGTGGTGCAGCTCGTTGTGTCGATGAACCCCAGCCCGTTCGTGTTGGCGAGCCACACCACGGTCGGCGCGCTCGGATCCGCAGCAACCCATCCCCGCCCGGGAGCGGCGCTGCTGTCCGTGTACAGCTCGACCCACGGTGCGAAGGTCGTGCCGTCGAAGGCCGATTCCCACACCGCGTGAGTCCCCGCGTCATACATGTACACGGCGCTACCGTCGACAGCCCAGGTGAGGCTGACGCCATGCGGGTCGGCCGGTGAGACCGTCGGACCGCCCGACGGGCTTGACGCGACGAGTGACCACGTCCCCGAGGTGCCCGAGCCGGCGAACGCATACACGCCGGTTCCCTCGAACGCCGCCAGCAGCACGTACGCGCCGGGGGTGCTCGTCGTCGCGCTCGCGAGCTCGATCGGGCGTGTCGAGACACCCGCGGGCAGCGGCAGCGACACCCACGGGGCACCGGTCGCCCACGCGGCGTCGTACCAGATCGACCCCTGCGTGTTGCTGAGTCGATTGGCACCCGATGCGATGAGCGCCGAGGGCGTGACGCTCGCGTCCCACGCCACGGCATACCCGATGCCGTTGGTGGGCGCGAAGAGCGGGGGATTGACCATGCTGTCGATGTCGGCCATGTCATCCGTCGACGCCAGCACGTTCCAGTCATCGTCCGAGGCGGCGACGTTGGCGCTGTCGGCGGGGTCGACGGCGACATCGAGATCGAAGGTGGTGTCGAGGCCCGACACGGCGGGCGACCACGGAGGGATCGCCGTCGGGGCGTCGTCCCAGATACCGGACCTTCCTGCCACGAGCAGCGTGTCCGGTGTCCCACCGTTGCGTGTGAGGGTCAGGATGCTCGAGCCCGCGAAGTTGTCGACGGTCTTCCCGCTGCACAGTGAGCTCGTCGACGACGGGCAGCCGCCGATCATCGCCCCGGGGCCCAGGTTCTGACCTGCCTTTCCCGCGCTCGTGGCCTCCCACCACGTGGTGGACGTTCCCTCGATGGTGGTGCTGACGCTGCCCTGCGGCACGAGCCCGGTGATCGCCACCTTCGTGCCGGTGATCGTCAACCGCTCGACGTCATTCGCTCCGTGGCCGGCATACGTCGCGGCGTACAGCAGGTCGACCGTCGTCTTGCCGGACACCGTCTCGTATCCGCTCAGTGCGTACCAGTGCGACGACGAGTCGATCGTGGTCCATTTCGCTGCGCTCCAGTACGCGATGCCGTTGGCTCCGGCGGCGTACACGCGTGACCCGAGACTCACGAGCTCCTGAACACCCGTGGAGACACCACTCTTCGCGCTCAGGGCCTTGGTGGCGGCGTGCGCGGCGATTCCCGTCACCTCGGACACACCCATGCTCCCACCGGTCTTGCTGATCACCGACACGTACGCATCGCCCTTGCCATCGAGGGTCAGCGCATTGAGATATGACGTGCACAGGGCGACGCACTGCCAGCCCGCGCCGAGGCTCGAGCCGCCCAGCTTCCAGCGCTGCAGGCCGCGACCGAACGACGCCGCGTAGAGGAACGACGTGTCGGCCGCGAGCAGGGATCCGGTCGCCCGGGGTTGCCCGGTCTGCCCGGGAAGGTTCGTGCCGTCGAAGTCGGGAGGTGCGGGTGCGCTGGCGTGGGGGAACTCGGTCCACGTGATGCCGTCGTCGGTGGACGTCGCGACACCGCCGTCGCCCCCGTCGCCGACGGCCGCATACCAGGTGCCTCCCACCCAGAGGAGGGCTGCGACGTGGTACGCCGACGCCGGGATCCCGGCATCCTGCGGGCTCCACGTCTGACCACCGTCCACTGACCGGAAGAAGCCCTGGGTGTCACCGCCGGCGATGATCGTGCCCGCTGGTGACCGCGCCAGGACGCTGATAAACCCGCCGCCGCTCAACCCCGTGTTGTGGAATGCGGGACCGGTGCCGTCGGCAGCGGCGTCATGACGCATGGATCCGATCGCCGGCAGAGTGAGCAAACCCGCACACAGGCAGATCAGGGTTCGAGATGTCCCTGCTCGCTTGCTGGAAATGACGCGCCTCCCTGTCGAACCTTGCGAGGGCATGAAGTGCAACCGCCCGCAGGGTCATCGGAACTCTACGCTGTTTCAGGCTGTCGCACATTCGCGACGCCACGTTCCGCGATCGCGGCCTCGCGTCAGTCACCGTTGACGCGCCTGCCCGTATCCCGGAGGCGAGTTCCAGCGACTTGATGTTCGATGAAAGCGATCGAGGCGGCGAGAGCCTGGCAGATCCCAACCGCCTCGCACAGGCGGTAGAGGCCGCACAGCGCGGCGAGGCTCGCGGGTGGAGCGCACTGTTCGAGCGCTTTTACCCGGACGTGCATGCGTACGCGCTCGCGCGCCTCGGCGACGTGACCTCCGCTGAAGATGTGGCACAAGACGTGTTCGTGGCTGCGGTGACATCGATCCGGAGCCTTCGGGATCGAAGGGAACCGGCGGTGCAGGCGTGGTTCCTGCACGTCTGCAGGAACAAGGTCATCGACCACATCCGGCGCGCCGCGCGGTATCGCGCGAACTCGGTGAATCCTCAGCGCTCGTTCGCGCCGGATCCGAGCAGCATCGCGGAGATCAACCTCGAATCCGACCGGGTGCGCGCCGCGATGATCCATCTCACCGACGAGCAGCAGGACATCCTCGTGCGCCGGTTCGTGCTGGACCAGTCCATCGAGGATGTCGCCGTCACCACCCGTCGCAGCCTCGGCGCTGTGAAATCGATGCAGCATCGGGCGCTGGAGTCCCTCAGGCGCGCACTCGGTCCCGAGAGGGCGGCATGACCGACGTGATCGAACCGATGCTGGCGGCGCAACTCGGCGCGTGGCGCGAGGCCAGTCGCCAGGAGCCGCGCCGTCACGCGCGTGAGCGCGCCTTCGACGCGATGCTCGCCGCGGTGGCCGCGGGTGCCACAGCGCCGCGAGCGCGAGCCCCGCTGTTCCGGCCCCGCTTCCGCCACGCCGGGCTTCTCGCCGCGACGGCGACGCTCGCCGCGACGGTCGGCGTGGCCGCTGCCGGCTGGAATGCCCCGCCGGGCTCCGCGCTCTTCGTCGTGCGCGCGGCGCGCCAGGGCGTGATGCTCAAGCTCCCCGGGTCGAACGATGCCGACCTCCACCTGCAGTTCGCCGAGGCCTCCCTCGCCGACGCCCGCAACGGGATCGATCCGGAGCAGAGCCTCGCGGACGCTCGGGTGGAGCTGGCTGGCGCGCTGCGCGAGCTGCCCGCCGACCGGGCTTCCCCGCTCTGGTCCCGGTACCGCGCGGACGAGGCGACCCTTGCCTCGGAGGAATCCGAGCTGGAGCCTGAGGGACGCACCCCGGGGCCTGGTCTGCCCACACCGCGACCGACCGGGGACGCCACCGAGCGGGGGCCGACCGAGTCGTCAGGCGGTGACGACGAGACCCCGCGCTCGTCGCACAGCGGCAGCCCGGCGCCGACCGACGACGGCAGCGACGACGGCGGCGGAGACGATGATCACTCGGGAACTCCTTCGCCCGGCGGCAGCCCTCCACCGGACAATTGAGCGCTCAACCGTCGCGGTCGTGCTGACGGCTGAGGAGCAGCGCCACTCTCGGGCACTGACCGACCGCCCGCTCAGCCATGCGCAGGAGCGCGGGGTCGCGGACGGGAGCGGAGGACACCACCGGGAAGCCCCAGTCATCGAGCCCGATCAGCTCCGGAACGATCTCGGCGCAGTACCCGACCCCGTCGCAGAGGATCGGGTTGACCTGAAGGCGGGGATCCGGGTCGCTCATCGCCATCCTCTCCGGTTTCGAGGGGGTTGCGGCAGCGGTGTGCGGCTCGTGCCCGCGCACGCCCGGCCCGCGAGGTGCCGCTCCACGTCGGTCGCGAAGACCTCGAGCGCGCTCCTCACGTTGTGGAGCGCTCCGTCGGGGTGGTGGCAGGCGCCGCGGCCGCCGACCTGGCCGGCCCAGCGGTGGATGCGGTGCAGGTCACCGCGATCGGCGCCGCCTGCCGCGAGGCGCGACATCGCCTCGGCGATGGCGGGAAGACCGTGGACGCACGGACCACACTGCCCCGCGGTCTCTCGAGCCAGGTAGCGGACGATCCGGGCGGCCTCGACAATGCCGCACGCGTCAGCGCCGAGCATCCCGATGATCCCGCACCCGAGCGACACCTCCGCCGGGGTGAGCCGCGCGCGGGCTCCTCGGCCGGCGTCGAGCCAGGTGCCGAAGTAGCCGCCGACCAGCACGCCGATCGGTGTCGAGAGGACGCCGCCCGCACCGGCGACGGCGCAGACCAGCTCCGACCCGAGATCGACCTCGTAGACGCCGGCGCGGGCGACGTTGCCGCTGATCGTCAGCAAGGTTGTCCCGGGAGCGTCATCGGTGCCGCGCTCGCGGTACCACGCTTCCCCGAATCGGGCCACCAGCGCCGCGTGAGCGAGGGTCTCGGCGTTCTGGACGAGTGTCGGCCTGCCCAGGACGCCGCGCTCCGAAGGGTGCGGAGGCGTGAAGGACGGTTTGGACGGACCGCCACTCAGACGGCGGACGACCGCGGACGACTCCCCGGCGATGTACCGGTGCTCGGTGTGGACGATCCTGATCGGCGCCTCATGGCCGCCATCAGCCCGCCGCTCCGCGAGCGCGTGCTTGAGGCTCCGGGTCATGCCACGCGATGGCCGCGACAGGTAGATCACGATCTCGTCGGCACCGATGGTCTCCGCGGCGATCAGCGCGCCGTCGATGAGGAGATGCGGGCGGTGCTCCGCGAGAACGCGGTCTTTGGCGGAGAGCGGCTCGCCCTCCGAGGCGTTGACGACCATGACCGACGGTCCCCGGAGATCGGTGAGGCGGCGGACGGCCCTCCACTTCCGGTGCGTCGGGAACCACGCTCCGCCGCGTCCGCGGAGACCGCTGCGCTCGATGACCTCGAGCAGCCACTCGCCGCCGGCGGGCCGCCTTCCGAGCCGTGACCGGTGCTCGGCATAGCTCTCCGCGCCGAGATGCAAGGGCGATCCCGCGAGCAAACGTGGACCGGTCAGGGGCTCGGCGAGCATCGGGGGCGGCGCGGACGCGGGGCGGACGAGCGTGGTCTGCGTCACAGCGGGCCTGACGTCACGAGGCGACCGGTGATGGACGGTCCGGTCCCGTACAGCGTGATCACGAGGCGCGTCGTGCCGCAGACCGCGTAGAACGAGACGCCCGCCCGCGCCGGGACGTCAGCGCAGACCGTTCTGCCATTGCGCGCGACCGTCATCTCAGGCAGGGTCTGCGTCGGTCCGGGCGCCGTGATCACGACGGTGATGCTTGTGTCGACCGTGTCCCGCAGCGCAACCGCCGCGCTGCCCGCCGTCTTCGTGACGGTGCCGATCACCTGGTCGGCGAACCCGTTGCGAGTCGATCGAGTCAGATGGGTGCTCGATGCCGACGAGAGGATCGAATGCGGGGTTCCGGCCTTCACAGCCCATCCCGGTTGCAGTGGGCCGGAGACCGCCCACGAGCAGAGCGCGTACGTCGTCACGACGGCGACGCCCGCTGCGCCGAGACGCACCGGCGCGGTGCGGAGCCGGCCCGCGAGCAGCCGTCGTGCCAGCGCGAGCATGACCGCCGCCATGCATGCGGCCGTCAGGCCGAGCATCCAGGGCGTCTGAGCGTCGGAACCGGTGCCGAGCCCGTGTGCGAGCGCGATCGGCCAGGAGGCGTACGTGGCCCAGTGGATCAGCTTCCACACCCGGGGTCCGATGCGTCCGCGAAGGAGGCTCGTCACCGTCACCGCGACCAGCACCTCGGCGGCGATCACACCCAGACCGAGCCAGAACGTCCGGTACGCGCCCGCAAACGGGATGAGCGCGTCCGCCGGCCGGATCCCGGCGAACGGATCGAGCACCGAGGTGGCGATGTGAACGGCGAGGAGGAGCAGGGTGAAGAGCCCGAAGTTCCGGTGCAGTGCCGCAGTCACGAAACGGGGCGTCCGCCGGCCCTGGACTCGCAGCGAGGTCGAGATGCCGAGGATGACGACCAGCGTCAGGCAGACGAGGGTCATGATCCCCGCGCCTCGTGTGGCGAACCAGAGCGGGCTGGGGCCCGACGGCGTTGTGGCCGGCATCACGCTCAGGCGGTGACCTCGCCGGGCCACCTGCCCACGGTGACCACCGACCCGTCGCGATGGACGAGGCGCGCGGGCAGGCCCCGGCCGGCGAGCCAGGATGGTGCGCCGTCCCCGAGGACGATCGCCGCGGTCGCCGCGGCGTTCGCGCCTGCGCAGGTGACCGCCGCGACGCTCGCCATCGCCCAGGGCGAGGCGGCCGGCAGACCCGTCGCGGGATCCAGGATGTGGTGGAGGGTCTCGCCGCCACGCCGCCAGGTCCGGCTCTCGGTCCCGGACGTCGCGAGCCCTCCGTCGAACATCATCACGTCCTGCCAGACGCGGGCATCGACCGATTCGGCGACCCTGACGCGCCAGCCGTCCGGGCGATCCGGTCCCGCGACCGCAACGTCGCCGCCACATGCCACGAGCGCGCCGGTGCCGATACGGTCCGCGGCCGCGCGAGCGGCGCGGTCGGACGCCCAGGCCTTCCCCACGGCGCCGAGGTCGAGGGACGCGCCGCCGGGCAGCGCGACGCTTCGAGCACGCTGGTCGTGCCGCACGGTCTCCCAGCCGGGCGCGGATCGGACTTCAAGGTCGATCGCGGGCCCGTCGAGCGGCAGATCGTCAAAGGTCACGGTGTACCCGACTCGCTGGATCAGCGCTCCGATGGTCGGGTCGACGAGGCCCCCGGTCACCGCCGCGGCATCGAGTGCCACGCCGATCGCCTCGTCGAGCAGATCGGAGAGCTCGACGAATCCGCAGCCTGCAGCAGCATTGAGCCGCGTGAGCTCGGAGTCCGCACGGAAACGGCTGCATGCGGTGTCGATGGAATCCACCACCGAACGTGCGGCGGCGGTCGCGACACCGAGCGCGGCTGGATTCTCGACCGCGACCACCACCGTCGTGCCCATGGCTTTGAACGACGCCGTGGTCAGCACGGGTGTGATGGCGTCGAGTGACAGACCGGTGGTGGCGGCGGCGGCGGCGGTGGCGCGGCCGAGCTGCCGCCACCGGACGGAGCCTTCCGGGGCGCCGCGATCCCGCTCGACTGCGCATACCTCCCGGCGGCCGATGCGGGGACGTGTACCACCTGGACGATCACGGCCGGCGTCGGGCGCACGCCCTGCACCGGAGCGGTCTCGGGCGGGATCGGCGGCGCCGCCGGAGGGCTCGAGGAAGCCGAAACGGCCGCGAAGCTCGCCGCGCTCGCCGCGGAAAGCGCCCCCGTCAAGACGATGACACCCGACACGCCGCCGGTCGTCCACGACGCGACCCGTCGGAACGCGCTGTCGCGGTCGGAGGGCCGGTAGTCCGGCATGTCAGTGATCTCCTCCGCCGCCACAGTCGTCATCACATGGGCTCGGGGTGGGTGACGAGCTCGATGACGGCGCGGCGGTCGCCGGCGCCTCGGTCTCGGGCCACGGCGTGGAAGCGGCCGTGGAGTGCCGCGCCGGCGGATCGGTCACGACGACGAGCTCATGCGTCGGCGCCGGCTGCGTGGGAGCCGGGTACAGGCTGTCCGCGCGCAGCGGAGCGCCCGGCAGCTGGGCCGCGACCGTGTGCTGCGTCGTCGCTCCGAGCGAGGCGAACGGGCCGACGCCACCGGCGGCCGCGAGGCCGGTGATGGCACCGCAGAGCGCCACCAGCGTGGCGGTCGTGAAGAGGCGGGGGCGATGACGAGGGCGCAAATCGTGTCCTCCGGGGTGTGGGCGCGCTCACGCGCCAGATCCATGCGACTAAGTCGCGTCCCGCCGCGCGCAGGATACGGGCCGGCATCCGATGTTCCTGTGACATTCGATCCGACAGTCATTCAGGATTTGAATGCGCTGAGCGCGCGTACGCCGTCGTGGGTGTGCTGATTCGGTGGGAGCCTTCACAGCGGACTCCGAGCATTCGCTGAGGGAGGCACCAGACGTGCGTCGCATCGTGATGTCGTCAATCGGATAAGCAGGGAGCCATCACATGAACGCCACGTCACCTGACCGACAACGCGTGGAGCGGCGGGATCGCGCACTCAGACTTCGTCGCAGGATCAACGCGATCGCGGCCGCCGCCGGAGTCACGGCGGTCGGCGCCGTCGGCTATCTCGTCGCCGTGAACAGCGCGACGAAGACGACGGTGTCGACGGTCGCGGCGTCGCCGACCGCGCCGGTGACACGAACGGTGACGACGGTCACATCGGCCGGTGACGACGGCACCATCACGAAGACCACGACGACCACACTGTCGGCCGGCACTGCGACCGCGGGCACCGCGAGCAGCGCGACGACCGTCAGCGGCGGATCAACGGTGGTGAAGAAATGAGCACGCGCGCCGCGACGCCGCTGCAACCGCCGGCGACGTGCGGAGGAGTGGAACTACCCCTGTCTGGTCGGACCGCTGCGATCGACGGTGATGCGCAACAGCACGCGGCCTTCCCGCTGCATCGCCTCGCGGTAGTCGTTCCAGTCGGGATGCTCGCCGGAGGTCGCCCGGTAGTACTCGACCAGCGGCTCCATCGCCTCGGGAAGCTCGACGATCTCGACGGCGCCCTCGACGGTGTGCCACGCACCCCAGAAGCGCTCTGTGATGACGCAGAGGGAGGCGCGCGGGTTGCGCCGGAGGTTCAGCGTCTTCATCGCGCCACCCCGGGTGCTGACGACCACTCGCGACTCGGAGTCGACGGCAGCAAGCACCGGCGAGAGCTGCACCTGACCATCTCTGCGATAGGTGGCGAGCACGGCGCGATGGTTCTGTTGGATGAACTCCAGAGCGGCCTCATGCGCCATCGCGCAACTCTAGTTCCTGGAGCAGCATTGCCGCCATGCGGCGCTCGCCTGCGGAGTCCTCCATGACGGTGTCGTCGACGATCACACGCATGCCGAGCTCGCGGATCGACTTCCGCAATCCCGCGTCGGCGCGGTCGATCACGAAGGTCGATGCCATGCCGGCGTAGTGGCGTGCGACCCCTGCGGCGGTCGGTTCCTCGCCCATCTGCTCGAGCATCGCGACCGTCGGTCCTTTCAGCGAGCGGCCCCCGATGACCGGCGACACCGCAGCAACCCGCTCCCGGTCCAGCTCGTCCCCGAGCACCGCGAGGATCGGATCGATGCTGAGCAGCGGGTTGGACGGACCGATGATCACCACGTCGGCGTTGGTCACCGCCTTCACGGCCTCCGGCGCCGGCCGCGCCGAGTCGATGCCGGCGAGACGCAGCGCGCGAACGCGCGGCGCGCACCGGCGTCCGACGAACCACTCCTGCATGCTCAGCTCACCCTCATCGGTGATCACGCGCGTTCGCACCGGGTCGTCGCTCATGGGGAGCACGGCGGCGTTGATGCCGAGCCGGCGCGCCAGGTGCGCGGTCGCCTCGGTGAGGCGATGGCCGTCGCGCAGCAGGCGCGCCCGCAGCAGGTGGAGCCCGATATCCCCGTCGCCGAGCTGGAACCACGTCGGCTCGCCGAGCCTGCCCAGCATGGCGAGGGCGGTGAACGTGTCGTCACGGACGCCGAAGCCCGAGGCTTCGTTGAACAGCCCCGACAGGCGATAGAGGATCGCATCGACGTCGGGGCTCACGAGGAGGCCCCAGAACTCCTCGTCGTCAGCGGTGTTGACGACCACCGAGAGATCGCCGGCCGGGAGCACCGCGGTCAAGCCGGCGGCGAGCCGCGCGCCCCCGGTCCCTCCGGAGAGGAGCGCGACCTTCATCGGAAGAGATCCAGCTCCGACGGCCGCACGAGCTCCTGCCCGGACCCCGGTGGGCCCTCGAAGACGTCGAGCCCGCGCACCACCACCGCCGGGACGCGCCTCGTCTTGCCCATCAGCAGCTCGGCGGCGGCGGCGAGCTCGTCGGCGATCGCCACGAGCGTCGCCTGGAGCGGCATCCCGAAGTCATCGGGACGGCCGCGGTAGTCGACGACGGCGGGGATGCCCGCCACCCCGAGCGCCACGTTCACGAGACCCATCCGCCAGGCGCGTCCGAAGGTGTCGCTGACCACAACGCCGACCTGGGCACCTGCCAGCTCGGTGATGCGATCCCGAAGGGCCTGCGCGCTGGCGTCGCAGTCGACCGGCAGCAGGCTCACCGAGTCGTCGCCGGCGACGTTCGACCGGTCGACGCCGGCATTCGCGCACACGAACCCCTGCCGTGTCTCGACGATGAGCACCCGGTCGTCGCGGACCACGCGCGTGCTCTCGTCGAGGATGACCTGCACGAGACGAGGGTCCGCGCCAAGGCGTTCCGCAAGGTCGCGCGCCCGCTCGGACACGGTCACCGTCGTGAGGTCGCGCAGCCGGCCCTCCGCCTTCGACACGACCTTCTGCGCGACGACGACCACGTCACCGCTCCGCAGGCCCGGCGCCGCCTCGGCGATCAAGGCGCCGAGGTCGTCTCCGGGACGGATCTCGGGGAGGCCCTCGACGGCGCGGAGCTCGACGTTCACGCGGTCGGCTCGAGCCGCCGCCAGGCGGCGAGATCGGACGGCTCGTCGAGGTCCAGCGCGAGGCTGGGGTCGTCATGCACGATGAAGTGGCGCCCGCGCCGCCTGGCTTCCTCCGCGAAGCGGGGGAGCGATGCATCGCCGAAATGGAGTGCAAAGTCACCGGGCGGTCGAAGGAACAGCGCGTTGGTGCCCTGCCGACCCGTCGCCGCCGCCGCGATCGCAAGGGGCTCACCCTCCGTGTCGTGCGCGAGCATCCCGCGCAGGCCTGCCTCGTCGACGAGCGGAAGGTCGGCGCTGAGCAGCAGCGCCGCCTCAGCTCCCCGTCGCGACACTTCCGCCAGACCCAGGGTGGCGGCGGGGTTCTGTCCCCGCGGATCGCGCTCCACGAGGACCTCGGCGCCTCTGGCGCCGGCGAGGCTCGCGGCCTCCGCGGAACCACACACGGCGAGCGTCGGTCCGACGGCGAGTGCCGCGTCGAGCGCGCGGCCCGCTGTCATGAGGGCGAGGGCGCGGCGGGACGCGGGCTCCATCGCCGGCGCCAGACGGCCCTTGGCCGTACCGAAGTCCTTGATGAGCACGACGATCCAGACCGGCGCGGCCGCGTTCAGGTGCCTGCCTCGGTTGCCAGCGAGACCTCGGCGTGATGTGGCGTCTCGACCACGTCGCGATGCTTGAGCAGGTTGAGAGTGGTGACCGCTGCGACGAGCACGATCGCACCGACGATCTCGATGCCGTGGAATGGGATGCCCTGACCCACCGGCGACGGCAGGGAGAACACGAGGAACAGCGCGCACGGGTATCCCAGCTCCGCCACCGACGCCATCGACGCCGGCGTGCTCGAGAGTGCGCGGTAATACAGCAGCATCGCGAGCAGCCCCGGGATCAATGCGATGCCGATGAAGCTCGGGATCTGATGCACCGAGAAGTTGCCGAACGCCCCGCTCCCACTGCTCGTGAGCATCAGGATCAGCAGGACAGGCAGTGCCAGCGTGAAGCGCATCGCGGCGGTCGTGACGAAGGAGACATTGGACAGGCTGTAGCGCCCGAAGACGGTGCCCGATGCCCAGAGCAGCACGGCGCCAAGCACGAGGAGCGCGGCGAGCAGCTGACCGTGCTGCACGGACGAGAACGGCGCGAGGGGATCCTGCGGGAACACGATCAGGTAGACGCCGGCCAGCGCACGCCGCCGCGAGCGGCCAGAAGAACGGCTTGCGCCGCTCTCTCAACACGATCCGGGCCATTGCGATACCGAACACCGGCTGCAGCAGGTACAGCAGGTAGACCTCGTTCTCGACGTTGAAGTCCGGTGCCGCGTGCGCGGGAAACGCGTAGCCGATGGCCCGCGTGAAGAGCACCGTCGCGAACGCCTGCGCGCCGAGGGCGATGATCGCCATCGCGATCCACTGGCGGAGCGAAAGGTGGCGCAACTCCCTGCGCACGCGCCCGGCCACGGGCAGGAAGCAGAGCGTGATCAGGAGCGACTCGGCGAACACGATCTGGCTCGCCGACAGCTGCTTCGCAAGCGCCGGGCGGAAGTACGGATCGGCGGCCCACATCGCGGCAGCGATGGCCACCGCGAGCGCACCCACGCGGTCGATCGACGCGCCGAGCCGTGCAAGCACCGCTCAGCCGCCTGAAATCGACCCGGTGGCCGAGTGCGCCGGACGTCCGAAATGCATCGGTAAATTACACTCGAACGCGTCTCGCGCGCGGCGAGAGGAACTCTGGAGATACACGGATGCTGTTCGGCAAAGAGCACGTCGACCGTTACGTCGCGACCGATGGTGAGGAGGGGTACGCCTGGCGCGGGGGCACGGAGATCCTGATCCTCACCACGACGGGCCGCCGGTCCGGCGAGCCCCGGAGCGTCCCGCTCATCTTCGGCCGCCACGGCGACGACCTGCTGATCGTCGCATCGAAGGGTGGCGCGCCGGTGCCGCCCGCGTGGTACCTCAACCTGCAGGCGGATCCGGAGGTGCAGGTGCAGGTGAAGGGCGATCGCTTCGCCGCCCATGCCCGCAGCGCCACTCCGGAGGAGAAGCCTGAGCTGTGGAGGATCATGACGTCGATCTGGTCGCACTACGACGAGTACCAGGAGCGGACGGCGCGAGAGATCCCGGTGGTCGTCCTCACGCGAGCCGCGGCGGCATGACGACCGTCGTCCGGAGCGTGGACGAGCTGCGCGGATTGATCGGCGCGCATCTCGGATACAGCGAATGGCGGGAGATCAGCCAGGATCGGGTCGACACGTTCGCCGACGCCACCGACGATCACCAGTGGATCCACGTCGACCCCGAGCGTGCGGCCGCCGGACCATTCGGCACGACGATCGCCCACGGATACCTGACGCTGTCATTGCTCATCCCGATGTGGCACGAGATCCTGCAGTACGACGGACTGCGACTCGGTGTCAACTACGGGCTCAACAAGGTGCGATTCCCGGCGCCGGTCCCGGTCGGCTCGAGGATCCGCGCGGGAGCGACGCTCGTCTCGGTCGAGGAGGTCGGGAACGACGCGGTCCAGCTCGTGGTCGACTTCGTCGTCGAACGGGAGCGCGCGGAGAAGCCCTGCTGCATCGCCCAGGGGATGTACCGCTTCTACCTCTGACCCGCGGCCGCACGCCGGCCACGGTCAGCGCGCGGGCTTCGAATGCAGGTCCGGGAAGTCCTCCTCCCAGAACTCGTTCTCGGCTCGTCCGGCTGGTGCGCTGCCGCGCTGATCGCGCTCCTTGGCACGAAGATCGACACGCCGGATCTTCCCGGAGATCGTCTTGGGCAGCTCGGTGAACTCCACACGGCGCACCCGCTTGTACCCCGCGAGATTCGCCTGCGAATGCTCGAGGATCGACCGCGCCAGCTCGGCTGACGGCGTGTATCCGGCGCCGACGGTGACGAATGCCTTCGGCACGGAGAGACGCAGCGGGTCCGGGGACGGGACCACGGCCGCCTCGGCCACCGCCGGATGCTCGATGAGCACGCTCTCGAGCTCGAACGGCGAGATCCGGTAGTCGGACGACTTGAAGACGTCGTCCGACCGGCCGATGTAGGTGATGTACCCCTCGCCGTCTCGGGACGCCACGTCACCGGTGTGATAGAAGCCGTCGCGCATCACCACCGCGGTCTGTTCGCTGTCGTCGCGGTAGCCCACCATCAGCCCCACCGGACGCCGGGACAGGTCGATGCAGATCTCACCCTGGTCGCCGCGCTCCTCGCTCACCGGGTCGATGAGCTCGATCGAGTACCCCGGCAACGGCCGGCCCATGGACCCGGGTTTGAGCGGTTGTCCCGACGTGTTGCCGACCTGCGCCGTCGTCTCGGTCTGTCCGTACCCGTCGCGGATGGTGAGCCCCCAGGCGTTGCGCACCTGGTCGATGACCTCGGGGTTGAGCGGCTCGCCGGCGCTCAGCAGCTCGCGCAGCGGCGGCCGCCACGCGCGCAGGTCCTCCTGGATGAGCATCCGCCAGACCGTGGGCGGCGCGCAGAAGCTCGTCACTGCGCATCGGGTCAGCGTGTCGAGCACCCGCCGCGCCGAGAAGCGCGCGGCGTTGAGGATCAGCACCGTCGCCTCCGCGTTCCACGGGGCGAACACGTTGCTCCATGCGTGCTTCGCCCACCCCGGTGACGAGATGTTGAGATGGACGTCGCCCGGCTGCAGCGAGAGCCAGTACATGGTGGACAGATGCCCGATCGGATAGCTGATCTGCGTGTGCTCGACGAGCTTCGGTTTCGCCGTGGTTCCTGAGGTGAAGTACAGGAACAGGGGGTCGCCCGCGGGCGTCGGGCCGTCGGGTGCGAAGGTGTCACCCGTCGCGGTGAAGTCCTCGTAGCGGAGCCACCCTGCGACGCTGCCGCCGACGGCGATGCGCGTGTAGCCGCCCTCGACGCCCTCGAACTGGGAGGCCTGCGCCGATTCGGCGATCACGTGTGCGACGTGGCCGCGTGCGATGCGGTCCGCGATGTCCGAGGGCGTGAGCAGCGTCGTCGACGGGATCATCACGGATCCGAGCTTGGTGAGCGCGAGCATGCACTCCCACAACTCCGCGCGGTTGCCGAGCATCAACAGGGTCCGGTCGCCGCGCCGCACGCCGAGCTCGCGGAGCCACGCTGCAACCCTGTTGGTGCGCGCCGCAAGCTCGGCGAACGACAGGATCGTCTCGGTGCCGTCGTCGTCGATGATCCACAGCGCGGGCCGGGAGTTGCCGCCCGCGATGACGTCGAACCAGTCGAGCGCCCAGTTGAACTGCTCCGGCTGTGGCCACCGGAAGTCGCGATATGCGGCTTCGTAATCCTGGCGATGCGCAAGGAGGAAGTCGCGCGCCTGCCGGAAGTCTTCGCTCATGCGCTCTTGTCGCGCAGCGATCGTGCCGTGTCCATCAGGTGCGTGGCGCGGGCCGGGTCGACCTGCCCCCACGTGATCCCGCCGACCTTGAGGCTCGTGCCCACGATGACGCCGTCGGCCGCGGCGAGGATCTCGCCGAGGCGCTCCGCGTTGACGCCGGTGTTGGCCAGAACAGGGACGTCTGGCACCGCATCCTTCGCGGTGCGCAGGTCGCTCATCGCAAATGGCACGCCCGCCGCCGGGCCGGAGATCAGGATGGCGTCGACACCGAGGAATGCGGCGCCACGGGCTCGCTCGGCGATGCCGCGCGAGCCGATCGCGCTGCTGAACTCGGGTGAGATGTTGTCGAACAGCGCGACGCCGTCAGCCCCGATCGCGGTGCGATAGCCGGCAAGGTCGCCGATCGACGGGGCGATCATCCCGAGGTCGCTCTCGTACACGCCCGTCAGGACCTCACGGATGAAGCTCGCGCCCGTCGCGCGCGCGACCGCGAGGCTCGCCTTGGCGTCCCAGAGGATGTTGACGCCGAACGGAACATGGACGGACGAGCGCAGCTCGCCGATGACCGCGGCCATCGCGGCCGGGATCTCCGGCCCCACGGCGAGCTGATATGGGATGTCAGCCTCGTTGCAGAAGAGCACGCCGTCGACGCCGGCCGCCTGGAGGGTCTCGAGATCGTGGCCGACGACATCCACCAGATGCGCCCGCCCCTGTTCGCGGTCGTGACGCGGGCGTCCGGGCAAAGCCGGGAAGTGCAGCATCGCGATGACCGGCTTGGGGGTGCCGAATCGCTGCGCAAGCGACATGGTCATTTCGGTCTCCTCAGGGCACCGGGGCGCGGTGCTGGTCGATGAATTCAAGAACGGCGTGATTCCATGGACCGGGGTCTTCGAGGAAGGCCGCGTGGCCGCCGGGAACGACAACCCATGTGGCATCCGGCAGCGCCTCGAGGAGACGGCGCGACAGCGACGGCCTGATGATGATGTCGTCCTCGGCCGCGATGACGAGTGCGGGGGTGCGCAGCGCGCCGACGCGGGCGGCGCAATCGTGCGTGAGCAGTGCCGAGATCTGTGCGCGGAACGAGGAGGCGGGCTGCGCGCTGCGGACCATCTCGTCGAGGATGGTGGCGAGCCGCGCCGGCTGACCGCTGTAGAAGTCGGGGCTGAAAACCCATGGCGCCTGCTGGCGCATCATCAGCGGCATGCTCGCCTCCTCGGCGATCTGTCCCCAGACATCGAACGCCGCGCGCGTGTACGCGTCGGGCGTCGCATACGTGTTGGCGAGCACGACTGAGCGAAGGTCGCCTGGATGGGCGAGCGCGTATTCCTGAGCGATGAGGCCGCCGAGCGAGACTCCGGCAAGATGGAACGGCGCAAGGTCAAGCTCGTCGACCAGCGCCTTGATGTCCGTGGCCATCATCCGGCTCGTGTACGCCCCGGGCGGGTGACTCGAGCGGCCGGCGCCGCGATTGTCGAACGTGACGACCCGGTACCCTGCCGCGACGAAATCGCCGACCTGCATCGACCACCCCTCGAGGTCGTCGCCGACACCGTTGACGAGCACCAGCGTCTCGGCGCCCTCGCCGCTGATCCGGTAGTGGATCTCGATGCCGTTTCCCTGCAGGACGGGCACGTCGCTACGTCGCCATTCCGCCGGCGGTGATCGCGGCTCGCCAAAGCTCGACGGAGAAGACCAGGTCATCGATCACTCGTTCGTCGGGATCCTCCCAGCCGGGAATGATCTCGAAAATGAGGTCCACACTGCCGGCGCCGGCGGCCGCGAGCGTTTCGAGCACCTGCTCGGGGTGGATGCGCCCTGTGGCGTTGCGCTCCGCGCTGAACGGCCAGTGGTGGTCGGCGACACCGTCCGACTGCTGCAACTGCACCTCGGCGAGGCGGCTTCCGAAGGTGCGCACCCAGGCGTACGGGTCGCGCTCGTCGCCGTCGGTGCCGGGGACGCACTGATGGCCGACGTCGAGACACAGCCGCCACGGGACGTGATCGTCATCACCGTCGGTGATCAGGTCCTCGAGTTGCGCCATCGTCGATGGTTCGCGGACCGCGACCAGGTTCTCGATGAGCAAATACTCGAGACCGGCCGAGCGCGCGTGTCCCGCGATCGCCGAAAGATCCCGCTTCAAACCGTTCCATCGCTCGGCCCGCCGCTCGGGATCGGACCAGTCGGGGACACTCATGGTGCCGACGTGCCCGCCGGTGGCGGATGCGCCGAGCGCTGCGGTCAGGTCCACCATCCCCCGATACCAGGTCATCGCCGCCTCGCGACGCGCTGCGTCGGGGTGCATGAGCAGGTCGAGCGAGTACGCCGACAGGCCGGTGAAGGTGGCATGGGCCGTCAGGCCGTTGGCGTCGAGGGCGGCACGAGTGCGCTCGATCGCCTCGCGGCGCCCGGCGAAGGTTTCGAGGCCCTCGATGAGGTCGAACGACAGCTCGACAAGGTCAAGTCCGAGGTCGTTGCGCACCACCGACGCCCAGTCCGCGGGCCGGGGCCAGCGCTTGAGCGCGAAACACGTGTTGATGCCGAGGTTGACGATCATGACGCCCCTCCCGCGCGCCGGAGCGATGGCCACGGCGGAGCCATGGCCATCGAGTCCGGTCGCAGCGTGGCGGAGGCGACGACCTCCCGATAACGCTCGTAGACATCGTTGTATCGGTCGTGATTGGCAGGAACCGGCTCCACGGGTTGGTCGGCCCGAGCCGCGGTCGCCACCGCGGTGGCCGCGTCGGGATACACGCCGACCCCCAGGCCGGCGAGCATCGCAACGCCGGCCGCGGCCGCGTCACCGGGGACGCGGGTGACCGGGATACCGAGGACGTCGGCCTTGATCCCGTTCCAGGTTCGCAGCGCGGCGGCCCCGCCCGAGACGCGAAGCTCGGTGACCGGTGTGCTTGCCCGGCCGAGTGCCTCGAGATGCGCCCGTATCGCAAACGCGACGCCCTCGAGCGTCGCCCTCGCCCACGCCTTGCGATCGTGCCGCGCCGAGAGCCCGATGGCGGCCCCTCGCAGCGAGGGGTCGTCGCGCTCCCCGTCCCCGAGCACGGGGATGAACAGCAGGCCATCCGCACCCGGCGGGACGTCCGCGGCGTCGTGATCGAGGCGGTCGAAGTCCGCGCTGCGCGCGCGCCCGGAGCGCCCGCCGTACATGAGGGCCGCGAGCCAGTCGACGGCTCCGCCGGCCGTGTTGATCCCGACCTCGGTGACATAGCCCGTGCGGCCCACGGCGCTCGGATAGTGGGTGATCGCGAGGTCCCGGGTCGGCTGCCTGACCACCGTGTTGAGGCAGGTCGAGCTCCCCGCCATCTCGCTCGCCGGCCCCGCTGCGACGACGCCCGCGCCGAAGGCGCACGCGATGCTGTCGCCGGCGCCGGCGACGATGGGGATCGACCGCGACAGACCGAACCGCCGGACCAGTGACGAGCGCAACTCGCCGACGACGCTCCATGAGGGATGCGGCACCGGCAGTTGCATCGAGCTCGAGCCCGACCGCCCCGACGAGCTCGGCCGACCAGCGCCGCCGCCGCAGGTCGAGGAGCGCGCTCGCCGCCGCCATCGTCCAGTCGGTGACGGCATCGCCGGTGAGAGTCAGCGCCAGCAGCTCCGTCGGCTCGAGGAAGTGGTGGGTCGCCTTGAAGACCTCCGGTTCGTGCGACCGGATCCAGAGGATCTTCGCGGCGACATGGAACGCGGCGGGCACGTGCCCCGTCAGGGTGTGCAGGTTCGTGTCGCCGAACCCGGCGCGCAGCTGATCGGCCTCGGCCACCGCGCGGTTGTCGCGGTAGATGAGGCCGGGACGCAGCGGCGTGCCGTGGCGGTCGACGGGCACCACGGACGGGCATTGGCCCGTGAGGCCGACCGCTCTGATCGGACACCGCGGACCGAGCTCCGCGATCAGCGCTCCCAACGCGTCGAGCGACCGGTCACGCCAGTCGTTCGCGTCCTGCTCCGCCCAACCGTCGCGCGGGGTTCGGGTCGGGTACGAGCGCCGGACCTCGAGCAACCGCGTGCCTGCGATGTCGAACGCGGTGGCCCGCGCGCCGGACGTGCCGACATCGATGGAGACGAGTGCCTCGGAGCCTCGCTTTGCCACGCCGGTCTAGCCGCGAACCAGCTGTTGCGCCTTGACCTTGTCGCCGTCGAGCGTGAGGAGCGCGCCGTTGAGCGCCCCGGTCGAATAGTCGCTGCCCGGGTTGATGACCACGGTGCGGCCGATCCGGCGGATGCCGGACGAACTCATGGATGTGCCCGTGCAGTCCGAGCAGGGGCTGATATGCGACCTCGGCGTCGCGGACCGCGGTGCTCCCCACGGCCACCATGCGAACCTGACCGAGCGTCGCCTGCACCTGCAGATTCGCGTCGAGCATCGGCGCCTCGTCGAGCTGGGTGCCGTACGGCGGCGCATGGAGGTTGAACACCGCGCGCTCGGGATGTTGCAGCGCAGGGACCATGGCGTCGATCGACGCCTTCAACTGGTCCTCGGTCTCCTCACGGTACGTGTGCCAGGGCGTGACGTTCGAGTACCCGAGGCTGATCATCTCGTGCTCGTCGTCGAGCCAGACCACCTTCCCCTCGTCGTGCACGCCCCATGGAGCGGAGTCGAGCAGAGCGTCGAGCTCCTGGGGGTCGTCGTTGCCGAGCATGAGATGGAGGGGGATGCCCTGGGGGCGCAGGCGCGCGTCGGCAAGATCGAGCCACTCGGTGAGCCGCGCGCGCATGAGCTCGAGGAACAGCGAGTCCAGGCCGCCGTTCGCCTCCTTCGCCTCGAGCTCGCCCGGGTCGGCCCGGTACGGGTAGTACCCATGATCGGCGATGAGCTTCTCGAGCGCGATCAGCTCAGGGCCTTCCGTGACGTCGTAGTCCGTGCCGACGAACCGGCACTGCCAGCGACCGCCCGGCGCGCGCACGATCGACTGGATCGCCTTGCCCGCGACATCGCCGCCGAGGATCAGGACGTTCGCCTCGTAGACGCGCGCGGCGTTGATGAACTTCCGGAAGCACACGCTGGATCCGTGCAGGTCGCTGACGAAGTAGATCCTCGTCTTGGACATGTCAGACCGCGACTGCTTCGCGTGCGCGCTGCACCGCGGTCATGAAACGTCCGGCCCGTTCCGGGTCGACGGCGTTCCACGTGACGCCGTCGCGCTTCAGGCTGGTGCCGACGAACACGCCGTCGGCGATCGCGAGGATCTCGTCGACGGTCTCCTCACGAACCCCGGTGTTGGCGAGCACGGGCATGTCGGGCACAGCCGCTTTGGCTTCGCGCAACGCATCCACGTCGGTGGCGGTCCCGGTGAGCTGGCCGCTGATCAGGATGGCATCGACGCCGAGGTATGCGGCGCTGCGAGCCCGCTCCGCGATCGACCGCCTGCCGACGGTGCTCGCGAACTCCGGGGTGATGTTGGTGAAGAGGGCCACGGAACCGGCGCCGATGTGCTCCCGGTAGGCGGCGATCGCGCCGAAATCCGGGCGCATCAGGCCGAGGTCGCTCTCGAACGCGCCGGTGAACACCTCGCGGACGAAGGAGGCGCCGGTCGCACGAGCGACCGCGAGGCTCGCCATGGGATCCCAGACGAGGTCGATGCCGAACGGCCTCGCGATGCGAGCGCGAACCTCGCCGATGACCGCCGCCATCGCCGCGGCGATCTCCGGGCCCACCGACATCTGATACGGCAGGTCCGCCTCATTGCAGAAGAGGAATGCGTCGACCCCGGCGTCCTGGAGTGCCTCGAGGTCGCGCGCCACGGTCTCGACGATGACCGGCATGCCCGCCGCCCGATCGTGACGGGGGCGCCCCGGCAGGGCCGGAAGATGGAGCATCGCGATGATCGGCTTGTCGACGCCAAACAGGCGGCGAAGGAGGGTCACACGCGCCCTCTGGCCGAGACGGGACGGAGGCTGCCGTTGCCATTGCCGTTCCGGCTGGTGGTCTCGGGACCGGCGATCGCCACCTCCACACCGGCCTGCTCGAGGCGCTGGATCTCCTCCGGGTCGGCGCTCGAATCGGTGACCACGATCGACACCTGCTCGATCGGCACCACGGTGCTCATCGCGACCGCGCCGAACTTCGATCCGTCGGCGATGACGATGATCCGCTCGGTCCGCTCGAGGGCGCCGCGGATCACGTCGGCGTCCCGGTCGTCCAGCTCGGTGATGCCGCGCTTCGCCGAGAGCCCGGCGGCGCCGATGACCGCCGTGTCGGTGTTGTACCGGCGCACGCTCTCCACGGCGGTGGCGCCGATGCACGTCAGCTCGTCCTGGCGGACGAGCCCGCCGGCGATGATCACTCGAACGTTGCGCGTGCCGAGGAGGCTCGCGACCGCGAGTGATGGCGTGATCACCATGAGGTCCTCACGCGCCGGCAGCAGGCGAGCGAAGTGCTCGACGGTCGTGCCGATGCCGAGGAACATCGCGCGGACCCCGACCGTCAGCTCCGCGGCTCGCTTGGCGATTGCGCGTTTCTCCTTCGCGTGCCGCAGCGTGCGAGCGTTGGCTCCGACCTCGAACGTGCGGACGAGGTGTGTCGTCGCACCGCCATACGTCCGCCGTACGAACCCGTCGCGTTCGAGGCGCCGCAGGTCGCGGCGGATGGTCATCTCCGAGACCTGAAAATCGCGCGCCAGCGTGCTGACCTCGATCGCCTGATCCTCGGCGACACGTTCGAGAACCTTCAGGCGGCGTTCAACGGCTAACACGGTCGGTACCTGTTCGCCTCCTGTTCAGGTTGTGACCGGAGGGTGTCCCTCCATGTCCCAGGCCCTCTTGACACTGGTGTTCGATTGTGTTCAAACTCTGGCTGCTTTCGACGGGCATGTCAAGTTTCGTGGCGGTCGGGCCGCCGGAGGGTCGCCATGGGATCCGCGAGCAGGCTCTTCGTCCGCAACAGCACCGGACTGGTTCGTTCGGCGTCGGCGGTCGATGCCACGATCTTCAATGCGGTCATCTCAGCGCCCGTGGGGTCGACGATCGCGTACTCGATCTTCTTCGCGCTCGTCGCGTTTCCGGGCGCGGACGTCGTCGGGGTCCTGATCCTCGTCGCGCTCATCAACATCCCCGTCCTCATCATGTTCGCGTTGCTCGGTGCGAGCATGCCGAGAGTCGGAGGGGATTACGTCTGGGTCAGCAGGGTGCTCACGCCACCGCTGGCGCTGATATCCAACCTCTGCATGATCATGGGCGGCCTGCTCGGCGCCGCCTTCTTCGCGAAGTTCTTCTCGCTGCTCGCGCTCGGCCCGGTGCTGGTCGCGCTCGGTACGTTCGCCAACAACAGCACGTTGATCAACTGGGGGACGTCGTTCCAGACCAACAACAGCTGGATCCTCGGAGCATCGCTGTTCATGGTGGCGCTGCAGACCCTGATCCTCATCCGCGGCACCAAGTCGACCTTCCGTTGGCAGAACTACTCGTTCCTCATCGCGATGGCCGGCACGCTGGTCGCGTTCTTCGTGCTGCTCATCGGCAGCCAGACCGACTTCTTCTCGCATTTCAATGCGCTGAACAAGAGCTTCGGCGGCGGGACCGTGCAGGACGTCATCGCGAAGGCCGGGGCGGCCAACGCGGCACCCAACCTGGGCAACTGGAGTGCCACACTCCCGACGCTCTTCTCGATCCAGGGCTTCATGATGTGGAACTTCTGGTCGGTGTACATGTCCGGGGAGCTGAAGAGCGCGTCCAACCGGCGCCGCCAACTCTCGGTGATGTTCGGCGCGCTGGGCTGGGACACCGTTCTGCTCATCATCGGCGTGCTCCTGCTGTTCCGTATCGCGGGCTACAACTTCGTTTATGCGTTGAATGTCAGTCCCAACGCGGCATACGGCATTCCATCCGGCCCCTTCTACCCGTTCCTCGCGGCGCTCGTGTTCAACACCCCGGTGCTCACGATCGTGATCATGGGCTCCTTCCTGTTCTGGTCACTGCCGTCGATGATCGCAAACACCTTCATGCCGATCCGATCCTTCTTCGCGTGGTCCTTCGACCGCCTCATGCCTGAGGGTCTCGCCAACGTGAACGAGCGGACTCATTCGCCGGTCAACGCGATCCTCCTCACCAACGCGATCATCGCGGCGTTCGTCATCTGGAGCGTGTACGGGAATCAGTTCCAGCTGGTGCTCGGATTGATCGTGCTCGCCGGCTGTCTGGCGGTGATCATCGTCGGCCTCGCCGCGGTCGCTCTGCCGACTCGGCGGCCCGACCTGTATCAATCGTCACCGGCAAACGTCAAATTCCTCGGGATTCCGGTGCTGTATATCGTGGGGACCCTGTCGATCCTGATATTCGTGGGTCTCATCGCGGTCTCGTTCATCAACCCGCTGTCGGTCATGAACGGCAACCGCGACGACTGGTGGTGGATACCGGCGTGGCTGGCAGGTCTGATCGTCGGCGGCTGCCTCCTGTATTACGTTCCGCGCCTGGTCCGTTCCTCGCAGGGCATCAACATCAAGTTCGTGTACAAGGAACTCCCGCCGGAGTGACCCAATCCCCCCCTTGGCAGGAGGGCGGCCGGTGGAATCCACCGGCCGCCCTTACTATGTCCGGATGCTGCGTGGCGCTCGCTGATGCCTGAAAACGAGACGCTGATCCGTGACGATGTGCGCGAGGAGGCTCGCCGGCTCGCGGCCGCGTGCGTGGAGCTGGGCTGGGGCGCGCGGCTCATCGGCGGGCTCGCGATATGGCTTCGCTGTCCGAGCGTCCGCACCGGACCGTTCGTGCGGTCGTATCAGGACATGGACTTCGCGGTGAGCAGCGCGTCGAGCCTGAAGTTCAAGGCGCTGCTGGCGACCCAGGGCTACCTGCCCGATCAGTTCTTCAACGGCCTGCACGGCGCGACCCGCCTCTACTACCAGGAGCCCGCCGGCCGGTGGTCGATCGACGTCGTCATCGACGAGCTGGTGATGTCGCACAAGCTCGACCTTCGCGGGCGCCTCGACGGGCCGTCGCCGACGGCCACGCTCGCGGACGTCCTGCTCAGCAAGCTCCAGGTCTGGGAGATCAACCGCAAGGACCTCGGCGACACGCTGTGCCTGCTCGCCGACCACGCGCTCACCGAGGACGACGGGGATATCGAGGGCATCAGCCTCCCGAGGCTGCGTTCGGTGCTCGGCAGGGACTGGGGGTTCTGCCACACCTTCGAGCGGAATGCGAAGAAGGTCGAGGAGCTGTGGGCGGCGGAGCCGCTCGCCGGTGTCGCTCATGACGTGGGAGCCCAGATCGGCGCACTCCAGCAGGCGATCGAGGATGCGCCGAAGTCGCGGGCCTGGCGCATCCGGAGCCGCGTCGGCGAGCGCCTCCGGTGGTACGAGACCCCCGAGGAAGTCCGCCACTAGGCGCGGTGGCTGGCACGTAGACTGCGCGCGTGCCGCACACCACCGCCGCGTTCGTGATCGATTCGCAGGAGCCACGGCCGAACGAGCTCGGCGACGACGCTGGAATCGACTACGGCCTGCTGCTGATATCCAAGACCTTCACCGGTTCGATCGAGGGCACCGGCACCGTGGAGATGCTGTTCACTCGGACGCCTCGCGACGGGTCGTTCGCCGGTGGCTATGTGGCGCTCGAGCGCATCACGGGCGTCGTCGACGGCCGCACGGGGAGCTTCGCGCTGCTGCACATCGCGACGATCGATGAGCAGGGCGCCAACTGGGGCCGGTGGATCATCTCTCCGGGCTCGGGGACTGGCGAGCTGGCCGGGATCACGGGCACCGGGCGCATCGACATCGCCGACGACGGCGCCCACTCGCTGCAGCTCGACTACGAGCTGGCGTAGCCCGGTGGCTCCGCGCGACGACATCCACACGCTGCCCGCGGACCTTCCGGTTCCCGTGGACGACGGTGCATGTTCCCACCTTGCCGGCGCGCGCATCCCGCCGGTTGCGCTCGAGGCGACGAGCGGTCGCACTGTCAGGTTGGCCGACGTGCGCGGGTGGGTCGTCGTCTATTGCTACCCGCGAACCGGTGAGGCGGGGCTCGATCCGCCACCCGGATGGAACGAGATCCCGGGCGCGCGAGGCTGCACGCCGCAGACCTGCGGGTTCCGCGACCACCACGACTCGTTTCGCGCCCTCGGCGCCGAGGTCTTCGGGTTGAGCACGCAGACCACCGCATATCAGCGCGAGATGGTCGAGCGCCTCCACGTCCCGTTCGACGTCCTTTCCGACGAGCGCCTCGAGATGGTCCATGCGCTCGGTCTGCCAACGTTCTCGTTTCGCGGGATGACGCTCATCAAGCGCCTCACGCTGTTCATCCACGACGGGGTGATCGAGCACGTCATCTACCCCGTGTTCCCGCCCGATCGAAGCGCCGAAGCGGCGCTTCGCTGGCTCGAGGAGGCCGCGCCATCGACCTGAACGGCAAGGTCGCCGTGATCACCGGCGGCGCCGGAGGGATCGGCGCCGCTTCGTGCCGCGCATTCGCCGGCGCGGGCGCACGCGTTGCGGTGGTCGATCGCAACGGGCCCGGGAGCGATGCCGTCGCCGCGGAGATCGACGGCATCGCGATCGAGTGCGACGTCAGCGACGAGTCAGCCGTCAACCGGATGGTCGCCGAGGTGGAGCGACGCCTCGGCCCCGTCGATGTCTGCTTCAGCAATGCGGGCATCGCGACCGGTGGCGACATCCTCTCGTCGGATCCCGGCGTGTGGAACGAACAGTGGTCGATCAACGTGATGGCGCACGTCCATGCGGTGCGCGCCGTTCTCCCCGGGATGCTCGCGCGCGGCTCCGGCTACCTCGTGCACACCGCGTCGATGGCGGGAATCCTCACGAGCCACGGCAACGTCGTCTACGCGACCACCAAGCACGCGGTGGTCGGCCTCGCGGAGTGGCTCTCCGTCACGTATCACCATCGAGGTATCCGCGTGTCGCTGGTCGCACCCCTCGGTGTGCGCACACCGATGCTCGAGGCTTCCGGTGCGGCGTTCGCATCCACGGTCGCCGGGCCGATCAAGGAGCCGGAGGATGTGGCCCGGTCGGTCGTCGACGCGATTCGTGACGAACGGTTCCTCGTGATCTCGGACCCGATCGCGCAGACGTGGATGCAGCGCAAGACCGATGACCCGGAACGCTGGTTGCGCGGCATGCGCAGGGTGCAGGAGCAGATGGAGGGTGGCGCGGCTCCGGGCGGTTAGGATCTCTTGGGCGCGGCTGCTGCAACCGGTTGCAGGACGATGTCGACGTCGGCCGAATACCACGCGCCGGGAATGCCGTCGGGGCTCGGCTCGCCCGCTGGATCGTGCCGGGTGAACGTGTGGACCAGTGAGTGCTTCACACCGAACACGACGTCCGAGTCGAGGTACGGGCTCGCCGCGTCAAAGACGTGCGTCGTCAGCGGCACGAACCCGTCCGCGGACACGATCAGGTGAATGTGCGCCGGTCGCCACGGGTGACGGCCCGTCGCGCGCAGCATCCGGCCGACCGGCCCGTCATCGGGGATCGAGTAGTCGACGGGTCGTGAGGTCCGGAAGGAGAACGTGCCGTCGGTGCCGGTGCGGAATCGACCTCGAAGGTTGTTGGGATCCTGACTGTCGTCCTGCACGGCGTAGAGGCGGTTGGCTGCGTTCTGCCACACGTCGACGACCGCGCCGGGCAGGGCTCGCCCGTCCGTGTCGATGACGCGGCCGCGGACGATCAGCGGCTCGTCGCCGAGGTCATCGGTGATCGCATCACCATCAGCCCGCCACGGTGCGCCGGGCACGTAGAACGGCCCGAGGACCGTCGATTCGGTCGCGTTCGCTCCGCTTCCGTGGTTGATGAGGTCGACGAGCATCGACAGCCCGAGCGTGTCCGAGAGGAGGATGAACTCCTGACGCCGATCGGTGCAGTGGTGGCCGACGTCGGTGAGGAACCGGATGACCGCCATGAGCTCGGGCTCCGTGAGCGAGTTCTCGACGGCGCACTCGTGCAGATGGCGGATCGCGCTGCTGAGCACACTGCGCGATCCTCGGATCCGGGCAGCGGCCGATGCTGTCGACGACCCGGGCCGTCAGGCCGTCCGTGTCATCGCCGCTCGCGGTCAATCCAGTGTCCACTCATACCCGACGTAGTTCTCGGCGAGGCTCTTCGCCGCAGCGGGCGAGTTGACCGTGTAATCCAGTTGCGCAAGCTGGAGCTGCACCTGCGATGCGTCGCTGTCCGGGAATCGATGGAGCATCGAGGTCATCCACCACGCGAAGTGCTGCGCACGCCAGACCCGGCGCAGGCAGCGTGCGGAGTACGAATCCATCGCCGTGGCGTCCCCGTCGCGAAACCATCTGGTGAGTGCCTCGGCGAGGACTTCCGCTTCGCGAAGCGCGAGGTTCATGCCCTTGGCACCGGTGGGCGGCACGATGTGTGCCGCGTCGCCGGCGAGGAAGAGGCGGCCGAGCTGCATCGGCTCCACGACGAGGCTCCGCATCGGCGTGATGCCCTTCTCGGTGATCGGCCCGTCGCGAAGCGACCACCCATGCGTCGCGAGGCGGGTTTCCAGCTCCTCCCAGATGCGCGAGTCCGGCCAGTCGCCGATCCGCTCCTCGGCTTTGACCTGCAGGTACAGGCGGCTCGTCGTCGGGGAGCGCATGCTGAGCAACGCGAATCCGCGCTCATCATGACAGTAGATGAGCTCCTCCGATGATGGCGCGACGTCCGCAAGGATCCCGAGCCACGCGAATGGGTACTCACGCTCGTACGTCGTGCGCTGCTTCTTCGGGATGCTCTCGCGCGACACGCCCTGAACGCCGTCGCAGCCCACGATCACCTCGCAATCGATGCGTGTGCTCGCGCCGCCGAGCAGGAAGCTGATCCACGGATGCTCGCTCTTGATGTCGTGGAGGTGCACGGTCGCTGACGTCGAACAGGATGGGGTGACCGTCGCTGAGCCTGATCGCGATCAGGTCCTTGACGATCTCCTGCTGGCCGTAGACGGTGATCCCGCGGCTCCGGTGAACGCGCGGAGATCGATGCGGTGGTCCTCACCTCGAAACCGCAGCACGATGCCGTCGATGCGCGACGCCCTCGCTCCGCATCCGCCGCCGGCTCCGCATGGCGTCGAGCAGATCAGCGCGTCCCGTGCTCGAGGACGCCGGCGCGAACGCTGATGTTCGATCTCCGCGCGTTTGCCGGTCTCGATGACGATCGACTCGATGCCCTGGAGGCTCAGGAGGTGCGCGAGCATGAGCCCGGCGGGTCCGGCGCCGACGATGCCGACCTGGGTGCGCATGGTCCGTTGACCCTACATCGAATGCCGCACCGGGATGGCTAGAACGGGAAGTGCCGGCGCCCGCTCTGCACCGTGACCCAGCGCAAGTCGGTGAACTCGTCCATCGCGTACGTACCGCCGAAGCGACCCCATCCGCTGTCCTTGACGCCGCCGAACGGCATCTGCGGCTCGTCGTGCACCGGCTGATCGTTGACATGCACGATACCCGCCTCGATGCGGTCCGCCATTGCCATGCCGCGCTCCGGATCGGTGGTGATGATGCCCGAGGCAAGCCCGTACGCCGTGTCGTTGGCGCGAGCCACTGCCTCGTCGTCACCGTCGACGACCTCGACGGTCGCCACCGGTCCGAACGTCTCCGTGGTCGCAAGCTCCGAGTCGGCGGGAACACGGGTGATCAGCGTCGCCTGGAAGCAGGCTCCCACAGCCTCGCCTCCGACGAGCACGCGCGCGCCCGCGGCGGTGGCCGCATCGACGCGACGCTTCACGGTATCGAGGGCCGCGGCGTTGATCAGCGGGCCGATGATCGTGTCCATCTCCTTCGGGTCGCCAAGCTTGAGACCGGCCGTCTTCCGCGTCAGACGCTCGATGAACGCGTCGGCGACCGGACGCTCGACGATGATGCGGCGCGCCGACATGCAGATCTGACCCTGGTGCAGGAAGGCCCCGAACGCCGCGGCGTCGACCGCGTAGTCCAGGTCGGCGTCGTCGAGCACGATCAGCGGGTTCTGGCCCCCGAGCTCGAGGACCACCCGCTTGAGATGGCGACCCGCGGCCTCGGCGAGCCGGCGGCCGGTCGCGGTGGACCCGGTGAAGTTGATGCGCCGGACCTTCGGATTCTCGACCAGCTCGTCGCCGATGGGCGCTGCCTCACCGGGCGCGTGGGTGACGATGTTGAGCACGCCGTCCGGCAGGCCCGCCTCGGCGAAGATCTCGCCCCAGATGATCCCGCCGCTGTACGGGGACTCCTCCGAGGGCTTGAGGACGACCGTGTTGCCAAAGACGAGCGGGGCGCAGATCGACCGCGCCGAGAGGATCAGGGCGGCGTTCCAGGGTGCGATGGCGCCGACGACGCCGACCGGCCTGCGCACTGCCATCGCCGTCGCCCCCGGCACGTCGGACGGAACGACCTGACCCATCGGTGCGTATGCGAGCGCCTGCTCCCTGGCGGAACAGCCCGGGCACGAATCCCATCTGGAACATGCCGAACCCAAAGCTGCAGCCGGTCTCGCGGGCAAGCCACCCGACCACCTCGTCGCGCCGCGCCTCGAGGAGATCGGCCGCCTTCAGGAAGATTCGCTGACGTTCGGCTGCCGGTGTGCGTGACCACGCGGGGAATGCGGCTGCCGCAGCGTCGATCGGCCCGCCGCGCGTCGGCACGCGAGCCCGCGGCGACACGAGCGACGGTGCTGCCCGTGAACGGATCGAGGTCATCGAAGGTGCGGCCGTCGGATGCGGCGACCCACTCACCGCCGATGAGTTGCAAGCACGCGGGCGCGCTGCCGTTCGCTGTCTGTGTGGTCATGGTCCGTCCTCCATTGCCTGCGATGGTCCCCCTGGCCCGTGGTCGGAGCCGCCGGCGGCCGGCGCCTCCAGGGTTTGCAGCATGTAGCCGACCGGGAGCAGACGCAGGTGCAGCCGGCGGTCGATCGCGCCCCATATCCCGTTGGGCAGGAAGAGCGCGAACGCGATGGCGGCCGCTCCGAGACCGACGAAATACCAGGCGCCGCTGTCGCCGAACTGCGCCTGGATGAAATAGAAGATGACCGCGCCGAGGATCGGCCCCTCGAAGGTGCCGAGACCGCCGACCAGCACCATGAAGAGCATGTACGCCGTCCACTGCACGCCGAACACCGACGTGGTCTGGATGAACAGCGTGTTGGCGAGGTAGAGCGCGCCGGCGATCCCACACCCCGTGGCGGCGACGACGAAGAGCACGCGCTTGGAGCGCACGACGTTCACGCCGAGCGACGCCGCCGCGTCCTCGTCGTCGCGCACCGCCTGCAGCGAGGCGCCGATGCGGCGTCGCAGCAGGAAGAAGACAAGACCCAGCAAGACCGTGGTGCACACCAGGGTCAGCCAGAACGTGTACGCCTGACGGTATCCGGGCGGATACTGGTCCAGACCGTTGAGCGAGATGCCGGTACCGCCGCCGAGACTCGTGTCGAGCGACACGAGGATGCCGAACACCTCGGCCACCACCCACATCCCGATGGCGAACTGACCACCGCGCAACCGCAGCATGATCAACGACGTGGGGATGGCGATCCCACCTGCGATCAACCCGGCCACCACCATGGCCACGTACGGCGTGAAGCCGTGCTGTGTGAGGAAGATCGTTCCGTACGCACCGAGGCCGATGAAGGCCTGCTGTCCCACCGAGATCAGCCCGCCGTAGCCGGCGAGCGTGTTCCACATCACCGCGAGGATCACGAGGATGAGCAGGGTGGTCAGCTGCTGGGTCACGTCGGCGCCGAAGAGGAACGGCACAATTGCGAGGAAGCCGACGAGCGCCACCGTCGTCACAGCGGATCCCGCAGAGACTCGCGTCCAGCGCTGCACATGAAAACCGCCGGCGATCGGCGTGTCACGCGAGTGGATCATGCCTCGCCACCTCGTCGAGCCAGGATCCCTCCGCGCGGCGAGGCCAGCACGGCGAGAAAGACGAGATGGCCGAACAGGATCGCGTACTGCGGGTTGATCTGCTCACCGATCACCTGCGCCACTCCGAGCACGACACCCCCGAGCAACGTCCCCCAGGGCGAGCCGAACCCGCCGATCACGACGGCCTCGAACGCGAAGATGAGCTGTGTCGGCCCGGTGGACGGTTCGAAGGTCGAGCGGATCGCCAGGAACATGCCGCCGAGCGCGGCGATCGCGACGGCGATGGCGGTCGCGCGCGCATACACGGCGCGGGCGTTGATGCCCACCAGCTGCGCCGCGTCCGGGTCCTGCGCCGTCGCGCGCATCTCACGACCCGCGTTGGTGCGGGACAGGAACAGCTGGAGCCCGGCGAGCACCACGACGGCAGTCACGAAGGTGAGCGTGCCCAGGGCTGGGATCGACAGCCCTCCAATCGTCGCGCTCGCAGTGGCCAGCCCGCCGGTCGTGCTGCCGAGCGAGTGCACGTCGGGCGAGAACACCTGGAGCAGGACGTTCTCGATCACGATCGCCAAGCCGAACGTGGTCAGCAGCGGCACGAGCACGCCGGCCCGCCTGCTGCGCTCGAGCAGGAGGATGTACATCGCATATCCCGCGACCCACATCACCGGGAGCACGATCAGCGCGGCGAGAAACGGTGATATCGAGGTCTGGTTGACGATCACCCAGATGAGATAGGCGCCGACCACGGCGATGTCACCGTGGGCCAGGTTGATAATCCGCATCACGCCGAACATCAGGGACAGCCCGCACGCGAGGAGCGCGTAGAAGCCGCCGAGCAGCACGCCCTGCAGCAGCGTGTTGACCCAGGTCATGGGGTGGTTCCGACGGCGGATGCGCGCCCCGTCCCGAAGTACGCAGCGGTGACCTGCTCGCGGGTGAGGTCGGAAGCGACGCCTTCGAGCACGACTTCGCCGTGCAGCAGGCAGGTGACGCGCGCCGCGACGCTGAGCGCCCGGCTCAGATCCTGCTCCACCAGCACGACGGTGGTCCCACCCCCGATGAGGGTTCGCAACGACTCGTACACGCCGGCGACCGCTCGTGGGGCGAGCCCGAGCGAGACCTCATCGAGCAGGATGAGGCGGGGGTTGCACATGAGCGCGCGTCCGATGGCCGTCGCCTGCTGCTCGCCACCCGAGAGCGTCACGGCTCGGTGCGAGCGCCGCGCTCGGAGTATCGGAAACACGTCGAGGACGCGTTCGACGGTCCAGGACCACCGCGGCGGTGGGCGCCCGCGACGCTGAGGTTCTCCTCGACCGTGAGGCCCGGAAACAGGTGCCTCCCCTCGGGAACGAGGGAAATCCCGAGAGCAACGCGCTTGTGCGCCGGGACATCCGTGATGTCGACGCCGTCGAAGACGATGCGGCCTGCCGCCGGCCGGTGCGCTCCGGCAATCGTGCGCAGCAAGGTTGTCTTGCCGGCGCCGTTGGCCCCGACCAGCGCGCGCGTCTCTCCCGCCTCGATCGTGAGCGACACGCCGCGCACTGCCTTGAGGAGACCGTAGTTCGCGTCGATCGAACGAACCTCGAGCAGGCTCATGAGGCCGCCGCACCCAGGTACGCGTCGATGACGGCCGCGTCCGAGAGCACGTCTCGGGGCAGACCGTCGGCGATGATCCGGCCCGCATCGAGGCAGACGAGCCGGTCGATCGCCTGAACGAGCACGTGCACGATGTGCTCGATCCAGATGATGGCGATCTCCCGACCTCGGAGCTGCTGGATCGTGTGCACGAGCTCGAGCGCCTCGGCATCGGTGAGACCGCCGCCGATCTCGTCCAGAAACAGCACCCGTGGATCGGTTGCCAGCGCCCGCGCAAGCTCGAGGCGTTTGCGATCGAGGAGACCGAGATCCGCGGCCCGGCGATTCGCCACGCCGATAAGTCCGCACGTATCGAGCACCTCGACGGCGCGCTCGTAGGCGCCCGGGTTGCGATGCCCGGCGCCGAGCATCGCTCCCACGAGCACGTTCTCGAACACGGTCATTCCCACGAACGGGCGGGGCACCTGATGGGTCCGGGCGATGCCGAGGCGGCAGCGGCGGTCGGCGCGGACGCCGGTCACATCAGCCCCGCGATAACGCACTGCTCCAGCGGTCGGTCGCAGGGATCCGGCGAGGATGCTGAGCAGCGTCGTCTTGCCGGCGCCGTTGGGGCCGACGACTCCGACCGCCTCGCCGGGAGCGAGATGAAAGTCCACCCCGTCGAGCACCAGCAACGCGCCAAAACGCTGCGTGATGCCGTCGGCCTCGAGGAGGGGAGTGGACAACGGCACGACGATACGCGCCCCTCGCTCAGCTGTATGGAGTCAGTTTCGACGCCACCGGAACGTTGGAATCGCTCGAGTTCTCGCAGATCACGAAGTCGACCTTGTAGGGGCCGCCGGGGGTCGCGACCCACTGACCGCCGATGATGGGCGTGGCCACGACGTTCGGGTTCGGCCCGGAACCCCACGCCAGATGCCCGAGGGGCGTGTCGACGGCGAGCGTCTTCATCGCCGTGGCAACGGCCTGTTTGTTCTTGGGATCACCGCTCGCCTTGAGTGCGGCCGCGCCGACGTCGAAGAGGGCGAGGCTGGCGCCCAATTGCTGGTTCCACTCCTTGTTCGCGCTCTTCTCGTATCCACTCGCGAGCTGTGCCGAGGTGACTCCGGTGAGCGATGACGCGTACGGCCACGTCGGCCCCCAGTAGACCCCGCTGGCCAGCCCGGGGCCGAGCGACCCCACGGCCTCGACCTGGGACGGGAACAGCCCGGTCTTGGCGATCTGGGCGATCTTCGGGACGTACCCCTGCTGGGCGGCCTGCTCCCAGAAGGTCACGAAGTCGGGCGGGATCGGGAAAGTGTTGAAGATCTCGCAGTTCTTGCTCTTGAAGAGGGAGATCTGCGCCGAGTAGTCGTTGGTTCCGTCGGCGTACGCGCCCGGGTCGACGATCGTGTAGCCGGCGGACTTCAGCATCGGGCCGAGCGCCATGCGGATGGCGTTGCCGTCCGCGTCGTTGGGCCACATCACGCCGACCACCTTGTTGGTGGGCACCTGGGGCCAGAGGTGCTCGTACGCGCTGGCGAACTGGGCGACTCCGAATGCGAAATGGAACGTCCACTTGAACGGCACCGGTGTGGCGGGATTGCTCTGCCGCCCGAAGTACCACGCCTCCCACGGCACGACCGTCGAGATGCACGGCACCCCGGCCGCTTCCGCGGCGTCCGACACCGGGTTGACGGTCTCGGGCGCCGACGTTGCCAGAAGGAGGTCGACGTCCGCGCTGTTGATCAGATCGTTGGCAGCCTGAGCTGCGCGCGGTCCGGACTGACTGTCCTCGTTGAGGATCTCCACCGTGTAGTGCTTGCCACCGACGGTGAGGCCGCTCGCGAACGCTTTCTTGGCAAGCGAGATGACGTACGGGTCGGGCTCGCCGAAGCCGGCGGCCGGCCCCGTGAGCGGGCTGACGTATCCGATCTTGATCGTGCCCGCGGAGGTGGTCCCGCCTGTGTTGCCCAACTGCCCACACGCCTCGAGCAACCCTCCGGCCATCACCGAGATGGAGCCGGCCCCGATCGCCTTGAGGACATCGCGTCGTGAGATCTGATGGCCTTCGATGAGGCGGTCGAACATGGAGATCTCGCCGGCTCCGACGACGAGAGTGTCCTCCTGAGACATGGCTCGCACCTCGTACCTACGCGATGGTAAATGTTCGCATAGCGAACTCAGGTTCTCTCTATGAAACTATCACAGTGGAATGGCGATAGGCAACAGGATCGAGCGATCGTCTACCATCGAAGGGAGGACGTCTGTGCGCTATACGAACGTTGATGAGAGCTCGGTGTGGCTGAGATCGTCTCGCTGACTGACGGGGTCGCCGCCGTGGTCCACGATGGGGACACACTCGTGATGGAGGGGTTCACGCACCTCATCCCTTTCGCCGCGGGGCACGAGATCATCCGTCAGGGACGGCGCGATCTCACCTTGGTGCGCATGACTCCGGACCTCATCTACGACCAGCTGATCGGCATGGGGTGCGCCGCCAGGCTCGTCTTCTCGTGGGGGGGCAATCCCGGGGTGGGGTCGCTGCACCGTTTTCGCGACGCGGTCGAAAACGCCTGGCCGCTGCCGCTCGAGCTGGAGGAGCACAGTCACGCGGGTATGGCCAACCGGTACCTCGCCGGCGCGAGCGGGCTGCCGTTCGCTGTCCTTCGCGGCTACGTGGGCACCGACCTCCCGGCGCAGACGGATACATCCGCCCGATCACGTGCCCTTTCACCGGCGAGGTGCTCACCGCAGTCCCTGCGCTGACCCCGGATGCGACGATCATCCACGCGCAGCGCGCCGACGTCAGAGGCAACGTGCAGATGTGGGGCATCATCGGTGTGCAGAAGGAGGCTGTGCTCGCCGCGAAGCGGTCGTTGATCACGGTGGAGGAGATCGTCGACCACCTCGAGCCGCAGCCTCGGGAGCTGATCCTCCCGTCGTTCGCGACGAGCTACGTGGCAGTCGCGCCGGGAGGTGCGCATCCCTCGTATGCGCAGGGATACTCGTTGCGCGACAACGCCTTCTACACCGAATGGGATGCGATCAGCAGGGACCGCGATACGTTTCTGCGATGGATGGAGGCCAACGTCCTGCACGGCGAGCCGGCGGCATGACCGGCGCGTACACCGCTGACGAGATGATGACCGTCGCGGCGGCGCGGCAGCTGCACGATGGCGCGGTCTGCTTCGTCGGGATCGGGCTGCCGAGCACGGCCGCCAACCTCGCCCGAGCGACACACGCTCCAGGTGTCGTGCTCATCTACGAGTCGGGCACGCTCGGCGCCAAGCCCGATCGCCTTCCTCTCTCGATCGGCGACGGCATCCTGGCTGACACCGCCGACACCGTGGTCAGCGTGCCGGAGGTCTTCAACTACTGGCTCCAGCCGGGGAGGATCGACGTCGGCTTTCTCAGCGCCGCGCAGATCGATCGCTTCGCCAATATCAACACCACCGTGATCGGCACCGACTACCGTCATCCGGTCGTGCGGCTTCCGGGCGCCGGCGGCGCACCCGAGATCGCTGCTTCCTGCAGAGAGGTCGTGGTGGTGCTCCGCCAGACGGTGCGAACGTTTGTCGACCGCGTCGACTTCGTGACCTCCGTCGGCTTCGGCCAGGGTGCCGGAGATCGGCAGCGGCTCGGGCTGACCGGGTCCGGGCCACGCGTCGTCATCACCGACCTCGGCGTTCTCACCCCTGACCCCGAGACGTGCGAGCTCACCCTGGTGAGCGTGCATCCCGACGCGACCCTCGAGCAGGCGCGCGCCGCAACCGGTTGGCCGCTCGCGGTGTCACCCGAGCTGGCCGTCACCAATCCGCCCTCGGAGCTCGAGCTCAGCGCGCTCCGCCGGCTCGAGGCCACCATAGGGACGATGTGACCGAGGCTGTTTTCATTCTCGACGCTGTCCGCACGCCGATCGGCCGCCACGGTGGCGCGCTCGCAGGGCACCGACCCGACGACCTCGCCGCGCATGTCATCGGTGGGCTGGTGCAGCGCAGTCCCGGCGCTCGACCCTGCCGAGATCGGTGACGTCGTCTTTGGCGATGGAAACGGCGCGGGTGAGGACAACCGCAACGTCGCCCGTATGGCGCTGCTGCTTGCCGGCGTGCCACCGGCGGTCCCGGCGACCACGGTGAACCGTCTGTGCGGCTCGGGCCTCGAGGCGGTGATCGCCGCGAGCCGGGCGATCGCGGTCGGCGACCACTCGGTGTGCATCGCCGGCGGGGTCGAGTTGATGAGCCGGGCGCCCTGGGTGATGCTCAAGCCGGAGCGTGGGTATCCGCGCTCGAACGAGACGCTCTTCTCGACCACACTGGGGTGGCGCATGGTCAACCCGCGCATGCCATCCGAGTGGACGCTCTCGCTCGGAGAGGGCGCTGAGCTGCTCGCCGGCCTCTACGGCATCAGCCGCGAAGCGCAGGACGCGTTCGCCCTGCGCAGCCACCGCCTGGCGGCAGCGGCATGGGAGGCGTGCCGCTACGCCGGCGAGGTCGTCCCGCTCACCGGCGTGGACCTCGAGCGCGACGAGACGATCCGGCCCGACACCTCCATGGAGGCGCTCGCGGCGCTGCGCCCGGCGTTCCGGCCCGATGGCACGGTCACCGCGGGCAACGCGTCACCACTCAACGATGGAGCAGCGGCGCTGCTGCTCGCCGACGCCGAGGGAGCGCGCAGGGCGGGACGCGAGCCCCTCGCTCGCATCGTCGCGCGCGGCGTCAGCGCGGTTGAACCGCACATGTATGGGATCGGCCCCGTCGAGGCGCCCAATCAGGCGCTCCGGCGTGCGGGTATCGGCTGGGACGACCTCGCGGTCGTCGAGCTCAACGAGGCGTTCGCCGCCCAGTCGCTCGCCTGCCTGCACGACTGGCCGGAGCTCGATCCCGCCAAGGTGAACCCCAACGGCGGGGCGATCGCCATCGGGCATCCGATCGGCTGCTCCGGTGCGCGCATCATCGGGTCGCTCGCGCACGAGCTCCATCGCCGCGGCGGCGGCTACGGGCTCGCGGCGATCTGCATCGGCGTGGGCCAGGGGCTCGCTGTCGTGCTGGAAGGCTGAATGACGGGGTCGGGGCGAGCGGTCGATCCTCCCAACGACTTCCCCGCGTACCGTTCGAGCGAGCTCCGCGCCCCGAAGCGGCCGCTCCGGCCGCTGCCGGGCCGCCTGTCGCAGGTGACGGGTCCGCTGCTCGGGGGCCGGCAGATCGGTGCCCGGGACTTCGACCTCACGCGCCAGCACGATGGCGAGCCGCTTGGCGAGCGCATCACGATCAGCGGTCGGGTTCGCGACGAGCACGGAGCCCCGCTGGCGGCGGCGCTGGTCGAGGTCTGGCAGGCCAACGCCGCGGGGCGGTACGCGCATGACGTCGATCAGCACGCGGCGCCGCTCGACCCCAATTTCAGCGGCGCCGGTCGCTGCGTCACCGACGACGACGGGAACTACCGGTTCGTGACCATCAAGCCGGGCGCGTATCCATGGCGCAACCATCCCAACGCATGGCGCCCCGCCCACGTCCATTTCTCCGTGCTGTCGTCGGAGTTCGCCGCAACGACTGGTCACGCAGATGTACTTCCCCGGCGACCCACTGCTCGCGCTCGATCCGGTGCTCAACTCGGTGGCGGATCCCGAGGCCCGCGAACGCCTCATCGCGCGATGGTCGCTCGAGCTGACGCAACCGGAATGGTCACTCGGGTACGAGTGGGACATCGTCGTGTCCGGGCCGGATGCGACCCCGACGGACGAGGCCGCCGGCGAATGACGCTCCCGCTGACGCCCTCGCAGACGGTCGGCCCCTTCTTCGCGCTCGGGCTGAGCGCCACGATCGAGCACCGGGTCGTGCCCGAAGGCACATCGGGCGCGGTGCGCGTCTCGGGGCAGGTTCTCGACGGGCGCGGAGAGCCCGTTCCGGACGCGGTCGTCGAGACGTGGCAGCCCGAGGGCGCGGCGCGCTGCGCCACGGACGACGAGGGGCACTTCGTGATCGTCACCGTGAAACCCGCGCACCCGACGGCCGATGCGGCGCCGCATCTCGACGTCTCGGTGTTCGCGCGTGGTCTGCTGAGCAGGCTGGTGACGCGGACTGTACTTTCCGGACGAACATGCGGCCAACGCGATCGATCCGGTCCTCACGGCGCTGACGGCTCACGAGCGGGAGACGCTGGTCGCCGCTGCGGACGCCACCGGCCTGCGTTTCGACATCCACCTGCAGGGCCCGAGTGAAACGGTCTTCTTCGACCGCTGAGGGACTCCTCGACCGGCTGTTCGGCAGCCCCGCCGTGGACGCGCTGGTCGATGACCCGGCCTGGCTTCAAGCGATGCTCGACGTCGAAGCGGGACTCGCCCAGGCCGGAGCGGATGCCGGACTGGTGCCCGTGCCGGCCGCCGCGGAGATCGCAGCCGCATGCCAGGGGGCGCTCTTCGACGCCGTGAGCATCGCGCGCCGGTCGGTCGAGGCGGGCAACCCCGCGGCACCGATCGTGCGCGACCTCACCGATGCCGTCTCCGCCGACTCGCGCCCATACGTCCATCTCGGCGCCACGAGTCAGGACATCATCGACACCGCGATCTCGCTGATCGGCCACCGCGCGCTCGCCGTCGTGCTCGCGGATCTGAAGACCGTTGCCGATGCGTGCGCCGCGCTCGCAGAGGAGCACGCAGCGTCGGTGATGACCGCGCGCACGCTGTTGCAACCCGCGCTCCCGACGTCATTCGGGCTCAAGGCGGCCGCGTGGCTCGTCGCCGTCGACGAAGCGCGCGCGCTGCTCTCGCATGTGCGATCGGAACGCCTGGCGATCCAGCTCGGCGGCGCCGCCGGGACGCTGGCGTCGCTGCAGCAGGATGGGGTCGACGTCGCGCGCCGCCTCGCCGGGTTGCTCGGGCTTGCCGAGCCGGTCATGCCCTGGCACACCGATCGCACCCGAATGGCGGAGCTGGCTGCCGCGCTGGCGGTGACGGTCGGGGTCCTCGGCAAGATGGGTCGCGACGTGATCCTGCTGGCGCAAGCGGAGGTCGCCGAGGTCGCCGAAGGCGAGGGCGCGGGCCATGGCGCGTCGTCGACGTTGCCGCAGAAGCGAAACCCCGTCCGCGCCGTCCTCATCGTGGCGGCGGCGGAGCGGGCGCCGGGTCTCGCCGCCACCATCTTCCATGCGATGGTGCAGGAGCACGAGCGTGCCGCCGGCGCATGGCACGCGGAATGGGAGACGACCCGCGAACTGCTGCGTTGTGCGGGAGGCGCGAGCCATCACGCCGTCCACATGCTCGAATCGCTTCGTGTCGACGCGCCGCGCATGGCGGAGAACCTGATGGCCCACGGGGGCGTCTTGATGGCCGAGAGCCTTGCCCACCTGCTTTCGCGCCACCTCGGGCAGACGGCGGCGCGTGACGTCGTGCGCCGGTGCGTTGCGGCCTCGTCGGAGCGTCACACCTCGTTTGCCGAGGTCGTGGCGTCCGATGAGGAGGTGCGCCGTCATCTTTCGGAGGCGGAGATCGAGGCGGCTCTGGATCCCTCCGCGTACCTCGGGTCGACCGAAGCGCTGATACGCCGCGCGCGTGCCGCACATCGCGAGATGGAGTGATGCCGGTGCAGCTCGCCCACTCGCTGATCGGCGATCGCGGCAAGCCGGTGCTCGTGCTCAGCAGCTCGCTCGGGACCACGCGATCCATGTGGAGCGAGCAGCAGTCGCTGGGAGCCGACTGGTCACTGCTGCTGTACGACCACCGCGGTCACGGTGCGTCGCCGGCTCCGAGCGGTCCGTCCACCATCGACGACCTCGGCGCCGACGTGGTGCTCCTGCTGGACAGCCTCGGCCTGACGTCGGTGTACTTCTGCGGCCTCTCGCTCGGCGGGATCGTCGGGCTCTGGCTTGCCGCGCACCATCCGGAGCGAGTCGAACGCCTCGTCGTGATGTGCGCGCTCGCGCGCCTCGAGCCGGCGAGCCGTTATGCGGAGCGGGCGGCCGCGGTGCGGGCCGGCGGCATGGAACCCATCGCGTCCGGTGTCGTGTCGAGATGGTTCACCGAGCGATTCGCGCGCAGTCACCCCACCGCGATTCGCGGCTTTCGCGAAACGCTCGCCGGCATGGCCGCCGAGGGCTACGCCTCGTGCTGTGACGCGCTGGCCTCGTGCGACCTTCGCGGCGTCGTCCCGCGAATCGAGGCGCCGACCCTCGTCCTCGCCGGCGCCGAGGACTCGTTCGTGCCGCCGGCGTCGGCGGTGACGTTCGGGGCATCGCTCCGCGACGCGCGCGTCGCGGTGGTCCCCGATGCCGCGCATCTCGTCAACGTGGAGCAGCCCGATCTCGTGAACAGGCTCGTCCGCGAGCATCTGTCCGCGGGGCATGGAGGACATCGGTGAGCGACGATCTTCGTGACCGGGGAATGACGACTCGACGCGAGGTGCTCGGTGATGCGCACGTCGACAAGGCGCTGTCCGAGGCGGACTCCTTCACCGCGGACTTCCAGGATCTGCTCACGCGGTACGCGTGGGGATCGGTGTGGTCGCGGCCGGGACTCGACCGCCACACGCGCAGCTGCGTCACGGTCGCGATGCTCGCCGCGCAAGGCTCGGACCACGAGCTGGCCATGCACGTGCGCGCGGCACGGCGCAACGGTGTGAGCGTGGACGAGATCAGGGAGATCCTCCTCCACGTCGCCGTGTATGCGGGCCTGCCCAGGGCGAATCGCGCGTTCGGAGTTGCGCGGGACGCGCTTGCGGAAGGCGGAGAACGCACGAGCGACGTATGACCGTGGCGAATCCACCGGGAATCCCGGCAAGCGACGACCGTGCGAGCAGCGACTTCGTGCAATCGCTCGAACGCGGCCTCTCGGTGATCCGCGCGTTCGACGCTGAACACCCTGAGCTGACGCTGAGCGACGTGGCTCGCGCCGCCGGGCTCACTCGCGCGTCGGCGCGCCGCTTCCTGCACACGCTCACCGAGCTCGGTTACGTGCGCAGCAACGGACGGCTCTTCGCGCTGCGTCCTCGCGTCCTCGAGCTGGGGTACGCGTACCTGTCGAGCCAGAGCCTGCACGAGGTGGCGCAACCGCATCTCGAGCACCTGGTCGCGGAGCTCCGGGAGTCGTCGTCGGTCTCGGTGCTCGACGCCGATGATGTCGTCTATATCGCGCGTGTGCCGACCCGCCGCATCATGACGGTCACGATCAGCGTCGGAACGCGCTTCCCCGCGTACGCGACGTCCATGGGCCGGGTGCTCCTCGCCGGCCAGAGCGACGACTGGCTCGACGGCTACTTCGCCACGGTGGAGCTGCGCCGCCTGACCGCGCGCACTGTCACGGATGTCGCGGCGTTGCGAGCCGAGCTGCTCACTGTGCGCGAGCAGGGCTGGGCGTTCGTCGACGAGGAGCTGGAGGAGGGGCTCCGCGCAATCGCCGCGCCGATCCACGACCCCGCCGGTCGCGTCACAGCGGCCGTCAATGTCTCGTCGCCGGTGAGCAGGGGGAGCTCCGCGATGATCCGCGAGGAGTTCCTGCCCCACCTCCTCGCCGCGGCTCGCGGAATCGAGGAAGATCTCGGGCATAGCGCGGGTTCGCCGCGCTGACGTTCCACTGATCAGAGGTCGGGGCTGTGCCAGTCGTTCGAAGTCGGCGACATCGACATGTACTACGAGCTGGATGGTGAGGGGCCGCCGCTCGTGCTGATCGGCGGCCTCGCAAGCAAGATCTCGGAGACCGAATGGCTGACGCGGGCGATGGCGCGCTCCAACCGGGTCCTCGCGTTCGACAACCGCGGTGCGGGACGCACCGACAAACCCGATGCGCCGTATTCGATTCCCATGATGGCCGGTGATACCGACCGGCTCATGGGCATGCTCGGCATCCGGCAGGCGACCATCCTGGGTGTCTCGATGGGCGGACGCATCGCCCTCGAACTGGCGCTGTCGCACCCTGATCGTGTCTCGCAGCTCATCCTCGTGAGCACGATGGCGGCGGCGCGAACGCCGGACACCTCGACGCGGATGGGGTTGCTGACCATGTTCGCGGGTGAACTCTTCCAAGGCCGGCAGCTGCAAGCATTCAGACACCAACGCCAAGCCTCAGCCGAGTACGACTGCACCGACCGACTCGATCGGATCCACGTTCCGACGACCATCCTCCACGGGCGGCACGACAGGGTCGTGCGGCTCCGGATGGCCGAGGAGATGCGTTCGGGCATCGAGGGTTCTCGGATGATCACCTTTCACGGCGGCCACATGTTCTTCATGTTCCGCGAGCGGAAATGGTTTCTCGACACGGTGGACTCACTGCTGCGGTCCCGACGAGATCCGTGAGCCAGCGGTGAGCACCACCTGGATCGCGCTGCTCCGCGGCATCAACGTCGGCCGCAACAAGCGGATCGCGATGGCCGATCTGCGCGCGCTGCTCGAGGCCCTCGGCTACGCCGACGTCCGCACCCACCTCAACAGCGGGAACGCGATCTTCTCGATCGATGAGCCTGACATCGCGCGCATCGAGCGCGACATCTCGGCGAGCATCAAGCGAGAGCTCGGGATGGACGTGGCCACGCTCGTGCGCGCCGCGTCGGACCTCGCGACGGTCGTGGATGCGAATCCCTTCCCGGCTCGCGGCGTGCACGCGAGCGAGCTCCACGTCACGTTCACCGCCACGTCGATACCCGCGGACCGGATCGCGGCGATCGATCGTGACGGGTTTGCCCCTGACGAGTTCGCGATCGGGGAGCGGGTGATCTACATGCACCTGCCCAACGGACTGTCGGGTTCGGTGCTCCCGGACTGGGGGCGCCTCCTCGGGTTGCGCACCACGACACGCAACTGGAACACGACCACGCGGCTGCGCGACCTCGCGGGCTAGCCGTCCGCGCCCGGGCGCCAGCGCCCGTGACGGGTGCGAGGCTCACCTTCGCGGATGAGCTGCAGCCGCGGCTTCGGCCCGTCGGTGCGTCCTGCCTGCGGTTTGCGGCTGCCCGCCTTGAACGGATCGGGCCACTCGATACCGGGTCCGGCGTACGCCTGGTCGGCGGCCGCGTGCAGCGTCCACTGCGGGTCGTAGAGGTGCGCGCGTGCGAGCGCGCACATGTCCGCGCGTCCTGCCAGCACGATGGAGTTGACGTCGTCGTACGACGAGATGACGCCGACCGCGATGGTGGCGATGCCAACCTCGTTGCGGATGCGGTCCGCGAACGGCGTCTGGTACGAGCGCCCGAACGCCGGCCGCTCCGTCGACACCACCTGACCCGTCGAGACATCGATGGCGTCGGCGCCGTGCGCGGCGAAGGCCCGCGCGATCGCGACCGCATCGTCGGCGTCGATGCCGTCCTCGAACCAGTCGGTCGCCGAGATGCGCACGCTCATCGGCTTGTGCGACGGCCAGACCGCACGCACGGCGTCGAAGACGTCGAGGGGATAGCGCAGGCGGTTCTCGAGGTTCCCACCGAACCTGTCTGTGCGGCGGTTCGACAGCGGCGAGATGAAGCTGGAGAGCAGGTAACCGTGCGCGCAGTGCAGCTCGAGCAGGTCGAACCCGGCACGCTCTCCCGCGCGGGCAGCCTGCACGAACTCGTCCCGAATCGTGTCCATCTCCGCAGACGTGAGCTCGTGCGGCACCTGGTTCCGCGGCGAGTACGGGATGGCTGACGGGCCCGAGACCGGCCAGTTCCCGTCGGGGAGCGGGTCGTCCAGTCCCTCCCACATGAGCTTCGTCGATCCCTTGCGTCCCGAATGCCCAAGCTGCAGGCCGATGTGGGCCGAGGTGCGTTCGTGCACGAACTCCACGATGCGCCGCCAGCCCGCCTCGTGCTCCGGCGCGTACATCCCCGCGCACCCCGGCGTGATGCGTCCCGCGGCCGATACGCACACCATCTCGGTCATCACGAGCGCGGCGCCGCCGAGCGCCTTGCTGCCGAGATGCACGAGGTGGAAGTCGTTGGGCATGCCGCCGGCGGCGGAATACATGTCCATCGCCGAGACGATCACGCGGTTCTTCAACGCCAGACCACGCAGCTGAAAGGGCTGGAACATCGGCGGCGCGACGGCGTTCGTGCTCCCCGCCGCAGGTCCCCGCACCTGGCGGGCGAACCACCGATCGACCCGCTCGACGAACTCCGGATCGCGCAGGCGGAGGTTGTCATGCGTGACGCGCCTGCTGCGGGTGAGGATGTTGAACGCGAACTGGAGTGGATCCTGATGCACGTACTGACCGAGGTTCTCGAACCACTCGAGGCTCGCCTGTGCGGCGCGCTGCGTCGACACGACCACCGGCGCGCGCTCGGCCTCGTACGCGTCAAGCGCTGGGCTGATGTGCTCGTGCTCGTGGACGCACGCGGCGAGCGCCAGCGCATCCTCCATCGCCAGCTTCGTGCCGGATCCGATCGAGAAGTGCGCGGTGTGCGCCGCGTCGCCGAGCAGCACGACATTGCCATGCCGCCAGCGCTCGTTGCGCACCGTCGTGAAGCTGATCCACCGGGAGTTGTTCGCGTGCACCGCGTGGTCCTGCAGGATGCCGGCGAAGAGGCGGCGGATCTCCGCAATGCTCTCCTCGTCGCTCTCGCCGGGCGCGAATGCTCGATCCGCGCGAGCCTTGAACCCTGCCCGCCGCCACACGTCGTCGTGCATCTCGACGATGAACGTGCTCCCGGTGGCGTCGTACGGGTATCCGTGAATCTGCATGATCCCGTGCGGCGTGTCGACGATGTAGAACTTGAACGCGTCGAAGACGAGATCGGTGCCGAGCCACATGAACCTGCACCGGCGAACGTCGAGACGTGGGTGGAACGCGCTCGCGAAGGCCGCCCGCGTCGCGGAGTTCACACCGTCGGAGCCGACGACGAGGTCATGTGTCGAGGCGAGCTCGTTCACCGGGGGTGCCTCACTGTTGAAGTGAAGCGTCACCCCCAACTCGAGGCATCGCTCGTGCAGGATCTGCAGCAACCGCCGCCGGCTCATCGCTGCAAAGCCGTGACCACCCGACGTGATCACCTGGTCGCGGTAGTGGATGTCGATGTCGTCCCAGCGCGCGAACTCCCGGGACATCGCCCGGTGGATCGAGGCGTCGGCGTGCTCGATGCCGCCGAGCGTCTCGTCCGAGAACACCACACCGAACCCGAAGGTGTCGTCCGCAGCGTTGCGCTCCCATACCGTGATCTCGTTGCTCGGGTTGAGCTGCTTGGCGAGCGCCGCGAAGTAGAGTCCGCCCGGCCCGCCCCCGACTACCGCTATGCGCATCTGAGTCAGTCGCGCCCTCGGCGCGGCTGATGGTCTGATCGGAGTGCTCCTCGGGCCAATCGGTCGCCCGCGCATGCGCTCGCGCTGCTCCGAGGGACCACCCTGATCTGCACGTTGCAGCCACTGTAAAGTGTCGACCGTCGTGAGTGTGGCGTCGTCAGCATGCCGGCATCGATCCATTTCGCCGACCTGACGTCCCCAGCGGCCCGGGCCCTGCTCGACGCCGGGCCCGTCCCGGTGCTGCTGCTGCCGATCGGAGCGGTGGAGCCGCACGGGCCGCACGCACCGCTTCGCACCGACTCGATCATCTCCATGGCGGTCTGCGAGCGTGCCGCCACCGAGCTCACCGGTGACGGCGGGATCCGCGCGCTCGTCCTGCCGGAGATCGCGTTCGGCGTCACGCGGTACGGCGCCGCATTCACCGGGGCCGTCACCATCAGCGAGGGCACGCTGCGCTCCGTGGTCGTCGAGATCTGCGCGGCGCTCCAGGGACAGGGCTTTCCGCACGAGGTGATCGTCAACAGCCACTTCGAGCCGGCACACGTCGCGGCGCTCCGCGACGCGGCGGCAGCGGCCGGCGCCGGGTTCCTGGACCTGACTCGACGCGTGATGGCGGCGCAGCTGACTGACGAGTTCCGGAGCGGCGCCGCGCATGCCGGCCGGTACGAGACGTCCATGGTGCTCGCCACGCATCCGGAGCTGGTCGACGCAGCGGTGATGCGCACCCTGCCTCCGCTGCCGCTCGACATGCCGGCGGCGATGGCCTCGGGCCGCCACGATTTCATCGCCCTCGGCATGGACCAGGCGTACTGCGGCGCACCCGCGGAGGCGACCGCCGGCGAGGGTGACGCGACGCTCGCGACCCTCACCGCGCTGCTGATCAGCCTGATCCGGGAACGCGTCGCGGTGGGTCACTCCGCGTGACCGCCGCCGGGCTCGACAATTTCAACCTCGCGGAGTACTTCCTCGATCGCAACGTCGCGGCCGGGCATGGCGACCGCACCGCGCTCCTCGCTACCCGGCGGCGCCTGCACCTACGCCGAGCTCGCCGCGCTCACGAACCAGGTCGGCAATGCCCTCCTTGCAATCGGCGTGCGCCCCCAGGAGCGCGTCCTGCTGGCACTCGCCGACTCGATCGAGTTCGTGGCGACCTGGTACGCAGCACAGAAGATCGGCGCGGTGACCGCCGAGGTCTACACGTTCCTGCAGGCCAAGGACTACGCGTACTACATCGAGTACACGGCCGCGACGGTCGTGGTGGTGGACCTCCCGACGCTCGAGCGCATGCGCGCCGCGCGCGATGCCGTCAGTGCCCGGCCGATCCTCCTCGTGATCGGCGCGTCGCCGGGCCAGCTCGGTGACGGCGAAGTCGGCTTTGACGCACTGGTCGCCCGCCAGCCCACCGCGCTCGACCCGGCGCCGGCAGCACGGGACGCGATCGCGATCTGGAAGTTCACCACCGGGAGCACCGGCCGGCCGAAGGCGTGCGTGCATGCCGCGCGCAGCCCGTTCGTGAGCTACGAGGGGTACGCCCGCGGCGTGCTGGGCATCCGCTCCGACGACGTGGTGCTGCCGGTGCCGAAGCTGTTCTTCGGGTACGCACGCGATCTCGCGGCACTCTTCCCGTTCGGGGTCGGCGCTGCCGGGGTGATCTTCCCGGACCGGCCCACGCCCGAGCTGCTCTTCGACCTCATCGCGCGGTACCGGCCGACCATCCTCGTCAACGTGCCGACGATGATGCAGGCGATGCTCGACCATCCCGATGCCGCCCGCCAGGATCTGAGCTGCCTGCGGCTCTGCACGTCAGCGGGGGAGGCGCTCCCGGAACCGCTGCACCGCCGGTGGATGGACACGTTCGGTGTCGAGGTGCTCGACGGGATCGGCTCGTCGGAGGCGTACCACATCTACGTCTCGAACCGGCCGGGGCGCTCCCGCCCGGGGAGCATCGGCGAGGTGGTTCCCGGCTACGTCGCCACCGTGGTCGACGACGACGGCCTGCCTCTCGACGACGGCCGGATCGGACGGCTCTGGGTCGGCGGCGAGAGCGCGGCCCTCATGTACTGGGGCGACGACGACGCATCCCGCCGGACCTTCGCCCCTGACCTCGTCATGAGCGGGGACCTGGTGGAGCGGAGCCGCGACGGGTTCTTCGTCTACCGCGGCCGCGCCGACGACCTCCTCAAGGTCGGCGGCATCTGGGTGGCGCCCGCCGAGATCGAGCGATGCCTGGCCGGCCATCCCGATGTCGTGGAGTGCGCGGTCGTGGCGGCTGACCACGACGGCCTGACCCGCGGCTGCGCCTGGATCGTGGCGCGCGAGGGCGCGTCGCCCACCGCGGAGGCCATCCAGGCGTTCGTGCGTGATCGCCTCGCGCCCCACAAGGTCCCCCGCGAGGTGCGCTTCACCGGCGTGCTGCCGCGCACCGGTTCGGGCAAGATCGACCGGCGCGCACTGCGCGAAGCTGCGGCGGCGTCGCCAACGGGGGGCGGTCCGGCGGCCGCCGGCGATAGAGGAGGCGCCAACTGATGGCTCGATTCCGGGCTTCGGCGGGATTCACCGAACACTGGCAGCACTTCGACTTCGCGGTCGCCGGCGGCGTGGCCACCATCACCTTCGCGCGCCCTGAGAAGCTCGGCGCCCTGACCTTCGACGTCTACGCCGACCTGCGCGACCTCCTCGCCGAGCTGCCCCATCGCGGGGACGCCCGGGCGGTGGTGATCGCCGGGCGGGGCCGCGGCTTCTGTTCGGGCGGGGACGTGGTCGAGATCATCGGCGCCCTGCAGTCGATGGAGACCGGGGACCTGCTCGCGTTCACGCGCATGACCGGATCGGTGGTCAAGGCGATCCGCGAATGCCCGCTGCCGGTCATCGCCGCGGTCAACGGCGTCGCCGCCGGCGCCGGTGCGGTCATCGCCCTCGCGTCGGATCTCCGGGTCCTGGCGCGCTCGGCGTCGTTCGCCTTCCTCTTCACCAAGGTGGGGCTGTCCGGCGCCGACATGGGATCCGCGTACCTGCTGCCTCGGGTCGTCGGGCTCGGCCGGGCGGCCGAGTTGCTCATCCTCGGTGACACGGTCGACGCCGATCGGGCGGAGCAGATCGGCCTCGCCACCGCGGTCGTCGACGACCAGGCGCTGGATGGCGCCGTCGCGACGCTGGCGCGCCGTCTCGCCGGCGGACCGGCGCTCGCGTACTCGACCACCAAGGCGCTGCTCAACCGCGAGCTCGACATGGATCTCGGGAGCTCACTCGAGCTCGACGCGATGACCCAGGCACTGCTGATGGGAAGTCACGACCACGCCGAATATCACCGCGCGTGGACGGAAGGTCGCGCGCCGGTCTGGGAGGGGCGATGACCGAACCGCTGCACGAGATCGTCACCGCGCCCGATCTCCCGGCCCCGATCGGCTACGCGCACGCCGTGGTCGCCGCTCCCGGACGGCTGGTTCACCTGGGCGGTCAGACGGCGCAGGGACCGGACGGCGCCATCGAGGGCGCGACCATCCTCGAGCAGTTCGACCGGGCGGCCCGCAATCTCATCGCCGCCCTCCGCGCCGCGGGAGGCGAGCCTGACCACCTGGTCTCGCTCGAGGTCTTCGTCACGAACCTCACGGCCTACAGGCTGTCGATGCCCGGGCTCGGCACGATCTGGCGCCAGCACTTCGGTCGCCGCTACCCCGCGATGGCGGTGATCGGCGTCACAGAGCTCTTCGACCCGCGAGCCCTGGTCGAGCTGGTGGGCGTCGCGGTGATCCCGTGAGCGCGACCTACGCGCACCTGTCCGGGGAGCAGCGGTCGCTCCTCGAACGAAGCGAGCGACTGGCCCGCGAGGTCCTGGCCCCGATCGCCGCCGGCGGGAAGCCGGGTGCGGTCAACCGGCCGCTCGTCGCCGCGCTGGCAGCGCACGGGTTGCTCTCGACCGTGTTGGGACGCGATGGACCGGTCCCCGCCCTCGAGCTGTGCCTGATTCGGGAGGGGCTGGCGCGCTTCTGCACCACCGCCGAGACGGCGTTCGCCCTCCAGGGTCTGGGCGCGTACCCCATCCTCGCGGCCGGCCGTCCTGACGTCGTCGACGAGTGGATCCCCCGGGTCCGAGCGGGTGAGGCGGTGCCGGCGTTCGCGCTCACCGAGCCGGGCGCCGGGTCGGACGTCGCCGGACTCAGCCTGGCCGCAGAGCGCGACGGCGACGGCTTCCGTCTCACCGGCGAGAAGGCATTCATCTCCAACGCGCCGGACGCCGATATCTACACCGTCTTCGCCCGCACCACCCCCGGCGCGGGCGCCCGAGGGATCACCGCATTCGCGGTGCCACGCGACAGCGCCGGGTTGTCGGGCACGCCGATCGCCTTCGTCTCCGACCACCCGATCGGCCGCATGCGCTTCGATGCCGTGTTCGTCCCAGGGCGGAACGTGCTCGGCGACGTCGATCACGGATTCGGCGTCGCGATGCGGTCTCTCGACCTCTTCCGTCCCAGCGTCGGCGCCTGCGCGGTGGGCATGGCCCAGGCGGCGCTCGACGCCGCGGTGGCTCACGCGACCACGCGTGAGGCGTTCGGACGGCCGCTCTCGACCCTGCAGGGGCTCAGCCATCAGCTTGCCGACGTCGCGACGCGCGTCCAGGCGTCCCGGCTGCTCGTGCACGCGGCGGCCTCCGCCCACGACGCCGGGATCGCACCGATCACCGAGGCGGCCGCGATGGCGAAGCTGTTCGCCACCGAAACGGCGATGCTCGCGGTCGACGTCGCCATCCAGGTGCACGGAGCGCGCGCGCTCGAGCACGGACATCTCCTCGAGCACCTCTACCGCGACGTTCGCGGGACGCGCATCTACGAGGGGGCGTCCGAGGTCCAGCGCGAGATCATCGCCCGGCAGCTGTTCCGCCGGGCCGATCCCGGATCATGAGGACCGACCGGACCCGCCGGCCCTCCCGCCGGTCGGTGTCCAGGAACTCCTGCACCACCCGCATCCCGGCACGCTCGTACGCGGCCTGAGCATGCGCGTTGGTCGCCTCGGTCGCGAGGGCGACGGCCGTGGCGCCGAGGTTGGCGAAGAGGTGGTCGGACAGTAGCCTCACCGTTCGCGACCCGATGCCCCGGTGGAGGAACGCCGTCTCGCCGATGAAGAGATCGAGCGCCCACGCACCGTCCGGAACGGTGATGCCCACCTCCGACATGTAGCCGGCTTCGTCGGCCCACGGGTAGAACTGGATGAAGCCGGCGGGCAGGCCGTCGACCTCGATGATGCAGGCGACGGTCGGGTCCGAACCCTGCGTGTACGGGCGGAGCTCGGCCGCGGCGCCCGCCGGATCCGGCGGTGGCTCGTCGGGATCCCACCACTCGTGGACGTGGGGGGTGCTCCTCCAGGCGGCGATCAGCGCGTAGTCGGCCGCCTCATCGCGCATCCGCCGGATGGCGAGATCGCCGTCGGCCGCGATGACATCCTTCATCCGAGCGGGTATCGAGTCACTCGCAGCGACGATACGCCGCGAACTCGCGAATACGATGCGATCGTGCGTCTGCTCATCGTCGAGAACGAGCCGGAGGTGGCGGCCAGCCTCGCCCGCGGCCTGGCCGAAGCGGGGAACTCGGTCGACGTCGCCCTCAGCGGCGAGGAGGCGCTGGACACGATTCGGGCCGGCCTGCCCTACGACGTGGCGGTGCTCGACGTCATGCTGGGTGGCGACATCGACGGCATGACCCTGTGCCGGCATCTCCGCGCCGAGGGAGCGCCCACCGCGGTCCTCATGCTCACCGCCCGCGACGATGTCAAGGACCGGCTCGCAGGGTTCGACGCCGGCGCTGACGACTACCTCGCCAAGCCGTTCCACTTCGAGGAGGTGCTGGCACGCGTCCGGGCCCTCAGCCGGCGGCAGGCCGCCCCACTGGTGCGGGTGCTCGGGGCGGGGAACCTGACGATGGATCGGGACGCCCGCCAGGTGATGGTCGACGGCGGCCTCCTGCCGACGACGCGCCGGGAGTACGAGCTTCTCGAGCTGTTCCTCCGCCACCCCGCGCAGGTGCTGAGCAAGGAGCAGATCCACGACGCCGTGTGGGGTGACGGGCAGACCGCCGAGTTGGGTCTCGTCGAGGTGTACGCGAGCAAGGTGCGCCGCAAGCTCATCGCGGCCCGGGCCACGGTCGGCATCGAGACCTGTCGCGGCGTCGGCTACCGGCTCATCGCTGGTCCCGCCGGGGCGATCTGAGGTGAGCGCCGCCGCCTGGCACCGCGACGCCTTCAGCCCCCGCCAGCTGAGGCCAACCCCCGCGCGCATCGCCATCTTTCTTGCCTGCGTGGCGACGCTCGTCATCGTCGCGTTCGTGGAGATCGGCGTCCCGAACAATCCGACCCTCGGTGGATTTCTCCTCCTCTCCGTCCTCTTCGCGACGTGGCTGCTGCCGAGCGGGTTCTCCATCGCGATCACCATCGCGGCGATCGGCGTCACCCTGGCCACGGCACTCCAGGGGGCGGTGGATCCGCTCACCGCGAAGTTCCAGTTCATCGCCGTCGTGGTGACGGCATGTCTGAGCGAGATGACCGTGCGGTCGCTCGTGGCCCGCGACCGGTTGCAGGTGGCCACCACCGAGCAGCTCCGGCGCTTCACCGCGGACGCCGCGCACGAGCTGCGCAACCCGCTCTCGGCGCTGCAGAGCGACCTGGAGATCACCCTGCGTCAGCCGCGCACGCCTGATCAGCTGACCGCCACGGTGCAACTCGCCCTCAGGAACACGCAGCGCCTGGTGAAGATCTCGGAATCCCTGCTCACCCTCTCTCGCAGCGACGCGGGCGAGCTCATGGCCTCGGTCAAGCGGATCGACCTCAGCGACGTGCTCGAGGAGGCGTATGCCCGGTGGCGGAGTCACGCGTCGGCGCTCGGCGTGACCCTCGCCCGGCAACTCGACTGCGAGGCCGCCGTGGAGGGTGACGCGCTGCTGCTCGGGCGCCTCGTCGACAACCTGCTGGAGAACGCGATCGGCAACACGCCGAGCGGAGGCGTCGTCACGATCGGTCTCACGCCGCATCCCCCCGGCGCATGTCTGCTGTCCATCACCGATACGGGGCCGGGCATCCCCGCGGCGCTTCGGCCGGTCGTGTTCGAACGATTCGCGCGCGGCGATACCGCCCGGTCGAACCGGACCGGCGGCGCCGGCCTGGGACTGGCGATCTGCGCGGCGATCGTCTCGGCGCACAGGGGCGCCATCACACTGGAGGACGGGCGCGTGAGCGGAACGCGAATCGTTGTCCGACTCCCTGTTACCGAGCTTTCCGAAAGCCTTTGAGAATCAGCGCAATGCTGATGTCATCGCCACAGAGCGATGAGAGAGAGGCCCGATGAGTGGGAGGTCAGCACGGTGATCGACAGTGTTCTGGAAGTCCGCGAACGCATACGAGGCGTGGCGGAACGTCTCTTCGCACAGGAAGAGGGTCAGGGCATGGTCGAGTATGCGTTGATCCTCGTGCTCATCTCGATCGTCGTCATCGTCGTGCTCGGCACGATGGGCAAGACGGTGAACAACGTGTTCTCCAACATCAACAAGGGACTCGCCGCCTAGGATTCTCCCCGCGCGGCGGCGGCGGATCATCCCGCGCTGGTGGCGGATTCGTTTGTCGGCTCAGGCTGCGTGTGCGCCGCCGGGTGCGCCCTGTGGACGCAGGCGGGGCAGGAACATCGACAGGATGCCCGTGAGTGCCCAGAAGCCGACGTTGAAGAACAGGATCCGCTCGACCGACGTCACAAAGTCACGTCCGAGTGCGGTTTGCGCGGCGTTCGCCAGGATGGAGGGCACCGGGGTGGGTGACGAGTGCGGTGAGGAGCTGAGGCTTGGGCATCCGGCAATCGGTTGCGTCGGATCGCTGGACGATGCCTCCGCCTTGAAGCAGCGCGTGAAGGTCGAGACCGTCCCGTCCACCTGAGCGGGAGGCAGGTTCGCGGCCGCAAGCTGCGAACGGACCTGCGGCGTCACGGTGCCGACAGCGGTCGCGGCCCGGCTCGACAGCAGGCTGAAGAACACGACCCCCACGATCGCGACACCCACCGCACCGCCGAGTTGCTGGAACGTCGTGAGCACGCCGGACGCCGATCCCGCGTCGCGGCCCGGCACACCGGCAAGGATGATGTTGAGCAGCGGCGCGATCACCGTCCCCAGGCCGAGACCGCTGATGAGGAACGCCGGGATGAGGTCCCAGCTCGACACGTTCGTGCCGCGGAGGTGCAGCGTGAGCATGACGCCGAGCATCCCGGCCACGAGCAGCGCCGCGCCGATGGCGATGGTCCACTTGCCGAGGCGCGGCGCGACGCGCGTCGACATCGCCGATGCGAATGCCGAACCGATGCTCCAGGGGAGGGTGGTGAGCCCGGCGTGGAGCGCGCTGTACCCGAGCCCGACCTGCAGCATCAGGCTGAACGTGAAGAAGAAGGCGGGGATTCCCGCGATGAACACGGCGGAGATGGCGACGCCGACCCGGAACGACGGGATCCGGAACAGCGACAGCTGCACCAGGGGGAACCGCGTGGACGGCAGCGAGCGTTCGTAGATGATGAACAGCGCGAGCATCACCGGGCTGATGCCCATGCAGATGAACGTCCACGCCGGCCATCCCGCCACCTGGCCCTCGACGAGCGGATAGACCAGCAGCAGGATTCCCGCGGTGGCGAGGAGCACGCCGACCATGTCGAGGCGGGTGGCGTTCGGCGCCCGCGACTCGCGCACCAGCCGCGTTGCGGCGATGAGTGCCGCGATGCCGATCGGCAGGTTCACCAGGAAGATCCACCGCCAGGAACCGCCGGTGAGGTCGTCGCGGATGATGAGCCCGCCGGCGAGCGGACCTGCGATCGTGGCGATGCCGATGACCGCCCCGACGAAGCCGAAGACCTTGGCGCGCTCGTGCGGCGGGAAGGTCACCTGGATCACCGAGAGCACCTGCGGGTACATCAGCGCGGCCATGGTCCCCTGGAGGACGCGTGAGAGGTCGAGCATGATCGCGCTCTGCGCGAGCCCGCACAGCGCCGATGCGACCACGAACCCCGACATCCCGATGAGGAAGAGCCGCTTTCTGCCAAAGATGTCACCAAGTCTGCCGCCGGTGATCAGCATCACCGCGTAGGCGAGTCCATAGCCGGCGACGACGAACTGGATGTCAGCGTTGTTCGCGGCGAGGTTGTTGCGGATGGCCGGGATGGCGACGTTCACGATCGAGACGTCGAGCAGCACCATGAACAGCGCGGTCATCACGGCGCCGAGCGCCAGCCAGCGGCGAGGGTCGAGTTCGGCCCCCACGCCGGCGGGCGCGGGGGTGGTCGCCGCTCCGGGCGGTGCCGCGACCTCGGTCGTCTCAGTCATCAGGGAACGCCTCCACCAAGCCCGCTCCGCGATGGGGAGCGAGGCGACCATATTGCCAGAGAATCCCAGGTTGAGAGCGCGCCCGCGGGTCGCTCAACTCACCGCCAGCGGGCCGTTGAGCGCGGTGTGGACGATGCCCACGGCGAGCACCGCGAACATCGTGGCGACATGCGTGCGCCGTATCCGCTTGCGAGAGTCGCGCCCGGCGCCGGAGAGGCTGCTGCCCGCGAACGCCGTGAGCACGAGCAGGCCCGTCGCAACGGCCCCGGCCCAGATCCCGATCTCCTCGCCGACCGGGAGCGTCTCCCGGTTGACGGAGGACAGGCAGTGGCCGACGCCCGTGACCGCCGCAATGGCACCGAGCCAGTTGTGCGCCCTGAACCATGCGAATGAGAAGCGGCGGCCGGTGGACAGGCGCAGGCGGTTCATCACCGACGCCAGGAGCGCCAGCCCGAATGCACCTGCGGCGATCCAACCGGTCGCGGTGTCGAACGCGCTCAACCGTTGTGGCTCCCGGGGCCGACCCAAGTCCTATGCTGCCCGATCATGGACATGCAGTATCGACACCTCGGGCATTCGGGATTGCAGGTGAGCGTGCTCTCGTTCGGCTCGTGGGTGACCTTCGGGCCACAGCTTGCCGGGAACACCGCGCGCGACTGCCTCGCCACCGCCTACGACGCGGGGGTCAACTTCTTCGACAACGCCGAGGTGTACGCCGGCGGGCGATCCGAAAGCATCATGGGCGCCGCGATCGCGGAGCTCGGCTGGCCCCGCCACACCTACGTCGTGTCGAGCAAGTTCTTCTGGGGCATCGAGCAGTCGATCAACACCAGGAACACGCTGAATCGCAAGTATCTGCTGCAGGCGGTCGACGGGTCGCTGCGGCGCCTCGGGCTCGACTTCCTCGACCTCATCTTCTGCCACCGTCCCGACCCCGCCACGCCGATCGAGGAGACGGTGTGGGCGATGCACGACATCATCGCCTCCGGACGTGCCCTGTACTGGGGAACGTCCGAATGGAGCGCCGACGCCATCACGCAGGCCTGGGAGATCGCCGAACGCCACCACCTCCACAAGCCGGTGATGGAGCAGCCGCAGTACAACCTCTTCGAGCGGGGCAAGGTCGAGCAGGAGTTCGCGCCGCTCTACGACCGGATCGGTCTGGGGCTCACCACCTGGAGCCCGCTGGCCTCCGGCCTCCTCACCGGCAAGTACGTCGACGGTGTCCCGGCCGGCAGCAGGGCCGCGCTCCCTGGATACGGATGGCTTCGCGCCGACGTCACCGACGCCGATGCCAACCGCCGGGTTCGGGCGCTCGGTGAGATCGCCCGGGACCTCGGAGCCAGCCTCGCGCAGCTCTCCATCGCCTGGTGCGCCTCCAACCCGCATGTGTCGACCGTGATCACGGGGGCGAGCAGGGTCGAGCAGGTGCGGGAGAACCTCGGCGCCCTCGAGGTCATCGATCGCATCACCCCAGAGGTGCGAGCCCGGATCGAAGCGATCTTCTGAGCCGGCGCAGCCGGGCTACGGCGGTCTCCTCGAGGACGCGCAGACGCGAGTGCGCCGGGGGCGCCTCCGGGGTGGCCCAGTTCCCGCCGGCGACACGCATCGCCTGCGACGCATGGAGCATCCGCATGATGTCGTCCCCCGCCACCGGCCTCGAGAAGTAGAAGCCCTGCGCGAGGCGGCAGCCGAGGCTCTGGAGGCGATCGCTCTGGTCTGAGGTCTCGACGCCCTCGGCGACGAGCTCCAGGCCGAGCGTCTTGCCCATCCGGATGATCGCGGCGGCGAAGGCGGTTCGGCGGGGATCCTCGGCGATGTGGTCGACGAACGCCTTGTCGATCTTGAGGATGTCCAGCGGGAGATCCTGCAGCGAGGCCAGCGACGAGTACCCGATGCCGAAGTCGTCCATCGAGATGCGCACTCCGAGATTCTTCAGCTCGCGCAGGCGCGCCCTCGCGCTCACCGGGTCGTCGACCATGAAGTTCTCGGTGATCTCGAGGGTCAGATGCGACGGGGGCACGCCAGTCCGGCTCAGCACGCGCCACACCTCGCTGACGAAGTCGGGGTCGCGCAGCTGGCGAGGCGACACGTTGACGCTGAGGTTGAACGACGGCTCGTCGATGAGCTCGCGCTGCCATTCCTGCCACTGCCGGCAGGCCTCCTCGAGCACGTGGATGCCGAGCTCGCGGATCATCCCGGTCTCCTCGGCGATGCCGATGAACTCCGCGGGGACGACCATCCCCCACTGCGGGTGCCGCCACCGAACGAGCGCCTCGACGCCGACCGGCATGCTGGTGGCGAGGTCGACGATGGGTTGGTACAGGACGACGAGCTCGTTGCTCCGGATGGCGCGCTCGAGGTGCGTGCGAACCTCGAGCCGCCGCTCGATGACGTCCTGCATGCCGGGCTCGAACACCTCATAGGTGTTCTTGCCCTTCACCTTCGCGCGGTACATCGCGACGTCGGCTCGCCCCACGAGCTCTTCCGCCGTGACGTCGCGCGACGCCGTCGCGGCAACGCCGACCGACGCGGTGATGCCGACCTCACGTCCCGCGACGACGAATCTCGGCTTGAACATCGACAGGATGCGTTCGGCGACCCCGAGTGGATCGGCGGTCTCCTCGATGAGGATGGCGAACTCGTCGCCGCCGAATCGGGCCGGTGTGTCGGAGGCGCGGAGCACGTCCGTGAGTCGCTCCGCGACTTTCGCGAGCAGCTCATCCCCGGCGACGTGGCCGAGGCTGTCGTTGACGGTCTTGAAGTCGTCGAGGTCGAGGAACATGACGGCGAGCGAAGCGTCCTGGCGTCCACGCCGCGTGAGCGCGTGCTCGAGCCGGTCCATGAAGAGGGCGCGATTGGGGAGCCCGCTGACGGCGTCGTGGAACGCCTGCTCGTGGAGGCGGTCGCCGAGATGCGTGTTCTGCTGACCCAGCCGGGTGTTCTGCACGACGACGCCGATCTGCGCGGCGAACGCATCGAAGAGCGGAAGGTCGTCCGCATCGAACGTGCCCGCGTCGCTGTGCCTGTCGGCCACCACGAGTGTCCCCAGCAGCATGCCCTCGCCCTGGAGCAGCGTCGCCATCGCGTCCTTGAATCCCTGCTCACGGAGCCACGACCGCATCCCCGCGTCGGACTGCGTCGCGATGAGCCCGCGCATCGCGTGCGCGCCTCGCGAACGCCCGCGGGACTCCGGCGCGGGCGCCTCGCCCTTCGGCTCCGCGAGCAGCGGCACGAGGTGCTCCAGGTGCTCCGGGCTCATCTCGGCATCGACCCGATCGCACCTGCCCTCGACGCTGCGGATCGTGCGCCACGACGTCGTGCCGGTGGCGGCGGGAAGCAGCGATACCGTCGCGACATCCGCGCGCAGCGCGGTGCACAACTGCTCGAGCAGCTCGGGGATCGCCGCGCCGTCGGTGGTCGCCCGCTGGAGCAGGTCCGTCGACGCGTAGAGATGCTGGAGTCGCTCACGCCGCCGCTGCTCCTGCGTGTACAGGAGCAGCGCAACGCCGATGGCCGCGAGCGGGGTGAACAGGAGCAGCAGGATCTTCCGAATCGACGTCGAGCAGCGCCGCGACCACGAGCCCGAGGCTGCAGTTGGCGATCCCGCCGACCACGACGATGATCAGCGGCGGGGCCCACTGCACGCGACCTCCCTGCGTCACGGTGATCGCTGCCGCGCTGAGGCCGAACCCCAGCAGGGACGAGACCATCGTGAAGAGCAGCACCCAGAACCACACGCCCGGATTTGCGGCGTGGATGCTGGGCAGGAGGTGGACGAGCACGGTGATCGTCTCAGCCTCGAGCGCAAAGCTCGCCATGTTGAAGATCAGCTTCACGGGCGCCTGGCGGCGGATGAGGCCGAGCGCGATCGCACCGCCGACGACTCGCGCGAGGACGAGCTGGCCAGGCGACAGCAGGAAGACGCCGACGACGAGCGGAATCTCGCTCAGCGAATACGTCTGCGACGTGCGCCGGAACTCGATCGACACCCGCCACGACTCACAGCCGCCGAACAGGACCACGAAGATGAGCACCAGGTACCAGCTCGACCCCCTGGTCGGCCGGAGCGGCGCGACCGCGAGCACGTACACCACGGCCGCGGCGATCACGACGAGCGCCGTCAGCACGCGGATGGGCGTGACGACGCGCGAGCGACGTCCGGGCGCCTCGTCTGGCCCGGCGCGTGCCTCATCCCCGCGCGGCTCGGCGATCACCGCGGATCTGGGGACGTCATGAGGGTCCGTCAATCGCAGTCTCCGGCGTGGGCCTGACGCCGGCCTCCGGCGGGCCCCCCTCAGGGGCTGCCGACAGTTATAGCGCTGACGCTCCAAACGCGTCATCGCGCTCCGGCATCGCGGCTGTGACGGCCGCTTCGACATCGCCCGCCCGAGGCTCAGGACAGGCCGTGCTCCGCGAGGAGCCGGCGGATCTCCGGGTGCGCGGGCGACCATCCGTCCCACACCGAGCGCGCCCACCGCTCGATGGTGGCGCGATAGGCCTCCGAATCCTCTGATCTGAGAGCGTCGACCACCGTGAGCTCGCCGTGCCGTGCGTCCGAGATGAGATCGGGATAGCCGCCGGGGCGGTGCGTCCAGCCGCCGATGAGGCCGGTCGTCCGGCCGGGCTCGAAGCCGAGCTCGAACGTGGCGCACAGGCTCATGAGGTGCACGGCGACTGACTGCCGGTTGCGGGGGTCGGGGTTGGTGGCGTGCTGCGCGGCGTACGCGTCGGTCCGGAGCTGGTAGGTGCCCCGGCCGACCGTCCAGTCGAGACCGCGCGCCACCAGCTCACCGTGCCGCGCCCAGCAGCCGGGCGCAGACGTCATGTACAAATGGGTCGGGCCCGCGATGTCCGGGACCCGCGCCCCGCAGCCGGCGCACTCGATCGTGCGGGTCGCCTCGGGCCCGGAGTTCACGCGCGGTCCAACGTGATGTCAGTCGGGGAAGCTCGCCGAGCCCAGCGTGACGGTTGCGGTGTGCGACGCTCCGGCGGTGTCAGTCCAGGTGACGGACACGGACTGGCCGTTTGCGAAGCCCGCCATGGCGTTGTGCAGGTCGTTCGACGACGCGACCGCGTGCCCCCCGATCGAGGTGATCCGGTCGCCGGCCGTGATGCCGACGCTCGCGGCAGGACTGCCGGGCGTCGTGCTGTCCACGAGTGCCCCGGTGGTCCCGCTTGAGGTGACAACCTTGACCCCGAGCAGCGCGGCGTTGCCGATGTGGATGTTGGTGCCGCCGCCCGCGCGGATCTCATTGATGATCTGCATGGCCTTGTTGATCGGGACGGCGAATCCGGTGGTCGCGGTGGTCTGCCGGCCCGAGATGCCGGACTCCTGGCCCGCCGTGGTCATGCCGACCACCCGGCCGTTGGCGTTGATCTCGGGACCACCCGAGTCGCCCGGCTGGATGTTCGCCTCGACCTGGATCATCCCGGTCAGGGTCTCCTGGTCGCCGCTCTCGTCACTCGCCGTGACGGTCTGGTCGAGTTGCGCGACCACGCCTGCCACCTCGGCGGGCGTGCCGCCTCGACCGAGTGCGTTGCCGATCACCGTGAGCTGGTCGCCGACGGAGAGACTGCTCGAGTTGCCGAGCGGCACGGTGGGGAGACCGGAGGCGCCCTGCAGCTTGACGAGCGCGACGTCGTCCGCGGCGTCGTATCCGATGACGCTCACCTTGTAGGTGGGCCCGGTCCCGTCGACCTGCGCCGTGATGTTCACGGTGTCGTCGATCACGTGGTTGTTGGTGAGGACCTCACCGGACGACGTGATGATCATGCCGGTGCCGGCGACGGTCGCCGTCGTGCTTCCCGCGACCGCGGCATTGATATCGACCACCGCCGCGTCGATCCTGGCGACGTCTGAGGCGGAGGCCGTTCCCGATCCGTTGCCGGCGGGCGAGGTGCCCCCGTTGCCGGTGGAGCCCGACGGATTGTTCGTGGAGCCTCCCGGCGTGAGCGAGGCAGTGCTGTGGTTGCTGAGCGCTGCGCTCGTCAGCGCCCAGCCGGTGCCGCCGCCGACACCGATGCATGCGACGGCGAGGATGGCGAGCGTGGTCCGGCGCATCGCGCGCGAGGGCCCGGTCGGAACGCCGGTGGGCGGCCACGCCGGCGGTCCCCAGGTGGGATCGGCCGACCAGTGACCGTAGAGGGTTCCCGGGGATTCGCCCGGAGGAGGCGGTGGTGGATCGAAGGGGCGGTATTCCATGTCGCTGGTCATCATCCTGCTCCGAGGTTTTCAGTTGGGTGACACGCTCAGCATGGGGCCACTCGCTCAGTGTGGCCTGAGCGATTGCTTTGACTTTGCTGAGACTGCCACGCCGGGGCGTTTGCGGCGCCTGCTGCCCGGGCCAGCGATCACTCCTCGATGGCTCCCGCGCTGCGCGGCACGGGGGCGAAGATGTAGTAGATCGCGGTCAGGGCGGTGATCGCGAGCGCGATCTGCGCGTTGATGAACGCCACGCCGAACACCACGGCGTAGACGAACTCTCCGAGGGACGTTCGCAGCCGCGTTGCCCGGCGCTGCTCCGGGGGCACGTGCACGTGGCTGCGCCCTTCGCGCAGCGACCACTCGAACATCGCGCCGAAGCTGAGTGCCATGCCCTCCATGACGACCGCATAGAGGGCCATGGCGATGTGCGAGTCCTCGTTCCCGCTCGTGAGATACGCGGCCACCATCGCGGTTGCGAAGGGGATGAGCACCACGAACAGCAGCAGCAGGAGGTTGAGGAAGAGGAGCGTCCGGTCGACCCGGGCGACGAGATTGATCCGGGCGTGATGGTTCACCCAGATGATCCCGATGATGAAGAAGCTGATCGCGTACGCCGCGAACTCCGGCCAGTGGTCGCCGAGCTGAGTCAGCAGGGAACCACGGCCCGGCGTCGGGACGACCAGGTCGAGCGCGAGCAGCGTGATGGCGACGGCCATGACGCCATCGCTGAACGCCTCGAGTCGCGCCTTGCTCACCGGGCCCCCGCACGGATCTGGGATCGACGCCCGTCATCGTCTGGCATGCGTGGCGGTGAGCGTACACGGCGGTGAGCGGTCGGACCCGGGCGGCCGCTCCGTCTGCGCCGATCCGGCCGGACGCGTCCGCGAGCGGCGCGGTGGAGGTACCATCGGACGGCCGCGGCAGCCGATGCCCGGCCGTCCTTGAACTCGCCGATCCACTCCACGTCTCACCAGAGGTTCGAGGTTGTCTCGCTCTCGCGATTTCGACGTCCGCGGCACCCCGCGCCGCCGCCGGGCATCCCTGAGGACAGGTCGCCGCCGGATGGCCGGGCGCGCGCTGGTCGTGACCGGTTTCGCCGTCTCGATCCTCACGGGCGTGCTGCTGTACTTCCTGCCCGCGATCCAGGTCGCCCTCGGTGACACGGGCCGGACGAACACATCGCTCGGCGGGAGCCTCGCAGCTCAAGCCGGTGTCTGCCAGCGAGCATCTCTCGTCGACGTCGCCGTTCACCCTGCTGCTGCTCGGATCCGACAGCGACTCGAAGTTCCGCGGGGACTACCTGACGCAGTCGATGATCCTCACGCGGGTCGACCCGGTGACGAAGCACGTGACGATGCTCTCGATCCCGCGCGATCTCTGGGTGCGCCTCTGCAACGGCAACAACGGCAAGATCGATCAGGCCTTCCTCCACGGTGGCGCCCAGTGCGCGATCCAGACCGTCGAGAAGGACATGAAGGTTCACATCGACTACTACGCCTGGATCGGGTTGCAGGGGCTGGTGTCGGTGCTCGACGACCTCGGTGGGGTCAACGTCGTCGCGAACAACCCCGTGATGGACGACTACTATCCGGCGGACCTCTCCGGCGGCAGCCCGTTCGCCGACCAGCGAATCCTCGTGCTGCCAGGCGCGCAGCACATGAGCGGCACGCTTGCGCTCGAGTACGTGCGCGCACGCCACGATGACGCGTACGGAGACTTCGCGCGGTCGCAGCGCCAGCAGCAGGTCCTTATCGCGCTTCGTGCAAAGACCAAGCACCTTTCGCTCGCCGACATCCCCAACCTCGCCGCCTCGCTCGGCTCTGACTTCCAGACCGACATGAGCATCGGGCAGGTGAGCGGGCTGCTGCCGATCGCGGGATCGGTGCCGCTGGCGTCGATCACGCAGGTCGTGCTGCTGTCGCCGTACACGAGGAGCGCGTACGTCGGTGGGCAGGACTCGTTGCTCCCTGACTGGTCGCTGATCCGCCCCGAGGTCGCCAGGTATTTCCCCGTGACGTCGTGACGGTATGAAGCGAACGCTCATCCTCATCGTCCTGATGGTCGCCAGCTGCGCCGCTGCGAACCGCACGCTCGCGGTGCTCCAGACGCACACGAGTGCGGGAAGTCTCGTCGACACCACGAGCCCGCAGGTGACCCTCCCGGGCACGATCTACGTCAGTCAGCAGGGGGCCATCTTCGCGATCAAAGGCACGAGCGTGCGACGTCTTCCGCTCCCGGGGGGCGGCGCATGGATCCAGCCGCGCGCGCTGCCGGACGGGTCGCTGCTCGTGGTCCGAAGGTTTGACGAGTACTCCGACCTGTATCACGTGTCCGCGTCGGGACGCGTGCTGAGCGCGATGACGAGTGACGACCAGTCGACCGGCAATCGGACGCTCCAGCTCGATCACTGGATCCTGTGGCCCGCGGTGAGCCCGGACGGCACCACGGTGTTCTTCGCGACCGATTCCCCGAAGCCCGCTCCTCTACAGAGCTTCGAGGTCGACTTCTCGCTCTGGTCCGCGCCGGTGGGCGGTGCGATCACCATCGGCGACAGCGGCGTGAACGGTGGCACTCGCTGGTCGGTGCCCGACGCGTACACCGGTGGTGACATCGAACCGATACCGCTGCCGGACGGCGATGTCCTGTATGCCAGCTACGCCAACACGGGGAAGGGACAGGTGCAGTCGGTGCTCGGGCTGCAGACCGGTCCGCGGAGTCGCATGGTGTCGCTCACCAGCCCGGCGCAGAACTGCGGCACCCCGGCGGTCGCGGCCGACGGCGTGACCGTGGCGATGATCTGCAGCAACGGCGGTCAGTCCGCCGAGCTCGAGGTTGCGACGCTCGAGGGTTCGACGCTCAGCGCGCCGCGCGTGCTGGTCGCGAACTGCCTGTGCAACTCGCCGTCGTGGTCGTCGAGCGGCGCCAATCTCCTCTACATGGATGCATCCGACCCGGACGGCAGCTTCGGGCTGTGGTACATCGCGGGAGCGACGAACCTGCATCCCCGAGCCGCGCGACGTGTCACCGATACCAGCGTCGACCTCGATGCGACGTCGGCCGCGGCCTGGGTGAGCGGGTAGCTGTTCAGGCGGACGGCTGCGTGAGGTCGTAGACGGTCACGCCGTCGACCTGCGTCGCGGTGAAGTGCTGCTGCACCCACTGCGCGATCTCACTCGAGGTACCGCTCCCGCCGCCGGCACCGGCTGCCACCGCCGAGGAAGTAGTGGATCCGTCCCTGCGCCACATACGCTTCGAACTGCGCCAGTGACGGCGCCGGGTCGGTTCCATTGAATCCGCCGATCGCCATGATCGGGTCGTCGGTGGCGAGCTGGTAGCCCGCTGCTGAGTTAGCGTCGATCGTGGCAGCAACCCAGGAGTAGCTCGAGGCGTTCTTTTGCAGCAACTTCACCAGTGCCGCACCCGGTTGGCTCGCGTTGAGGAACGAGCCACCGTTGCCGGGCGCGAAGCCCGTGCCACCACCGAGGCCGCGGTTCGAGCCGCCGCCGAATCCACCACCGAAGGCGCCCGGCGCTCCGAAACCGCCGCGGCCGAGCCCGCTGGGCGGGCCGAACCCACCGCGTGACCCGAAGCCGCCGGTGCCGCCGAAGCCACCCGTGCCGCCGAAGCCGCCGAAACCGGCCGGACCACCGGAGAACGCCGCGGTCACGGTCGGACCCGCTGAGGGGATCGCGCCGCTGTGGGGTGTCAGCACGGTGTTGATCGTGTATGCGGCCGGACCCGCGAAGGCCGCCAGCATGCCGGCCACGATCACGGCTGCCGTGACCGCTCTGCTGCGGATGAGCGGCAGCCAGACGATCGCGATTGCCACGCCGAGGCCGGTGGCGGCGACGGCCGGGGCGAGCCCCGTGACGAATCCGGCGCTGCGCTGCAGCAGGATCGCGGACCAGACGGCGGTTGCCACCAGCGCTGCGGCGAGGGCCAGGCGTGCCGCCGCCTGGGAGCGACGCTGCCACAACAGCACGCCGCCGATGCCGGTCACCGCTCCGATGGCGGGGGCGAGCGCGACCGTGTAATACGGGTGGATGATCCCGGCGGCGAAGCTGAAGACTGCCGCGGTCACAACGAGCGATCCGCCCCAGAGCAGGAGCGCCGCTCGGGTGCGATCCGTCCGCGCCGCGCGGAACGTGAAGGCGAGCCCGGCGGCGAGCAGGATGAGTGCGGCAGGAAGGAGCCAGGAGATCTGGCCGCCGAAGTTCACGTTGAACAGCCGGTCCCAACCGGTCGGTCCCCACATCGATCCGGTGGCGCCGGTGCCGCCGACGCTGCCGGTCTCGTTGCCGGTGATGCGGCCGAAACCGTTGTAGCCGAAGATGAGGTTCAACAGGCTGTTGTTCTGGGAGCCACCGATGTACGGGCGGTCGGCCGCCGGGATGAGTTGCACGATGGCCACCCACCAGCCCGAGGCAGCGACCATGACGCCCGCCGCGATGGCGAGCTGCACGATCCTTCGGCGGACCGAGACGGGCGCGGCGAGCATGTAGACGAGTGCGAATACGGGTACGACCAGGAAGGCCTGGAGCATCTTGGTGAGGAATGCGAATCCGATCAGCGTTGCGCCAAGGACGAGCCACTTCGTCTTGCCGGCCTCGATCGCGCGCACCGTGGCATAGGTCGCGACGGTGAGCAGCAGCACGAGCAGGGCGTCGGGATTGTCGAAGCGGAACATGAGCGCAGCCACCGGTGTGAGCGCGACCGTGGCGCCGGCGATGAGCGCGGCGGCAGGGCTGAACCACCGGCGCACCGTGAGGTACGTGAAGCCGACGGTGGCGACACCCTCGAGCGCCTGCGGCGCGAGGATGCTCCACGCGTTCACACCGAAGATCCGTGCCGAGATGTCCATCACCCAGAGCGATGCGGGTGATTTGTCGACGGTGATGAAGTTGGACGCGTCGAAGGATCCGAAGAAGAAGGCCTTCCAGCTCGTCGATCCCGCCTGGACCGCCGCGGAGTAGAAGGCGTTCGCCCAGCCAGAGGCGCTGAGGTCCCAGAGATAGAGGAATGCGGCGATGCCGAGCAGGCCGATCAGCGAGGGGCGGACCCAGGCTGCGTCCGCCTGGCGACCGCGGACCACCTGCCGGGCCCAGCGGACGGGCGCCGGCTCATTGCGTCGGGCGATGCCGCGAAGATCCGAGCCCGGCAGCGCGATCGACGCTGCCGGCTGATCGTCGAAGAACGGTCGTGAGGTCATGCCCTTGACGGTGACGCTGCCACCTCACGGCGGCCTGAGGGGATCCTCAGAGTCCGCTGTGAGGCCGGGGGAGGCTAGGGCAGCAGGTGGTCCGGGGTGCCGTTGAAGCCGACTTCGACGCTGAACGTGTCACCGGCCACCGCGCTGGCACTGACCTTGTAGACCAGGGTCCAGTACCCGGCGGTGAACGTCTGCGGCACCTGCATCTGGATCTGGACCCATTGGCCCTGGTAGATCGCACCACCACCCGACCCTGCGGTCTGGAAGCAGGCGCTGCACGAGCCGCCACCGGTGCCGGGCCACGTCCCGAGGGATGCGACGTTCGAGCCGCCACCCGGTGGATTCGCGCCGCCGAGCGATGCCCCGAGGTCGGTCATGCTGACCGCCGGGGCCCATGTGGTCCCGTCCGGTTCTCGCAGTCCGACATACGCGGGCCCTCCGCCGACGTCACCGATGTCGAAGAGGTCGATGTCGATGACCTGCCCGGCGTAGGACGCGTCGACGTTGAAGAGCGGGATGGAGAACTGCGATGCTGTCGCGCCGTTCACCGGCGTGTAGACGATCATGTCGTCCATCGCCGAGGCTGTGCCGCAGCCGGCGCACGCCGATCCGTTGACGGTGCCGAGCGTGGTCCCCGGCGAGCCGTTGTCAGAGACCAGGCGCACCGAGTAGCCCTTGTGCGCCTCGGACTGCATGTCGGTCCCGGTGGACGGGTACGCGCACGGCCCGAGCGTGGCGGCGCACGTGGGACTGCCCGTTCCACTGGAGCGTGTCGACCTCGAGGCGGTAGTACTTGTTGACGGTCGCGGCCGCAGGGTTGCTGAGGTAGGCGCCGAGCTTGTTCGTGCCCTTGTACAGGTTCTGGTCGTTGGTGTTGGTCGGGCGTGAAGTTGAGCGCCGAGATCCACGAGTGGTACGTCGCCGGGATGTAGTTGTTGACGGTGGATCGCACTCGGGCACGAGCCCGCCGGGGGTGTAGTAGAAGTAGTTCTGCGGAGAGCCCGAGAGGTTGGTCGCGTTGTACGGGTAGAAGACCTCCTGGCCGACCTTCGTGTCCCCGGATCGCGAGGAGAGCGTCGAGACCGGAGTAGATGCGTGTACTCCATCGCGGAGTAGTCGGTGCACGGTGCGGCCGTTGCCCTCGAAGCTGCCGTCGTTCTCGTGGTAGCAGTACTGCGACGGTCGTGCCGTCGCCGCAGGTGTCCGGCGCGAAGCTGGGGTCGTAGATCTGAACATCGGCCGACTGGCCCGGCGGGATGGTGATCAGGTAGTTCGAGCCACCCTGGTAGTTGAGCGTCGCGTCGCGCGGGCTCGGTGCCGGCCTCGGTGCTGATCGCGTGATAGTCGGGCGCTGAGGACGCGCTGCAACCGTCGCTGCCGCTCGGGCCGCAGCCGTTGGACGGCTGATTGGGTGACGGGGTGAACGCATCGCCCTCCGAGCGTGGGTTGCCCCAGCCCTCGGTGCGCTCGAAGTAGAAGTTGCTGCCACCGCTGCCGAGTCCGGATGAGGGGTTGGAGCAGTAGCTCGACAATCCGAGGCAGCCGCTGGTCATCTCCGATCCCTGTTGCGAGCCCGACTGTCCGAGCGAGATCGGAGGCAGGTAGATCGCGGTCTCCGAGCGCACCACCGTGTGGGAGCCGAAGCCGACGATGCGAAGGAAGATGGTGGAGACCGAGACCGAGATGGTGACCGTCAGCTTGTTGTCAGCGGGCTGCGCGGTGACGACGCACGGCGAGGGATTGCCCGCGCAGGCGTTGGCCGACCCCGCGTTGGGGAAGCCGTCGCGCGCCGCCTCGACGAGCGCGGCATTCTGCGCGTCAGCGTAATCGCCGGGAAGGTAGGCGACACCGGCAAGCGCGGCCGCGGCCGCGGCGCGCTCGACCTTGTTGCTGGTCAGATAGCTGGTGCCCGCGTCAACGGCGAGCCCCGCGATGACGAAGAGCAGGACCGAGGTGAGGGCGAAGATCACCATCGCCTGACCCTTTGCGGAGCGCCGGGAGGGCCGATTCGGTGCTGGTGTCATTGCTCCTTCCTCACGATGTCGGCGCGAGCCGCATTACGGTGTATTGAGTGTCTGTCTGTGTAAAGAACGAGAGGGTCGGCGACGTGTATTTGAAGACCAGACGCACGCCCAGCTCCGCCTCGTTCGGGTGTGTCTGACCGCGCAGCGAGAGCGTGAACGTGCACGTGGTGCACGGGAACACGGCGGCGTTGTTGGTCACGGTGTACTTGTCGACCGGTTCAGTGACGCCGGCGCAGACAGGCGTCCAGGCGTTGACGAGCGAGCTCGTGCAGTACGCGCCGTTGTTCGGCGGGCAGGTGCCGGAGACGAACGGCGTGGTGCCGATGCAGCCGTTGGGTTGGTAGATGTCGATCTCCGTCACCTTCGCGTTGGTGAGCTGCGGAGAGACGATCGGCAGCACCTGGTCGATGATGTCGGTGTCGACCTGCGTCTGCGTCAGACCCTCGTCGCTGCCGTTGCCGAGCTCGGCGGCGAGGCGTGCGCCGGCGCGGGTTGCCTGCGCTGAGGCGTTGTTGTCGTCGATGAGGTTCGCCGCCGTCCACGACCCGAGGAAGAGGATCATCAAGACCGGGAGCAGGAAGGCCATCTCGACCATCGCCTGCCCCCGCCGGCCGTCGTTGCGCCGTCTCATACCTGCGGCTCCAGTCGGAAGAGGTTGATGGTCGTCGAGTTGAACGTGGTCGTTCCGATGAGCAGCGTGTACGAGAACTTGATGACGAGCTTCGCGTAGTCGGGAGACGGGCCGACGACTCGGGTGCCGGGGTCCCACATCACCGTCCCGATCACCGTGCCGGTGTTCGTGTACTGGTTCTCGCAGAGCTGGTTGCCGCTGAGGCCGCAGGTGCTGTCGTCACTGAAGACGCCGCTGTTGACGTCCTCCTTGTAGATGTCGACCTCGGTCACCTTCACCAGGGGGGTGCTGGTCAGCCCGTCGCTGTCCATCCTCGAGATCGCCACGGTGTCGGCGTTGTTGGGAGCGGTGGCGAGGGGGTTGTCGTAGTCGCCCTCGGCGGCGAGGGTCGCCACCCCGATGTCGGCGGCGTACTGCATCGCGTTGGCCCCATAGAGGTAGAAGCCCGCGTTCATGATCGAGAAGAGGAGGAAGAACAGGAGGCTGCCGACGATGGCGAACTCAACCAGGCCCTGTCCCCAGGACCCGCGGCGCCGCATCCGCCTGATACGCGTGTGAATCGTCGATCCTCCAGATCCGCTGAGCGAGGGTGTCCGCGACACCTGCCCGTCCACCCGAAGTCAGTATCGACGCGATCTGCCCATTGCTCGATGGCAAGGTGTGAAGAGTTGGTTGCAAATGGTCACGGATCGCCGATACGGGCCTGGCGCGCTTGGTCGGACGGCCAACCATCCACGCCGGTGTGGTGAGCCGCACGGATCCAAGAATCCCTGCGCTGCAAGGTGCTTGCCGAAGCCGTTACACAAGTGCAATTAATGCGCGACAAGCAATTTCCACGGACGCCGGCTGGAGGTCGAAATGAGCGTGAGCGCCAAGACCATCGACACCCTGCTCGACGAGCGGCGCACGTTCGCTCCGAGCCCCGAGTTCCTCGCCAAGGCGAGGGTCACCGACCAGAGCCTGCACGACGCGGCGGCGGCCGACCCGGAGGCGTTCTGGGCCGAGCAGGCCAGGAAGTACGTGAGCTGGTACCGCCCGTGGGACACGGTGCTCGAGTGGAACCTCCCCTTCGCGAAATGGTTCGTGGGCGGCGAGCTCAACGTCTCCTACAACTGCCTGGACCGCCACGTCGAGGCGGGCCGCGGCGAGAAGATCGCCTACCACTTCGAGGGCGAGAAGGGCGACACGCGCGCGATCACCTACTCAGAGCTGCTCGCCGGGGTGTGCCGGCTGGCGAACGCGCTGCGCCGCCTCGGGATCAGACGCGGTGACCGGGTCGGCATCTACATGCCGATGATCCCGGAGCTGCCGATGGCGATGCTCGCCTGCGCCAGGATCGGGGCGGCCCACTCGGTGGTCTTCGGCGGGTTCAGCGCCGAGGCGGTCCGGGACCGCATGAACGACGCCGCCGCCGTCGCGATCATCACCGCCGACGAGGGATGGCGCCGCGGCAACGTCGTGCCCCTCAAGCGCAGCGTCGACGAGGCCTGCGAGAACTCCCCGACCGTCAAGAACGTCGTGGTGGTCCGCCGCACCGGCAACGAGGTCCCGATGATGGAGGGCCGGGACCACTGGTACCACGACCTCGTGGCGAACGAGGCCGACACCTGCGAGCCGGAGCACATGGAGTCCGAGGACCTCCTCTTCACGCTCTACACCTCGGGGACGACCGCGAAGCCGAAGGGCATCAAGCACACGACCGCCGGGTACCTGCTCTACGCGATGTTCACGCACGACTACGTGTTCGACATCCAGCCGGACACGATCTACTGGTGCGCCGCGGACGTCGGCTGGGTGACGGGGCACTCCTACATCGTGTACGGGCCGCTCGGCAACGGCGTCACGTCGGTGATGTACGAGGGCACCCCCGACTACCCGAACAAGGACCGCTGGTGGGCGATCATCGAGAAGTACAAGGTCAACGTCCTGTACTGCGCGCCCACCGCCATCCGGACGTTCATGAAGTGGGGGCCCGAGCACCCGCAGGCGCACGACCTCTCCAGCCTTCGCCTCCTCGGCACCGTGGGCGAGCCGATCAACCCCGAGGCATGGATGTGGTACCGAGAGCACATCGGCGGCGACCGGGTCCCGGTCGTCGACACGTGGTGGCAGACGGAGACCGGCGGCATCATGATCGCGCCGCTGCCGGGGGTCACGACGCTCAAGCCCGGATCGGCGACCAAGCCGCTGCCGGGCATCGGCGCCGCCGTGGTCGACGAGACCGGCAAGCAGGTGGCGCTCGGCGGAGGTGGCTACGTCACCCTGACCAAGCCCTGGCCGGGGATGCTGCGCGGCATCTGGGGCGACGACGAGCGCTACAAGGAGACGTACTGGAATCGTTTCGGTGACCAGTACTTCGCCGGCGACGGCGCCCGCATCGACGAGGACGGCTACTTCTGGTTCATGGGTCGCGTCGACGACGTGATGAACGTCGCCGGCCACCGCATCTCCACCGCCGAGGTGGAATCGGCGCTGGTGGACCACCCCGCCGTGGCCGAGGCGGCGGTCGTGGCCAAGAGCGATCCCGAGACGGGGCAGGCGATATCAGCGTTCGTGACCCTGCGCGCGGGCTACGAGGAGTCGACCGAGCTCATCGCAGAGCTGCGCGACCACGTCGCCAAGCTCATCGGTCCCATCGCACGGCCGAAATGGATCGCGTTTACGCCAGATCTGCCTAAAACACGAAGTGGGAAGATCATGCGCCGCCTGCTCCGCGACATCGCCGAGAATCGCAAGCTCGGCGATACCACGACGCTCGCCGACGCGGGCATCGTCGCGGATCTCCAGCGCCGCGCCACTGAGGAGGAATCGAAAGAACAGTAGAACGGTCGCGATGGGGGTTCGTTCGTCGTTCGAACACGCGCCGGAGTGCGACTGACTCCGGCCATATTGGAGGGCTACCGACCTATGGCACAGGTTTCAGGGGCGACACAGGCTCCGGCGGCGCCGGCAGCACTGGTGCCATTTGCCAATCCCGCCCCGTTGGGCCTGGTGGGGTTCGGCCTCACCACATTGTTGCTGTCGCTGACCAACGCAAACATCATTCCGCCGACGTCGGTGCCGATCGTTCTCGCGCTGGCGCTTCCCTTCGGTGGCGTGTGTCAGGGGGTCGCCGGGTTGATCGCGTTCCGCAACGGCAACACGTTTGCGGCCACCGCGTTCTTGAGTTACGGCGCGTTCTGGTTCAGCTTCGTGTTCATCAACACGCTGTTCGGATCCGCGCTTCCGAAGGATCCCACGCCGATGCTCGGCATGTACGCGCTCGGCTGGGGCATTTTCACCGGCTACATGTTCGTCGCGTCGCTTGCGGGCCAGAAGGCCGTCTCGGTGGTCTTCTTCCTGCTGACGATCACGTTCATCGCGCTGGCGATCGGCTTCTGGGGCCACGACGCCGCCGGGAACGGTTGGACCAACATCGGTGGATGGCTCGGCATCCTCACCGCG
>CAVQLW010000011.1:0-215971 GCA_963713485.1 Candidatus Dormiibacterota bacterium
ACGACGCTCGCTTTAGATGACGAGCTGGTTGCCGAGGCACAGCGCCTGACTGGGACAACCCGGAAGGCGGCGCTGATACGCGAGGCCTTGCGGGCACTCATCGAGCGCGAAAGCGCAAGGCGCCTTGCGCGGCTCAAAGGCTCCGAACCTACGCTTCGTCAGATACCCCGCCGCCGGCGTCAGTGATCGCGGGCAACACATCGCCTCCAGAGCGCGGCGCTCGGTCATCAGCGACGTCTTCGGACATCCGGTGGCTGTCCGCGGCGGTGAGTGACAGGCCGTACACCTTGCGCAGATCGCCGATGACATCCAGCGTCCCCTGACCGAACGGCGACTTGCCTTCAAGAGCGTGGAGCGTGATGCCCTCGAGGAGATCGCCGAGCGACATGTCGAGGTATTCGGCGAGTGCCTTGAGCACCTTGAGCAGCCTGCGCTCGAGGCGCACCCCGGTCTGAACCCGTTCCACTTGTACCATGGTACTATTGTACCTAAATCAGGCGACCACAAACGGCGCTTTGGTGGAAGCGCCCCTGGACGAGGAGCAGCCATGTCGGATCAGCGAAGCACCGACCATCAAAGCCACGGTCACCCCACGCACCACGTGGTTCTTGTCGGGACCGTACGAGTGAACCTGCCAGCAACTGAGGCCTTCCATCTCTTCACGCCGCTCGGCGAGAAGGCGTGGGCGGACGGCTGGGACCCGATGTTCCCGGCACCCGTGGAAGGCGACGGGAGCCGTCGGGGGACCGTCTTCGAGGCTGCCCACAGCGGCGATCGTTCGGTGTGGGTCTCGTGCCGGTGTGAACCGCCGCAGGTCGTCCAGTACGCACGGCTCATTCCCGGGAAGAACGCGGGAACCGTCACCGTGACGCTGACAACCGAGCCCGAAGGATCGGTCGCAACCGTCGAGTACGACCTCACCGCGCTGTCCGACGCGGCAGCGGGCGACCTTGCTCGTTTTGCCGCGCATTACCGCGAATTCCTCGCGGGCTGGGAGGTCGCGATCGACAAGGCGTGCTCGACCGCGGCGACCTCCTAGGATCGATTCGGGCGCGCACACCGGACGCCGAGCCTCCTCCTTCAGGCGGCCCCTGGGAGCTCTGGTCCGCGGCGTCGCGCCAGCAAGCCGATCGCGAGTCCGACCAGCAGCAGGCCGAGGACAAGCAGCATGAGCCCGGCGACCATCGGCGTCTCGACCGCACCGGTGCCCGGGACTGTTGTCGTGGTCGTACCGGCGACATCGAACGTGACCGTCGACGGAGGAGACGTGAGACCGTCCGAGTCCGTCACGGTGTACTGGACGCTGATGGTGCCGGTGAAGCCCGGCGCCGGCGTGAACGTCACCGCGCCGGTTGTCGGATCGATGGTCACGGTCCCGTCGGCTGCGGGCGGCAGCGACCCGGGGACGAGCGTGTACGTGAACGGACCCGTACCGACCGGCGATGGCGGCTGCACCGTGATCGGCTTGCCGGCAGGCCCCTTGCCCGACGCGGGCTTGGAGAGCGGCGTCACGTCGATCGAGACGTTGGCGGGCGCCGAGACCTGGCTGTAGCCGTCGGTCGCGGTGTACGTGAATGTCGGGACGATGCCGCTGAATCCGTTCGCCGGGGTGAAGGTGATCGCGCCGGTGGACGGATCGATGGTTGCAACGCCGACGCCCGCCGACGGCGTGGTCGCGAGTGCGAACGTGAAGGGTCCGGTCCCGGTCGGCGCCGTCGGAGTCAGCGTCAACGGCTGGCCCGCGGGCGTGGTGCCGCTGACGCTGTGTGCCACCGGTGGGGTCGGCGTGCCGACGGTCAGATCGATCGTGGCGGGGGCGCTGATATCAGACGCAGCGTCGGTCACCGTGTAGGTGAACGTGGGGACGGTGCCGTGGAATCCGGCCGCCGGCGTGAAGGTGATGACGCCCGTGATTCCATCGATGGTCGCCGTACCGTCGAGTGCCGGTGGCGTCGTCACCAGCGTGTACATGAACGGTCCGACACCGATCGGAGTGGGCGGCGTCACGTTGATCGCTCCCGGTCCAGGACCCGAGCCGGTGACATCCTGCGCGATCGGATTCACCGTCAACGTCACCGTTGCGCTCGACGTTCGGCCGTAGGCGTCGCTGATGGTGTAGTCGAAGCTGTCGGGACCCGAGTATCCGGTCGTCGGGGTGTATAGGAATGAGCCGTCGCTGTTGACGGTCACCGTCCCGTTCGTGGGATTCGTGTTGCCTGACACGGCGATACCGGTGCCGGTGTCATTGGTGAGCAGTCCGCCCACGGCGACCTGATTGACAGCCGTATTAGCGGTTGTCACGTACGTATCGGGAGTGGCTGCCGGCGCTGCGGGCTCACCGACCGTGAGGTCGATCGTCGCGGGCGCGCTCACATCGGACGCCGCGTCGGTCACGGTGTAGGTGAAGGTCGGCACGGTGCCATGGAAACCCGCGGCCGGCGTGAAGGTGATCGCTCCCGTGGACGGGTCCATCGTCGCGACGCCGTCGGCGCCCGGCGGCGTCGTGACCAGGGTGTACGTGAACGGGCCGACCCCGATCGGCGCCGAAGGAGTCACGTTGATGGGCGCCGGACCGGTTCCGGACGCGCTCACGTCCGCGGCGACGGGATTGACCGTCAGCGAAGCGGTCGCGCTCGAGGTCCGGCTGAAGGCATCGGTGATCGTGTAATCGAAGCTGTCAGGACCCGAATACCCGGAGGTGGGCGTGTACAGGAAGGAGCCGTCCGGATTGATCGACAGCGTGCCGTGCGAAGGAGTCGTGTTCCCGGTGACGGTGATGCCCGTTCCGCTGTCATTCGCCAGCACCCCGCCGCCGGCGCCCTGGTTGAGCGCCGTGTCGGCGGTCGTCGCGTACGCATCGTCGGTTGCACCAGGCGCTGCGGGGAGGTTCACGGTGATCGTCACCGTTGCATCTGCGGCGGAATCACGACCGAACTCGTCCTGCACGGAGTAGGTGAACGTGTCGACTCCGAAGAAACCGGCGGTCGGCGTGTAACTGAACGAACCGTCCGGGTTCAACGTGAGTGTTCCATGGCTCGGACCCGTGCCTGCGATCGTGGTGAGCCCGGTGCCGACATCGTTGGCGAGCACGCCGCCCGGCGCTCCGATATTCAATGTCGTATCACTGGTTGCCGTGTAGCTGTCATCGTTCGCGGTCGGCAGGTCGAAGGGGCTGTCCGCGTTCTTGCATGCGGCACCGTCGTTGTTGCTGGTCACGGTGCCGGTCAGCTCGAGGGTGCCACTCGGCGATGCGGTGGTGAAGCCGGTGATCTTGTAGATGTGACCGGTGTTGTTGTCGCTGAAGTACAGCTCGTTCGGGTTGTCGGACCACGCCGCGCCGAATGCGCCGCTGACAACCCCCGACACGGTGGTGCTCGTGGCGATGTCGGTGCTCAGGTCGACGGCATAGAGGGTCGCGTTGTTGAGCAGGTACATGACGCCGCCGATCCACACGAGGTCATTGCCGGTGTCGGCTGCCCCCGTGATCGTGAGCTTCGTCGCGACGTTGGTGCTGACGTCGATCGAGTACCACGTCGTGGCGGTGCTGCGGATGATCAGGTTGCCGGCGTTGTCGAAGTCGCCCGCGACGTAGCTCCCCGACGGAAGCCCTGCCGGCAACCCCAGGTTCGTCACCGACCCGTCGTCCGCGATGCGGAGCAGGTCTCCCTGAGTCGCCGCCAGCGTGCTCAACGCGTAGAGGTAGTTGTCGAGGACGTTGTAGCCCATCGCGTTGTACTGCGGTTGCGTCGAGCCGATGCTCGTGTAGGTGGCGGTGACCGGGTTGAGCAACTTGAGCTGCCCGGCGATCACCTGATAGAACCCTGGCGCGCATGTGAACGGCCCCGCGGCGGCCACCGTTGTGGCGGCGGGCATCGACGCGGCGAACGCGCCGGAGAGCAGCACGGCGCACATCAGGCCCGCAAGTGGACGGCGAAGGACAAAGGATTGATTGATGGCAACTTCCCTGCGGGCGCGTCGAGGATTGACGTGGACCCCGCTAGGCTACCGACGCCTCGCTCGTGCTCTGCGCCCGTGATGGTTGCGTTACCTGATCTGTACGAGACGGTGGCCGCTGGATGTGATTGCGGATCGTGAGCCCGGCGAGCACGCCGCCGGCCGCGCAGATGGCCGCCGCGATGATTGCCGCCTGTCGAAAACCGTTCTCGAACACCGCCGGATGCAGGTAGCTGTCACCGGTGATGCCCGCAGCTGCGGGAAGCAGCGCGACGGCGAGCAGGCTGCCCGTTCGCGCGACGGTGTTGTTCACCGCTGATGCGAGCCCGGTGCGCTCCGCCGGCGCCGACGACAGGGCGGTGGCGGTCAGCGGCGCGACCGTTGTCGCAAGGCCGAGACCGAACACCAGGACCGCGGGGAGCACCTCGAGGAGATAGCTGCCGCCGGAATCGATGCGCACCAGCATGAACAGGCCGCCCGCCACCATGAGCGGCCCGAGGGACATCTGCAGGCGCGGGCCGATGCGCGCCGAGAGCGCTCCGGACCTCGGCGACAGCGCAAGCATCAGCACCGTGATGGGAATGAACGATGCACCGGCGGCGGTCGGGCTGTAGTGCGCGACCTGCTGCAATTCGATGGGGAGGAGGAACAGGATCCCGCCGAGCATCGCGTAGACGATCAGCGTCACGACATTCGTCGCGCTGAACTGCATCGAGCGGAAGATCGAGAGCGGAACGAGCGGAGCGCGAACGCGCAGCTCGACGAGGATGAAGAGCAGCAATGCGGCTGTTCCACCGACGAGCGCCGCGATGACACCTCCGGAGTTCCACCCCGTGGAGGTCCCTTCGATGAGCCCGTACGAGATGCCGACCAACCCCAGAACGGTGAGAGCGCTGCCGGTGACATCGATCGCGCCCGTCGCGTCGGGGTCCCGCGATTCCGGAACCTGGCGGAGCGAGATGAGGATCACCGCGAGCGCGATCGGGGCGTTGATGAGGAAGATGAGGCGCCAGGAAACGGCGGTGATGAGGAAGCCGCCGAGCGGCGGGCCGATCGCGGTCGCGACACCCCCGAGACCGGACCACGCGCCGATCACACGGCCCCGCTCCATCGGAACGAACGATGCCTCGAGGATCGCGAGACTTCCCGGTGTGAGCAGCGCCCCGCCGATCCCCTGCAGCACCCGCGCGGCGACGAGGAGGCCGATGCTCGGAGCGGTCGCGCATATCAGCGACGCGATCGCGAACCAGGCGACGCCGATGAGGAAGACCCGGCGCCTCCCGAAGCGGTCGCACAGCCCGCCGGCGAGGAGGAGCAACCCGGCCAGCGACAGCAGATAACCCACCGACACCCACTGCAGCCCCGCGATGTCGGCATGGAAGTCCTTGCCGATCGCCGGCTGCGCGATGCCGACGACGGTCGCGTCGAGCATCGCCATGGAGCTACCGAGCACCGTTGCCGTGAGTACCCATCGGCCCCGCCCCGTCGAAAGCCGCAGCCCCTCCGTGACGGCCGGGCTAGTCACCCCACTCGACGTCACCGAAGAAACCAGCAGGCTTCGGGTGGCGGGAGTACGCGGCGGCGCCGGCGCGGCTGCTGGCGATGGTCGTCGTCGGTCCGTGGCCGGGCAGCACGATCGTCTCCTCCGGGAGCGGCAGCAGCTTCGCGGTGATGCTGGCCATGATCGTCTCCAGGTCGCCGCGGGCCATGGTCTTTCCCGGCCCCCCGCGAAAGAGCGTGTCCCCAGTGATCAGGGCGCGTCCGACCCGCAGCGAGATGCTCCCGGGTGTGTGCCCCGGGGTGTGCAGCACCGTGATCCTCGTCGTCCCGACCAGGACCTCGGCTCCGTCCTCGAGCCTGCCGTCGATGCGCTCCTCGGGGATCTTGACCTCGAGGGCACCGACGAGCACCGGCGCACCGGTCGCACGGCGCACGGCGTCATAGGTCATCCAGTGATCGGGGTGCCAGTGGGTGGCGATGACGGTGCGCACGCCGCCTTCCGCCGCGATCGCCGCAAGCAGCGGCTCCTCGTCGAGCGGCATGTCGACGAGCAGCGCCTCGCCGGCGGCCGTGTTCCGCACGACGTAGGCATTGTTGCCGTACGGCCCCATCGGGCCGATCTTGACCACCCGGACGTCGCCGTCCTCGAAGGTGGTGACCTCAGCGCCTGCCACGTGCCACCGTCTTGCTCGGACGCTTTGCCGGTGCCGCCTTCGCCGGCGCCCCTTTCGTCGCGGCCTCGGCGCGCATCGCCGCTTTGTACGCCCGCTTCTGCGCCTGGTACGCCTCACGCTCGGCGACGGTGCTCACATCGGCCAGCGTCGGCCAGTCGGGGGCGATGCGCTCCCAGCCATCCGGACGAGTGCCGAGATGCTTGGCGACGACCCCGACCATGATCCGGGCCTTGGCGGCGCCGAACCCGGGCAGCGCCGCGAAACGACGCTGCAGCTCCTTCGCGTCCCGTGCCTCCGTCCAGATCCGGGTCGTATCGCCGCCGTACTCGCCGGCGATCGCCTGGCAGAGCCCGTACACGCGCTGGGCCATGCTGGCGGGGAATCGGTGGAGCGCGGGGGGTGTCCGGAATGCCGCCTCCACCGCGGTGGGGTCCATCTTCGCCACGAGTGTCGGGTCGATGGTGCCCAGACGCTCGCGCATGCGCAGCGGACCGAGGAACGCCCACTCGATCGGGACCTGCTGATCAAGGCAGAATCCGATCAGGAGCGCGGTCGGATTCTCGCTGACAAGCCGATCCGCCTCGGGATCGCCCGTCCACTGCAGTCGCGGCTTCACCGCGGTGCCGGCCACTCGCGTACGGTACCGCGCGACACCCCGGAAATGAGGCGCGGTTGCGTGACTGCGTACACTCGATAGATGACGTGGCTCGGGCGGCTCTTCGGGTCGAAGCCACCATCCATGCCAGCCAATAGCGTGGTCATTGCCGGCGACCTCGTTCCGCCGCTCACCGCTGCCGGCACCGAACTTTCCGCGGCTGTCGACGCCGCGCTTCGCGCTTATCTGGACGCCCAGGCCAAAGCGCTCGCGGCCGGAGAGCCCGAGCGCATCCCGTTCTGGCTGCGTCGGGACACCGAACACCCCGGCGACCTCGAGGACGAATTACGCGACCGGGTCATCCAGCGGCGTGCGGCCGAGGACGAGACGCGCTGATCAGAGCGCGGTTGGAGGCCTGTCATGCGAGCCCTGGTATTCAAGGATTTCGGCGCGGTCGAGGTCGTCGACGCGCCCAAGCCGGTGATGGAGGAGCGCGATGACGCGCTCGTCCGCGTCACCACGTCTGCCATCTGCGGCAGCGATCTGCACGTCGTGCACGGCCGGATCCCCGGGCAGACCCCGGGCGGGATCCTCGGTCACGAGTTCGTCGGGGTTGTCGAAGCGGTCGGCGAAGGGGTGACCCGGTTCGCCGAGGGCGACCGCGTGGTCGGTTCGTTCACGATCCCCTGCGCCGATTGCTGGTATTGCTACCGCCACCTCTACAACCGCTGTCCCGACGCGCGGGTCTTCGGGTATGGGTCGTTCTTCGGTGACGTGCAGGGCGCGCAGGCGGAGTACGTCCGTGTGCCGACCGCCGACCTGGTGCTCCACTCAATCGACCCGTCGATGACCGATGAGCGGGCTCTGTTCGTCGGCGACATCTTCACGACCGGGTACGACTGCGCGGTGGAGGCGCGCATCGAGAAGGGTGACGTGGTCGCGGTGGTGGGCTGCGGGCCGGTCGGGCTCATGGCGATCCAGGCCCTGCGTCACTTCGAGCCGTCGACCATCTACGCCGTGGACACCGTCTCGCAGCGGCTCGAGATGGCCCAGAGCTTTGGCGCGATCCCGGTGGACCCGACCGACGTGCACGTCCCGAGCTTCGTCCAGGACCGTACCGACGGTCGCGGCGCCGACGCCGTGCTCGAATGCGTCGGTGTCACCCAGGCGCTGCTCGACTGCATCGACATCGCTCGAGCGGGGGGGCACATCAGCGTCATCGGCGTCCACAGCGACCAGGAGCTCGTGCTGCCTCTCAACACCACATTTGTGAAGGGCGTCGACCTCAAGTTCTGCGGCACGGCGAACATCGTCGCGACGGTGGGATGACTCACTCGAGATGGTCACCTCGGGGATCGCGCATCCCGACCAGATCATCTCCCACCGCATGAAGCTGGACGACGCCGCCCGCGGCTACGAGCTGTTCGGCTCGCGCGAGGCGCTCAAGGTCGTGCTGACGCCGTAGCCCGCAAGGTCCGGCCGCCACCCGCGCATGAGCGGCGGCCGGACACGCGAGGGCGCTCAGGCCTTGGCGTAGTTGGTCGCGCCGTGCCAGTCGATGACCACGACCGGCTCGTTGCCGACCACCCACGCGTCATGCCCGGCCGGGAGGAGCGACACCTCGCCGGGCCTCACGTCCCACTCGGTCCCGTCCGTCATGAGGATGTGCAGGACACCGCTCGCGTGGTACTGGAAGTGCGGAGCCTCGCACCACTCGGTGTTGGCCAGCGGCTTCACGTGAGTCGACCAGCGCCATCCGGGCTGCAGGACGAGACGGCCGACCGTCCCGCCGCCGATCTCCACGATCTCCATCTTCCCCAGCTCGAACGAGCGCGTCTCGTCGGGCGCGTCGAGGTCCTTGCGCTCGGCCTTCGCTGCAGTCTCCGTCGTCATCGTCGTGCCTCCGTGGTCTGGTGCCCGGACCGGTGTGGCCGGGTGCCGCGACCATCGCCGATGGCGGTTGCAACCACGTTGCAGCGGGCGATGCCCGGCGGGGACGGCGCCGGGTGCGGCTGCAATCGCGCTGCAACCGCTCTGGGCTATCCATATGCTGTCGTTTCAGCCCTGAGAGGTGAACCCAATGACCGACCCGATCACCCGACTGACCAAGGCCATCGAGCACGCGACGATCCGGACCTCCGGCGTGTTCGCGCCCAACGCGGAGCTCGACGCCACCGTCCCCAACTGGCGGTTCACCGTGCGTGGCGCGGCTGACATCGAGGACACGCTGGCCGGCTGGTACGCGGATCCGGGCCATTTCGAGACGATCACGCGAGTGCCCGTCGCCGGTGGCGAGCTGGTTCGCTTCGTGCTCACCTGGGAGGAGCACGGCGAGCCCCACATGTGTCACCAGGCGCACCTCATCGAGGTCGAGCACGACCGCATCGTTCGCGACACCGTCTTCTGCGGCGGTCGCTGGAACTCCGCGCTGATGGCGGAGATGGAGGAGGCGGCAAGTGCAGTCGGTGTCTGATCCGGTGCTCGTGGAGCGAGGCTCCGTGCGGGTGTTTCCCTCCCTCGACGCGATGCTCGCCGAGGTGACATCGCGCGAGCCGTTCCTGACCAGTGACTCGAAGTCGGGCAGCACCTTCGAGCGCGCGCGCTACCGGGGCGAGCCCATGGTCCTCAAGTACGTCAGCGTCGACGACGACTGGATCATGCGCGGGACGGGCGACGTCGACTGCCGCGCGGCTCGTTTCCTGAGCTCGCCTCTGGCGGAGCGGCTGCCCTCGAGCATCGACCACGCGACGGTCGCAGTGGCCCCGATCGCTTCACGTCACGGGCACCGCGGCGCGGTGTTGCTGCTGCACGATGTGGCGACGCTGCTGGTGCCGCCCGGCGACACGTGCATCGACCTCGAGCAGCATTCTCGCTTCATCGATCACATGGCCGAGCTGCAGGCGACGTTCTGGGGATCGCACAGCAACATCGAGCTCATGCCCGTGGCGCATCACTACACCATCCTGACCCCGGCGATGGCCGCCCTCGAGGCGGGCCGCGGCGGTGTCGATCCGGTGCCACGCGCAGTCGCCGCCGGCTGGCGGGCACTCGACGTCGCGGCGCCGGCAGTCGCCCCGACACTGCGAGCCCTTGCGCGGGATCCGGGTCCCCTCGTCGATGCGTTACGAACCACACCGCACACGTTCGTCCACGCCGACTGGAAGCTCGGCAACCTCGGCGAGCACCCCGACGGCCGCACGATCCTGCTCGACTGGGACCGCGTCGGCTTCGCGCCGGCGACGATCGAGCTGGCCTGGTATCTGGCTGTGAACTGCAAGCGCCTGCCGCAGAGCAAGGAGGCGACCATCGCCGCGTACCGGTCGGCGCTGGAGCGTCGTGGCATCGAGACGACGGCGTGGTGGGATCGTCAGCTGTCCCTCGCACTCCTCGGTGCCGCGCTGCAACTGGGCTGGGACAAGGCCGGCGACCCCGAGGAGCTCGGCTGGTGGCAGGATCGGATCCTGGAAGGGGCGGGGCGGCTCGCGTGACCCCCACCGGGGCCGTCTATGAAGGGATCGCCCGAGCGTGGGCAGGAGGTCCCTCGCGGGTGTACGACCGGCTCGCGGACGCGATCGTGGCGGCGTACCCCGTGTCCATCGTCGATCAGCGTGTGCTCGACATCGGGGCGGGGACGGGAGCCGTCTCGCGTGCCGTCACCCGGCGAGGAGGACGTGCAGCGGCGGTGGATGGAGCCGACGACATGGTGGCGCACATGCGCGTGGAGGGGATCGACGCGGTCACAGGAGATCTGCTGGCGCTGCCCTTCGATGACGCAACGTTCGATGGGGCGGTGGCTGCGTTCTCCGTGTCGCACGTCGACGACCCGGTGCTCGCGCTGAATGAAGCGCGACGTGTCGTGCGCGACGCGGGCGTCGTCCTGGTGGGGCTCTTCGCCGCCGCTCCGGCGAACGCCGCCAAGGCGGTCGTCGACAGTGTCGCCGAGCGCTTCGGCTACGTCGCGCCGGTGTGGTACGTCCGGTTGAAGCGCGATCTCGAGCCGATGACGAACACAGCGGCGTTGTTGAGCGATTGCGCCCGCCGTGCGGGACTCGCCGACGTGGTCGTGTCGGAGCGTGTCGTCGACACGGGCATCACGTCGCCCGCGGACATCGTCGCGACGCGCGTCGGGATGGCGCACCTGGCGCCGTTCGTCGACGGGCTGGATGACGGCCGACGTCAGGCGTTCCTCGCAGCGGCCACCGCAGCCGTTGCGGAGGATCCTCAGCCGCTCCGACCGCTCGTGCTCATCCTGTCGAGCCGCGTCCGGGCGTAACGCTCGAACGAGGGTGTGAGGTCATCGGGAAGCGCCGTCGCGAGTTGTGCGGTCAGGTCCCGCGCGAGCGCGGCGCACGCGTCAACACCCGTGGCCGACGCCGCATGTGCGACCAGCCACCAGGCGTCGGGCCCGGCGAGCCCGGGAAGGTCGCGGCAGACATTCATGAGACGCTCGCGATCGACCGACCCGGTCAGCGTCGAGGTCGCCTCGAGCTCGACCAGCAGTGCCAGCAGCTCGTAGCGGGGAGCGCTGTGCGCGACAGCGCGCCGGCCCGTCTCGACGGCGATGGCACGCGCCCGCTCTGCGTCACCTCGCGCGAGAGCGATGCGTGCCTCGAGCACGCCGATGCGAAGCAGGTGCCGCCACCGATATGCGTAGTCGGTCGATGTGATGACCAGCGCGTCGCCGAGGACACGGGTCGCGTGGTCGACGTCACCGTCGATGACGTCACTCTCGCAGAGGTCGAGGACTGCGAACGCCTCGAGCTCGCGGTAGTCCGTCGCACGGCCGCCCTCGAACGCCTCGTGATTGCCCTCGCGTGCGCGCGCGAGCTCGCCGATGCCGCGATAGACCCAGGAGGTGAAGTTGGCGGCCAACGTCATGTAGCGGACGAAGCCCTGGCGGTGCGCCTCGTCATCGGCTCGCTCCCAGCGCTCCAGAGCTTCGGCGACACGCCCGCACGTCGCCAGCGAGTACCCGCCGATGAAGTGCTCGTGGACGCTCGTGTATGCGGTTGATGACGTCTCGCTCGCTGCGCGTCCGGCTGGGACCTGCAAGAGCTTCACGGCGTGTTGCACCGCACCGCGATGGACCTCGATCACTGCGTATACAGAGTTCGGCACTGCCAGGCCGGACCGGTGCGCAAGGCTCGTCGCGCCTTCGATGAGCGTCAACGCCGTCGTCATGTCTCCGGCGGCGTGTGCCGCACGGGCGCCGATGATCAGGCCGCCGAGCTGAAGATGCGGATCCGTGGCGCGGTCTCGAAGTTCCTGCGCGAGGGCACTCGAACGGTCGAACCGCCGGCGGTAATAGGCGATCGCACCCGCAACCTCGAGAGCGCGCGCGTCATCCCCACGGGCAAGCGCAGCCTCGGCATCGGTCTCGGCTTCGGCGTACCGACCCTGCCACAGGTGGAGACGCGCTCGCTGCAGGAGCGCGTCGGTGGTCTCCTCGAACGCGAGTGAATCGTCGACGAGTGATCGCGCGGCGTCGTGGTCGAACCTGCTCAATGCAACGGCACTCGCGCGTGCGAGCGCTCGAGCGGCGATATGGCGTTCGCCACTGAGGCGCGCATGCTCGGCGACCATCAACGGATCCGCGTCCGGCGACCCTTCGAGGCAGAGCGCAGCCTCGCGATGCAGCCACGCTCGCCGGAGCCCGCCGGCGCTCGCGACCATGGCTTCGCGGACGATCTCGTGACGGAAGACGAAGGTGGCCTGCCGCTCTTCGAGGAGCGCAAGGCGCGTCCCCTGTTCGAGATGGTCGATGACGCGGATCGGATCCGCGCGCAGGACGCGCGCGAGCAGGTCGACGTCGACCGTCGAGCCGAGCACCGCAGCCGCGCGCAGCGTGTCCGCAACGTCCGGAGCGCCTTCGCAGCGGGCGACGATCGACGCCTGGATCAACTCGGGAATCGTCACCGCAGGGTCAGCGCCGGCGAGTTCTGTGAGGAAGAGCGCGTTGCCGCCCGTGCGGCTGTAGAGGCCGGCAACGCGGTCCGCGCCGACAATCAGCGCCGCCGCGTCGAGCGAAAGTGGACCGACATCGATGACTCTGTCGACCGCGACGAGGCGACGCTCGGTCGTCCGCTGCGTCGTGAGGACCAGCAGGTGAACGTCGGGGCTCCTGCTTGCGAGCTGTGCCAGCCAGGACGCCGATGCCTGGTCGATCCGATGCACGTCGTCGATGAACAGCACACTCGGGTTCGCGCAGAGACGTCGCATGACGGAGATGAGCGCCGCGTTGAGCATCGCCGTTCCCGCGGGTGAGGACGCAAGGGAGAGCGCGACGTCGAAACCTGCTTCAGGGGTCTCGAACGGAGCCCCGAGCAACGGTGCGAGCAGGCGTCGCTCCGGCCCAAGCAGTGCCGCCGCCTCATCGCTGCCGAGCTCGCGCAGACGTGCGTGCACCGCATCAAGGATCGGCTGCAGGGGGAGGGACGGATTGACCTCGTCGCACCGCGCCTCGAGCACCAGTGTTTCCGGTGGAAGCGCTGCCATCCAGGCCCGAACGAGGAATGTCTTGCCGATGCCGGGCTCGCCTTCCACGGCAACGCGGGTGATCCCTCGGGTCCGCGCCGCGTGCCAGCAGTCGTTCAACGCCGCGAACTCGTCGTCGCGACCCGCGAGCGGAGCCTCGTGCTCGGGGCGCCCGGTGGGGAGACTGCGAGAGCCGGCCACGATCCCGGGAATCGGCGCACCTTTGAGGATCGCGCGATGGACCATCTCGGTCTCCGGTGATGGGCTCACACCGAGCTCGTCAAGCAGGCGCTCACGGAAGGCTTGGTGCAGCGCGAGCGCCGATGACGAGCGTGACCCGGCGGCCATCCCGGCCATCGCGAGGCGCAGGGCCTCCTCGTCCAGCGGGTCTGCGTCGAGGGCCCGCTGCGCGATCTCGACTGCGCCCGAGTGATCGGCACTCGCGAGCAACGCCCGAGCGCAGAGGTGTCTCGCACGTGCGGTGAGACGCACCGCGAGCGAGCCGGCTGCGCCGTCCACCGGAGACCCGGGGCGCAGCAGGGCCAGCGCTCCACGCGAGGCGCTGAGTGCCGCGGCGTAGCGTTCGCGGGTGAGGCGGCGCTCCGCCTCGTCGGTGAGCTGCTCAGCGGCCTCGAGGTCCAGCCACTGGTAGTGGAGCGCATATCCGGCATCCCCGTGGCTGATGCGGTCTGCACCCATGGCGGCTCTGAGGCGGCTCACGAGCACCGCAACCTGCGCGGCCGGATCGCGTGGGAGGTCGTCGTGCCAGAGCGTGTCGGCGAGGCTGTCCGCGGAGACGGGCCTGCCCCGGGCGAGGGCCAGCTCGCGCAACAGCTGCCGGGCCTTCCTGCTGCCGAGCGCAGCGCGTTCGAGGCCATCGACACTCACCTCGCCGAGCACGTGGATGCGCAGGCCGCGTGGAGCCCTCTCCCGTTCAGTCCCGGGAATGCCGGTCATCGGAAGGAGCATAGGCCGGGCCGTCGCGATCGTTTGCACTCGGTTGCCGTGATATCGGGCAGCTTCGTGACGCGTCGCGTGCCGGCGATTCGATGGTGGTCCCAGGGGATGGAGTCGAACCATCGGTACACGGTTTTACAGACCGCTGCCTTGACCACTTGGCTACCCTGGGATGGAACGGGGCGCACCTGCTGCACTGCTATCGAGATCCGGGTCTGCAACCCGAACGCGCGCGAGCCGGTGACGGCGGTGCTGCCCGCCAATACTAGCCAAGCAGCCGCGGCGAGACACCCGAGGGCGCGTCCCGCGGCTTCGAGTGAGGGTCTCAGCGACGTGTGATCGGGAGCAGCTCGCGGAGCGCCGGGTCGTCGAGGTAGCGGCGCACCACCGCGAGCGCCTCGTCGGGTCCGCCGGCGAGCGAGTCGGCGAACCACCCGCCGTCATAGGGTGCGTCGACAGCGCGCAGCATCGCGGCCGCCGGCTGATGCCGCGGCGGAGGGATGCCCGGCACGAGCTTGTACGCGAGGATCACGCGGTTCCCCGCCCGGGTGATGCCAACGCTGTCGATGACGTCCCAGCGCGTGAGGCTGCTGTACGGGTACTGGCGCTGGACCAGGCCGTCGCGGGTGAGCTCGAGCGCCGGACGGAGCACCACGGCCGTGGTGCCCAGGGCGATCAGCGGCGCCGCCATGACGAACCAGCCGATGGTCGCCCCGATGAGCAGACAGATCACGCCCGCGATCTCGGTGACCGCCATGAGCGGCAGGACGAGGGCCACGGGCCTCCGGGCGCGGAAGACGATCCTCCCGCGTCGAACGGTCAGCGACGGCGGTAGCTCGGCGGGGCTCTGCGCGGCGGTCATCGGATCGATCGTAGCCTCGCCTGCCATCCTTCCCGGATGCTTCTCGACATCGGCTCTGTGCTGGGTGGGATCGGCCTCGCCGTGGTCGGGTTCATCGTCGTCGTCCTCGTCTGCGTCGTGATCCTCCGCCTGCTGGCCGCGATCCTGCCTTCCTATGAGGACCGAGACCGGCAGCCGTCGGAGCCGGAATCCGCTCCGGAGGCGGACGGCGAATCCGACGACGACGCCCCGTCGGAGGGGGTGGCGGAAGCGGCCACCGAGGCGGATCGCGTCGAATGACCGATGGACCTTGCGCTTGGATCAGGGCCGGGTATAAGCTCATATAACCGATCCTTTATGAAAGGTTCCTTTATGCAAGATTCCCTCGCCCGCCCCGACCGGCCACCGCGCCGGGCTCTTCCCGGGAGCATCGCCCACGGCGCGAGTGATCTCTCCGTCTACTTCGAGGGTCTCGCCAACCCGACGCGTCTCCTCATCGTCGAGCGGCTCGCGGCAACCCCTGAGATGCGGGTCTCCGAGCTGGCCGATTACTGCCAGGTGAGCCAGCCGCGCATGAGCTGGCACCTGCGCATCCTTCGCAAGGCGGAGGTGATCCGCACGCGGCGCGATGGACGCGAGGTCTTCTGCCGCCTCGATCGCGATGCGATCGCGACCCATTTCAAGAGCTTCGCTCGGCTGATCTCCTTCGCAGGGATGCCCGCCGAGATCAATTCAACAACGACGGTACGCGAGGGTGCAGCGACATGAGCAAGAAAGTCAGAGTGGCGATCATCGGCGTGGGCAACTGCGCTTCGTCGTTCGTCCAGGGTCTTCAGTACTACCGGCACGCCGATCCGAGCGACCGGGTGCCTGGTCTCATGCACGTGAACCTCGGTGGCTACCACATCTCCGACATCGAGATCTCCGCGGCATTCGACATCGACATCCAGAAGGTCGGCAAGGACGTGTCCGAGGCGATCTTCAGCGGCCTCAACAACACAGTGAAGTTCAGCGACGTCGACCCGCTGAACGTCCCCGTGCAGCGCGGCATGACGCACGACGGGCTCGGCAAGTACCTGTCCGAGGTGATCGTCAAAGCGCCCGGCTCGACCGTGGACATCGCCCAGGTGCTGAAGGACACGGGCACCGACGTCGTCGTGAACTACCTGCCCGTCGGCAGCGAGGCGGCGACACGCTGGTATACCGAGCAGATCCTCGAGGCGCCATGCGCGATGGTGAACTGCATGCCGGTCTTCATCGCCCGTGAGGACTACTGGCAGGCGCGGTTCCGGAAGGCGGGCGTCCCGGTCATCGGCGACGACATCAAGTCCCAGGTCGGCGCGACGATCGTCCACCGTGTGCTGACCCACCTGTTCCAGGAGCGCGGCGTCGAGGTTCAGAACACGTACCAGCTCAACTTCGGCGGCAACACCGACTTCCTCAACATGCTCGAGCGCGAGCGGCTGATGAGCAAGAAGATCAGCAAGACGAACAGCGTCCAGTCGCAGCTCGAGACGCCGCTGCAGAAGGATCACATCCACATCGGGCCGTCGGACTACGTGCCGTGGCTCCATGACCGTAAGTGGGCGTTCATCCGCCTCGAAGGCAAGTCGTTCGGTGACGTGCCGCTCAACGTCGAGATGAAGCTCGAGGTGCACGACTCGCCGAACAGCGCGGGCATCGTCATCGACGCGGTGCGCTGCTGCAAGCTCGGCCTCGACCGCGGGCTCAGCGGCACGCTGGAAGGACCGGCCTCGTACTTCATGAAGTCGCCGCCACGCCAGGTCTCGGACGACGAGGCCCATCGGTTGACGGAGGAGTTCATCGCCGGCGTCGGGAACGCGGTGGGACGGCGCAACGGACGGGCCGCCAAGGTCCTTCACGACGCGCCTGAGGCGGCACCGGCAACACCCGCAACGAATTAGACCGCGAGCGGTCGGGAGCGCAACGGGGAAATGCAGGCTCGCGACGTGGCGCTGACCGGACGCGCCGGTCAGCGCGCCAAGCGTGAGAGCCGCATGCCCTACTACGCCTATCGCGCTGCGGAGAGCCTCGTCGGGATGCTCCCGCAGCGGACGTCGTACTGGCTCGGCGACCGCGCCGCGGATGCGTTGCTCGCCACCGTGCCGAGCCGCTTCGACCCGCTGCGCGAGAACCTCCGTCATGTCGTCCCGAACATCGGCGACCGCGCGATGAAGCGGCTGATCCGACACAACCTTCGCAACCTCACGCACTGCTGGGTCGACGTCATGGAGATGTCGTCGAGTTCGGACGAATCTGCCGTCGCGGATCGACATCCAGACGCTCGAGCACTTCGAGGACGCCGTGGCGCGCGGCAACGGCGTCGTGGTCGCGTCGATGCACTTCGGCTCCTGGGAGGTCGGGCTGGCGGGGTGGAACAAGATGGGCGGCAAGATGGCGCTGCTCGCCGAGGTCCTGCGCCCGCAGGAGCTCTTCGATCGCGTCGTCGGCTCGCGTGTGGCGCAGGGCGTGCAGGTGATCCCCATCGACACCCAGGCGATGCGCGAGGGCGACCCGCAGGTCGCGCGGCGGCTCGGTGCGGCGTCGATGCGCGAGGTGTTCAAGGTCCTGCGCTCCGGTGGCGTGGTGGCGATGGCGATCGATCGCGACCTGATCGGCAATGGCGAGCCGATCGAGTTCTTCGGCGAGCCCGCCCCGATCCCCGTCGGCGTGGTCGAGATTGCCATCCGCGCCGGGGCTGCGGTGGTCCCCATCGTGCTGTTTCGCAACAAGTACCGGGTCGACGCCCGGGTCTACCCGGAGATCCTCTACTCGCCTGATGCGCCACGCGACGAGGAGGTGCGCAAGACTGCGCAGATGTTGCTCCGCATCTTCGAGGACGCGATCCGCCGGCACCCGGAGCAGTGGCACGTCCTCGATCCCATCTGGACAACGGCCGCAACGCGATGAAGATCGGGCTCGTCTCTCCGTACGACTTCATGCACCCGGGCGGCGTGACCGAACACGTCCGCCATCTCTCGGCGAAGCTCCGCGCCCGGGGCCACGACGTGACCGTCCTCGCGCCATCGAGCCGGGTCGGCGACGATCACGGCATCCCCGGCTACGTGCGCATCGGGCGCAGCGTGCCGGTGCGGAGCAACGGCTCGGTGGCCCGGATCGCGCTGTCGTTCCACCTGGTGCGACGGGTGCGAGCGCTGCTCGACGAGGCCGCGTTCGACGTCGTGCACTACCACGAACCGCTGGTGCCGTCGCTGCCGATCACCGTGCTTCGCTTTCATAGTGGAGCGAACGTCGGGACCTTCCATGCGATGGCCAGGCGCAACCTCGGCTACTACTACGGCAGGCCGTTCCTCAAGCGCTACTTCAATCGCCTGCACGCGCACATCGCGGTGAGCGTTCCGGCGCGCGATTTCATCGCCCGGTACTTCGAGGGCGAGTACCGGATCGTGCCGAACGGCATCGACTGCTCGCGCTTCAACCCGGGTCACGCCTCGCTCGACGAGCTGCGCACCCCGGGAAAGGCGACGATCCTGTTCGTCGGGCGGCTGGAATCCCGCAAGGGTCTGCCGACGCTCGTGGAGGCGTACGGGCAGCTGCGTCGCACCCGGGCAGACGCCAGGCTCGTTGTCGTCGGGGATGGGCCGATGCGGTGGGGCTACGAGAGCCAGGTGGCCGCGATGGGCATTCCCGACGTCGAATTCGCCGGGCGCGTCTCCGATGAACTGCTGCCGCGGTACTACGCGTCCGCGGACATCTTCTGCGCCCCGGCAAACGGCGGCGAGAGCTTCGGGATCGTGCTGCTCGAGGCGATGGCGAGCGGCGTCCCGGTGATGGCCTCGTCCATCCCGGGCTTCAGCAGCGTGGTCTCGCACGATGTCGACGGCGTGCTCGTTCCGCCGCGGAATCCGAAGGAATGGGCGCGAGCGCTCGCCGGCCTCCTCGATGACGAGCCGCGCCGCAGGGCGATGAGCGAGCGCGGGCTCGCGAAAGCACAGCTGTATGACTGGGAGCGCGTCGTCGACGAGGTGCTCGATGTGTATCGCGTGGCGCGCGAGCGCGCCGGTGCGAGCATGGTGACATCCGGTGTTCACGTCCAGGCTCCAGAACTGGGTTAGGAGCGGCGCGCGGCGGGTCGTTCCCGCGCTCCGCGTGCTGCGCCTGACACCGAATGCCCTGACCATGGTCGGCCTGCTGATCTGCGCCGGTTCGGCGGTCCTCGTCGCGCTCGGATACCTGCTCCCCGGCGGCCTGCTGCTGCTGGTCGCGAGCGGATTCGACATTCTCGACGGCGCACTCGCCCGGGTGAGCGGGCGTGAATTGAAGTACGGCGCCTTCCTCGATTCGACCGTCGATCGGTACGCGGAGGCGATCACCTACATCGCGCTCCTCTACTACTTCATCTTCCACGGCCATCACACGCTCGAACCGATGCTCGTCATCTTCGCGCTGACCGGCTCGCTGCTCGTGTCGTACGTGCGGGCGCGAGCGCAATCGCTCGGGTTCAACGGTGACGGCGGCCTGCTTGCCCGCCCGGAGCGCGTGGTGATCACGGTGATCGGACTGGTCATCGCGCCGCTACTCGTGTGGGCGCTCTGGGTGCTCGCGGTGCTGACCAACGTCACCGCGATGCAGCGGATCTGGGTCGTGTGGCAGCAGTCGCGCCGGACCCCTGCGGCGGACAGCCGGTCGGCCTCGTGAACGCTCTGCGCTGAGCCCTTCACGGCAGAGCGAGGTCCTGCCGAGGATCCTCCGCGATGCCGTCGCGCCGGATCTCGAAATGGAGGTGCGGACCCGTCGCGTTCCCCGACGATCCCACCGTGCCGATGACCTCACCTCCGACGACGTAGGCGCCGGTCGTGACCGTCACGGTGTCGAGGTGGCCGTACAGGCTGCTCAAGCCGCCGCCGTGATCGATGATCACGTGCAACCCGTAGCCCGTGGCCGAGAGGATGACCGTGGCGATTCCCGGAAGGGTCGCGAGCACCGGTGTGCCGCGTGCCGCGGCGAGGTCGATGCCCGAGTGCCAGTGATGTCCGGGACACGCGAGATCCACGGGCTCGAAGCTGAAGCTCGTGCAGCCGAACTCCTGTGACACCCAGGAATGCGCAAGCGGCTTGACGAATGCGATGCCGGGCGCACTCGCTGAGACGGCGGTGCCGGCAAGCGCCGTTCCGCCGCACAGCCCGATGCCGACCACTGCGGTGGTCGCCACCAGCGCCCGGATCACAGCGCGCTCCGGTGACGCACCGTTCGGTGGGCCGGCACCAGCATGCGATGCACCGATCGCTGGACGTGTCGTGCCGCGGTGTGCGCGTGCGTTTCGACGTGGGTTGCTGCGTGCAGGGTCCCCGGCACCTTGAGGAGGATCCAGAGAATGGCGAGTGCGAAGAGGCTGTCCGCGATGCCCGCGCCGGCGCCGAATCCCACGGCGGTCGCAACTCGCAGGATGATCAGCTGCACCGCCTGCATGAAGACGGCGACCATGAACAGCCGGAGCCACGTGTGCGCGTAGCGGCGGGTATCGGGCAGCACGGAGCACAGCGCAGCGAGTGGGGCGAGCACGATGAGGATATCGAGCATCGCGATCCTGATGACGTAGGAGACGACGAGGATCACGACGGCGATGACGACGCCGAGCGCGAAGAGCGCGTGGAACAGATCCTGGGAGGCCTGGATGAGCGAAACGCTGGCGGCGCTCATCGATGCCGACCACGGCAGGGTATCGGTGGTCAACGGGCCGCCGAGTGACTGGGTCAGGTTCCCGATCGCGTTGTTCAGGTCGATGGCCATCTGGATGAAGTAGATGGACCCGTGCACCATCACGAGCGCTGCCATCACGCGAGGGATCACCATCTGCAGCTCGTACCGCGAGTGGATGGATCGATCGAAGATGCTGCGCAACGAGGAGTACAGGAACACGAGCCCCACCAGCACGTCTGCCGCGAGCGCAAGGCCGCCGTTCAGGTGCGCCACCGCGGGATTCGCCGTGAGCGGCCGGATCCCCGAAGCGGTCGGGTCGACGGTGGTGAACAGGTAGCGGGACAGCTCGGCGTTGAGGTCCGTACGCGCGGTCGCGATGAAGTGCGACAGCACGCCGGTGAGCAGTTGGAGGATCGTGCCGAGTGGATCGCGGATGCCCTGCACGATCCCGGGGATCACCTGCATTCCGGTGCGCTCAGTGGATCGTTGCCGGGACGCTCGCGATGAGCGCGTGCGTGAGGGTGCCGGCGACCTCGACACCGATGGTGCCGAACACGATGCGACCGATCCACTTCTTGGCCTGCGCGACGCTGGACGGGTCGACCGCGATGATCTTGTACATGAACGCGATCAGGAACGCGAGCGCGCCGACGCTGGCGAGCAGCCCCTGCGCGATGAGGATCCAGTTGTCGATGAGCGCCTTGAGTTGATCCACGAGGGCGACCTCCGATGCACGCGGTTGCGGTAATCGGTCGCCCCTCCGGCCGTTCCGGGTGATCACCCGGACAGCGGACAGACTATACGGATTTGTGTATGTGTGTCAAGCCGGGGGCGGCGGGGCCACATGCCACTGAAGGGGCGGCACGACCGGATGATCCCGACCCGCGGACGCGCGATTTCGAGCACACGCGAATGGGCGCCGACCGGTAGTCTTCCGAGCGCATGGACGGCTCCGTATCCGCGCGTCGAGCGACGCCGAACGACAGCGAGGTGGTCGCGGACATCGTCGGGCTCGCATTCGCTGCCGACCCCCTCTGGAGCCACGCGCTGCGCTCGCTCGATGCCGCAGAGCGCCGGCCCTTCTGGCGCCTCTTCGCGGAGGGGGCGCTGCGATACCCGTGGACATGGCTCGCCGAGGGCGGTGCCGCAACGTCCTTGTGGATCCCGCCGGACGGGTCCGAGTTCTCGCCCGAGCAGGAGGCCCGCATGTTCGAGCTTGCGAAGGGACTCGGTGCAGAGGAGGACAACTTCATCGAGTTGGCGAGACGATTCGACGCCGCGCATCCCCACGGAGAGCCGCACTACTACCTGTCCTTGTTCGGCACGCACCCCGACCACCGCGGCCATGGCGTCGGTATGCGGCTCCTCGCAGACAACCTGGCGCTGATCGACGCGGAACACGCCCCGGCGTACCTCGAGTCATCGAACCCATCCAACAACCGCCGCTATGAGGGCGTCGGCTTCGCGCCGATCGGTGAGTTCTCGTATCCCGACGGCGGCCCGGTCGTGACCACCATGTGGCGCTCGGCGCGGTAGGTCTGGCACCTGCCGTTGCGAGACGGCTTCCGACCGGCCAGACCTTGTACTACGCTCGTAACGACGGAAACTCTGGAGGAGAAAGAAGTGGCTGGAGAGAAGACTCGCGGAGCCCCCAAGCGCCAGGGCAAGAAGCCCAAGGCAGCCGCCATCGCCAAGGCGGCGAAGAAGGCCGCCGAGCGCAGCGCGGCGCAGGCGCAGACGCAGAGCTGACGGCGGGCGGCCGGCCCGCCGCTAACCGGCCTCGGCGGCGGCCATCGCGCGCTTGCGGATCTTGTTGCGCTCGTCGGCGTTCAGCACGCGCTTGCGCATCCGGATGCCCTGCGGCGTCACCTCGACCAGCTCATCGTCGGCGATGAAATCGAGGCACTCCTCCAGCGACATCCGGCGCGGCGGCACGAGGCGGATCGTCATGTCCTCGGTCGATGACCTGATGTTGGTCTTCTGCTTCTGCTTGGTCACGTTGAGGTGCAGGTCACCGGGGCGCCGGTTGAGCCCGACGACCATGCCTTCATAGACGACGGTCCCGGGCGCGATCAGCGGCTGGCCCCGTTCCTGCAGCGTCACCAGGCCGTACGCCACCGCCGTGCCGGGTTGGCTTGCGGTGAGCACACCCATCCGCGTCGTCATCGGCAGCGACCACATGCGCTCCCATCCGAGGAGGCGCGTGGCCATGACACCGGTGCCACGCGTCAGCGTCAGGATCTGGCTGCGCAGGCCGATCAGCGCTCGCGTCGGCGCGTGGTACGTCAGCCGGACGCCGCCGCCCGCGTCGGTGCGCATCGCTGTCATCTTCGCGCCGCGTGAACCGAGCGCATCGGTGATGGCGCCGACGACATCCGCGGAGCAGTCGATCACGCAATCCTCCACCGGCTCGACACTGTGTCCGTCGACCTCCTTGGTGATGACCGCCGGGCGCGACACCTCGAACTCGTATCCCTCGCGGCGCATCGTCTCGATGAGGATGGAGAGGTGCAGCTCGCCCCGTCCGCTCACGTCGAAGATGTCCGCGGTGGGCCCGTCCTCGACACGGAGCGCGACGTTGGTCAGCAGCTCCCGCTCCAGGCGGGCGCGGAGCTGACGCGACGTGCTGCTCACCGTCGACTCCCGGCCTGCGAGCGGTGACTGGTTGACCGAGAACTGCATGCGCAACGTCGGCTCACCGATCTCGAGGCGTGGCAATGCCTCGGGAGCCTCCGCATCCGCGATGGTGTCGCCGATCGCCACGCTCTGCAGACCGGACAGATAGACGATCTCGCCCGCCGCGGCTGACTCGACCGACAGGCGCTGCAGCGCCTCGACCGTGAGCACGGTCGCGATGCGCTCGATCTTTCCGGAGCCCGCGGCGGTGCAGCACACGACGCTCTGTCCCGGATGCACCGTGCCGCGCTGGATGCGCCCGAGGGCGAGGCGGCCGCTCCAGTTGTCGTGATCGAGGTTGCTCACGAGCATCTGCAGCGGCCCGTCCGGGTCGGCGAGCGGAGCAGGGACGTGCTCGAGGATCGCGTCGAGGAGGGGCTCGAGGGTCACGCCGGCGCGGGTCAGGTCGGCGGTCGCGGTGCCCTCACGTGCGTCGGTGTAGAGGATCGGTGCGTCAAGCTGCCACGCCTCGCGAGCGAACTCGAGCAGCAGGTCGTGTGTCGCCTCGACAGTCTCGGCGGGACGCGCGTTGGCGCGGTCGATCTTGTTCACCACGATGATCGGCTGGAGGCCGAGCGCGAGCGCCTGGCGCAGCACGACGCGGGTCTGCGGCATCGGCCCTTCGGCGGCGTCCACGAGGAGCAGGCACCCGTCGGCCATCCCCAGGACGCGCTCGACCTCACCGCCGAAATCCGCATGCCCCGGCGTGTCGATGATGTTGAGCTTCACCCCTTTGTATCGAACCGAGGTCGTCTTCGCGAGGATCGTGATCCCCTTCTCGCGTTCGAGGTCGTTGGAGTCGAGGATCAGCTCGCCGACCTGCTCATGCGCCGAGAAGACGTGCGATTGCTTCAGCAGCGCATCGACCAGGGTGGTCTTCCCGTGGTCGACGTGGGCGATGATCGCCACGTTGCGAAGGTCGGCTCGGCGCGATGCGCTCTTGCCTGGGGCGGTTGTCACGTCTCGATTCTGAGGGCCGGGCGGTCATCTGCCGCCCGTGACCCATCCAAGGAACTGCTGGATGCGCGTGGCGAGCGCGCTTTCCAGGGCCTGCAGGATCGAGTACTGGCCGGATGCGGTCTGCTCCGTGTTGGCGTTCAACTGATGAAGCAGCCCCGAGAGCGGGAGTGTCAGCCCCTCGAGCGGCCCGGGTACGGCTGCGGGCGGAGCACTCGCCAACGGGATTGCCGGGCCTGCGCCGGGACTGGCCGTGGCCTCCGCCGGCGGGGCCCAGCTCACGTAGCGTCCGGGCGCAGGCGCCTGCGCTGCCGCGTGCATCGCGAACACGACGACTCCGACCGCGGCGGCGCCGCCGACGAACAGGCGCAATCGATGGGAGCGGAGCATGGGTAACCTCCAGAGACAAAGCTGGCGGTCGCCCCACCGGCCGCACCGGGCGAGGCCGGCCGTCGCGTATTATACATTTCTGTGTATGTTGCACGGCACGCTGCCACCCCTCCACCGAGTTTCGCTGGGCCCGCGGCTCCGGGCTTGGGGTTCGCACTGCCGGCGGGCGAAGGTGAGACGATTCGAGCGTGGCTGACCCGGTCGCGCTGACCCTTCCCGCGATGGGGGAGTCCGTCTCGGAGGGGATCATCTCCCGGTGGCTCAAGGCCGTCGGAGACAGCGTTGACGAGGGCGAGGCCGTCGTCGAGGTCACGACCGACAAGGTGGATGTCGAGGTCCCCGCGCCGGCATCGGGCAAGATCGCCGAAATCGTCGCGGCGGAGGGTGACACCGTCTCCGTCGGCGCCACGCTGGCCCTGATCGCGCCTGGTGCCGCGGATGGCGGGGGGAACGGCGCCCGCGCGCCGGCACCCCCGGCCGCGCTTCCATCGGCGCCCCTTTCGGTGCTGCCGCCCCCAGCCGCCGTCACACCGTCACCGCCAGACGAAGCGCCGGCTGCGCCACCGTCACCACCGGCCACAGCGCCGGCGCCCATCACAGCCGCAACCGCCCCGCCCCCGTCAGCGCCGGCGGATGCCGCAGCGCCGGTTCACGAGACCCCGGCCCCGGACATCGCGGTGGTCGACGCATCACCCCTCGCCCGGCGTGCCGCCGCTCGAAACGGCATCGATCTCCAGTCGGTCCGGGGCACCGGCCCGGGCGGCATCGTGATCAAGCGCGACGTGCTCAGCGCAGAGGCCGGCGGCGGCCCAACCCCTGCATCGACGCTCCGGGCCGGCGAGCATGAGGAGCCGGAACCGATCCGCGGACCCGCCGCAGCGCTGGTCGACCACATGGAGCGCAGCCGGGACATCCCGACCGCCACCTCGTTCCGCACTGTCGCGGTCGACATCCTCGACGCGCGCCGGCGTCAGCTGAACGCCGCGCTTGCTGCGGCGAGCAACCCGGGCAAGGTGTCGTTCACCCACCTCATCGGCTTCGCCATCGCCCGCGCGGCCGCCGCGACCCCGGCGATGACCGCGCATTTTGCCCGCACGCCGGATGGCAAACCGGCGCGGGTGCCCGGCCCCGCGCACCTGGGGCTCGCCGTCGACACCGTGCGCAAGGATGGGTCGCGCTCGCTCGTCGTCCCCGTCATCCGCGATGCCGCACAGCTGACGTTCGCCGAATTCCGCAACGAGTACGAACGGCTCATCGAACGGGCGCGCACGAACGCGCTGTCGGCAGATGAGCTGCAGGGCGCAACGCTGACGCTGACCAATCCCGGTGGCATCGGCACGGTCGCGTCGGTGCCGCGGCTCATGCAGGGTCAGGGAACCATCATCGCCGTCGGAGCGATCGGGTATCCGGCCGAATGGCGTGGTGCTCAGGAGGCGACCGTCCGCGGCCTCGGCGTCGGCAAGGTCATGACGATGACCAGCACGTACGACCACCGGATCATCCAGGGTGCGGAGTCCGGGGAGTTCCTCGGCCGCATCGAAGCCCTGCTCGATGGCGCCGATGGCTTCTACGATTCCGTTTTTTCCAGCCTTGGTCTCATCCTGCCACCGCTCGAGGCGACGACGGCGCGCGCCGCGACGGCACCCGCCCCACCCGCAACCTCGGTCCCGTCAGCGGCCGAGCAGGGCGCTCCACCGCGCACCGCGCCCGATCGCGTCCTCCTCGGGGCGATGCAGGCGGCGACGTCGCTTGTGAAGGCGCATCGAACCCATGGTCACCTCGGCGCCCATCTCGATCCACTCGGCGCTCCGCCGATCGGCGACCCCGCGATGGACCCCGCGACGTACGGGCTCACGCCGGAGCTGATGGCGCAGATCCCTGCGGATCTCCTTCGCGTCTATGTACCCGGACGGACGCTTGCCGAGGTGCTGCCCAACCTGCGCGCGACGTACTGCGGCACCATCGCCTTCGAGATCGAGCACATCTCGAGCCACGAGCAGCGCGTCTGGCTGCGGGAGCACATCGAGTCCGGCGCCTACCGGCCGAAGCTCACCGGCGAGGACCGGCTCCGCCTGCTGGAGCGGCTGACCAAGGTCGACGCGATGGAGCGCTACCAGCGCGCGACGTTCCTGGGACAGAAGACGTTCTCCATCGAGGGACTCGACGCGCTGGTGCCGATGCTCGAATCGCTCCTCACCATGGTTGCGGACGACGGCATCGGTGAGGTGGTGATGGGCATGTCCCATCGCGGGCGGCTCGCCATCGTCGCCCACGTCGCCAACCATCCGTACGAGTCGATCCTCAACGCGTTCGAGCTGGCTTCCGCGCGGCGCGCCATCTCGAAGTTCAAGTCGACGGGTGACGTCAAGTACCACATGGGCGCGACGGGCACGTACCTCACCGAGACCGGCAAGGTGATCCTCGTACGGCTGCTCCCCAATCCGAGCCACCTCGACGCGATCGACCCGGTGGTGGAGGGCTGGTGCCGGGCGGCACAGACCCAGCGCCGTGCGACGACGCTGCACCTCGATCCGATGGCCGCGCTCCCGGTCCTCGTCCACGGGGACGCGGCGTTCGCCGGCCAGGGCGTCGTGCAGGAGGTGCTCAATCTCCAGTCGCTGCCGGGCTACACCACCGGTGGGACGGTGCACTTCATCGCCGACAACCAGGTCGGCTTCACCACGGATCCGCAGGAGGGAAGGTCCACCCGGTACGCCTCGGATCTCGCCAAGGGCTTCGACATCCCGATCGTGCACGTCAACGCCGACGACGTCGAGGCGTGCCTGGCGGCGATCACCTTCGCCTACGACTACCGGCGCGCCTACCGGCGGGACGTCATGGTCCACCTCATCGGGTACCGGCGCTTCGGCCACAACGAGGCCGACGAGCCGTCGTACACGCAGCCGCTGATGTATCTGAAGATCCGGCAGCATCCGACGGTGCGCGAGCTGTTCGCCTCGCAGCTCATCGCGGACGGGCTGATCCGCCCGGAGGACGTCGAGCAGCTCGCCAAGGCCGCGTACGGGCGTGTGGCCGACGCGCACAAGCGGGTGAAGGAGCACCTCGCCGCGGAGCTCGACGACCTGACGCACGAGCAGGTGGCCGAGGAGCCCGACGATCCGCTGCGCCGCACCGCCGTGCCTGCGCGGCTGCTGACCTCGCTCAACGAGCAGCTGCTCACATTCCCCAAGCATTTCACCCCCAACGCCAAGCTGATCCGCCAGATGGAGCGACGCCGCGCGTCGCTCGCCGAGGGCTCCATCGACTGGGGCATCGCCGAATCACTCGCCTTCGCGTCGCTCATCGTCGAGGGGCATCCGATACGTCTCACCGGGCAGGACACGGTGCGCGGCACCTTCAGCCACCGCCACCTCGCGTTTCACGACGAACGCGACGGCGAGGTGTTCATCCCGATGCAGCATCTCGCCGACGCGCAGGCGACGTTCGAGGTTCTCAACAGCCCGCTCAGCGAGGTCGGCTGTCTCGGCTTCGAATACGGATACAGCGCTGCCGATCCGGAGACGCTCGTCATCTGGGAAGCGCAGTACGGCGACTTCTTCAACAACGCCGAGATGATCGTCGACCAGTTCGTCTCGTCGTCGCGCGCGAAGTGGGGCCAGCATTCGCGCCTCACCATGCTGCTCCCGCACGGGTACGAGGGCAGCGGCCCCGAGCACTCGAGCGCGCGCATCGAGCGGTTCCTGCAGCTGTGCGCCAACGACAACATGCGTCTGGCGAACTGCTCCACGCCGGCCCAGTACTTCCATCTGCTGCGCAGTCAGGGGTTGCTCAACGACCCGCGGCCTCTCGTCGTCTTCACGCCGAAGAGCCTGCTGCGCCTCAAGGAATCGACGTCGACCCTTGCCGACCTCAGCACCGGCATGTTCCAGGGGGTGATCGACGATCCCACGGCATCGGACCGGCGCGAGGAGGTGCGCACCCTGCTGCTCTGCACCGGAAGGATGTATTACGAGCTGAGCCTGGCGGCGCAGCGAGCCGAGGCGACCGACGTCGCCATCGCGCGCCTCGAGCTCCTCTATCCGCTGCCCCTCGAGCGCATCCTCGAGATCGTCGCCGCGTATCCGAATCTCGAGCGCCTGTACTGGGTCCAGGAAGAGCCCCAGAACATGGGCGCATGGGGAAGCCTCGAGCGGGCGATCGGCGTCTCCCGCCCTTCGCGGCTGCAGTGGGACTACATCGGCAGGCCGCGCCGCGCGAGCCCGTCGGAGGGGTACGCGGGCTCGCACGCGCTGGAGCAGGAGCGCATCGTCAGCGAGGCGTTTGCGACGTCGCGACGCGGTCAGGACAGGGCCGGCGCCGCCGCTCCCATCACGGCCAGCGGCACTCCATGACCCAGCGCGTGGTGGTGCTCGGCGGCGGACCCGCCGGCGATGTGGCCGCGCTGCGCGCCGCTCAACTCGGTGCCGAGGTGACGATCGTCGAGCGCGCGGAGCTCGGCGGGACGTGTCTCAACTGGGGATGCATCCCGACGAAATCACTGCTTGCGGGAGCGGACCTGCTGCGCAAGATCCGCGCCGCGGCCGACTTCGGCATCCGTGTTGCCGAGCCGGAGGTGGACTTCCCGCGGATGATGGAGCGCAAGGAAGAGATCGTGCTCAGCATGCGCAGGGGAGTCGAATCCGCGTGCAAGCGCCGCGGCGTCACCGTCGTGAAGGCGCAGGGTGCGATCGACGGCGACGCCGTGGTCGCCGCGGACACGAGGTATCCGTTCGACCACCTGATCGTGTGCGTCGGCACGGAGCCTGCGGGGCTCCCCGGCATCGACATCGATCACCCGCTGGTGGTCACGTCGAACGGTATCCTGCGCCTCGAACGGATCCCGGAGCACATGCTCGTCATCGGCGGTGGTGTGGTGGGATGCGAGTTCGCCAGCCTGTTCGCCGCGCTGGGTTCGCGAATCACCGTCGTCGAAGTGCTCCCGCAGATCCTCGCCGGCGTCGACGCGCGCATCGTGCAGCAGTGGCGCCGGATCGTGGAGAAACAGGGCATCGCCTTCCTCACGAATCGCCGCGTCGAGTCCGTCGACTACAGCACTGACCGGCTCATCGCCCACCTCGACGCGGACACCGCCATCGACGCGGACCTGATGCTCGTCTCGGTCGGGAGGCGTTCACAGACCCGCGGGATCGGGCTCGAAGAGGCGGGAGTTGTCGTCGACGACCACGGCCACATCGAGGTGGACGCCTTCCTGCGCACGGCGAACCCGAGGATCTGGGCGGCGGGTGACTGCATCGGCGGCCTGCAGCTTGCGCACCTGGGCAGCGCCGAGGGCGGCCGCGCCGCCGAGAACGCGCTCGGTCATGACGTCATGCCGATGGATCGCACCGTGGTGCCGTCGTGCATCTACACCCATCCTGAAATCGCCATGGTTGGCTTGAACCCGGAGGCATCCAGGGCCGCCGGTCTCGAGATCAAGCTCGGCCAGGCGCGCTACCTCGGCAACGGCAAGGCGCTCGGCGAAGGCGAGCCCGACGGGCTCGCGCAGCTCTACGCGGACGCCGCCACCGACCGGCTCGTCGGCGCGACCGTCATGGGCGATCACGCGGTCGAGATCATCCACGAGGTCGGGGTCGCCATCAGCGACGGGCTCACGATGGACGACCTGGGGTCGATCATCCACGCCCACCCCACCGTGAGCGAGCTGATGATGGATGCGGCCGAGCAGGGCGAGGGTGTGGCTCCCTACCTGAGCTGAGCCTTGCGCGCTCCGGCGGTCAGGAGGTGGCGGTCTTGCGCAGACGCTCGGCGCGGCGCAACCGGCTCCGCGCCCGCAGCGCGACGAAGAGAAGACGCCCTTCGTACCAGGCCGCCGCACCCACCACGATCGCCGCGACGAGCAGGAGCGCGCCGAGCCACCGTGGGGTGAGCACCGCGATGGTGACCCCGGCGGCGGCGAGGGTTGCCGCCGCTGCCGCGCACGTCACCGCGAGGAGGGCCCGCCAGCTCAGTGACACCGACGTCCGCACCGCCGTCATCGCCGCCTGCGCGTCGATCTGATGCGGTTTCGGCGCGGCCCTCGGCGCAGCCTGGCCGCCCGCGAACGCCCTCCGGCGATTGCTCGCCAACCTCCAGAAAAAGAGGCCGGCCACGAGGCGGACGAGGAGCCTGATGACGAGGGCCAACGGCATGCACCCATGCTACAGTCGCCGGGCGTTTCAACCGTGGGAGCAACGAGATGATTCGTGCATATGTGCTCGTGACCGCGAGCGCAGGCAAGGCACAGCACGTGGCTGACGACCTCAGGGGCAAGGACGGCATCGTCACGGTCGATGCGATCACCGGCGAGTACGACGTCATCGCCCAGATCGAAGCCGGCGACGTCCCCGGGATCGGGCGCCTGATCCTCGATCGGATCCAGTCCGCCGACGGCGTGGTCAAGACGATCACGTGTCTCGCGGTCTGACCCGAACGTCACGTCGAGCTCTGGAAGACCTGGCCTGGGTGGACTAGCCGGCCTCTACGCGACGGCGCTCGCGCGCTTGCGCAGCAGCACGCACCTGCGCGTGTCGCTGCTCCTCTGGGCGGCGCTCGGCCTCATCCTCGGAGAGGCGCTCACGGTCGGCGTCGCGCTCGTGCACGGCGCCGCCTCCCTTCCCGGCGCCGCCGTCGCAACGGCGGCCTGGTGGCTCGTGGTGACGATCGGCATCATCGGTGGCGCGGCGATGCTCCTCACCCCCGACGGGAACACCGTGGACCGCTATGGGATCCCGAACGGGCTCACCGCGCTGCGCGCGTACGCGTGCGTCCCACTGCTGTTCGTCGCCACGCTTTCGCTCCCCGGGCGCCTGGCGCTCGCGCTCTGGGCCGGCGTCGGCGGGGCGGCCGGAATGCTGGATGCCGTCGACGGTTTCATCGCGCGCCGGTGGGGGCCGGTCACCGTGCTCGGCAAGGCGATGGATCCCTTCGGTGACGCGATCTTCTTCATCGTCGGGGCGATCGGCTGCTGGACTCTCGGGATCGTCCCGCTGTGGCTCGCGATCCTCGTCGTCTTCCGCTATGCCGGCCCGGTGCTGCTCACGCCGCTCGTGCTGCTGACGGGCCGCCGCCCGGAGCTCGTCTACACGGTGTGGGGACGCCGCAACACGCTGCTCACCGGCGCCGTGTTCTTCGTCCTGTTCTGGGTCCGCCTGTTCGGCGGTCCGGTGGGCACGATCGCGCTCATCATCGCCCTGCCGACGCTCGTGCCCACAGCACTCCTGCACTTCGCCGCCCTCTTCAGGCGCGTCGCGGAGGCGCCGAGGGCGCGCTGATCGCGCCGGGTCAGGCTGCCGGTGCGCGCAGGGTGTCGCGAACCTGGCCCAGCCAGGCTGCGGGGCTGATCCCGTCGCTCTCGGGCATGTAGTTGCAGTCGAATCCGTCGGTGAGCATCCGCGCGAGGGCGGCGTCGTCGAAGCCCGTGCCGAGCAGGCGATCGATCTCGCCCGCGGCCGCGCCCGCGGTGTCGGGCGACGCATCGCGAACGAATGCCTGGAGCGCCGCATCGCGCGATGCGTGATCCTGCTGCCAATCCTGGTGGAAGTAACCGCCAAAGAGCTGGCTGAGCGCCGGGTAGTCGGATTGCGCGCGGGCGATGGTGTCGGCGTCGATGGTTCCGTTCATATCACTGGCTCCTAGTGTCTCTTATCGCGAAACGGGGTACGGGTCGGGTACGCGGTCACGAGGGTGAAGCCACCGGGGAGCTCGACACAGCGACGGAGCACGAGCCGCACAGCGGTCACCTGCTTCGGCACGACCATGCCCCGGCTGACATCCGCGTACGTGAGCATGTGTCCGACGACCTCGCCCATGTCCTCGACAAAGGTGAACGGCGCACCCTTGTCGCGCCCCGCGAGCCACGCGGCGATGTCGTTGCTGCGCCTCGTGATCGCGACGTCGACACAGCGTTGCGCGGTGGCGCGGCTGAGGAACCGGCCCGCGGCGGCGACGCCCTCCCGGAGGATGCGGCGCATCTCGTCCCCGGGCCGGGTGTCGACGTGCCGGCGCAGCGTGTGCCCGCCGCGCCCCTCGTAGACGCTGAGATCCTCGACCGGTATGCGCCGAGGGCGCGGCCCCGGAGCCGGCCGGTCAATGCCATCGAGCATGCTGTTTGTCCTCCGCGCCAGGGGTGAGCGGCTCGACGGCCGCGATGAGCGGCAGTCTCTCGGACTGCGGCGGACGCGGAGCAGACGGTGCCCGGACAGGCCGGGGACGAACGCATAATCAGCCCGCCGTGCTCGCCGTCCTCAAGCAGACCGCCGCCCCCGGTTTCGTGATCGGCGATGTGCCCGTCCCCGCGCCCGCAGCGGGCCAGGTCCTCCTGCGTGTCGCCGCCACGTCGGTGTGCGGGACCGACGTGCATCTCTTCGACTGGAACCCGTGGGCGTCGGCGCGGGTGCACCCGCCACGGATCGTCGGCCACGAGGTGTGCGGCGAGGTCGTCGCCTGGGGCGAGGGCGTGACCGGGCCCGCCATCGGGACGCGTGTCGCCTGCGAGTCGCACATCGTCTGCGGCCACTGTGACGAGTGCCGCCGCGGTGACTTCCACGTCTGCGAGAACACACGCATCCTCGGGGTCGACGTCGACGGCGCCTTCGCAACCCACCTCGTGGTGCCAGCGGTGAACGCGTGGCCGGTCGGTCCCACCGTCCCACCGGACGTCGCCGCGGCGATGGAGCCGTTCGGCAACGCGGTCCACGCCTGCTCGTACGGCGACCTTTCGGGTCGGACGGTCGTCGTGTATGGATGCGGACCGATCGGGTGCGCGGCGATCGCGGTGGCGCGCGCCCAGGGCGCCGAGCGCGTCGTCGGTGTCGACCTGAACGACTACCGGCTGCACCTCGCCGAGCGCATGGGGGCGCACGCGGTGGTGCGGGCGACCGACGATGCCGTCGACGTCGCCGTGCGCGCCGCAGCCGGCGGCGGCGCCATCGACTGCGTGCTGGAGATGAGCGGTTCGCCCGTCGCGGTGGCGTCCGCAACCCGGCTGGTGCGTCCCGGCGGGTGGATCAGCCTGCTCGGCATCGGTGACGGCCTCGATGTCGTCGACCTCTCCACCGACGTGGTGATGAAGGGGCTGAGCCTGTACGGGGTCGCCGGGCGGCGCATCCCGGCGACCTGGGAGCAGACCACCGCGTACGTCCGCGACGGCGTCATCGATGCGAGCGCGCTGATCACGCACCGGTTCGCCCTGCACGACATCGACGGAGCCATCGAGCTGATGAAATCGGGCGAGTGCGGCAAGGTGACCCTCACGCCGGATTGAGCGCCGCGGGCGTATGGTTGGCCCATGGTCGCGAGCATGAAGACGTCGCAGGCCGTCCAGTCCCTTGACGCATCGCTGAACGAGGATCTCGAGGCGCTGCGGCGCGACGGGCTCTTCCGGCCGTTGCGCGTGCTGCAGTCCGCGCAGGGCCCGGAGGTGGAGATCGGCGGGCGGCCGATGATCAGCCTTTCGAGCAACAACTACCTCGGGCTCAACACCCATCCGCGGCTGGTCGAGGCGGCGTCGCGCGCGGCGCTGGAGTGGGGCGCGGGCACCGGCGCGGTGCGCACGATCGCGGGCACGCAGACCCTGCATGAGGAGCTGGAGCAGCGCATCGCGGCGTTCAAGCACACCGAGGCGTCGCTCACCTTCCAGAGCGGCTACGCGGTGAACGTCGGCGTGATCGGCTCGATGCTCGACCAGGGTGACTGCGTGGTCAGCGACAAGCTCAACCACGCCAGCATCATCGACGGCATCCGGCTCACCAAGGCGGACCGGATCCTGTACGAGCACGTCGATCCCGACGACGCCGAGCGTGCGCTCAAGGAGGCTCGAGACAAGGGATATCGCCGGGTCCTGCTCGTCACCGACGGCGTCTTCAGCATGGACGGCGACATCGCGCCGCTCCCCGATCTCGTGGAACGCGCGGAGCACTACGGCGCCGCCGTCATGGTCGATGACGCGCATGCGACGGGAGTCCTCGGCACCAACGGGCGTGGCACCACCGACCACTTCGGTCTGCATGGCCGCGTTGCGCTCAACATCGGCACGCTCAGCAAGGCGGTCGGCGTCGTCGGCGGATACGTCGCCGCGTCCCAGGTCGTGCGGGACCACCTGATCCACAAGGCGCGGCCGTTCCTCTTCTCGTCGTCGCATCCGCCGGCCGTCGTGGCCGCGTGCATCGCCGCAATCGACGTGCTCGAACAGGAGCCGCAGCTCATGGATCAGCTCTGGAGCAACACGCGTCACTTCAAGAGCGGCCTCCGCGAGCTCGGATTCGACATCGGTCGCAGCGAGACGCCCATCACGCCCGTGATGTGCGGTGAAGCGCCCGTCGCGATGGAGCTGTCCGACCTGCTGCTCGAACGCGGTGTGTTCGCTCAGGGAATCGGGTTCCCCACCGTCGCCCGTGGCCAGGCCCGGGTGCGCACCATCGTGTGCGCGACGCACACCCACGAGCAGCTCGACCGCGCGCTGCTCGCGTTCGAGGAGGCGGGCACCCGCCTCGGTCTGATCGGCGGCAGCCGGCCTGCGTAACCCGATGGGCAGCGCACGCTTCTGCGAGTTGCTTCCTCCGCGGGGCCCGCAGCGCTAGCGATGCCGCATCGCACGGCTGCGGAGCTCGAGGAGGAGCGGCTGGAGATCCTGGCAGCGCAGCGTGACCGAGCGGCCTTCGCGCCGCTGTACGAACGCTACGTCGACCAGATCCACGCCTACGTCTACACCCTCACCCACGACATGGAGGAAGCCGCCGACGTGACCGCGACCACCTTCGCTCGAGCGATGGAGGAGCTGCCCCGCTTCCAGTGGCGGGGAGTCCCGTACTCGGCATGGCTGTACCGCGTCGCCGGCAACCTCGTCGCCCGGGACCGGCGGCGGCCTGGCTGGATCGAGCTCGAGTCGCGCATGCTGCCCGACGCCGGGGCCGACCCCGCGGAACATGCCGAGGCGAACGATCGGGCGGCGGAGGTGCGGGCTGCGGTGGCTGGGCTTCCGCAGGATCAGCGCCAGGCGATCGTGCTTCGCTTCGGGGGTGACCTGCGCAATCGCGAGATCGCCGACATCATGGGAAGGAGCGAGGGCGCGGTGAAGCTGCTCACGTTCCGGGCGCTGACCGCGCTGCGCCACCGGCTCGGCGCCCCCCTCCCGGCCGAGCGCCTCACGAGGTCCGGGTCATGACCGTCGAGGATCGGCTCGACATGGCGCTCGGCGGCGATGCCTTCGCCTACGCGGCGTCGGCCGAGGTGCAGGCCCTCGTCGACACCGGTGACGAGGTGATCGGCGCGATGGCGGCATGGAGCCTCGATCCCGGCACGCGGGCACGCATCTACGCGACGGCCGTCTCCCGTGCGGGAACGTTCCGGCTCGGCGACAGCCTCCGGACGCTGGGGCTCGATCGGAGGGTGCAGGCGATCGCGGGGGGCGCCGTGGTCACGCTTGCCGCCGTCCTGGGGTTTGCGATCGCCCGCGGTCGGCGGCACGCGCCGACATCTGCGGCGCTGGGCGCCTGATCACGCCGGTGGAACCTGAGCCCGAGCTTCCGGAGGCGGAGCGGGAGCGCATCCGGCACCGCGATCGCAAGCGCGAGCGCCGCATGGTCGTCGACAACGCCGGGATCAAGCGCGTCCTTCCCGCCGTGATCGAGAAGCGCCGCAGGAAGGTGCCCACGGAGCCGCCTCAGGACTCGCCGAGCTGACCGCTCAACACCTCGGTGCCGGTCGGACCGGGGCTGCCCCCGCGCGGCTCGTTGGTCGCGGCGATCGTCCCGTAGCCTGCAAGGCTGCCGTTGACGACCGCCGTCCAGGCGCCGCCTGACGGGTCCGGGCTCAGGAAGGCCACGCCCTTGGGCGGCCCATGGGTCGGGACGAGCCAGACCTCGTAGACCTCGTCGGCGGGCGGCGCGACAAGACCGTGGACGGTGAGGATCGATTGGGTGCCCGCGGTGTCGACCGTGAGCGTCCCGGTGACCGCGGGTTGGGCGGTGCTGCCCGCAACGGTGTAGGCCACCGGGGCGGGAGCGTGCCGTTCGCTCATCCCCCAGATCAACAGCGCGATCGCTGCGGCGACCGCCAGAGCGCCCGCTGCCGTGATCGCCCGGTTCGACGGGATGGCGGCGACGATCCGGCGCCACCACGGCTTTGGCGCCCCGCCGGTGGCCTCGCCGTACACCTGCGCCATGAGGCGCCGGCGCAGGCGTGCCGGCGGTGGGACGGGCTGGAGCGACGCCGGCAGGAGCGACGCCACATCGGCGTACTGCGCGGCAAGCGGACGGCAGGTGGCGCACGTCGCGACGTGGCGCTCGAGCGCCGCGTGCTCGGCCGGCTCGAGGGCGCCGACGGCGTCGAGTGCGAGGAGGTCGGTGGCCTCTTCGCAGCTCATTGCGTCTGCCATGGGGACTCCTGGAGGTCGGCGAGCGCGCCCCTCAGCTTGTCGAGGGCGATCCGCACACGGCCCTTGACCGTGCCGAGCGGCACCTCCATCGCGGTCGCGATCTCGGATTGCGAGTATCCGCCGTAGTACGCGAGCTCGATGGTCTGGCGCTGCTCCGACGGCAGCTCCGCGAGCGCCTTCCGCACCGCCTCGCCGCTCAACTCGATCGCGACGGCAGCCCACGGGTCGCTGATCGCCGGCTCGATCGGCTGGCTCTCGATCGGGGAGTCGAGGCGGGTCCGGTTGCGATCGCCGCGGAGGCGGTCGATGGCCCGGTTGCGGACGATGGTGCAGATCCAGCTCCGCAGCGAACCGCGGCCGGGCTCGAACGTCGACGCGCGGCGCCATACCGACAGGAACAACTCCTGGACGACATCCTCCGCCGCCCCTCGGTCGCTCAGGATGCGCAAGGCGACGGTGTGGGCCAGAGCCCCGTAGCGGTCGTACAACGCTTCGATTCCCTCAGGCGAATGCGCCGAGATCGAGCGAACGATGTCGTCGTCAGTCAGGTGCACTCATGCTCCGGCGCGCGCTCGCAGGGTGATGTATCTGCTGGTACGGCCGCGTGCTGTCGATCGGATCACGCTGATCTGCGCCGGAGCGTCGGCGGCAGCCTGCCCGCTCCTAAGAGACCTTGACGTGCGACCCGCGAACCCGGGCGGCGGTCGACTGCAGCAGCACCGGCTCATCCGGCTGATTGACGACCGTGGCCGCCGGGGCGGGTCGAAGGATGGTGGCCGCGGGACCCTCGAAGACGACCTTGACCGCGCCGGCGGCTACTCCCGCGTTCGCGATCGACAGCGCGGCGCCGTACTCGTCGAGCGGGAAGCGATGGGTCACGACGCCGTCCACCGGGAAGCTGGAGTCCGACAGCCACTCCCGGATCGTGCCGAAGGTGCGCCGTCCATCCGGTTCGCGCCCGTACGAGGCGGCGCCGCGAACCGTCAGCTCCCGTGACCAGATCAGCGACCACTCGATGTCGTGACGTCCGGATCGGCCGCACAGCACGAGCGTGCCGCCGGCGCGGAGGAGACGCACCGCGAGGTCGATGCTGAGCCCAGACGCATGGCAGTCGAAGACGACGTCGACGCCGCCGTCGAGCACGGGGAGCCCACCACCGGCCGGCCGCATGACACGCGCCTCCATGTGCTCGGCGGTCTTCTGGAGGAGCTGCTCGGACGACCCGTGCCACACACGGTTGGCGCCGATGGATCGGATCGCCATGAACGCGGCATTGGGATCGCCGTTGAGCGGCGCCGCTTCGCGATGCCGGCGCCCCTGTCGCGGCCTGCTGTCGTTGCGGGCGTCGTGGAGCACGATGATGTCGAGGTCGGGATGCAGCCGGCGCAGCGTGGCGACGATGAGCCGGCTCAGCGTGCCCGATCCGATCACCACCGCGGTGTCGCCCCGGCGGGTCCAGCGCATCACGGCGTGGAGGGCGGTCGCGGCAGGCTCGGCGAGGACGCCGCGCTGATCGGAGATCCCGTCGGCCGGGACGAGCATGTCCTCGTGCACGAGGAACCCCTCGCTCCAGCCGCCGCCCGCCTTCTCGCTGGAACCCACCGACCGGCCGGAGCACAGTGCACCGCCCCGGTCGGCGTTCTCGCAGAGATGGGTCTCACCGGCGCGACAGCGGCGGCACTCGGCAAGGCCCTTGTGGGCGCAGCGGAGGGTCGGTTCGACGAGGACGCGGTCTCCCTCGCGCGCCCAGCGCGTGGTGGCGGTGCGTTCGATGACGCCCACGACCTCGTGTCCGGGGATGAAGGTACCGGCGGCGCCGTATGCGGTGAGCACGTTCGGGACAGGGTCGCGCTGCACGAGCGCGAGGTCGGTCCCGCAGATGCCGGCGAGGGCGGGCCTGACCAGCACCCATCCCGGCCCGGGCGGGACCGGGGTGCGCACGTCGCGTACCTCAACGGGCAGCGAAGAGCTTGTTGCGCTCCGCCGCCGCCGCCGTCCCCTCACGGAGCGGGGCTCGGTCAGCGTCGGATCGACGACTAGCGCGCGCATCGGCCGTGCCGGAAGCTCAGATGGCCGCGCACAAGCGCAGCAGGGAGATCACTCATCGCTGGACTACTCAGGATAGCGTTGCTCCGCGTCAAGTTGCAGCAGCGACAATGATCCCGATGGCTGATCTGCCGCCGCCACAGCCCCCGCCGACGACGGGTCAGGGACCGCAGCCGCCGGGATGGGGTCCTCCGCCGCCGGGGTGGGGAGCGCCGCCGCCGGGGTGGGGAGCGCCGCCACCCGGCTGGGGCGCGCCGCCCGGATGGGGGCAGCCGCCGGGGTGGGGTCAGCCCCGGCCAGGCTGGAATCCCGGGTTCATGCCGTCCCAGGTCGGGTCCGGAAGGTTTCGATCGATGTCGGTCGGGGAGTGGCTCGACGCGACGTTCACGATGTACCGGCGCAACTTCGCCCTGATCGCCTCGATCAGCGCGGTGGTCCAGATCCCCTACGCGCTGCTGACGCTCGTGCTCTTCGAGGTCACGGGCCTCGGGGCATTCGTGCGCTCGCCCTTCAGCTCCCTCAACGGTCAGACAATCACTCCGGAGCAGGCGCAGGCCCTCCTCCATTCGGTGTCGGGGGCCCTTGCCGTCTCGGTCGGCCTGCTGATCGTCAGCCTCCTGGTCGTGCTCCCTCTCGGCGAGGCAGCCACGACGCGCGCCGTCAGCGACCGCTACCTCGACAACAAGAGCTCCCTCGGCGCTGCGTACCGTGCGGCGTGGAAGCGGCTGCCCTCCCTGATCGCGCTCATCCTCATCCTGGTCGCCGCGTACGTGGGGCTCATCGCCGCGCTGGTCCTCGTGCTGATCCTGTTCGCCGCGGTGGGCGCAGGCGCCGCGGGCGGCGTCATCGCGCTGCTCGCCTTCATCGCGCTGATCCCGCTCGTGATCATCGTGGCCGTTCGAACGGTGATCGCCGTCCCGGCGATCGTGCTCGAGCGCACATCGGGGTGGGGTGGCCTCAAGCGCAGCTGGGCGCTGGTGAGCGGACGTTTCTGGCCGACCTTCGGGCGGATCCTGCTGCTCGGCCTCATCTCGGGGATCATCTCGGGCGTCGTGTCGACGGTCCTCGAGGTGCCCGCCTCGTCACTCGATCCGGGCAACGCGTTCGTGTACGACCAGGTGGCGAGCGCAGTCGCGGCCGTGTTCATCGGGCCGATCACCTATGTCGGCGTGACCCTCCTGTACTACGACGCTCGTATCCGCAAAGAGGGATTCGACATCGAGATGCTCGCACGCTCGCTGTGAGGCGCCTGTTCGCCGGGATCGCCGTCGGCCTTGCGCTGCTCGCCGGGGGTGCTGCCGGCAGCGCCCCGGCAGCCGCGGCGCCGCCGTGCGTCACGCTCGCGTATCTCGCGCTGCTGGATCACGCCGATGCCGCGCTCGCCGCGGTCCCTCCGCAGACGGCGCCCGCGCTCGCGGCGCTGAACCAGGCCGAGCAGCTCGCCCCGTCAGCCGGCCAGGATCTCGCGCCCATCATCGCCGGGCTGACGGCGACGCCACCGGATCTCACCGGGAGTCACCAGCGGCTGGCCACCATCGCATCCACGCTCACGCTGCCGGCAGGCTCGGCGTGCGACGTCGACCCGCGGGCGTCCATGAATCTTCTCCACCAGGTGTACTCGTCGTCTGTTTTTGACGATCTCGACCAGAACCAGCAACCCTCGTTCCTCGAGCGTATCGGCGAGGCGATCGACTGGCTGCTCTCCCACCTGTTCGGGTTGCTCGGCACGGGCGGCTCGATCGCCGTCGGCCTCCTCGTGCTCGCCGCCATCGTGGCGTTCGTCGCATACCGCGTGCGTGGTGTCGTCGGTGCCCGGCGCGCCGTCGTCGCGGACGAGCCGCGCACGGCGGGAGACGACCCGGACCATGAGTGGCGCCTTGCAGTGGCCGCCGCGCAGCGGGGCGATCATCGCGAGGCGATCCGGCGCGCGTTTCGCTCGGCGTTGCTCGACGTCGCCGGACGGCGAGCGCACCTCGATCGTGCGTGGACAACTCGCGAGATGCTCGCGACACTGTCCGCCGATGCGGACCTGCTGGCGGTGCTCGCTCCGGCGGCAGCCGCATTCGACGAGGCGTGGTACGGCGGCGAGGCGGTCGGCCCCGCGGCGTGGGACGTCGCGCGAGCTCGATGCGAGGCGGTCCGGCGGGTGGCGCGCCACGGCGCCGGCGCGAGCACGTCGTGAGCAGGCCCCCGCTGCCCGCCGTCCTCGTGCTCATCGCCGCGCTGTGCATCCTGGTGGTGATCTCCGTCGCTGCGGCGATTCCCCCCAACGATCAGAACAACCCGTCGTCTCGCTCCGCGGGGACGCTCGGCACCCTCGCGCTGTACACGTGGTACTCGCGCCTCGGTCTCGACGTCAGCAGGATCAGCGGCAGCTTCGACGTCGCCGGCAGTGACCTGGTCATCTGCTACGACCCGACGGTGCAAATCACCGACGCGGATGTCGCCGGGCTCCTCAGGTTCATGCGATCCGGCGGCGACCTCGTCCTTGCGATCTCGCCTGAGAGTCTGGCCGAGGCGGCCTCGCTGCTCAGCAACCTCGGCGTCAACCCCGCGGTGTCCATCGACGCCGGCGTCGCGACCGTCGCTCAACCCTTCGACAGCACCGACCACGTCCGGTCGGTGCCGGTCGGCGCGGGCTTGACGTTTGCCGACCAGCAGCCGCTCGTGCCGCTGCTCGTCGAGCACCAGCAGGTGATCGCCGGGATGGTGCGTGTCGGCGAGGGCCGCGCCTACGTGCTCGGCGACACCCAGCCGCTCTCCAACGACGGGCTCCGCCACGACAACTCGGCGTTCCTCGCGCTCAGCCTCCTGCAGCGATCTCGCGGCGGACGCGTCAGCTTCGACGAGTACCACCACGGTGAGACCGATACCACCTCGGGCGCCGCGGCGATCTTCGACGGGCCGGTGGGGATCGCCGCGCTGCTGGCGATGGTCGTGGTGCTGCTGGCGCTGGCCGTCAACGGCCGGCGTCTGGGCAAGCCGGCGACCGACGCCGGCGCGGCATCGGTGCCGAGCGCCACGGGCTACGTGACGGCGATGGGGCAGCTCTTCGCGCGCAGCCGCCAGCGCGGACCGATCGCGGCACGCTATGCCGAGGAGTTGAAGCGGCGCATCGGCGCGGCCACCGGTGTGGACTGGCACCTGGACGACGCGTCGTTCTCCGCCGCGCTCGAGGTGACGGGCCGGCCTGCTGCCGCGGCGACGGGAGCGCTGCTCGCGCACGCTCGCACGCTCGCGTCCGGGCGCCCCGACGAGGGCGCGCTGCTCCGGCTGGCACGAGACGTCGACGCCTGCGAGCGTGAGTGGTCGGGTGTGCGGTGACCGCACAAGGCACAATGCCCGCAGTGGCCAACCAGGGCGATGCAGCGGCACTGCGAGCGGCGCTCCACGACACCATGGGGAAGTCGGTCGTCGGCCAGCTGCAGGTGATCGACGGGCTGTACATCGCGGTGCTCTGCGGCGGGCACGTGCTGCTCGAGGGCGTGCCCGGCACTGCGAAGACCCTCATGGCGCGAACCCTCGCGGCCGCACTCGATGCCCGCTTCACGCGGATCCAGTTCACCCCGGACCTGCTGCCGTCGGACATCGTCGGGACGAGCGTCTACCGGCCCGACACGGGCACCTTCGAGTTCCGGGAGGGACCGATCTTCACGGACACCCTGCTCGCCGACGAGATCAACCGCGCTCCTGCGAAGACGCAGTCGGCGCTGCTCGAAGCGATGGAGGAGCGGCAGGTCACGTCTGACGGGGTGACCAGGCCTCTCGGCGACCGCTTTCTCGTGGTGGCGACACAGAACCCCATCGAGTACGAGGGCACGTATCCGCTTCCCGAGGCGCAGCTCGACCGGTTCTTCTTCAAGCTCGAGGTCAACGTCCCTGAGCCCGCCACAGAGGTGGTGATGCTGCGCCGGGTCGACGGTGGCTTCAACGCGCACGACCTCGTCGCCGCGGGGGTGACATCGGTCATCGACGCGAGCACCCTGGCGCGGGTGCGGGCAGAGGTCGCCGCGGTGCGCGTCTCCGATGAGGTGCTCGGCTACGTCTCGGCCATCGTCACCGCCACGCGGACGAGCCCGGATCTGTCGCTTGGCGCCAGCCCGCGCGGCTCGATCGCGCTGCTGCTGGCCGGCAAAGCGATGGCGGCGATCCAGGGCCGGGACTACGTCGTCCCTGACGACGTGAAGGACGTGTGCATCCCCGCGCTTCGCCACCGGATGATCCGGCGCCCGGAGGCCGAGATCCAGGGTGTTTCCGAGGTCGCCGCTGTGCAGCGGGCGGTGAGCAGGGTTCCGGTTCCCCGGTGACCTGGCGCGGCGCCGGGCTGCTCCTCGCGCCGATCGCGGTCGTCGCCGTGGGCGCGGCGGTGCCGGCGCTGCTCGTGGTCGGGATCGCCCTCCTGGTTGCGAGCATGGTCGCCATCGGGGTGGACTCCCGGCGGGCGCCCGGCAGGGCGGCGCTGCGATTGGAGCGCATCTGCGACGAACTGCTCTCCGTCGGCGTCCCCAACCGGATCGCGCTCGAGGTCGGCTGCCGGCCGTCCGGTGCGCCGGCCGTGATCCAGGAGCGGGTCGTCCCGGGTCTGCACCCGTCGGCGGTCCGGTGGAGGGTGCGCCTGCCCGCGCGCGTGGAGTACACGGTCACCCCGTCGGCGCGAGGGGACCGGCTGCTCGGTCCCGCGGTCGTCAGGGTGACCGGGCCCTGGGGCCTCGGCTGGCGCCAGACGACGGTCGGTGTCGCACGCGCGGTGCGGGTCGACCCGAACCTTGCCGCCATCGACGTGTACGAGGCGCTCGCCCGGCGGGGTCAGCTCGCGGAGCTCGGTCTGCGTACGCTGCGCCTCCGCACCGAGGGGAGCGAGTTCGAGCGCGTTCGCGACGCGTTTCCCGACGACCCGTTGCGTTCGATCAACTGGCGAGCCACGGCCCGGACGGGGCGCCTGATGGCCACCGAGCTCATGCCGGAGCGGGCTCAGCCGCTCATCGTGTGCCTCGACCACGGCCGCCTGATGGGCATCGGGGCCGGCGAGCTCACGAAGCTTGACCACGCCATCAACGCGGCGCTGCTGCTCGTCCACGTGGCGTTGCGCAGCGGCGACCGCGCCGGGATGCTCGCCTTCTCCGACACGGTGACGGACACGCTGCCGCCGCGGGCGGGGACCGCGCAACTGCGCCGCTTCCTCGACGCGACGCGACCCATCCAGCCCGGCGAAACCGAAGCGGACTACGACGACGCGTTCGCCTTCTTCAGCAGGTGGCAGACGCGCCGAGCGCTCGTGATCATCTTCACCGACGTCCTGGATCCCGATCAGGGACGTGCGCTGATCCGTCAGTGTGCGCGGCTGCGCCGCCGCCACCTGCCCATGGTGGTGACCGTGCGCGATCCCGCTCTCGACGACGCCGCGTACGCGGTGCCTCGCAGCGGTGACGACGCCTACGCCCGCGCCGTCGCCGGTGGGCTCATCGCCGACCGCGAGGACACGCTGCGCATCCTTCGCCGATCCGGCGTCGAGACCATCGACGCCGACGCGCGCACGCTCTCGCCGCGGCTCGTGAACCGCTACCTCGACCTCAAGCGGCGGGCGCGCCTGTAGGGCGCGTCAGTACGCCTTGCCGGCGAAGTTCCTCCGGGTGGCGGGATCGAGCGCGAGCGCGTAGAAGACGATCACCTTGCATGCGAGCAGGATCACCAGCACCAGCGCGTACACCCCGCCGTGCGGGCCGTTGGCGAGCCCGTCGATGACGTAGACGAGACTGAGCACGTCGAGCACGATGACGATCCACCGCACGGCGTTGGAGGGCCGTCCGACGATGATCCCGAGGATCAGGTCGACCACTCCGGTGATGAGCCAGTACGCGGCGAATGCGAACAGGACGGCGGACAGAACGTTGAGCACGTCGTTGCCGAGATTGGCGAACGCCTGGTCATAACCCGGCAGCGTCTCGATGCGGGCGCGGCCTCCGGTCACGAACAGCACCCCGAACCCTGCGGCGGCGAGCCCGATGAGGATGCGCAACAGCGCCAGCGTGATCATGATGAATTGCGCGAGCGTGAGGAAGAACGTCCGCTTGTGGTGCTTGGGCTCGACCGCGACCGGCTGCGTTCCCCAGGCTTGCGCAGGCATCTGGCCGGCGTACGCCCCGCCGGGGTACGGGGTCTGCGGCGGCGCAACGACCGGCGGCGCGCTGGGCGGTATCGCGCTGGTCGGCTCGAAGCCCGGTGGTTGCGGGGGCAGGCTTCCAGGCGGTTGGGGCGGCAGTGCTGCCACGGTTGCTCTCCTCCTCAAGTGTTCGCCGCCTCGTCCGAGGACGGTTGGCGGATTCTAGACTTTGCGGACCACGAACGTGCTGGCCATCTTGTCGTGCCACCCCTGCTTCCGGGGGTCGAACGCGGCCCAGATGAGGCCGATGTAGATGACGGCGGCGCTGATCACGAATCCGACGTAGCGCCCGATGGCGCGGCCGATGCCGATGTTGTGCCCCGTGGCGGCGTCCACCACGTGGAGCCCGAGCAACCGCTGGCCGAGCGTGCCACCGAACAGTGACCAGAGGAGGACGGAATACAGGAGGCTGGTTCCCAGCGCGAGCAGCTCGAAGACCGCGAGCGAGCCCAGGTACGTGGTGTTGCACGTGGTGGCCAGCACCCCGGTTTGCACGCAGTTCGAATAGTTGGTGATTGCAGTCCCCTCGGTCGCGAAGAGGATGATCACGAGTGGGACGCCGAGGATGATCTCGTCGATGATGATGGCGAGGAATCGGATCCAGAAGCCCGCATAACCGATTCCCGGCGCGGGACCGGCGTGCAGGGGTCCCGGGTAGTACGTCGTCGGGTACGCAGGCGGCGGCAGGTAGGGTGCAGGCGCCGGCGGCGGGTACTGCTGTCCTCCCCACGGCCCCTGATCGGGTGGCGGAGGAGGAGGTCCTCCCGTGGTCACCGCGACAAAACCACCACGGCCTGCACAGTAGCAGGGCGAGGGAGTTTGTGACGCACGCAGGCGAAACGTGACGTCAGACGGCGGCCGGCATCGCCTCGATCGCGTTGATGACCGCACGCGTCAGATGTGTCGGCGTCGAAGCGCCCGAGGTCACGCCCACCCGCCGCACGCCGCGGAACCATGCCGCCTCCAGGTCGGCGGCGGTGTCGACCAGGTATGCGGGGCGGTGGCCCTTCTCGCGCACCACCTGGACGAGGCGCTGGCTGTTGCTGCTCCGCGCGCTCCCCACGACCACGACGCAGTCGACGTCGTCAGCGGCGAGCACCGCTGCCTCCTGCCGCTCCTGTGTGGCGCGGCAGATCTCGTTGTGCACCTCGATCGACGGGAAACGTTCCACGAGCCGCTCGATGATCGATTGCGTGTCCCACATGCTGAGCGTCGTCTGACAGGTCACCGCGAGCGGCCGGCCGTCGGGTGGATCGAGCGCATCCACCTCGTCGAGGTTCTCGATGAGCGTCGTGTGCTCCGGCGCGATGCCGAGCACGCCCGCGGGCTCCGGATGCCCACGCTTGCCGATGTAGATGACGTGGCGCCCGCTCGCGACCAGCTCGCGCACGAGGTCGTGGGTGCGGGTGACATCACTGCACGTGGCATCGACGACGTTGAGACCTCGCGCCCGCGCGGCCTCGACCACGGCCGGCGAGATCCCGTGCGCCGTGAAGATCACGGTCCCCTCGGTGACCTGGTCGAGCGCCTTCATGCGGTCCGGCTCGGCGACCAGCGCCACGCCCAACTCCTCGAGCTCGCGCGTCACGTGCTCGTTGTGCACGAGATACCCGAGCATGGTCACCGGCTCCTGTCCCGCATGCGCGGCGCCCTCGCGCTTCGCGATGCGGATCGCCTCGACGACGCCGTGGCAGTAGCCGCGCGGCGTGATCCGGACTACATCCATCGAGATCCAGTCTACGCGGGGGTCTCCGCAGGGCGATCGAACCCGAAAGCGCGACGGCGGTGCCGGGAACGCCCGCGCAAGGATGAGCCACGAGTACAGCAGCACGCCGACCGTCGCGCCGATGGCGAGCTTGACCCCGTCAGGGAGGGAGCTTGGTGACACGAACGCCTCGAGGGTTCCGGCGATGACGAGCAGGCTCGCCGCGCCCAGGGCGAGCAGCACGGCGCGCACGGCCACGCGAGCGAGCGCCTCCCCCCGTCGCAGCTGTCCGGGACGGAGGATCGCGTCGCCGAGCATGAGCCCGGTCCCGCCGCTGATCACGATGACGCTGAGCTCCAGCACACCGTGCGGGACGATGAGCGACCAGAACTGCACGTCGTACCCGCCGATGCGAACCGCGGCAGCGATCGTGCCGAGCATCCACCCGTTGCTCAGCAGCACGAGCGCGGTCGGAATCCCCAGAAACACCCCGCCCGCGAAGCAGATGAGCGCGACGCGGATGTTGTTCTGGATGATGAATGCGGCCGCGAACGGCGCGTCCTGCACGCCGCCGCTGATCTGCCCGCGGGCCATCTGGTCGAAGAGCGACGGTGGCACCAGTGACGCGCGGAGGTCGGGCCGCACGTCGACCGCCACCCATCCCGCGACGGCGCCGATGAGCATCAGCGCGAGGCTGGCGACGATGTACGGCCATGCCGCGCGGAACGAGCGAGGCAGCGCGGTCGCGAAGAACGGCCCGATCGCACCGAGACGCCACGGCGTACCCCGGTAGAGCAGGGGATGAGCCCGAGCGCAGAGCGTGTTCAGGTACTCGGTGACCGGGGCGTCGGGGTGGTCTCGGCGAGCGATCGCGAGATCGCTCGAAGCCTGGCGCAGCAGCGTGCCGAAACGCTCGATGTCGCTTGCCGACTGCGTGCGGAGCCGTCCGCGTCTCGCGGTCGTGATCGCCGCCTCGAGTGCGGCCCACCGCGCCTGACGCTCGGCGATGAAGGCGTCGAGCGTCACCGCTGTCGCTGCTCGAGTTGGAGGTAGACGCGCTCGAGGAAGAGCTCGGCGGGCCAGAGGCGCTCCGGCGCGCCAGGGGGCAGTGCCATGCGGTCGAGCAGGCGCCTCGCGATGTCGGCGGCGAGGCTCGCCCGCAGCGCGGGCGTCAGCCCCTGGCGCGAGAGGAACACGCGCAGCGCATCGTGCTCGACGTTCCCCAGCCGGTCGAGGCCGTCGATCCCCGGCCCGGCGTCGGGGGTGCGCAGGATGACCGGCGGTGGCGCCACCGCCGCCGCGAGGCTCACCATCGCGCGATCGCGCACCACGAGCGTGCCGGCTGCGAGGTCACCGAGGCGTCGCGACTGCGGCTGGAAGAACATGATGACGATGCCGATGAGCGCGACCCCGACGTCGATCACGCGGACCACGTTGCGTACCGCGATCGCGGCGAAGTCGGCGGCCGAGCCGTCGATCCGGATCACCCGGAGCCCCATCGTCTTCTTCCCGGGGGTCCTGCCGCCGGTCACCGCCTCCGCGACGAGGAAGTAGCCGAAGTACACGAAGAACGCGAAGGCCGCCGCGCCTCCCTCCGCGAACGCCTCACCCTGGGACCCCGACACGTAGGCGCCGGCGATCGCGCCGTAGAGGAGCAGCGCGATGATGACCAGGGCGAACGCGACGACGTTGTCGAGGAGTTGCGCCGCCAGCCGGCTGCCGAGACCGCCGACCGTGTACCCGAGGGTCACGTTGTCCGACGTCTTGACGCTGATGGTGTCCAGCTGAGTCGGGTTCACCGAGCCATCGTCGCACGCCGGCCGCCACCCGACCTCCGCCGTCGCAACGGCTTCACGCGAGGCGCGAGGTCACTCGACGATCGCGACCGTCTGTCCCTCCTGGACCACCTCGCCCTCGGCAACGAGGATCCGCAGCACCGTGCCCGATACGGGCGTGGTGATGGGGATCTCCATCTTCATCGAACTCGAGGATCATCAGCGTGTCGTCCTCGTCGACCGCCTGCCCCACCTCCACGACGATCTTCCAGAGATTCCCCACCAACTCTGCCTTCACCTCGATCACGTGACCCTCCTCACACTGGTGGCACGCCGTGCTTGCGCCAGGTGCGCGGCTGCCGCTTCGTCTCGGCTCCCTCGAGCGCATCGATGATGACGCGCCGGGTGTCGCCGGGGTCGATGATGTCATCGACCATGGCCCACGACGCCGCGATGAAGGGGTCGATCGTCTGGCGGACGGCCGCGGCGTACTGCGAGCGAGCCGCCGCCGGATCGTCGGCCGCGGCGATCTGCTTGGTGAAGATGATGTCGACGGCTCCCTCCGGTCCCATCACCGAGATCTCGGCGGTCGGCCACGCAACCAGCGTGTCGGGCTCGTATCCGCGTCCGCACATCACGTAGTACCCGGCGCCATACGCCTTGCGCAGTATCACGGTGACCTTGGGGACCGTCGCCTCGCTCACCGCGAAGAGCATCTTGGCGCCGTGACGGATGATGCCCTGCTTCTCCACCTCGGTCCCGACGATGAAGCCGGGGACGTCCTGCAGGAACACCAGCGGGATGTTGAACGCGTCGCACAACCAGATGAATCGAGCCGCCTTGTCGGCGGCGTCGATGTCGAGCGCACCGCCCTTGATCATCGGCTGATTCGCCACCACGCCGACGCTGCGCCCATCGAAGCGCGTGAAGGCCGTGATGATGTTGCGGGCGAACGTCGGCTTGATCTCGAAGACATGACCGTCGTCGGCAAGCCGCCGGATCACCTTGCGCATGTCGTACGCCGCTCGGGGATTGCCGGGCACGATCTTCGCGAGGCCGTCGACATGGCGATCGCGCGGATCCGAGGTCTCGCGCCGCGGCGCGCTGTCGCGGTTGTTGGAAGGCAGGAACGACAGGAACTCGCGGACGGCGGCGATGCAGGCCGGGTCGTCGTCCACCTCGAGGTCGCCGACGCCGCTGACGTAGCAGTGGATCTGACTGCCGCCCATCGCGTGGTCGGTCGTCTCCTCGCCGGTCGCCGCCTTGACGAGGCGGGCGCCTCCGAGCGACATGCTGCTCGTCGTCTTCACCATCGGGACGAAGTCGGCCAGTCCTGGGATGTACGCGGTCCCCGCCGCGCACGGCCCGAGCATCGCAGCGACCTGGGGCACCACGCCGCTCATCTGCACCTGCTCATAGAAGAGGGCGCCGCTGCCCGCAAACGTGCTTCCCGCCGCTTCCTGGATGCGGGCCCCCGCGGAGTCGAGGAGCCAGATCATGGGGAGGCGGTTGAGCATCGCCTTCTTGCGAAGACGCGCGACCTTCTGCTCGCCGATCATCCCCATCGACCCGGCCATGACGGTGAAGTCGTACGCCGCGCAGTACACGCGCCTCCCGTCGACGAGGCCCTCACCGGTGATGACGCCGTCAGCGGGTGTGCGCTCGGGTTCGGTGAGGCCGCCGGTCATCGAGTGCTGATGCGCGAGCAGGCCGAACTCGACGAACGTGCCGGCGTCGAACAGCAGGTCGATGCGTTCTCGCGCCGTGAGCTTCTGCTTGGCGTGCTGCTGCTCGATGCGGTCCGCACCGCCCATGCCGAGCGCGCCGCTCCCGGCGCTCACCGAGCGCGGCGGTCAACTCGTCGAGCCCCGGCGTCTCCTGCGCGTCCGTCACCGGTGGTCGGAGCCGGTGCTCATCCGGGGGAGGGTCGTCAGGCGGCGACGCCGATGATCCGGCCGTCGATCCAACCCGTCCATCCGTTGGAGCAGATCACGCGAGCCCAGGCGCCACGAACCTCGGCCACCTGGATGGGGAGGCCGGGTGCGAGGTTGGCAACCACCGGCCCCGACGGATCCGGAGCGGCCCACGCCCGAAGACCCTGCGGCGGGACCGAGTGGCTCGGCACCCACTGGCTCGCAGGAGCGGGCTGCGGGACGGGCTGCGCCTGTACCGGCTGTGCCTGCACCGGCTGCGCCTGATACGGCTGCGCCGGTTGCGGGGTGAACGTCGGCTGGATGGCCGGCTGCGGCTGAACGGGCTGCGCCGGCTGCGGCGTGAAGCTCGGCTGCGGCAGCGGCTGGCCGACCGGGAATCCCGCCGGGGACGGCGACGGTTGCGGGAACGAGGGCTGCTGCACCGTGGAGGCCGGGATCGACGACACGGGGCTCGGCTCCGGCGTCGCGGCCGGCTCGGGCGTCGCCGCCGGCTCGGCGAGGACCACCGCGGCCACTCCGACGGCGTCGTCGGCCGGGGTCGCCTCCTCGGCTGCCGCGTCTTCTGTCTCGGCACCGCCGAGGCCGTCGAGCAGCATCCCGGTGCGGGAGAGCTCGGCAGCCGCCTGTACGAAGGTGTGCTGGCTGAGACCGTCGAGATAGACGAATGACTGGGCGACCACGGTCGTGTCGAGGCCGGAACGCTCCACCGCGGCTGAGACGGAACCCGGACGCGAGTTCGATCAGCTTGCGGGCCGCGTCGACGCTGTCGCCGGTCAGAGTGACGCTCCGACGGAGCGTGACGCGATCGGCGCCCTCACCCTTGAGCACGAGCAGCTCGACCGGCGAGGAGCTCTGGACCGCGGTCCTGATGGTGAACGCGAACTCGGTGCTGGGCTCGAAGCGGTCGGAACCGATCTCCAGGTCGTTGTCGGAAGAGCACCAGTTCCTGATGCTCTGCTTGACCTCGTCGGATGTCATTGGTTGGGTCTCCTCTCCTCGTCCTCGAAGAATGGGGGCGACTATACGGCGTTCACGATACGTGGGCTGCTTCGCGTGAAGTCTCGGCCATCGACAGCAAACCGTCCAGGGTCGCGGCGTTCACGACGCTTGGGCTGCTTCAGATGAGGTCTCGGACATCGCCAGCAAACCGTCCAGCACGTCACCCAGACGGTTGATCGCGAGTGACAGGTGCCCCTCAGGCGGGAGCAGGTGCGACTGCGCGCCGGCGACGTGGCGGGCCAGCCAGGCGCCGTGCGCCATGGGCACCATCCGATCCTCGCCACCCTGCCAGACCGCAACAGGGGTGTGGATCGCGGCAAGGTCGAACCCCCAGGGCTTGACGAAGGCGAGATCGTCGTCGCGCCAGCCGGCAACGCCGTTCGACATGGCTCGGTGGAAGCTGGTCGCCATGAACTGAGCGTATTCGCCGGTGAGCACCGACTTGTCGACATCGCTGACAAGGCCGCCGAGAGCCGCGGCGACAGCCTCGGGTGTCACGTCGCGCAGGTGGGCGGCCTCGCGCTCGAGCACCGGCGTGAGGGCCTCCGCTCCGCGCATGCTGGCCTCGAACTCCTCGATGTTCTCGGGACCCATGCCCTCGAGCCACTCGATCCCTTCGGCGGGCCACGGGGCGGCGCCCGCGAGGGTCGCGGTGGCCAGCACGCGGTCGGGGAGGAGCGCCGCGCATGCAAGCGCGTGTGGTCCGCCCCCGGACTGGCCTGCGCAGATGAAGGTGTTGATGCCCAGTGCGTCGAGAATGGCCGCGACATCGTTTGCGACGTCTCCGACGGATCTCCCCGGATTGGGTGTCGAACCTGCATAGCCGGGCCGCGAGAAGGTCACAAAACGCAGGCCGCGCTTGGCGGTGTGCTCGATCACGCGTGGGTTCACGTTGGCGGCTGAGGGCGTTCCGCTGTGAAAGAGGTAGCAGCGACCGTCGTCCGGTCCCGCCGATACCACCTCGAGGTTGCGGCCGTCCGGCGTCGTGATGTTGCGCCAGCTTGGTTCGAAGGTCATGGCGTCATGGTACCGACGGCAATCGTCGCTGGAACCAACGTCGGTCGATCAGCGGTCGAGGTCGTATGCGGTCGCGTGCGACGGTTGATACATGCCGATTTCGCCGCCGCCCGGGATACGAAGCCGCGTGAGGCGCCCGAACCGCGTGTCGGTGACCGGCGCCGTGAACTCCGCGCCCTTGGCGGTGAGGTCCGCGACCGTCTGGTCGATGTCATCGCACATCAGGAACAGCTCGTGGTGACCGCTCGGCGAGTCCTCGCCGGACGGATGGATGCCGAGCTCGCCTGGTGGGAGCTGAAAGATGAGCCACCCGCCGTGGATGTCCACGTTCGGCATGTTCAGCACGTCGCGGAAGAACGCGCGCGCTGCATCGGGATCGTCGGCGTAGATGATCGTGTGCGCCGCGACGATCATCGCGGCTCGTGCCCCGTGAGACCCAGGAGCCGATCCATCAGGGGCGCATCGCCGGCGACCGGGATCGCCGGTGGGAAGACCCCGTACTGACGCCATTCATCCGCGACCGGGCTGAGCTCATCCCAGAGGCCCTGCACCAGCGCATCGGGGAGGGTCGGATCGACGCCGATCTCGTGCGCGATCTCCCAGGCACGGAGGCCGCGAAAGCCGTTGATCTGCCACAGATACTCGCGCGCCGGGTAGTCGCCGAACGAGCAGTGGACGGTGCGGTCCAGATCCTCGAGCTCTCCCGCCGCAGCACACGCGGTCTTCACGATCGCTGCGAACGCGGCTCGAGGATCGCCGCCGAGCAGGTCGCCGTCGAACTTCGACTTCCCCGCCTCGTCCATCGTGCGGCCGGCGAGCATGTCCGGCACCCACGCGTCGTCGTACGCGTGACGATTGATGATCTCTCGCAGCGTCGGCATCGCCTCCGGCTTGCGGTGATTGGCCAGGAAGGCGGCGGGCATCACCATGTCCCACTGGTGGTCGCCGATTCGCTGGACCACGCTGTTGAGAGCGTTATCGGCGAGCACGAACACTTCAACCTCGTTCATGTTCATCTCCTTTATGTCGATGAGATGATCGCAGGCGAGCACCAGGTCACGGCTTGCGCCGTTCGAGCAGGAGCACGTCCCGCCACTGCCCGTGCAGCCGGCCGAGTCGCTCGCGGGTGCCGACGGTCCTGAAACCGCAGCGCTCGTGCAGGCGAATGCTTGCGATGTTTTCCGGAAAGATGCCCGCCTGGAGAGTCCAGAAATCCGACGCGTCGGCGATCATTGCGTCCAGGAGCACCCGGCCGATGTGGTTGCCACGTGCGCTCTCGGCGACGTACGTGCTCACCCATGCCACACCGGCATACACGCAGCGGTCGGAGACAGGTGAGAGCGCGCTCCACCCGACGAGCGCACCGTCACGCACCGCGACGAGTCGATGCTCGGCGAGATGCGCTGCAGACCATTCCGCGAAGTCCGATGGCTGCGTCTCGAATGTCGCGTTCCCGGTTGCTATCCCCTGAGCGTAGATGTCGCGGACATCCGGCCAGTCGCTGTCTACCATCGGCCGGACCACGGTTGCGATCGCACGATCAACGCCCAGGTCCATACGACGCATGGTAATCGGCCGACAGATCGGCGATCCCCGTGAGGCAGCCCGGCAGTTCTGCCTCACCCACATAGCGGCCGCTCCTGAGGCGGGATGTCTCAAGACATGTGACCATCACGGTGGCGGCTCGACGACGGCATTGCCGTCAGCGATGTGGATGCGCCACCCCTGCTCGTGCACCGCGCGGTGATGGCGCCGGCACAGGGAGACCAGGTTCTCAAGCTCGGTGGGGCCGCCGTCCGCCCAGTGAATGATGTGATGACCATCGGTCCACGCCGGCGGTGCGTCGCACCCCGGGAAGCGGCAGCCCTGATCGCGGAGGTGCAGCGCCGTGCGGATGTGGGCCGGGACCGTGCGCGTGGCCCGTCCCACCGAGAGCGGGGTGGCACGAGCGCTCACGAACCCATCGCCCCGATCCCGATCGACACCGCTCAGCCGACCACCGCACCATCCCCAGCGGGCGCAACGGTCGCGACCGTCCGCACCGCGTCGCAGGCAATGCGGCGCGCGGTCTCCGGATGGATCGGCCCCACGCCGCGCAGCTCGGCCGGCTGCGCATCGGCATCGGCGCCGGAACGCAGCGCCGCCGAGCTGACTGTGAGCGTGAGATGGGGCCGCTGCCCGTGCACGTCCCGATGCTCACCGGAGCGCAGCTGCGCGGTGGCCAGCTCGACGAGCGCGTCGGCGCGGCGCTGCGACGCCGACCGCAGTTCACCGGTACGCAGGCCGTGGCTGAGCGCATCGATCGCGGTCTTCACCAGCGCCCCGCTCTCGGCATCGAGCTCACCGCGCAGGACGTACACGTGGTCATACGTCTCCTCGCACTCGAACCAGCGCCGCTCGTGGGCGTGGTTGTCATCCGCGAGCACGCCGTCGGGATCGAGGCGCAGCCGGGTGGCCTGGGTGAGCACGCGCATGGCACCGGGCTCGAGCGTCTCCGCCGCGCCCACCAGGATGTGCTCGAGCGGCGCCACCTGGGCCACGCCGACATCCTCGGCGAGGTGGGCGATCATGGTCACGTTGGTGAAGGAGGCGCGCCCGGCCCGGGCGCTGTCCAGCGTGGCCGGCAGCTCGCCGAGCGTCCGCGCCAGGTGCACGCGATAGGCGGCCGCCTTCACGGTCATGCCGCAGTGCGAGCGCAGCCAGGACACCGTGCTCACCCCGCCATCGGCCCGGGCTCCATGGGCGCGATCAAAGCGGTGCAGGCGGCGCACGAACTCCGCCTCGAGCCGATCCATATCCCGCCGGATGTCGACCAGGTCCGCGCCCAGGGCATGGGTCGAGACCCCGTCGATGGACTCATCGACGAGCGCATCGACAGCGTCACGCAGCCCGCCTCTCGCCTCCGGTATCGCGAACGCCTCCATACACAGTATTGTAGCAAACATCCGTTCGCCACGTCACGCCATGCCATGCCACCCACGGGCAGCATCGGCCACTCGCCAGTCCGCACCACAGGTTATAGCCAGTTCCGGCAATAACACTGGCCGCGCCACTCGACGTCACGGCAGAAACCATTCAAGTGCGCGGCGACCGCCAGGACGCTGGGGGGATCATGGCGCACATGCCGCCGCCTCCACACCAGCCCGGGATACCTGCCTCACCTCTGCCACCATGTCTGAAAGGTGGCGGCCGCCTGCGACACAAGCATCGGTGCGCGGAGTAGCCCCGGCAGGAATCGAACCTGCGCACAAGGTTTAGGAAACCTCTGCTCTATCCACTGAGCTACGGGGCCGCGCGGCTATGCTATCGCCTCGCTGTCGCGTCCAACCATGAGGTCTCCGCGTGAGCTCGTCCAGGAAGCTCGTCGCAACGGCATCGATGGTGGTGATGGCCGTGCTCGCGTCATGCGGATCGTCATCATCGCCGAACGCCACGATCAGCAATGCTCCGACCGCGACGCCGGTCGTCACCGTCATCCCAACCCTGACGCCGGTATCGCTGACGACCGCGGCCGCGAGCGCCACCGAGCTCACCGGTATCGCGGCGCTCATGTATCCACGATGCACGGCCAGCACGTGTGCGGGAACTGCGATGTTCACGACCTGCGATGCCGGTGCCTCAGGTGACAACGTCTTCGCCGGGTGTCCGCTGACACCGAGGCTCGTCACGCAACTGGAGAACGACGTCGCCGGTGTCGTGAGCGCGCCGGATCCACTCGGTGGCGGCCAGGATCCGGAATGGACAACCGAGGCGTTCGATGCAGCACCGTCGTCGATCGGGGGAGTCGTCCACGTCGTGCTCGGCTTCGCGCAGGGGGCGCCTGCCGAGAAGATCGACCTGCTCGTGGTGCTCCAGGGCAGTGATCTGCTGGTCGACGATATCCACTGCACCGGTGTCCCGCCCGACGGCGCCGACGCCTACGCGGCGGGATGGCCGGCGCGATCCGTCTGCTCCTCCTGACCGCTAGGCTTCCCGGATGCCGAGCTGCAAGCACAGCGCCGACGTTGCGCGCGAGGGTTCGCTGAGAGAGCGGCTGCACTCCGTCCGCGACACGCACCTCGACTTCCGGCGCCGTGCCGCGTTGCGAATGCTCGCGGCGTTCATCATCACGTTCGGTCTCATCAGGCTGCTCACGTACTCGATCCACAACGACCTCGGCCCGTTTCACGACATCGTCATCGGTGGTGGATCCGGCGGCACGATCCACATTCATCACTACATGTGGGGGCTCCTCCTCATCGCCGTCTGCGGTTTCCTCGCACTGAGCCTCGAAGCGGCGAAGTGGCATCCGTTTCTCGCGATCCCGTTCGGTGTCGGTCTCGCTCTCGTGCTCGACGAGTTCGCTCTGCTGCTGCAGCTCAAGGACGTCTACTGGGCCGCCCAGGGCAGGGTCAGCGTCGACATCGCGGTGCTCGTGGCCGCAGTCCTGTTGCTCTACTACCTCGGTCAGTGCTTCTGGCACGCTGTCGCGGCGGAACTGCGCAGAGGACTGGGCCGCGTCGAGCACGTCGAGCAGCGGGTCGTCTGAGCGAGCCTGGCGTTTGCTGACCGGCGAACGCAGCCGTCGTCCGAGGGTGATCCGGACGTAACGGAATCGTGCGTCCCATGGTCGAATGCGGACGTACCATCGCCCCGTGATCACGGCCCTCCGCGAGCGGCGGGTTGGAGCCGGCGCAAGCGACGAACCCCCTGCGGCAAACCGACCGCGGTGGCTCGACCCGATGGTCATCACGCCCAGTCGTCGCCGCGGGCGTGTACATCGTCGCCGTCGCGATCCGGTTCCCCAGCATCTGCTCTCGTCGTTCTACTGGTACAGCGATTTCCCGGAAGCGCTCCGGCTCGGGGACGCCGTCTTTCACGGAGGCTGGGGGCAGGGACTTCCGGTCCCGTCGCAGACGGGCCTCGGTCCGCTCTGGGTCGTCGGGCTGCTCCATCAGATTACCGGCAGCGATGTCGCGGGGATGGCGTTCGGTGCCGTCATGGCGCTCGTCGCTGCGGCGTTCATGGTGTCGGACCGCGCATCGCGTCCTCGGCACCACGAGCGCGGTGGCGGTGGCCGTGCTGTGCATCGCGGCTCCGCCCGTGGTCGCCTGGGAAGGTCTGACCCCGGTTGCGCACGGCAGCACGCTGGTGCTGACCGCGGTGTCGCCTGGCAGCTGGTGGCGCTGTCGCGCCCCGGACACTCTCGCGCGGTTGCGTCTTGCACTTGCGGTGGGCGCGCTCGCCGGGGTGTGCCGGTTTCCGATCCGCTGGTCATCGCTACCGCGGCTGTCCCGTGGGTGATCTGCGCCGTTGACCATCGCTCGTCGTGACGCGACACGGCGCGTGCGCCGTGATGGTCACCGCGGCAGCGCAACGGGTCGGCTGTCACTGGTCGGCGCTGTGGCCACCCCAATGGCATCGTCGAGCGCGGCAACGCGGTGTTCGTCACCATCGGTCCACGGGAATCACCGCGGGGATGAAGACCACAGCGGTGACGCTCGGCCAGATGATCACCGGCGTCTGGTACAGCGACGCGCTTCCCGACGCGGTCGCCATCGTCGCCTTCCTGCTGTTCGCCGCGGTGGTCTACATGGCGGACGTGAGGTCACACGCCGCAGTCCGCGCGCGGTGCACGGGCGCGGGAGGTCTACGTGTGGTTCTGGCTGCTGTCGAGCGGTGGGCTCGTGGCGGCCTTCTGCGTGTCCGGCCTCGGCATCCAGTACGACCCCGTGTCCTACCAGGGACACTACGTCGACGGGCTCTGGTTCGTGCTCGCCGCGCTCCTGCCCATCGGTCTGCTGCACCCGGGCGTCCTCGGCGGTCGTTGCAGTGAGCGTCACCGCGTCTCGTCCTGTCCGCCGCCGCAGGCGTCGCTCGCGCGCCGTCGTACCCGTTCGAGGACCCTGATTACGTGGACGGACCACAACTGACCGCAGTGCTGCGAACAACTCGGACTCACGCATGGGTACGGCGGCTACTGGGAGTCGTATGCGATCGGATGGCATACGAATCAGCGCATCTCGGCCCTGCCCCTCGAGCGCTGCACATACTCGACCGGCGTGCGAGGGCTGTGCCGCTACGAGTATGCCGCCCCTGCCTGGTACCGCGCGCAGCCCGGTCCGATCTTCGTCGTCGCGATCACCGCGTCCTGCTACAACAACGACCTCTGCATCAACACCGCCAACCTCGCCGCGCTGCCGAAACCGGAGACGGTGCGCACCGTCGGGTTGCTGCAGGTGTACGTCTACAGCCGCGATGTCCTTGCGGACCTGCCGATGGCCACGCGTCCGTAGATCGACACAGACTCACTCAGCAAGAACGACTGCGCCCACGGCGCGGTTCGCGTCCGGCGGCTTCGGAATCAGTCGGGAAGGGGAGATTCGAACTCCCGACCTCACGGTCCCGAACCGTGCACTCTAACCTGGCTGAGCTACTTCCCGGCGCCCGGCCCGGATGATATCACCCGCCTCTCAGGGCTCCTGGCCGCCGTCAGACGCCGCCTCAGCCGGCGTCGCATACTGAGGTGATCGCGCGGTGCCACCGCGCCAGGAGTCAACCGCATGGGCCACATCGCCATCGAGAAGACCATCAACGCACCGGTGACCACCGTCTTCGCCTATGTGGATGACTATCGCAACACGACGAAGTACATGAAGGACCTTGTGAAGTGGCAACCCACCGGGAAGGTCACGCACGGCAAGGGCGCGCAGTTCGACGTCGGCATGAAGGCCGGACCGACCACCTTGACGTCGGTGGTCGACATCACGGTGTGGACCGAGAACAGGAGCATCGGTTGGAACTCCCGCGAGGGGTTCAAGCAGATCGGCAAATGGGGGTTCACGCCACACGGTGAGCAGACCGACGTGACCTTCGCGCTGGACTACGAGTTCGGTGGCGGCATCGCCGGCAAGCTGCTCGGCCGCGCGGCGGAGCCGATCATGCGCGGCAACCTGCAGCGATCGGTCGACACGCTGAAGTCGAACACCGAGAAGCTCAATACGCCCCGAGCCACCACAAAAGCTGCACCAAAAACCACCACAAAACCTGCAACAAAGCCAGGAACGAGAACGAAAACCTAGCCGGAAACGGCATAGAATGGATCTGGTTTCCGGTACCACGAGCCGGGCGAGGAGCGACAGCATGACCAGCGAGAAAGCAGCAGCCAACGGACACGAGGCCCATACCGGTGGCGTGCGCGTCAAGCGCGGCCTTGCGGAGATGCTCAAAGGCGGCGTCATCATGGACGTCGTCACCCCGGAACAGGCGAAGATCGCGGAGGATGCCGGGGCCGTGGCGGTGATGGCGCTCGAGCGCGTGCCGTCGGACATCCGGCGCGACGGCGGCGTGGCGCGGATGAGCGATGTGAGCCTGATCAAAGGGATCATCGCGGCGGTCACGATCCCGGTGATGGCAAAGGCGCGCATCGGGCATTTCGTCGAGGCGCAGGTGCTGCAGGCGCTGGGCGTCGACTACATCGACGAGTCCGAGGTGCTGACCCCCGCTGACGAGGAGAACCACATCGACAAGTGGCAGTTCGATGTTCCCTTCGTGTGCGGGGCGCGCGACCTTGGCGAAGCGCTGCGTCGCATCGGCGAGGGCGCGGCCATGATCCGAACCAAGGGTGAGGCGGGCACCGGCAACGTCGTCGAGGCGGTCCGCCACATGCGCGCCGTGCACGGCGGCATCCAGCGCATCGCCGCGATGCGTCAGGACGAGTTGATGGCTGAGGCCAAGCGCCTCGGCGCGCCGTTCGACCTCGTCCAGGAGATCCATGCGACGGGCAAGCTGCCGGTCGTCAACTTCTCGGCCGGTGGCATCGCGACTCCCGCCGACGCCGCGTTGATGATGCAGCTCGGCTGCGACGGCAACTTCGTCGGCAGCGGCATCTTCAAGAGCGACAACCCATCCGCGTACGCGAAGGCCATCGTGGCTGCCACAACGTACTACGACAAGCCGGATGTCATCGCCGAGGTGAGCGCCGGGCTCGGCAAGGCGATGCCGGGTCTGGACGTCGCATCCATGCCCGCCGGCGAGCTGCTCGCAACCCGGGGTTGGTAGGGCTGCTTTCGCCGCGCGGGCGGCGTACACTAATCGCGTGCGAATGACGCAAAGCCTGCCCCGCCAGGGACTGAGCAGTCGCGTCCGCTGAGAGGGAAGCGGCCATCCTGCGGGTAGGCGTTCTCGCCCTCCAGGGCGACGTCAGGGAACACCTTGCGACCCTCCGCGAGTGCGGCGCCGAGGCGATGCCGGTACGCACCGCCACCGAGCTGGACGATGTCGACGCGCTCGTGCTCCCCGGCGGTGAATCGACGACCATGAGCCGGTTGCTCCGTGTCTTCGACCTCGAGATGCCGCTCCGGGAGCGCCTGGCAGGCGGGATGCCAACCCTGTCCACCTGCGCCGGGCTGATCCTCCTGAGCAGCGAGGTCCTCGACGGCAGGGCTGACCAGATCGCCTTCGGGACCCTCGATGTCCGGGTCCGGCGCAACGGCTACGGGCGGCAGGTCCAGTCCTTCGAGGCCGACGTGGCGGTCGAGCCCCTGGGCGTCGCTCCGTTCCACGCGGTCTTCATCCGGGCTCCGCTCATCGAGCATGCCGGTCCCGAGGTTCAGGTTATCGCCAGCTTCGACGATAACCCGGTCGCGGTCGTGCAGGGACCCCACATCGGTCTGTGCTTCCACCCCGAGATGACCGACGATCCGCGTCTCCATCAGCTCTTCCTCGAGCATGCGGCTTCCGTGTTGGAGGCCAGCGCGGCGTGATCATCCGTTCAGCGTCGTTCCGCGACCTCGCGCGAATCGAGCAGCTCTACCGCGAGGCGACCGAGGACGAGCGGCACGGGGCGCAGATGACCCAGGACAGCCCGGTGCCGCAGGCGACACTGCTGCGCCTCTGGCAGGCCGTCACCAAATCGCTGTCCTCGCTCGTCCCGATCGGCGAATCCGCTGAGGAGATGCTCGTGGCCGAGGACGCGAAGGAGGGCGTCGTCGGCTTCGTGCAGGTCCAGTCGCTCCCGGCGAGGCCGCGCTCGTGGCAGATCCTCAATCTCTGCACGTCCACCAGCGCGCACGGACATTTCGCGCGAGCGGAACTGCTCGACGGCGTGCGCAATCGCGGGCTCGAACATGGCGTGCAGCGCTTCCACGTGCGGCTGCCGCTCGACCATCCCATGCTTCCGGTCTTCCTCGAGCACGGATTCACGCAGTTCGCCACCGAGCAGATCCTGTATCGCGACCAGACCGCGCTGGAATCCGAGATGCCGGTGAAGACGACGTTCATCCGTCCCGCGCGCCGCGACGACATCCCCTCGATCTACCTCCTCTATCTGCGAACGACGCCATCCCAGGTGGCCGACGTGGAGGGGCCGTCGCTGAAGACCTGGCAGGGTGGTTACGCGCAGGGCCTCATCGCCGGACTTGGCCGTGACAACGTGCGCCACCTCGTCGCCGAGCATCCGGGCATCGTGGCGTGGGCCGCGATACGCCCGCCCACCGCGGCGCAGCCGGCGAGCCTGACGATGATGTGCGAGGGGCACGATCCGACGCTGCGCGACGCGATCATCGACGCGGTGCTTCGCGAGGTGCCGTCGGGCCCCGCGTCGTGCGTCCTCCGCCACTACAACTCGGAACTGATCCGCGCGCTGCAGCAGCGCGGTTTCGCCGTGTACGGCACGCAGTTGCTGCTGATCAGCGAGCTCGGTTCCAAGGTTCGAATCCAGGCGCCGTCACGGCGCAAGAAGCCGGTCCTCATCCATGCCGGAATCGCCCGGAGCACCGCCGGCCCCTCGACGCCGTCGGCCCCGCTCCGTGTGCTCAGCACCACCACATCGAGGAGACAGAGATCGTCGCCCAGATGATGCCGTACGGATCCTCGTGGGAAGAGGAGCTCAATCTGCTGTTCGCGGCGCTCCCGCCGCGCATCGCGTCGGCGGCCCAGCGACTGTCGCAGGGACGGGGGGATCTGTTGGAGGTGGTGCTCGACCTCGGTCGCGAGCCGGAGGCGAGATTCACCGACGGTGAGGCGATCCTCGACTCGGCGAACGTCGGCAACGCCGAGATCGACTACGTCACGGAGCACGTCGGGCTGTTCGGCGACGACAACCGCGCGGGGATCGAGCGCACGCTGCATCGCATCAGCGCCATCCGCAACCGCGCGGGGACGATCGTCGGACTCACCTGCAGGGTCGGGCGTGCCGTCACCGGCACGATCGACATCATCAAGGACATGGTGATCAGCGGGCAGTCGATCCTGCTGCTCGGCCCGCCCGGGATCGGCAAGACCACCATGCTCCGCGAATGCGCGCGGGTGCTCAGTGACGAGTGTGGCAAGCGCGTCGTCATCGTCGACACGTCGAACGAGATCGCCGGCGACGGTGACATCCCGCACCCCGGCATCGGACGGTCGCGCCGCATGCAGGTGCGCACGCCCGCGCTCCAGCACGCGGTGATGATCGAAGCCGTCGAGAACCACATGCCCCAGTGCATCGTCATCGACGAGATCGGCACCGAGCTCGAGGCGGTCGCCGCGCGGACGATCGCCGAGCGTGGCGTGCAGCTCGTCGGGACCGCGCATGGTTCCAACATCGACTCGCTGCTCGTCAACCCCACCCTCAACGACCTGCTCGGTGGGATCCAGACGGTCACGCTGTCGGACGAGGAGGCGCGCCGTCGCGGCACACAGAAGTCGGTGCTCGAGCGCAAGTCGCCGCCGACCTTCGACGTCCTCATCGAGATCCAGGAGCGCGACCGCGTCGTCGTCCACGCGCCGCTTGCGGAGACGGTGGACGAGGCATTGCGCGGCAGGGTCCGGCCGCCGCAGCTTCGCCTTCGTGGCGACGATGGGGAGATCGTCAGCCGGATCGACACGACTGCGACCGCGACGCGCCCGTCGCCATTCGAGCCGGCGCCCTTCCCCGGCGGCTCGCGCGGCGCGCGGCGGACTCGCGAGCGCCGCCGGCACTTCGACGTCGACGAGTACATCGCAGGACAGCAGCGACGGGAGCGCGAATGGGAGCCGCCTGCTCAGACGGCGCGACCGGGACCGCCGCTTGCGATATTCCCCTACGGCGTTTCACGCAGCTACCTCGAGCAGTCGCTGCGCGAGATGCGCTTGCCCGTCCGCATCCAGCACCACGTGGATGACGCCGACGTGGTGCTCACGTTGAAGAACTACTACCGCCGCCACGACTCCCCGGTCCGTGCCGCGGAGTCGTCGGGGATCCCGATCCACGTGCTGCGCAGCAACACGGTGGCGCAGATCAAGGGCGCGCTCGCGCGTGTCTACGGCGTGGAAGCGCCCGACGAGACCGAGTTGGCGATGCAGGACGTCCTCGAGGGCATCGAGCAGATGCAACGAACCGGTGACGACGTCGAGCTGACACCGCAGAACGCGTACGTGCGCAGGCTGCAGCATCAACTGGTCGAGCGCCATGAGCTCACCGCGCGCAGCACCGGTGACGAACCCAACCGCCGACTTGTCATACTGCGACCAGCGGAATGAGCCGTTCGGGCGAGGGGCCCGACGGCGGGGGAGCAGTGATAGACATGAGCGCATGGCGTGGCTTCTTCATCTCGTTCGAGGGACTTGACGGGGCGGGCAAGAGCACCCAGGTCGCGTCGCTGGCCGGCTCGCTGCGCCAGCAGGGACACGACGTGGTCACCGTGCGTCCTGACGAGAGCCCGCTCGGCGAGATCCTGCACGGATTCGTCCTGCAGCATCAGCGCGGTCCCGCACTCGAAGCATGGGCGGAGGCGCTGCTCTTCACCGCCGAGCGCGTGGAGTTGCTCCACGAGACGATCCTTCCGGCGCTCCGTCGCGGCGCCGTGGTCATCGCCGATCGCTATGCCAACTCAACGATCGCGTACCAGGGCGGCGGCCGCGGCATCCCCGCTGCCGACCTGCTCCGGCTGCATGCCGCGGCCTGCGGCGACGTGTGGCCGGACCTCACGCTGTACCTCGCGATTCCCGGTGCCCTGGCTGCGCAACGCCAGCGCGCACAGCAACTGCCGCTCGACCGATTCGAGGTCGCACCCGAGACCTTTCATGCGGCGGTCGAGGCCGCCTTCGATCAACTCGCCGTGCAGCACCCGCGCCGGTTTCTCCGCATCGACGGCACACGGCCGGCGATCGCCGTCTCCCGCGAGATCGAGCGCGTGATCGTGCAACGCCTTCCCGCTCCGGCGCCGGCGACGCCGTCCGCGCGGTACTCCGGCGAGGGCTGAGCCCGCGCTAGTCCGTGGGGGCGGCGAGCACCACGTCTGCCGCGCTCACGACGCGTTCGACCCGGCTCCCCGCGAGGTGCACCCGCACGCCGGGAATCCCCGGGGCGCCGGGATCCCATCCCAGCGCGTGCAGCTCCCTCGCCTCGCCCCAGGTGCGCGCCTGCTGCTGCCGGCGTCCATCGGTGAACGCGATCGTCCCCGGTCTCGTCGCGAAGCCGAAGCCCACCTCCCCGCCGGTGCTCAGAAACGCGTGCACCTCGGTGAGCGGTGTCGCCGGCGCGAACAGGTCGTCGCCGCTCTCGAGGGCCGCGAGGAGGCTTGGCATGCCCCCGGATTTCGCGGCCTCCCGAACGCCGGCCCGCTGCGCGACCTGCTGGGCGCGCTCTCGCCTGCGGCGCTCCGTGGCCAGCTCGCCGGCGCGCGTTCTGATCTCACGAAGGTGCTGCTCGTACGGCGCCATCGCCGCCACGGTCGCGCGCTCGGTCGACTGGAGCGCGGCTCCGAGAGCGTCGAGACCCTCGTCGCTCAGGTCACGAAGGGCCGCGGGGTCGACTCGTTCGCCGAGCGGGGGAAGCTCCACTGGACTGGATTGTATTCATCACCTGGAGTCCGAAGCGCGCGCGTGAGCCCATTTGCTGTATGACGCATGGAGCCGTTCATCGAACCGAGGGAGGCAGCGCTCGTGGGTCAGGTTCTCCATGACGTTATCCGCGTCGATCGTGAGGGGGCGGTCGTCACGCTCACCATCGACCACCCGCCTGCCAATGCGATCAACGGCGATGTCGTCGACGGCCTGGCAGAAGGTCTCGCGACCGCGGAGGCGGACGCGACGTGCCGCGCGGTCGTCATCACGGGCAACGGTCCGAAGTTCTTCTCCGCGGGGGCCGATATCACCTCATTCGGCGGTGGCTCCGATGCGATCGGGCGGGCCATGGAGCTCACCATCGGCATCGAGGCGTCCCGGCTTCCCGTCATCGCGGCGATCAACGGCATCGCCTTCGGCGGCGGCTGCGAGCTCACGCTCGCGTGCGATATCCGGCTCGCCGCCCGCAACGCGCGCTTCGGGCAGCCGGAGATCAAGCTCGGGATCATCCCGGGTTGGGGCGGGACCCAGCGCCTGCCGAGGCTGATCGGCCGGGCTCGGGCCACCGAGCTGCTGCTCACCGGTGATCCGATCGACGCCGAACGCGCCCTGGCGATCGGCCTCGTCTCGGAGGTGGTCGATCCCGATGACCTTCCCGCGGCTGCGCGTCGCTGGGCTGACCTGATGGCGGCTCGGGCTCCGCTTGCGCTGGCGGCGACGAAGCGGGCAATGAGGGCCGGCGCGCATCTCCCGCTGACCGATGCGCTCGAGGAGGAGCGGAAGGAGTTCACGGCACTCTTCAGCACCGAGGACGCCGCCGAGGGGATCTCGGCGTTCCTCCAGAAGCGGGAGGCAGCGTGGAAGGGACGCTGATCTCGGCGGGGGTCACCGTGATCCTCAGCCCGATCGCGATGGTCCTCATCGCGGGGTTGTCCCTCGGTGCGAGCGCACTTCGCTGGAGAAAGCTCTTCGGCGAGATGCGGCGCACCAAGCGCTCGGAGCGTCGCACCGACCATCCGGCCGCGCGCGTGCGCGCGTTCTTCGTGTACGTGGTCGCGCAGGGGCGTCTGCTCCGCTGGCCGTTCGCCGGCGTGCTCCACGCGTTCATCTTCTGGGGATTCGTGGTGCTGCTCACCGCGATCGCGCAGGGGATCGTCGAGGGGCTCTGGCAGGGATTCCGCTTCGACGAGCTCCCGGGCAGCGGAGCGATCGCCTTCCTGCAGGACCTGTTCTTCTTCGTGGTCATCTGCGGGATCGCGATGGCGCTGTTCAACCGGCTCGTGATCAACCCCACGCGATTCCGGGGCAGTCACCGCCGCGATGCCATCCTCATCCTGGGCTGGATCGCGGTGCTGCTCGTCTGCATGGAGCTGAACTACGCGGCGCGGATCGCCGAGGGCGCGCCGGAGGCCCTCGGGCAGTGGCGCCCGATCGCGTCGGCACTCTCGAGCATCTTCCGGCCCCTCGGCTCGGGAAGCGACGCGCTGATCGTCATCCAGTCGATCTTCTTCTGGGCGCACCTGATGCTGGTCTTCGGATTCCTCGTCTACCTCGGGTACAGCAAGCATCTCCACATCATCACGTCGATTCCCAACGTGCTCCTGAAGAACGAGCGGCCGAAGGGAGCGCTGCGCTCGATCGACATCGATGCGGTGATGAACGCCGAGAACGAGGCGGATCAGCACTTCGGCGCGGGCGCGCTCGAGCACTTCTCGTGGAAGGACATGCTCGACCTGTACACCTGCACGGAGTGCGGCCGGTGCCAGACGCACTGTCCCGCGTACAACACCGGCAAACCGCTTTCACCGAAGACGCTCATCACCGATCTTCGCGATCTCGCCTACGAGAATCTCGCGGGCGGGTACGGCGCGACGAAGCACGACGCACACGTGGCGCAGGGCTCCGCGGGCGATGTCGCGGACGGCAGCGCCGTGATGTGGACCAGCGGTGACCACCATCCCGGCGCGGCGCACGACGTTCCCGGGCACTTCCAGCCGTCGTGGCTCTCCCCGGATCAGGTCGCGACGGCGGTCCCAGACGGCGCGATGCGCCCGCTCATCGGCGGCACCATCCTCGAGGAGACGCTGTGGTCGTGCACGACCTGTGGCGCGTGCATGGATCAGTGCCCGGTGCTCATCGAGCACGTTCCGAAGATCATGGACATGCGCCGTCACCTGGTGCTCGACGAATCGCGCATGCCCAAACAGGCCGAGGCGGCGTTGCGCAACATCGAGAACGTCGCCAACCCGTACGGGCTGTCGCATCAGTCGCGCGCGGATTGGGCGAAGGACCTCGGGATCTCGTTCGCGGCCGACAAGCCCGATGCCGAGTACCTCTACTGGGTCGGCTGCGCGGCATCCTTCGACGATCGTGCGAAGACGATCGCCGCAGCACTCGCGAAGATCCTCCAGGCGGCCGGGGTCGACTTCGCCATCCTCGGCACCGAGGAGAAGTGCACGGGCGATCCCGCGCGACGCATCGGCAACGAGTACCTGTTCCAGGAGCGCGCCAAGGAGAACGTCGAGGTGCTGAAGAAGCACAACGTTCGCAAGATCATCGCGTCGTGCCCGCACTGCTTCAACACGTTCGCCAACGAGTACAAGGACTTCGGCGGCGAGTACGAGGTCATCCACCACACGCAGCTCATCGACCGCCTGCTCAAGGAAGGACGCATCACGCTCGATCCCGCAAAGGCGCAGGACGACACGATCACCTACCACGACTCGTGCTACCTGGGACGCTGGAACGACATCTTCGCGCCGCCGCGGGACATCCTCGAGCGGATCCCGGGCCTGCGCGTGGTGGAGATGGCACGCAGCAAGAACGAGGGGATGTGCTGCGGTGCCGGCGGAGGCCGGATGTGGATGGAGGAGGATCAGCCCCGGGTCAACCACCGCAGGGTCGACCAGGCGGTGGACACGCACGCCACCAAGGTCGCGACCGCCTGCCCGTTCTGCCTGACCATGTTCGACGAAGGGATCTCGGCGAAGCAGATCGGGGACACCCTTGCCGTCGACGACGTTGCGGTCTACGTGGCACGGTCCCTGGCCGAGCCGTCGCACGGCTGACGAACGAGCTTGCCGGAGCACGCGAGCAGGTCGTGAGGGCACACTTGGGTCCCGGCAACGCTGGGTACACTCGCTTCAGGAGGTAATCGCCGTGGCAGAGACCGACGTCATCTACGACGCGTACAGCCCGGAATGGGCCGCCGCGTTCAAGGAAGAGATCAACAAATCGTCCGTGTACAAGCAGGCCGCCGCCGGCTGGGAGGGAACGGTCGGGCTGGTCGTGCTCGCCGAGCCGGACAAGAACTTCCCCGAGGACCGCGGCGTGTTCCTCGACCTCTGGCACGGCGAGGCTCGCGATGTCAGGGTGGGAACCCGAGAGGATGCGCAGCAGGCGAAGTTCGTGCTCACCGGCGCGTACTCGAGATGGAAGCAGGTCGCCCAGAAGGAGCTGGACGCCACCAAGGGCATCATGCTCGGGCGGCTCAAGCTGAAGGGCGACTTCCCGACGATCGTGCGCTACACGAAGGCGTCCCAGGAGTTGACCGAGTGCACCACGCGGCTCAACGTCCGCTGGCCCGACGAGTCCTGACCGGATGACGGTGCCAGCGCTCGCGGAGGGCGCGGAGGGGCAGCTGCTCGTCGTGGGCGCCGGCACCATGGGCGCTCAGATCGCGCAGCAGGCGGCGCTCCACGGCGTCGACGTGGCGCTGGTCGACGTCAACGCGCAGCAACTCCAGCACGCCATGGCGTCAAACCTGGAATGGCTCGAGCGCCGCGTCGACAAGGGAAAGCTCGAGCCGCAGGCGGCCGACGCGGCCGCGGGCCGGGTCACGCCGGTCGCGGACCTCGCGGCGGCGGCAGCGGGCTCGGCATGGGCGATCGAGGCGGTCGTCGAGAACGCCGCGGTGAAGCGCGAGATCTTCGCGGCGCTCGACGCCCACCTCCCGCCGCAGGCGGGGATCGCGACCAACTCGAGCAACATCGTGGTGTCGCGGCTGGCGGATGCGACGGGGCGCGCCGACCGGTGCTGCAACATGCACTTCTTCCATCCCGTGCTCGTGATGGACCTCTGCGAGGTCGTTCGCGGCCCTGCCACCTCCGACGAGACCTGCGCTCGAGCGGTCGCATGGTCGCACCGGATGGGCCGCACGCCGATCGTCGTGGAGAAGGAGATCGACGGCTTCATCGTCAATCGAATCCTCGGTGCCGCGTCGCGCGAGGCCTTCGCCCTCCTTGACGGGGCCGTCGCGTCCGCCGAGGACATCGACATCGCGGTCAGGCGCGGGCTCAACTGGCCGATGGGCCCGTTCCAGCTCTCCGACTTCTCCGGTCTCGACACGGTGCTCGGCGTACGCAAGGACCGCATGGAGCGTGAGGCCGCCCCGGGTGACGTCGCCACGGTGGCGATCCTCGAGCGCATGGTCGCCGCCGGCCGGCTCGGCCGCAAGAGCGGGCGCGGGTTCTACGACTACGCGGTGGATCCGCCGGCGCCGCTTCCACCCCCCGACTGAGCGAGCGCCACCCGGGTGCGACTCCCCGCCGGGGTCGCTGAGCCGGAGAGGACGACGGCGGTCACTCCGATTCCGAGCAGCGCCAGCGGGACGAGACGTCCCGGCGGAGCCGGCGCGGCGTTGCCGGTGTCCATGAAGGTGACGACCCCGAGGATGGCCCAGGCGGCGACCACTCGGAGTGAGACGGCACCCGGCCACGACGACAGGTCCGCCGCGGCGGCCCGTGCGGCGCACCAGGCGAAGGCAGGGGCCAGGATCACCAGATCGTGCGGCAGCAGGTGGGGGGAGGCGACGAGCGACAGCGCCGCGGCACCCGCGAGCGACACCTCGAGTGCGCCGCCGCGCCTCGAGCGCGAGCCGAGCAGCGCGCATCCCACCAGCGCCGCCACGGACCCGGTCAGACCGATCGCCCCCGCCGCCGCTCCGCCGCCGAGCCACGAGGTGACGAGGCCGGGAAGGCCAAGCGTGCTCGAGCCCGGGGTGTTCCCGTAGGCGAAGCCGAGCGCGGAGATGAAGCCGCTCACGCCGGCCGGCCCGACCAGGGCGAAGGAGACGGCGGCCACGACCGCGCAGCCGGCGAGCGCTCCCGCGAGGGCACGCCAGTCGCGGCGAGCGATGAGCCAGACGGCAAGGCCCACCGCGAGGTGGGGCTTGGTGGCCGCGAACGCACAACCGAGCCAGAACCCGCCGGTCGCGGATCGTCCGTTGCGCCATGCGGCATAGGCGGCGGCGAGGCCGAGCGCGGGGATCGCGTCGATCTGGCCGAGGAGGAGGAAGGCGAACGTGCCACCGCCGGCGATCGCCATGAGCAGGATGGAGAACCGGCCGCCCGGCTCGCGCCGCTCCGGCCACGGACCGGCCCGGATCGCGATCCACACCGCGAGCGCCAGCAGGACGAGCTCGAGGAGTGACCAGGCGCGAAACGCGGTCCCTGGGTCAAGCGCCGTGAAGGGCAGGGCGAGCAGCGCCGAGGTGGGTGGGGTGATGAAGGGAAGATTGATGATGGTGCCCGCGGGGAGCAGCGTGAGGTGGCGCGCGTGCTCCACCTGCTGGTTGTAGAGGGCCGAACCGTCGCCGCCCCTCAGCAGCAGGGCCGCCACGTACGAGGCGGAGAAATCGCTCCCCCGCTCGCGAGCCGGCGTCACCTGGGCCCACGAGATCAGGTAGTACGCGAGGAGGACGGTGCTGACACCGGCGGCGATGGCGACCGCGCGACGGGTTCTCACGGCGGGCAAGCTAGCACCCGATTCGAGGACGCGAACGCGGCGTTGCCGTATTGCTTCCTATACTCGGCCGACCATGGCGACCATGTTCACGAAGATCGACCACGTGGGCATCGCGGTCGCCGACCTCGACGCCGCGGTCGCCTTGTACGAGCGGCTGACGGGGGGCGCGCCGTCGCACCGCCAGGAGGTGGGGTCCGACGGCATCGAGGCGGTCATGTTCGAGGTGGGTGAGTCGCGGATCGAGCTCCTGGGCAGCACCGGCCCCGAGTTCGAGGATCGCCCGCTTCCTCGAGAAGCGGGGGCCCGGCCTCCATCACGTCGCCTACGGCGTCGACGATGTCCAGGCAAGCCTCGATCGCTGTGCGGACCTCGGTCTCGAGCTCATCGACACGTGCCCACGGCGCGGCGCGGGCGGCCGGCTCGTGGCGTTCCTGCACCCCTCGGCGGCCAACGGCGTGCTCATCGAACTCTGTCAGCCGGACGGAGCGCAGGCCGGGCAGCACGGATGACCGACGGTCCGGGCGCTCCCGACCTTCGCGCAGAGACGGAGTCGGGGCTGCCGCTCGAGCGCTTCTACGCTGAGCATCAGGAGGACTGGCCGCCGCCCGGCGAGTTCCCCTTCACCCGGGGGATCCGGGCCGACGGGTACCGCTCACGGCTCTGGACGATGCGGCAGTACGCCGGCTTCGGGAGCGCGGAACAGACCAACGAGCGCTTCCACTACCTGCTGCGTGCCGGGCAGAGCGGGCTGTCGGTCGCCTTCGACCTGCCGACGCAGATGGGGTACGACAGCGACGACCCGATGGCGCACGGCGAGGTGGGCAAGGTGGGTGTCGCCATCGACTCGCTCGACGACATGGAGCTGCTCATGCGCGGGATCCCGCAGGACCGGGTGACCACGTCGATGACGATCAACGCGCCGGCGTCGGTGTTGCTGCTCCTCTACGAGCTGACCGCCGCGGGCAAGGGCATCGCCGCCGCCTCGCTCGGGGGAACGATCCAGAACGACATCCTCAAGGAGTACGCGGCCCGCGGGACGTACATCTATCCACCGCGGCCGTCGATGCGGCTGGTCACCGACACCTTCGCGTACTGCGCTGAGCACCTGCCCCACTGGAACACGATCAGCATCAGCGGGTATCACATTCGCGAGGCGGGGGCCACCGCACCCCAGGAGATCGCCTTCACGCTGTGCAACGGGATCGCGTACGTGCAGGCGGCGCTCGATTCCGGGCTCCACATCGACGACTTCGCGCCGAGGTTGAGCTTCTTCTTCAATGTCAGCAACGATTTCTTCGAGGAGGTCGCCAAGTTCCGCGCGGCACGCGCACTCTGGGCGGAGGTGATGCGTGACCAGTTTGGTGCGCGCAACGAGCGCAGCCTGCACATGCGCTTCCACGCGCAGACGAGCGGCGCGTCGCTCACCGCGCAGCAACCGCTCAACAACGTCGTTCGCGTTGCGCTGCAGGCGCTCGCCGCGATATGCGGTGGAACGCAGTCGCTGCACACCAACAGCTTCGATGAGGCGCTCGCCCTCCCGTCCGAGCAGGCCGTCGAGATCGCGCTGCGAACGCAACAGGTGGTGGGGCACGAGTCGGGCGCGGCCAACGTCACCGATCCTCTCGGAGGATCCCACCTGGTCGAGTCGCTCACCGAAGCGCTCATGGCGGAATCGCGAACCCTGATGGGTCGCGTCGCCGACCTCGGCGGCGCCGTCGCGGCGATCGAAGCAGGCTTTTACCAGCAGCAGATCCAGGATTCCGCCTACCGGTACCAGCGCCAGGTCGAGGCAGGCGATCGCGTCATCGTCGGCGTGAACAGCTTCACCGAGACGTCGCAACGCCACGTGGAGATCCTCCGCATCGACGCCGGGCTCGAGGCGGAGCAGATCGAACGCCTGGACGAGATGCGGGCGAAGCGCTCGTCGGCGGCGGTGACCCGGGCGCTTGACGCGCTGCATCACGGCGCCGAGGGCACCGACAACCTGCTGCCGTTGATGCGTGACGCGCTCGCCGCCCACGCGACCGTCGGCGAGGTCTGCGGCGCGTTGCGCGATGTGTTCGGTGTCTACCATCCGCAGGTCGCGGTATGAGGCGAGTAGCCTGACGCCGTGACCAGACAGGCGCGCAAGGACGCTCAGCCCGTCGACGCGGACAACTCGACCCCGATCGACGGCACGGAACCGCTCGAAGCCGCAGATGCTGACGGGGCGTCGTCGAGCGGATCGAGCGGCGGCACCGAGCGCAAGATCAACATGCTGCGCAAGCGCCGGTACGACGCGATCCACCGCGGGGGCGCCGCGCAGCGCTCGCAGCACGCCAAGAAGAAGCTCACCGCGCGCGAGCGCATCGAACGGCTGCTCGACGCGGGCTCGTTCACCGAGATCGACGTCTTCGCGATGCACCGGACCACGAGCTTCGGGATGGAGGAACGCAGGATCCGCGGCGACGGTGTGGTCACGGGCTGGGGCACGATCGACGGCAGGCAGGTCTTCATCTTCAGCCACGACGCGTCGGTCTTCGGTGGCTCGCTCGGCGAGGTGTTCGCGGAGAAGGTGACCAAGATCATGGATCTCGCGCAACGGAGCGGGTGCCCGTGCATCGGGATCAACGACTCGGGCGGGGCGCGCATCCAGGAAGGCGTCGTGTCGCTTGCCGGATACGCGGAGATCTTCTATCGCAACGTCGAGGCGAGCGGTGTCATCCCGCAGCTCTCACTCATCGTCGGACCGTGCACCGGCGGCGCCGTGTACTCGCCGGCGATGACCGACTTCATCTTCATGGTGCGCAAGATCGGGTACATGTTCATCACCGGTCCCGACGTCATCAAGGTGACAACCGGTGAGCAGGTCAACTTCGAGCAGCTCGGTGGCTCGGAGGTGCACAACCAGCGCAGCGGTGTGGCGCATTTCATCGCCGACACCGAGGACGACGCATTCGCACAGATCCGCGAGCTGCTCGCGTATCTGCCCGCGAGCAACGCGGAGCAGCCGCCGTACCGGCCCACGCTCGACGATCCGCATCGCGAGGATCCCGGCCTTCAGACCATCATCCCCGACAACCCCAATCAGCCCTACGACATGCGCGGCGTGGTCACGCGCGTCGTCGATGACGGCAAGTTCCTCGAGGTGATGGCCCTCCAGGCGGAGAACATCATCTGCGGGTTCGCGAGGCTCGACGGGCACCCCGTCGGCGTCGTCGGCAACCAGCCGCGCGTGCTCGCCGGGGCGCTCGATATCGCCGCGTCGAACAAGGCCGCCCGGTTCGTGCGCTTCTGCGACGCATTCAACGTGCCGCTCGTGACCTTCGTCGACGTGCCGGGGTTCCTGCCCGGCACCGACCAGGAGTACGGCGGCATCATCCGGCACGGCGCGAAGCTGCTCTACGCGTACTGCGAGGCGACGGTTCCGAAGCTCACCGTGATCACGCGCAAGGCGTACGGCGGCGCCTACGACGTCATGTGCTCCAAGCACATCCGTGCCGACTTCAACGTTGCATGGCCGACTGCGGAGATCGCGGTCATGGGCCCGCAGGGTGCGGTGAGCGTCATCTTCAAGAATGAGATCGCGCGGGCGGCGGACCCGGTGCAGCGCTCGCAGGAGCTCATCGAGGAGTACCGCGAGCAGTTCGCCAACCCGTATTACGCCGCCGAGCGCGGATACATCGACGACGTCATCGAGCCGCGCCAGACGCGCAGCGCCCTGATCAGCGCGCTGCGCATGGCGAAGAACAAGCAGGTGCAGAAGCCGCGTCGCAAGCACGGCAACATCCCACTCTGAACGACGGCTCCTGACCCGGGCGGAGCAGGGCGGCCGATGGGCGACCGCCTCGAGATCTCAGCGGGGGTTGACTCGCCGGCCGCCGGTGCGGGGCGCGGAGTCCTTCAGGGACGCCGACAGCGGGACGTAGGCGGCCGCGTACGCCTTGTCGGTGCGGCCCTGGGCGTGGTGGATCGCCGGCACCGCGGCTCGAACCACGAGGACCTGCAGTGCCGCCGCCACCGGCACCGCGAGGAGGGCGCCGATCAGCCCCTGGAGCGCACCACCGACGAGGAGCGCGAGCACCACTCCGAGTGCTGGCAGCGACACGACGCGGTTCATCACCATCGGCACGACGGTGTTCGCGTCCACGAGCTGGATGACCAGCAGGACGGCGAGCACGAGGATCGGGTACTCGGGGCTGACCGTGAAGCCGAGCAGCACCGCCGGAATCACACCCACGATCCCGCCCACCATGGGGATCGCCGCCGTGAGCCCGGCGAAGATGCCAAGGATGACCGGATCGGGGAGGCCCAGGATGGTGCACGCCACCCCGACGACGAGCCCGACCGCAACGCTGTTGATCGCCACCGCCCGGAGGAATCCACCCATGCGGAATCCCATCTCGCGAAAGATGTCGACGACGAGGTCGTGATGGGCCTCGGGGAAGAGGTCGACGGTGAACGCCTTGAGGCGGTCGCTGCTCATCAGCCAGAGGAAACCGACGACGAGCACCAGCACGAAGTCCACGATGATGCTGAAGATCGTCCCGCCGATCGCGAAGAGGATCTGCTGCGTCGCCCCGAGGAAGCTGCTCACCTGCTTGGTCACGTCGACGTTGAAATGGAGCTGTTTCTCCAGGTTGGTGAACCACTTCAGAAACTCGCGCTGATACGTCGGGAAATGCGAAGCGAGGGACTGGGCTTCACTGATGATCGGCTGCACGAGGAGCACGACCATGAGCGCGATCAATGCGAGCAGCGCCACGTACACGATCAGGATGCCCGCGGGCGTCGGGATGCGGCGGCGGCGCAGATCGGCGACGAGCGGGCGGATGCCCTCCGCGAAGACGATCGCCACGAGCACCACGAGGACGATGCCGATGATGCTCGAGAGAAACGCCACGAGCGCGACCACGCCGAGGACGATCAGCGCCGCGGTCACGAGCGTCCGAACCGAGATGACCGTCCTCACCTCGCGATGCGCAAGCACCTGCGGATCCACGGCGCGGTCGGCAGCCGCCCCGGCATGAGGCTGGACCGGCTCGGGCGCCGAACCTTCGTGTGACGGAGGAGCCGTGACGCGTCTGGCCACCGCCGGTCAGCCTACCAGCCCCAGGCGCTGCGCAGATGAAGCGTTTGCGTACTCTGTCGAGCGTGAGTGACCTCGAGACTCGACCACTCGGCGCCGACGGGCTGCGGGTCACCGTCGTCGGTCTCGGCACCAACAACTTCGGTCGCCGGCTCGACACCGATGGGGCGGCGCGCGTGGTGCACGCCGCGCTGGACGAGGGCATCACGTTCTTCGACACCGCCGACGTGTACGGGGGTGGCCTGAGCGAAGAGATGCTCGGCGCGGCGCTGAACGGCCGCCGCGACGAGGCGGTGATCGCCACGAAGTTCGGCCACCACATGGGTGGCGAAGGACGCAGCGGTGCTTCGCCGCGCTGGATCCGCATCGCGGTCGAGAACAGCCTGCGACGTCTCGGCACCGACCGCATCGACCTCTATCAGATGCACGTGCCCGATCCCGAGACGCCGATCGAGGACACCCTGCAGACACTCACCGAGCTCGTGAGCGAGGGCAAGATCCGCTACGCGGGATCGTCGAATCTCGACGGCTGGCAGATCGCCGACGCCGACTGGACCTCGCGCACCAGGGGACTCACGCGCTTCGTCACCGCTCAGAACCGATACAGCCTGCTCGATCGATCGGTCGAGCATGAGGTGGTCCCCGCCTGCGCGCACTTCGACAACGGATTGATCCCCTTCAGCCCGCTGGCGAGCGGACTGCTCACCGGCAAGCACCGCAGGGGCCAGGGCCCTGCGCCCGGCAGCCGGCTCGCGCAGGCGCCGGGAGGGGCGGCGTCCCTGCTGACCGACCACAACTTCGACGTCGTCGAAGCGCTCGAGGCATTCGCTCGAGCGCGCGACATCTCGCTGCTCGACGTCGCCATCGGAGGCCTCGCCGCGCAGCAACAGGTCCTCTCCGATCATCGCCGGCGCGATGTCGCCGGAGCAGGTGCAGGCGAACGCACGGGCCGGTCGCTGGCGCCCGAGCCCGTCGGACCTCGCTGAACTCGACCGGGCGGCTCCGCGGGGATGACGCGTCACCCCTTCTCTAGACTGGCGCGCCGATGAAGCTTCTCGAGTACCAGGCGAAGCAACGGTTCGCCGCCGCGGGCATCGCCGTCCCGCCGGGGCGCCTTGCCCGGACGCCCGACGAGGCGGCCGCCGCTGCGCGCGAGCTGGGTCGGGTGGCCGTCAAGGCGCAGGTTCCGATCGGCGGGCGTGGCAAGGCGGGCGGCATCGCGGTGGTCGACACACCCGAGGAGGCGCATCGTGAGGCGGCGCGCATCCTCGCGATGGACATCCGCGGCTACCCGGTGCGCAGCGTCTGGTGTGAGACGGGACTCGAGATCGCCGCCGAGCTGTATCTCGGCATCACGCTCGACCGCGACCGGCGCCGGCTCGTGGTGATCTTCTCCGCGGCAGGCGGGATGGAGATCGAGCAGGTCGCGGAGGAGGCCCCGGAGCGAATCGCGAAGCTGTGGCCGGACCCGTTCGCGGGACCGATGCCCTTCGAGATCCGCCGGCTCGCTTTTGAGGGCCTGGCTCACGCCTCGAACCTGCGTGATCAGGCGGCGAAGCTCGTCAGCGGACTGGTGGCGATGACCACGCGCCTCTACGGGGTCGCGACCTCGCTCGATGCGCTCACGTGCGAGATCAACCCGCTGGTCCTGACTCCCCAGGGAGCGCTCGTCGCCGCGGACGGCAAGCTGGAGATCGACGAGAACGCCCATTTCCGCCACGCCGACATCGCCGAGGAGCTGGCTCGCGACGAGACGGGCGACGACGGTCGCACCGGGGACGATCCATTCGAGGTCGAGGCGCGCCGGCGCGGGCTCACGTACGTGCACCTCGACGGCGACGTCGGATGCATCGGCAACGGAGCCGGTCTGACCATGAACACGCTGGATCTCGTGAAGCAGCACGGCGGCGAGCCCGCCAACTTCCTCGACATCGGCGGCGGCGCGAGCGCGGAGCGCGTGCGCAACGCCCTCGAGATGGTGCTCCTCGATCCGAAGGTGCGCGGGGTGTTCATCAACGTCTTCGGCGGCATCACGCGGGGCGACGAGGTTGCGCGCGGGATCATCGCCGCCCGCGATCAGTTGCACATCACGAAGCCACTCGTGGTGCGCATGACCGGCACGATGGAGGAGGAGGGACGGCGGCTGCTGCAGGAGGCCGGCATCGTCCCCGGCAAGAACGCCACCGAGGCCGCAGCAGCGATCGTCGCGCTAACTCGGGAGCAGCCGTCGTGAGCGTCCTGGTCGACCGCAGCAGCCGCGTCGTCATCCAGGGCATCACCGGGCGCGAGGGGAGCTTCCACACCGCGCAGATGCGCGCGTTCGGCACCAACGTCGTCGCCGGGGTCTCGCCCGGCAAGGGCGGCACCGATCAGGACGGGGTGCCGATCTTCGACACCGTGGCGGACGCGGTGGCCGCGACCGGGGCCGACGTTGCCGGCGTCTTCGTGCCGCCCGCATTCGCCGCTGACGCGATCATGGAGGCCGCCGTCGCCGGCGTGGCGCTCACCGTGTGCATCACCGAGGGCATCCCGGTCCAGGACATGATCCGCGCCCGAGAGGTGGTGTTGAGGACCGGGCGCCGCCTGCTCGGCGCGAACTGCCCCGGGATCGTCACGCCGGAGCAGTGCAAGGTCGGGATCATCCCCAACCACATCAACCGGCCTGGCCCCGTCGGCATCGTCGGCCGCAGCGGGACGCTCACCTATGAGGTGATCCAGGGTCTCGGCGAGGCGGGCATGGGCCAGACCACCTCAGTCGGGATCGGAGGCGACCCGGTGATGGGACTGAGCTTCCCCGACGTGCTCGAACTCTTCGCGAGGGACCCCGACACCCGAGCGGTGGTGCTCATCGGCGAGATCGGTGGCTCGGATGAGGAGACCGCGGCGGCCTGGATCCGCGACACCGGGTTCGACAAGCCCGTGGTGGCCTTCATCTCCGGGCGCACGGCCCCCCCCGGCAAGCGCATGGGCCACGCCGGGGCGATCATCAGCGGGAACACGGGCACCGCCCAGAGCAAGATCGACGCGCTCACCGGCGCCGGCGCCGCGATCGCCGACACCATCGAGGACGTTGTGCGGTTGACCGCGGCGAAGCTCGCGGCCCGCGCCGGCTGACCTCCCGTCGCTCCTAGCTCCGGACGCGGAGCACGACCACCGAGCCGACGTACGCCAGGCCGCCGATCGCGCCGAGCCAGTCGTACGGTTCGCCGCTGCCGCCCCGCGCCACCGTCACGACGAAGGCAACCAGGATCGCGATGATCAAGGCCAAACCCGTGTATGCCGTCGCCCGGAGATCGAGCATGGCGAAGCGTTCGTCCCGGCCGTCGCCGCGGAGACCACGGACGGTCTCGCTCCTGCCACCGAGGAGCACCGCCAAGCCGAACGCGGACATGACGCCCAGGCTCCAGAAGCCCCACACGAGCTGGTGGCCCACGGCATTCGCGCCGAGCATCACCAGGCCGGCGGCGACGCTGAAGATCGGGACCGTCCACTTCGAGTGCATCACGTCACGCCCGCCGTCCGTTCTCGTCGACATGGAACATGTCCTCCACCGTGGTGCCGAAGAACCGGGCCAGGCCGATGGCGAGCGGAAGGGACGGGGTGTAGCGCTCGGTCTCGATGGCATTGATCGTCTGCCGCGAGACCCCGAGCGCGTCACCGAGTTGCCCTTGCGACAGTCCACGGGCTGCCCTGAGCTCCCGGATGCTGTTGTCCATGTGTCAAGCCTACTTGACACCCGTGGGCTATGTCAAGTGTCCTTTACACCGGCGCTGGCCACGCCGCCGAGGCGTGGGCTTGACCGCCGTCCGCCGCGCTACCGTTAGGCACACGTGAACTTCGATCTGAGTGACGAGCAGCGTCACATTCGGGACGTGGTGCGCGACTTCGCTCAGACGGAGATCGCCCCCCGCGCAGCCCATTACGACAGCACCGGAGAGTTCCCCTACGACCTCGTCGCGGGGATGGCCCGGCTCGGGCTCTTCGCGCTCCCGTTTCCCGAGGAGATCGGCGGCGCGGGAGGCGACTTCCTGTCCTACTGCATCGCAATGGAGGAGATCGCTCGAGCGGATGCGAGCTGCGCGATCACGCTGGAAGCGGCGGTGTCGCTCGGGATCTCGCCGATCGCGCAGTTCGGCTCCCGGGAGCAGCAGCAGCGCTGGCTGGGCCCGCTCATGGCGGGGGAACGCCTCTGGGCGTTCGGGCTCACCGAACCGGACGCCGGGTCCGACGCCGCCGGCACGCTGACCAGGGCGGTCCGTGACGGCGACGAGTGGGTCATCAACGGGCGCAAGGCGTTCATCACGAACGCCGGCACCGATATCAGCGCCGGGGTGACGCTGACCGCGGTCACGGGGATGCACAACGGGCACAAGGAGATCAGCGCCATCGCCGTCGAGCAGGGCACCCCCGGCTACACGCAGGCGCCCAAGTACCGGAAGCTCGGATGGCACGCGTCGGACACCCGTGAGCTGACCTTTCACGACTGCCGGGTCCCGGCCGGGAACCTCGTCGGCGAGCAGGGAGGTGGGCTGACCCAGTTCCTGCAGATCCTCGAGGGCGGCCGGGTGGCCATCGCGGCGCTCTCCGTCGGGGTGGCCCAGGCGTGCCTCGACGCATCGCTCGCGTATTCGGCGGCGCGCCATCAGTTCGGCGTGCCGATCGCGACGTTCCAGGCGACGCAGTTCAAGCTCGCCGACATGGGCACGCAGATCGAGCTCGCCCGGCTGATGACCTGGAAGGCGGCGTCGGCGATCGACGCCGGGAGGAGCGCGGCGCCGTACGCATCGATGGCCAAGCTCTACGCGTCGGAGGTCGCCACGGCGTGTGCGGGCCAGGCGGTGCAGATCCACGGTGGTGCCGGCTTCATGGAGGACTCGCCCGGTCGCGCGCTTCTACCGTGACGTGAAGGTCAACGAGATCGGCGAGGGGACGAGCGAGGTGCAGCGCATCCTCATCGCTCGCCACCTGCTCCGGCCGTTCGAGGTGTTGGAAGGTGATCGTGGCAACTGATGCGGTGATCGTCGCGGCGGCGCGCACGCCGTTCGGCAAGCTTGGCGGCGGGCTCGCGCCGGTCCCGGCCGTCGACCTCGGCGCTCGCGTGATCCGAGAGGTGCTGAACCGGACCGGGACGGATGCCGGCGCGGTGGATCAGCTGATCATGGGAACGGTGCTCGCCGCCGGCCAGGGGCAGGTGCCCGCGCGCCAGGCAGGGTTGCGCGCCGGGCTTCCCGCGACAGTGTCGTCGTTCACGGTGAACAAGGTCTGCGCGAGCGCGCTCAAGGCCGTGAACCTGGGCGCGCTCCTGATCCGTGCCGGCGAGGCGGACGTCGTCGTCGCGGGCGGCATGGAATCGATGTCGCGCTCGCCGTACCTCCTCGAGGATCAGCGCTTCGGCAGCCGCTTCGGCGACCGCGTCGCGGTCGACAGCATGATGCGCGACGGGCTCTGCTGCCCGGTCGACGGCGTGCTCATGGGCGTGCACGGGAGCGAGGTGGCGGCGGAGCTCGGCGTGAGCCGGGCCGAGCAGGATGCGTGGGCACTTCGCTCGCAGACGCGATACCAGGAGGCGCTCGCGGCCGGCCGGTTCGCAGACGAGATCGTCCCGGTGGCGGTGAACGGCGCGAGCGTTGAGCGCGACGAGCAGCCGCGCCCCGACACGACGCTCGAAAAGCTCGCGACGCTGCGGGGCGCCTTCGGTGAGGGTTCCACCATCACCGCGGGCAACGCGCCGGGCATGAACGACGGCGCGACCGCTGTCCTGCTGATGAGCGCCGAGCGGGCGCGCGCTGAAGGGCTCACGCCGCTCGGGACGTGGTTGACGTATGGCGAGTCCGCGGCGGAGCACCCGTACCTGGCGACGGTCCCCGCGCTCGCGATCGAGGCGGCGCTTCGCAAGTCGCATGGCGAGGTCGACACGGGGAAGCTCGAGGTGGTGGAGATCAACGAGGCCTTCGCCGCGGTCGCGATCACGAGCACCCGCATGCTCGAGGTGGACCCCGACCGGGTCAACGTGAAGGGCGGCGCGATCGCCGTCGGGCATCCGATCGGCGCGAGCGGTGCCCGCATCCTCATGACCCTGCTGTACGAGCTGCGCCGCCGCGGCGGCGGCTATGGTGCGGCGGGCATCTGCAGCGGCATCGCGCAAGGCGAAGCGACACTCGTTCGTGCCGACTGACATCGACCGGACCGCGCTCGCGAGGAACATCGAGGGGTTCGTTCGCGACGTCGTCAGGCCGATCGCCCCGGCGATGGCTCGCGGCGCGGGACCGTCGCCGAAGCGCATCGTCGAGGCTGCGGGCGAGGCCGGTCTCGCCGGGCTGCTGACGCCGGTCGCGTACGGCGGCGCCGGCGGGAACCATCGCGATTTCGTCGAGCTCGTCGAAGCGGTCGCGCGCGTGGACGCGAGCAGCTCGGTCATCCTCGATGTGCATCTCTCCGTCGGCACGGAGCCGCTGCTTGTTTTTGGCAATGACGACCAGAAGTCGACCTATCTCCCGCGGCTTGCCTCGGGCGCATGGCTCGCAGGCTTCGCGCTCACGGAGGCTCACGGCGGCAGCGACGCGGCGGGGCTGCACACACGGGCGACGCATGACGGCGACGCCTATGTGATCAGCGGCTCCAAGGCGTTCATCACGAACGGCGGCGACGCCGACCTGTACGTCGTGATGGCGCGCACCGGCCATGGCAAGCGCGGTGTCAGCGCGTTCCTCGTCGAGGCATCATGGAGCGGGGTCCGTGCCGGGACGCCGCTCGGCAAGATGGGGCTGCACGGTTCGTGGACGGCGGAGCTGGTGCTCGACGGCGTGCGCGTTCCGGCAGCGAACCGCCTCGGTGACGAGGGCGACGGATTCGCCGTCGCGATGTCCGCGCTGGACAGCGGCCGTGTGGGCATCTCCGCGCAGGCGGTCGGCATCGCGCAGGGGGCGATCGACGCAACGCTGCAGCATTGGCGCCACCGCGGCATCTCATCGGACGAGGTCGATCTCTCGACGCTCGCCGACATGGAGACGCGGACCGCCGCGGCGCGACAGTTGACCCGCCACGCGGCCGCAACGGTGGACGCGGGAGGTACGGGTGACCCTCGATGCATCGATCGCGAAGCTGTATTCCACCGACACGTGCGTCGCGGTCGCGCAGTCCGCGGTCGATCTCTGCGCGCCCGAATCGAACGCCGACGAGCACCCGGCGGCGGTGCGCTTCCGCGACGCGAAGGCATGCCAGATCTACGAGGGCACCAATCAGATTCAGCGCGTCGTGATCGCGCGCCACCTCTTCGGGACCCGTCCGCCGCGGGATTGGTAGCATCAGCCGCGATGGACGTCCGTCTCAACGACGAACAATTGATGATTCGCGAGACCGTGCGCGATCTCGCTCGCGATCGGATCGCGCCACGCGCCGCCGAGATCGACCGCACCGGTGAGTTCCCATGGGACGTCGTCGATCTCTTTCGCAAGCACGACATCTTCGCCCTCCCGTTTCCGCCTGAATACGGTGGGCTGTCCGGCAGCGCGTTGACGCTCAACGTCGCGATCGAGGAGATCGCCAAGGTCTGCGCCACGAGCGCGCTGATCCTCGCGGTGCAGGCGCTCGGTGGCTACCCACTGATGATCGCGGGCACCGAGGAGCAGAAGGCGCGGCTGCTGCCCAGCCTTGCGAGTGGCGCGAAGCTCAGCGCATACGCGCTCAGCGAGCCCGGAGCGGGCAGCGACCCTGCGGGCATGGAGACCCGCGCCGAGCGCCATGGCGACGAGTACGTCATCACCGGCAGCAAGATCTGGATCACCGAGGGCGGGGTCGCCGACACCATCACGGTCTTCGCCAAGACCGACCCCACCGAGCGTGCGAAGGGCGTCAGCGCCTTCATCCTCGAGGACGCGCAGCACCTCAAGGGTTTCACCGCCACGCCCATTCACGGCAAGCTCGGGATCCGTGGGAGCAACACCGCGGAGCTGCACTTCGACGAGGTCGTCATCCCGGCTGCCAACCGTCTCGGCGAGGAGGGTGACGGCTTCCGGATCGCGATGAAGGTGCTCGACCGGTCCCGGCCAGGAGTCGCCGCCCAGGCGCTCGGCATCGCCCAGGGGGCGCTCGACTACGCGGTGGGGTACGCGAGGGAGCGACGCCAGTTCGGCAAGGCGATCGCCGACTTCCAGGGGATCCAGTTCATGGTCGCCGACATGGAGGCCCAGACCGCCGCGGCGCGGGCGCTCGTCTACTGGGCGTCGCAGCTCATCGACGACAAGAGCCCCGAGGTCACCCACTTCGCCGCGATCGCGAAGCTCCTCGCGGCGGACACCGCGATGAAGGTCACCACCGACGCGGTCCAGATCCTCGGCGGCTACGGCTACGTGAACGACTACCCGGTCGAGCGCATGATGCGCGACGCCAAGATCACCCAGATCTACGAGGGCACCAGCCAGATCCAGCGGGTGGTCATCGCTCGCGACCTCCTGAGGTCCTGACCTACATCTGCAGGACGACCTTTCCCTTCGCGCGCCGCTGATCGAGCAGCGTCAGCGCGGCGGGAGCCTCCTCCAGCGGAAATGTGGCGCCGACGATCGGCGCGACGCTGCCGGCGCCGATCATGACGTTCAGTGCGCGCTGCGTCTCCGCGAACAGCGAGGGCTCGATCGCCAGGAAGGCGCCCCACGCCGCGCCGACGACGTCGATGTTCCGGAGCAGGACGCGATTGACCTGCAGCGAGGGGATCCGGCCGTCGGCGAAGCCGACGACGATGAGCCTGCCCTGCGGCGCCAGGCAGCGCACGCTCTGATCGAAGCGCTCGCCACCGACGGGATCGACGATGGCATCGACCCCCTGGCCGTCGTTCTGCGCGCGGAGCGCCGAGACCCAGTCCCCCTCGGCGTCGAGGACGCGGTGGGCACCGGCGCGCTCGGCCATGTGCATCTTCTCGGGTCCGGCGGCGATGGCGATCACCTCGGCGCCCAGGCCACGGGCGACCTGTACCGCGGCGGTCCCCACGCCACCGCCCGCCCCGTGCACCGCGACCCGCTCGCCGGCGCGAACGCGTCCCCGGCGCGCCAGGGCGAAGTGTGCGGTGTGGTAGTTCATCACGAAGCCGGCGGCGGCCTCGACGGTGAGGCCGCTCGGGATCGCGAGCGTGAACGCCGGCTCGGCGAGGGCGACGTCGGCGAAGCCGCCGAGCATCGTGAACGCCATGACCCGATCGCCGGGCTTGAAACCCGAGCTTCCCGGTGCCGAACGGACCCGGCCCGCCACCTCCACACCGGGGACGAAGGGCAGTGCGGGCTTCATCTGGTACTCGCCCTTGGTGAGCAGGAGATCCGGGAAGCTCACGCCGGCGGCGGCCACCTCGATGACCACACGTCCGGAATCGTCAGCGTCGTCGATCTCGACCAGACGAAGACCGGTCGGGCCCTCGAGGCCCTGGACCTGCTGTGCGCGCACCTGCTTCCTCCATCCCGCGGATGGGCGCTGATGATGCCACTGTGGGTGCCGGATCAGCGAACCGTGGGGTACTCTGGATCGCGCCCACTGGTAACGACAGGTCCCGATCAGCGTTTCCCTATCAGGGAGACCCGTCCCAGCGCGGACCCCGCGAGTTGCTCGCGGCGGTTCCGTACAACCGTTCGCTAACGCGAGAGCATCACCTCAACCATGGCCACAATCAGCAGGTCCTCGGCCCGCCGCCGTCGCCGGTCCCGATACAACGTGTTCCCGCGATGGGTCACGCGGAAGCGGGTCGTGCTCTCCGTCGTGCTCATGTTCTCGGTCCTGATCGTGAGCGCCGGCGTGTACGGCGTGCGGCTGTCGCTTGCGCTGGCAAAGACCTTCCACACCAACCCGTTCAGCGCCGTGGCGGGCGTCCTGGGAGGGGGCGACGGTTCGGACCTGGACAAGCTGCGCCAGCATTTCGAGCGCATCAACCTCGTGCTGTACGGCTATGGAGGCGTCCAGCACTCGGGCGGTTACCTCTCCGACTCGATCATGGTGGTCTCGATCCTGCCGGTGGCCAACCATCCCCCGCAGGTGGCCGAGATCTCGATCCCGCGCGACTGGTTCGTGAACATCCCGCTTCGCAAAGGCGTGTCCACCGAGCAGCGCATCAACTTCGCGTACGCGGCCGGAATGCTCGGCGAGGGGCCGGTCCCGGCCAGCGCGATCAACGCGGGCGCGGCGGTTGCCGATCCGCTCCTCGAGCACCTGCTCGGCATCGGGATCACCTACTTCGTCGGCGTGGATTTCTCCGCGTTCAAGCAGGCGGTTGACGCCGTCGGGGGCGTCAACATCGACGTCCCGGCAGGCTTCACCGACAACCAGTACCCGGCGGGCGAATGCGACCTCGGCAACTGCGCATACGAGACCATTCACTTCAACGCGGGGATGCAGCACATGAACGGTGCGACCGCGCTCATCTACTCGCGTTCACGGCACGGCAACAACGGGCAGGGATCGGACTTCGCGCGCAGCCGGCGGCAGCAGCAGATCATCGTCGCGCTGAAGTCCAAGCTCGAAAGCATCGGTGGCATCGGCAAGCTTCCGGACGTGCTCAACGCGCTCGGCGACAACGTGCTCACCAATCTGACGATCGGCGACGCCGAGACGCTCTACTCGCTGGTGCAGGGCGTGAACCCGGCAACGGTCGAGCACATCAGCATCGACGACAGCAACTTCCTGTACAGCTGCGGGTACCCGGCGCATTGCGGCGGCGCCTATTACTACGCGGATGACCAGAGCTTCAAATCCATCTCCCACTACGTGCAGGACGTGTTCCCCACCGAAGGTGCGCTCGCAGACGGCGCGAAGATCACGTTTGTCGACGCGAGTGGACGCGACGGCAACGCGTCCGGGCGCTGGGCATCCCTCATGAACATGCTCGGATTCGTCACCGCCAACGGAGGCACGGCGCGACGACAGGTGGCGACCCAGGTCATCGACAACAGCGGCGGCAGGGACACGCTCGCCGCCGACTGGCTCGCCGAGTACTTCGGCGTGACGGTCACGACGCCGCCGCCGCCAACTCCCGGGACCACCCCGACGGCGATCCCCACGGCGAGCGCATCATCCGGGGGAATCACCGTCGTGCTGGGCACCGCGGAGGAGCAGTCGTTCCTCGGTGACCCGGGAATCGGCAACTAGCCTCGCGAGGCGCACACGAGGAGCGGGCATGAAGATCGCGGTCTTGACCGGAGGGGGTGACGCACCGGGCCTCAACGCGGCCATCCGCGCCATCGGCAGGCCCGCGGTCGCTGCCGGCCACACGCTGGTCGGCATCCGTAACGGGTGGGCGGGTCTTGTCGGAGACGGGGATGTCATGAATCTGGAGCGGCCGCGCCTCTCCGGCATCCTGCCGCTCGGCGGCACGATGCTGGGCAGCTCGCGTGTGAACCCCCTCAAGATCGAGGGAGGCGTCGCGAGCGTCACCCGGAACCTCGAACGCTACGGCATCGACGCGCTGATCGCGATCGGTGGTGATGACACGCTCAGCGTCGCCGCTCGCCTGGCGGAGCTGAATGCCCCGGTCGTCGGTGTCCCGAAGACCATGGACAACGACCTGAACGTCACCGACTACTGCATCGGTTTCGACAGCGCCGTCGGTGTGGTCACCGAGGCGCTCGATCGCCTGCACACCACCGCCACGTCCCATCACCGGCTCATGATCTGCGAGGTGATGGGGCGCGACACCGGATGGGTCGCGGTCATGGGTGGCCTTGCCGGCGGTGCCGACATGATCATCATCCCCGAGTTTCCCGTGACCGTGGACGAGGTGGTCGCGCATCTCGAGGCGCGCCGGCGGGCCGGCAGCGACTTCAGCATCATCGTCGTGTCCGAGGGCGTCGAGATGACGGGGGTGCGGACCAAGGACGAAGCCGAAGGGGCACGGGACGCATTCGGGCACGTGCAGCTGAGCCGGCGAGGCGTCGGTGAGACGCTCGCGCGGATCATCGAGGAGCGGACCGGCCACGAGACCCGCGCCACGGTGCTCGGCCACGTGCAGCGCGGCGGCTCGCCGTCCGCCTACGACCGCATCTGGGCGACACGCGTCGGCGCCAAGGCGTACGAGCTCGTGCTCGAGGGGCGGTTCGGTCAGATGCCGGTGGTGCGCGGCGGCGCGGTCGAGGTCGCCGCGATCGCCGAGGTCGCCGCGGTGCAGCGCCGCGTACCTCGCGAGCTCTACGAGCTCGCCCAGGTCTTCTACTAGTCCCGGCCGCGCCGTCCTAGCGGGACATCACCGGGAGGCTCGCGAGCGGCGACCACGACGGCGGCGATGCGGCGTCGAAATCAAGGTTCGTGGTCACCTTCACCGGCGAAGCCGGGAGCGCGGTCAGCGCGCCCTTGATCCACCAGAGCTCGAAGTGACCGCTGGCATCGGCGGTGTTGAAGTACACGAGACCGCTGCCGTCCGGCGCCCAGGCCGGACCGGAGCAGAGGCAGTTGTTCACCAGGGTGCGCAGCGGTCCGAGCTTGTTGCCGCTGAGCGAGGCGACCTCGAGCTTGGAGCTCTGCAACCCGGTGCCGCCGATGCACACCATCGCGACCATGGTGCCGTCCGGTGACGGCGCCGGCTGCCCGCAATCCTCCGCTGCCGTGGTCAGCGTCACCGGCTGAGCAAGTGGCTTGGTCTGGATCGCGACGAGCGAGTACGCGTTGCCGCTGCCGATCTCGAACTTCGCGTACATCACCGCGCCGTTGGCCATCGGCGTCGGGTCGACGTCGCCACCGGTGAACGGGTTGGAGTTGCTGAGCTGCTTGTTGGCGAGCTTGCCGTTGAGCAGCCCCGACCAGATGTTGAAATCGACGGCGTAGGTGCTCGAATCCTTGGGCTGGTCATAGCTGTAGTAGAGGGTGTTGCCGTCGGGCCCGAAGCGGGGCCAGAACATCCAGTGGTTGAGCCACACCGCCGCGAGACGCGTTGTCGCGTTGTTGCTGAGCCTTCGAATGATCGTCCCCTGGCTGCTGAGCAGGTAGAGGTTGGAGTACTCCGCGGCCCGCAGCACCGCGACGAGATCCTGGGTGCCGGGGACGTACGCGGGCTGCATCCACGACCCCGGTGACGTCGAGAGATGCAGGTCGGTGAAGAAGCCGTCGCTGAGACGGTAGATGTCGCCGTTCTGCGCGAGGTACAGCGTGCCGGGCAGCACCACCGACGGACGCGTCGCGGTCGGCTTGTACACCGTTGCCTCGGTCGGGATCTTCGTCTTCCTCGACGCGATGAGGCGGTTCACACCGAACCCGAAGCCCGCCATGAGTCCCAGCAGGAGGATGACAGTGATCGCCCGCCTCATGGTTCCGGTCGCCTCACACCTGCGGAAAGTAGAGGTGTGTCTCGGGCAGGATGAGGTTCCAGTTCGGCATCAACACGTCCTCCTTCCCCACGGTGGCGCCGTACGTGTACGGGGAGGCGAGGATCACCTGACGCACGTTCTGCAGCTGCACGCTGCTCGCGATCGGCAGCAGCGACGCGATCTGGCTGATGGTCATGTCGGTCGAGAAGTCGTTGGCCATCGCCGTCGCGATGTCCGGAAGGTCGGCGATGCCCAGCAACTTCGCTTTGGCTCGGAGCGCGAGCAGCACCTGCTGCTGACGCTGCGAGCGTCCGAAGTCGCTGCGCAGGTCGCCGTGCCGCGAACGCACGTACATGAGCGCCTGCACGCCGTTCATGTGCTGGGGGCCGGGGAGCACCGCCACGCGCTCGTACGCGTACGGGTTCTTGCCACTCAGGTCGGCCGGGTAGAAGTCGTCCATCACGGGATTGGTGGCGACGACGTCGATGCCACCCACCTCGTTGATGAGGTTCACGAGCCCGAGCAGGCCGATCCACGCGTAGTGGTCGATGTGGATGCCGAAGTCCTCCTCGACGGTCGCCACCGCGGTGCTGGCGCCCCCGTACGCGTAGGCCGCATCGATCTTGGCGGTTCCCCCTCTGGACAGCGGGACCCAGAGGTCGCGCGGGATCGACTCCATGACCACCTGCCGGGTCTTCGGATTGACCCTGGCGAGGATCATCGACTGGGTGAGCACCGTGCCGCCGAACTTGGCGTCGTTGTCCGATCCGAGCAGGAGCACGGTGAACGGCTGCCCGGGAGGCGCCTCGACGGGCGGTTGGGTGGCGGCCGCCGAGGCGGACGCCGACGCGCTCGCCAGCGGGGCGATCGAGGCTTCCGGCGACCGGTTGATGCTGTGCCCCGTGTCCTGGAACGCGGTGACGATCGCCGGCATGAAGTAGGCGAGCGCCCCGGCCGCGCCGGACAGCACGAAACCGAACGCAATCAGGAGCCCGAGGAGCACCCGGTTGCGGCGAACTCGATGCCTCCGCACCGAGGCTCGCTGTCGTCTCACCTGAGGCTTTATAACGAAGTGGACTGACGGCAGGGTTACGGCGCGCGGGCCCGATCCGAGGCGCCGGTAGACTGAGACCGATGGCCGACCCTCAGCTCGCCGAACGACTGATGGCCGGCGAGACCCGAGCCCTGGCCCGCGCGATCCGCATGGTCGAGGACCGGGATCCAGGAATCGCAGCGCTCCTCCGGCAGGTCCGCGAACGGGCTGGCCGAGCCCGGGTGATCGGAGTCACCGGCCCGCCCGGCAGTGGCAAGAGCACCCTCTGCGATCAGATCATCCAGCGCTGGCGGGCAGCCGGCCATGCGGTCGGCGTGATCGCCGTCGACCCCTCGAGCCCGTTCACCGGCGGGGCGATCCTCGGGGACCGCGTGCGAATGGTCCGCCACACCCTCGATCCAGGCGTCTTCATCCGGAGCATGGCCGCGCGGGGGCATCTCGGCGGGCTCGCCGCCGCCGCCCGAGAGGCGATCCGCCTCCTCGACGCCGCGGGCCGCGACCGGTGCCTTCTCGAGACCGTCGGCGTCGGCCAGTCCGAGCTCGAGGTGATGGAGACCGCCGATACGACGATCGTCGTCACGACGCCCGTCACCGGGGACGCGGTGCAGATCCTGAAGGCGGGGATCCTCGAGATCGCCGACATCTTCGTGGTGAACAAGGCCGATCTTCCCGGGGCTTCAAAGGTGGTCCGCGACCTCCGGGAGCTCGTTCGCCAGGGCAAGCGCCACAGGGAGTGGGCGCCGCCCGTGATCCTGACGGTGGCGGAGACCGGCGATGGGATCGACGAGCTGGTCCTCGCGATCGACGAGCACGGCACGGCGATCGCCGCTTCCGGCGAGCTCGAACGCCGCAGGGTCCGGCGCCTTCGAGCGGAGGTCGAGGCGATCGTGGTCGAGCGGGCGTCCGAGCGCGCGCGAAGGGCGTTGCATGAGGGGACAATGAGTTGAGAGCTCGAGGCCGATCTCAGCCGGGTTGACCCGTACGCCCTGGCCGAGCGGATCCTCAACGGACACACCACGGAAGCAGGGAGCCGATGACGCAGACGATCGACCGGGCCGGAGCGCCACCCGGTCCCCCGGATGCTCCGCGAGACCGGGACACCCCGCCGATTCCCTCCGACACGCTCGGCGGGCTGCCGCTCGAGCCGTGGTACGGGCCGGACGGCAGCCCGATCGACGTCGAGCGCGACCTCGGTGAGCCCGGGGCGTACCCGTACACCCGCGGCGTGCATCGGACCATGTACCGCGACAAGGTCTGGACGATGCGCCAGTTCGCCGGGTTCGGCAGCGCGAAGGACACCAATGAGCGATACCGGTTCCTGCTCGCTCAGGGACAGATGGGCCTCTCGGTCGCCTTCGACATGCCGACCCTCATGGGCCACGACTTCGGACTCACCGCACGCGCTCGGCGAGGTCGGTCGATGCGGCGTCGCGGTGGACTTGGTCGAGGACATGCTGACGCTGTTCAGCGGGATCGACGTGGGGTCGGTCACCACCTCGATGACCATCAACTCCCCGGCGCCGATCCTCTTCGCGATGTACCTCGCGGCCGCGGACGAGCAGCGGATCCCGTACACCAGGCTCGGCGGGACGCTCCAGAACGACATCCTCAAGGAGTACATCGCCCAGAAGGAGTTCATCTTCCCGGTGAAGCCGTCGATGCGGCTCGTCACCGACGTGGTGGAGTTCTGCACCCGCAACGTCCCGAGCTGGAATCCCGTCTCGATCAGCGGGTACCACATCCGTGAGGCGGGCAGCACCGCGGCGCAGGAGCTCGCATTCACGCTCGCGGACGGGTTCGCATACGTCGAAGCCGGGATCGAACGCGGGCTCGACGTCGACGAGTTCGCTCCCCGGCTGTCGTTCTTCTTCAACGCCCATATCGACTTCTTCGAGGAGATCGCCAAGTACCGCGCGGCGCGCCGTATCTGGGCCCGGCACATGCGCGAGCACTACGGGGCGAAGGACGAGCGCTCGCTCAAGCTGCGCTTCCACACACAGACGGCAGGCTGCTCGCTCACGGCACAGCAGATCGAGAACAACATCGCTCGGACGGCGTTCGAAGCCCTCGCCGCAGTGCTCGGCGGCACGAACTCCCTGCACACCAACTCCATGGACGAGGTGCTCGCGCTTCCGACCGAGAAGGCGGCGCAGATCGCGCTGCGCACCCAGCAGATCCTCGCGTACGAGACGGGCGTCGCATCGGTGGTCGACCCGCTCGCCGGGTCGTGGTTCATCGAGGACCTCACGAACCGCATGGAGCGTGCCGCCGAGGACTACTTCACCGCGATCGCCGAGCGAGGCGGCATGCTCGCCGCGGTCGACGAGGGATTCCCGCAGCGCGAGATCGCCGACGCCGCGTTCCGGTACCAGAGCCAGCTCGAGTCCGGAGAAAGAGTCATTGTTGGCGTCAACGTGTACGAGCACAGTGTCGACACCACGCAACCCCCAACGCTGATCATCGACCCGGCGGTCGAGGTCGAGCAGGCCGCGCGACTCAGGACGTCTCCGGGAGACGCGCGACAACACGAGCGTCGCAACGCGACTCGACGCACTGCAGGAGGTCGCCCGCGGGAGCGACAACCTCATGCCCGCCATCATCGACTGCGTGAAGGTCCGGGCCACCGAGGGTGAGATCGTGGAGGCGCTCCGCGACGTGTTCGGCACCTATCGCGAGACCCCCGTCTTCTGACCGCGCCCTTAACCCCTCCATAAGAGGCCGGCGCGTAGGCTCACTCCCCGATCGTGGGAGCCAAGCACATCCTGGTGGTCGAGGACGAGGAGGCGATCCGGGAGACCCTCCGCTTCAATCTGGCGCGCGAGGGCTATGAGGTCTCCCAGGCGTCGAACGGCATCGAAGCGCTCGAGAAGGTGAGGGAGCTTCGTCCCGACCTGATCGTGCTCGACCTGATGCTCCCGGAGCTCGGCGGCCTCGAGGTGTGCCGCATCCTCCGCCAGGAGACGACCACGCCGGTCCTCGTGTTGAGCGCGCGGGACAGCGAGCTCGACAAGATCGTCGGCCTCCGGGTCGGCGCCGACGACTACATGACCAAGCCGTTCTCACTCGCGGAGCTGACGGCTCGCGTGATGGCGCTGCTGCGCAGAGCCCAGTCCGCGGTCGAGGATCGCGGAGTTGTGGAGGTGGAGGTCCTCGGCGAGCTTCGGTTCGATCGTGGCGCGCGATCCGTCCGCATCGGTGATGAGGACCTGCGGCTCTCACCGAAGGAGTTCGACCTCCTCTCGTTCATGCTCGCCCATCCCGGCCGGGTGCACTCGCGCGAGCAGCTGATCCGGCGGGTGTGGGGGCCGAAGTTCTTCGGTGAGCGGAAGACCGTCGACGTGCACGTGCGATGGCTGCGGGAGAAGTTCGAGCCCTTCGAGGCGCTGCCATTCCGCATCACGACCGTCTACGGCGTGGGCTACCGGCTCGATCGCATCCAGGGGCATGCCGGCGCGGCCTCACCGGACGTCGCGCTCCTCGGACGGCGCTGACAGCCACGGAATCGGGGGTGCCTATACTTGCCGCTCCCGCCCGGGTTCGGACCAGGGAGATCACCGGCTTGGATTCGCCGCTCGCCGTCATCGACATCGGGTCGAACTCGGCCCGAATCGCAGTGCTGCGGCTTGACGGCGCCGGCCAGCTCGACATCATCGCCGACGCGAGGACGTCGCTCCAGCTCGCGCGTCACATCGACTCGCGGGGAAGGCTCGAGGCGAGCGCGATCACCGAGGCCATCGCCGCGGTTCGCGATTTCCGCGCCGTCGCCGCTGCCGCCGGCGCTGAGCGCATCCTCGCGGTGGCAACCGCGGCGATACGGACGGCGACCAATCGAGACAGCTTCCTCGCGCGCCTGGAGGCTGACACCGGGCTGACCGTCAGCGTCATCGACGGTGAGGAGGAGGCGCGCTACGCATTCCTCGGCGCCGTGCACGGCCTGCCCATCGACACCGGCTACCTCATCGACGTCGGCGGTGGGAGCTTCGAGATCGCGTACTTCGAGCGGCGCCGTCCGCTGCGGTGGTGGACATTCGAGCTCGGTTCGCTGGTGACGACCGACCAGTTCCTGCACAGCGACCCGCCGCGGGCCTCGGAGATCGCCGAGCTCCGCGAGCACGTCACCCGCACCCTGCGCGACGCGGGCGTCCCCGTCCTGCCGGACGACGCCGGCATGGTGGGCACCGGAGGCACGGTGCGGAACCTCGCCAAGATGCACATGCGATCCGTCGGGCATCCGATCGCACGCGTCGACGGATACGTTCTGCAACGCCGTGAGGTGCGCGACATGACCTCGCGGCTGGTCACTCGGAACCTCAGCTCACTGCGTTCGGTCCCGGGCCTCTCCACCGACCGTGCCGACTCGATCGTGGGTGGCGCGCTGGTCGTCGTGGCGGCGATGGAGGCGCTCGGCGCGCGGAGCCTCATGGTCTCCGGCCACGGGTTGCGAGAGGGCATCGCGCTCGCCGAGCTCAAGCTGCCGCTTCCCGAGGTCTGGGAGGTCAGGCGCAGCTCGGTGGCCGCGCTCGCGTCGCGATTCGCCACCTGGGATGAGCGCAGGGCGCAGCGGCGCGTCGATCTGGTGCGGGCGATCCTGGGCGTCGCCGACCCGACCATGAACGCCGAGATGCGCGAGGTGCTCGACCACGCCACCACGCTCCTCGACGTGGGGCAGAGCATCAACTACTACGACCGCTGGACGCATGCGGCCGGCGTGGTCGCATCCGCCGATCTCCAGGGGTTCACCCACCGGGAGGTGGCGTTGATCGCCACGACGCTGGCGCGGCTCGGCAAGGGCCGGAGCAACCTGCCCCGATACGCGCGCCTCTGCACCTCGGAAGACATTCGCAGGATCGACCTGCTGGCGGTGGTGCTCGAGCTCGCCGATGAGCTCGACCGCCGGATCGATGGCGGGGGACCGCCGACGGTGCGTTACGACGACCGCCGCAACCGGGTGGTGGTCACCACCGGGCTGCCCTACGCCTGGGAGCCGGCCTACCTGACCCGGCGCTTCCGGACCCGAGTGGGCCGGATCCTCAGCCTGCGTCCAGCAGAGACGGCCGGTGATCGTACGAAAGCGACGGATCCTCCAGCCGGTCGATCGACTGGTAGAGGTCCTCGACGAGGGTGATGAGGATCGGGGGAGCCTCACAGGCGAACATCAGCGCTTCGATCGTGGCGACCTGCCGCCGCAACCTGTCGCATGTCTCCGATCCCGGCTCGCGCACGGCTTCGAGTATGCGATGCGCCCCGAGGCCAAAGCGATTGTGAAATCGCTATGGGACGGGGGAGATGTGATGGTGGTGACACAGACGCACGAGTGCCCGCCACCGGAGCACTAGAGTATCGAGCGATGAGCGGACCGCTGCTGCACCCCCACCACGCCACGCTTGCGGAGGATCTCGACCACCTTCGGCGCATCGTCGCCGACATGGGCGAGATGGTCGATGCCGCGATCACGCAGGCGACCAGCGGCCTTGCCGAGCGCGACGTCACCCTCTGCGCCCGGGTGATCGCCGACGACGCCCTCGTCAACGACCGCCAGCGGGAGCTCCGCGAGCTCTCCTTCTCCCTGATCGTCAACCAGAGCCCCGTTGCCCGCGATCTCCGCGAGATCATCGGGTTGCTCAACATGTCGTCCGAGCTCGAGCGCATGGGCGATCACTGCGTGAGCATCGCGAAGCTCGCACGCAACCTCGCCGACCTGCCGCCGCTCGAGACGTACGTCGACGTGCCGAAGATGGCCGCGTACTGCAGCGACCAGGTGCGCGGCATCCTCGCCGCCGTGGTCACCCGCGACATCCTCCAGGCGCGCCGCATCGCCGCGGGCGACGACCGTGTCGACCGGATCTATCACCGCCTCTTCGACGACCTCATCCAGCTCATGACCGAGGACAACACCACCGTCTTCAGGGCCACCAACCTCGTCTTCATCGCGCATCACCTCGAGCGCATCGCCGACCGCGTCACCAACATCGCGGAAGACCTGGTCTTCCTCGACTCTGGAGCGATCGAGGAGCTGGGCTGATGGCGCTGTCCGATCGTGCCGAGGCACTCGCGGCGGATCTCGACGACGTCGAGGGTGGCGCTCCCGCCGTCGAGCTCGGCGACCGCCATCGCTACATCAACCGCCACCTGAGCTGGCTCGACTTCGACACCCGCGTCCTCGAGCTTGCTGAGGATCCGTCACGCGCGCTGCTCGAGCGCGCGAAGTTCGTCGCCATCTCGAGCAGCAACCTCGACGAGTTCTTCCAGGTTCGCGTGGGTGGACTCATCGAGCAGCGGCGGGCCGGGGTCGCCGCGCTCAGCCCCGACGGCATGACGGTCGACGAGCAGCTCACGGAGATCCGCACCCGGGCGATCGACCTGATGGCCCGTCAGATGCTCGCCTTCCGAGCGATCGCCGAGCGGCTCGGAGAGGTCGGCCTTCGCTTCTCCAACTACGACTCGCTCGATCGCGAGGACCGCGGGTACGTCGACTCGGTCTTCGAGGACCGGATCTTCCCGGTGCTCACCCCGCTCGCCGTCGACCCCGCCCATCCGTTCCCCTACATCAGCGACCTCTCCCTCAACCTCGCCGTGGTCGTCGCGGCTCCCGGGAGCCGGCGGGATCAGCGGATCGCGCGCGTGAAGGTGCCGCCGCTGCTGCCGCGGTTCGTGGTCATGCCCGACGGGGAGCGCTTCGTGCCGGTCGAGCAGGTCATCGCGTCGCACCTCGATCGCCTGTTCCCCGGGATGCGGGTGGTCGGGCAGTACCCCTTCCGCGTGACGCGCAACGCGGACCCGGCGCTCGAGGAGGAGGAGGCCGAGGATCTGCGCACCGCCGTGCAGGAGTACCTGCGCCGCCGCCGGCGGTCGCCACAGGTGGTGAGGCTCGAGATCGACGACACGATGTCCGAGGAGGTCGAGCTGCTGCTCATGCGCGAGCTCGAGCTCTCCGCGGAAGACGTGTACACGGTCGCCGGCCCCCTCGACCTCAGCGGCCTGTGGGGCATCTACGAGGTGAACCGGCCCGATCTGAAGGAACGGCTGCCCGCGCCGGTGATCCCGCTCGCGCTCGCGAAACCGGCGGGCGACGATGGCGAGGTCGACATCTTCAAGGTGCTCGACTCCGGGGATGTGCTGGTCCACCACCCGTACGAGTCCTTTGCCAGCAGCGTCGAGGCGTTCATCGACCAGGCCGTCAGCGATCCCGACGTCCTGGCGCTCAAGCAGACGCTGTACCGCACCTCGGGCCCGGACAGCCCCATCGTCCGCTCGCTCATCAGGGCCGCCGAGTCCGGCAAGCAGGTGGTCGCGCTCGTCGAGCTCACCGCCCGCTTCGACGAGGAAGCGAACATCACATGGGCCGCGGAGCTCGAGAAGGCAGGCGTGCACGTGGTCTACGGCGTGGTGGGGCTCAAGACCCACGCAAAGGCGACGCTCGTCGTCCGCCGCACCGACAACGGGATCCGCCGGTACTGCCACATGGGGACGGGCAACTACAACTCGCAGACCGCCCGCCTCTATGAGGACATCGGCCTCCTCACGGCCGACGAGGAGATCGGCGAGGACCTCACCGACCTCTTCAACTACCTGACCGGGTACAGCCGCCAGCGCCAGTACCGGCGGCTCCTCGTCGCCCCGGTGACGCTTCGGAGCGGGATGGTCGAGCTGATCCGGACGCAGACGCACAGCGACGGCCGCATCGTCATCAAGTGCAACCACCTCGTCGATCCGGAGGTCGTCGAGGCGCTGTACGCAGCCTCGTGCGCCGGCGCGCGGATCGACCTCATCGTGCGCAGCTCCTGCGGCGTGAGACCTGGGATCCTCGGGATGTCCGAGCGCATCCGGGTGCGTTCGCTCGTCGGCAGGTACCTCGAGCACTCCCGCGTCTACCACTTCGGTCCCGATCGCTGGTACATCGGGTCCGCGGACCTCATGGGCCGCAACCTCGACGGCCGGATCGAGACCGTCGTGCCGGTCACCGATGTCGCACTGCAGGCGCGGCTCGCCGAGATCATCGACGTCCTGCTCGCCGACGACGTGCTCGCCTCCGAGCTGCACGCTGACGGGAGCTGGCACAAGGTCCCGACTGTCCGGGGGCTCGACGCACAGGAGCAGCTGCACAGGCTCGCCAGCGAGCGCGTCGCCCGGTGACCGTGGCGGGCGAATCCACGCCCGCTCGCGGGCTCCGGCTGGAGGTGCCGATCACCTTCCTGCCGGCTCCGCTCGAGGATCTCGACGAATCGGCGACCCTCGTCGTCGAGCCGGTTCGACGCCTCCGCACCACGCACTGGGACACGGCGGACCTCCGCCTTGCCCGGTGGGGCGTGGCGCTCGAGCACGCCGCGGAGACGGGGTGGGTGCTCCGGCTCCCGGCGACGAGCGAGGGGATGACCGCCCCGGACGGTGCCGAGCTCCACTTCGAGGGCACCGCGGACCGTCCGCCCGACTCCGCCATGCACCTCGTCCGCGCCTACGCTCGCCACGCTCCGGTGGTGCTGGTCGCCCGCCTGGTGACCCTCACCGCCGACACGGTGCTCCTGGACGCCGAAGGCGGCCGGCTTGCCCGCCTGGTCGACGCCACGGTTTCCGTGTACTCCGGCGCGCGCATCACCCAGCGGTTCCGTGAGATCGACCTGCAGTGCGCGAGCGAGTCGCTGCTCGAACAGATCGCGGCTCGGTTCGAGGCGTCGGGAGCGCAGCCGGCGGGCCCGCGAGCGCTCGTGGCGCGCGCGCTCGGCCTGGTGGGGTCACCGCAGCCTGAGCTCGTGCCACCCGCGCTGGGGCCGGCCGCGACCGCCGGCGACGTGATCCGGCGCGCGCTCACCACGTCGGTGATCCGCCTGCTCCGTCACGACCCCGGGGTCCGCCTCGGTCTCGACATCGAGGACGTTCACCAGGCGCGGGTCGCCACGCGGCGCCTGCGCAGTGACCTCCGCACGTTCCAGTCGCTGCTCGACAAGGCGTGGTCCGACGCCCTGCGCGAGGAGCTGCGATGGCTCGGCGCCGAGCTGGGGAGCGTGCGCGATGCCGAGGTGCAGCGCGATCGCCTCCGGGCCGCCGCGATGACACTGCCGGCGCCCGACCGGCGCTCCGCGGCAGCGGTGGTGGCGCCGCTGGTCGCCCAGGTCCGAGCGGCGCGCCGGCGGCTGCTCACGGCAATCGACACCGACCGATATCTCGAGGTGATCGACGACCTGGTCGCGGGCGCTCGAGCCCCGGCGTTGCTCCCCGCCGCGGGATCGCCCGCCATCGAGGTGTTGCCGGGTCTCGTGCGCCGCCCGTGGAAGTCGCTCCGATCCGGGGCGATGGCGTGCCTCGGCGGCGTGCCGGACGAGCAGCTGCACGACCTGCGCATCCGTGCCAAACGCTGCCGCTACGCCGCCGAGGCCGCGGCGGCTGCCAGCGGGAAGAAGGTCGCGAAGGCCGCACGTGAGGTCGCGGCGCTCCAGGAGATCCTCGGCGAGCTCCACGACGCCGTGGTCGCGGAGGCCTGGCTGCGCGACCGATCAGCCGCGACGCGCATCCATGAGACGGCGCTGTTCGCCACCGGCGAGCTGGTGGCGCTGCAGCGCGACGCCGCTGAACGCGCACGCACCGGATGGCCGGCTGTGTGGCGGCGCGTCGAGAGCGGGTGGGCCGATGCCTGGCGCTGAATCGACCGCGTACCTGCTCCGCCACGCCAAGGCGGGGTCGCGGGAGCGGTGGACGTCGCCGGACCGGGAGCGGCCGCTCAGCCATGCCGGCACCGTCCAGGCCGCCGCGCTGTTCGCCGTGCTCGGCCCGGGCATCCGCAGCATCCGGTCGAGCCCGTACGTCCGCTGCATGCAGACCGTCGAGCCCCTCGCGACAGCCCTCGGCCTGCCCGTCGTCAGCGAGCCCCGTCTCGCCGAGGGGGAGGATCCGGAGTGGACGGCCCGCCAGCTCGCCCTCGGCGGTGGGGCGCTGTTCTGCACCCACGGCGACGTGATGGCTGCGGTGGTCTGCGGCCTCTCCGAGGCGAGCGTGCCGCTTGTCGGTGGCATGCAGTGGGCCAAGGGCTCGACCTGGGTCTTCGAGGTCGGGGGCGGACGGATCGTCGCGGGCCGCTACGTGCCGCCGCCAGGCTGACGGTCGCTTTCTCAGCTTCCCCACGCGATGCCGGCACGATCACCGGCGACACGGATGAGCACCGCGGCCCAGGTGCGGAACGGCCGCCACCCCTCGGCGACGCGCTCCATCTCCTGCGGCCCCGGGGCGGTGGGCAGCCCGTAGAAGTGGCGCACGTAGTCGGGGAGGCGCGGCTCGCCGAGCGTGAGGATGTCGGTCGCGCCGGTCGCGCGGAGCAGGATCAACGTCGAGTAGGTCGGGCCGATGCCGGGGAGCCGCTGCAGATCCGCGAGCGCTGTGTCCGGCGCCATGCCGAGCAGCCGCGCCGGATCCAGCAGCCCCTCGAGCGCCGCGCGGGCGATCGAATGCAGGCGCTCGATGCGCTGCGGTTCGAGGCCCGGGAATGCCTCCACGCGCAGGAGGGCGTCGGGCAGTGGAAACGCCTCCAGGTCGCCGCCGGGGAGCTTGAAGACGCGGCCGTGCTCCGCCCCGAGCCGGCGGCGCACCGCCGTCGCCTGAGCGCGATGACGGCGCTGGCTGAGGATCGACCAGGCGGCGGCCTCGTACGGCGAGTGGAAGAGCACCGGCCGCAGCCCTCGATGCTCCGCCTGCAGCCTGCCGATCACCGGGTCCCGCTCACCGACCGCTTCCCAGTCGCTGCCCGAGCGATCCAGGGAAAGCACTCGGGACACCTGGGCCTCGACACGTCGCGGGTCAGCGTCCCCGAGCAGGCGAGCCGTGACGACCGCGCCGTCCTGTGTGAGGACGGCGGCTGCGTGATGCTGCAGGTCGTCGGCAACGAACGCCAGCGACATCGAGTCGCCGTCGGGCCTCGGCCGACCGGTGTTCGGACCGAACCCGAAGTCCGCCGCGGCCGCGAGCGAGAAGGCGCCGTCGGGCGTGATGGTGACGATGTTCGACGCCGGATCGGACACCGCTGCCTCGCTAGTGGTGGAGACGGACGATCACGTTGATCACCACGGTGAGCACGACGCTGATCACCACGCAGAAGAGCACCGGGAAGAAGAACGAGAAGCCGCCGCCACTCACCGAGATGCTCCCCGGCAACTGGTTCACGCTGAACCGTGTGAGCAGGACGAGCACGCCGCCGAGCACCGCGATGACCACGCCGGTGATGAGGAGGAGCTTGCCGAGATCGCCGAGGCTCATGGATGTCACTCTAGAGTAGAATCCGCCGAACGCATCCACTTCAAGCAGGTCCGGAGAGGCCGGCAAGGGATCGCGGCGCCGCCGTGCGGCCGCCCTTGCCCACGACCTCGTCGGGCTGGAGGGCACAGTGCCATGACGGTCTCGACTGCCCCGACCCGGACTCTCGGCAATGTGATCTCCAGCGAGCAGTTCGATCGTCCGCTGCTGGACCGGCTGTTCGACCGTGCGGCGCTGCTCGCAACTGTGCGTGACGACCGGCTTGCCCACAAGGTGATGGCGTCACTGTTCTACGAGCCGAGCACACGCACGCGGTTGAGCTTCGAATCCGCGATGCTGCGCCTCGGCGGCGCGGTCCTCGGTACCGAGGCCGCGCACACCTTCTCGAGCGCCATCAAGGGAGAGACCCTCGAGGACACGGTCCGGATGGTGTCGACGTACGCGGACGTGATCGTGCTCCGTCACGATCAGGCGGGTGCCGCAGCGCGCGCCGCGGGCGTCGCCTCGGTGCCGGTGGTCAATGCGGGTGACGGGCCGGGCGAGCATCCCACCCAGGCGCTCCTCGATCTCTACACGATCCAGCGCGAGCTCGGCCATGTCGAGGGTGTGCGTGTCGCGTTCTGCGGTGACCTCCGTTTCGGCCGGACCGCGCGGTCGCTCGCACTCCTGCTGGCCCTGTACCCCGGGATCCGTCTCAGCTTCGTCGCGCCGGAGGTTGTTCAGGTCGGCGCCGACATCCTTGCCCGCCTCGAGGCGCACGGCGTCCCCTGCAGGCTCGCCGATCAGCTCACCGACGTCCTGGATGACGTCGACGTCGTCTATCAGACCCGGGTGCAGAAGGAGCGGTTCACCGATCCGCACGAGTACGAGCTGGCTCGGACGGCGATCCGCATCGACGAATCGATCATGCGACGCCTGCCCGCGACGGCGATCGTGATGCACCCGCTCCCCCGTGTCGATGAGATCGCGCCCGAGGTCGATGCCGATCCGCGCGCGGCGTATTTCCGCCAGGCGGCGAACGGCGTCGCCATCAGGATGGCCCTGCTCGAGATGCTGCTGGCGTGAGGGCCGCGTGATGAGCGGCCTTGCGCAACCGCTTGACGACAGCCCGCAGCTGCTCGACGCCGCAGCGTTGCAGCGCATCACGGTCCGGCTCGCCCACGAGATCGTCGAGCGCCATCCCGTCCTCGATCCGGTGGTGCTCGTCGGGATCCCGACCCGCGGCGTCCCGCTCGCTCGCGTGGTCGCACACCAGCTCGCCGCGTTGTGTCGCACCGCGCCACCGGTGGCCGCGCTCGATCCCAGCGCGCACCGCGACGACCGTCCGCGGCCGGCCGTGGCACAGCCCGCGCTCCACGACGTCGACGGCGGGGCGCCGCGGCGCATCGACAACGCCGTGGTGATCGTGGTCGACGACGTGCTCTTCACCGGCCGCACGCTGCGGGCAGCCCTCGACGCGCTCGTCGACTGCGGGCGTCCCGCGGCGGTCGAGGTGCTCACGCTCATCGATCGCGGGCATCGTGAGCTTCCGTTGCGCGCAACGTATGTCGGCAAGAACGTGCCGACCGCTCTCGGCGACCGTGTGTTCGTGCGCCTGCGCGAGGTCGACGGTGTCGACGGTGCGTGGCTCCACCGGGGCGCGCCGTGATGAACGCGATCCTTCGGGGCGTGCGCGTGATCGACCCGCTGGGACGTCTCGATGCGACCGGTCAGGACGTCTGGATCGATGCCGGGAAGATCCTTGCCATCTACCACCACATCGACGCGGCGGGGGTGCCGGTGATCGACCTGACGCCGGCGCCGGGCGCCGATCCGTGCGTCCTCTGCCCCGGGTTCATCGACCTGCACGCGCACCTGCGTCAGCCGGGGGACGACGAGGCCGAGACGCTCGAGAGCGGGTCGCGCGCGGCGGCGGCGGGGGGCTTCACCCATGTCGTGGCCATGGCCAACACCACGCCGCCCATCGACACACCGGAGCGCGTCGCGGAAGCCCGGGTCACCGGCAGCAGCATGCCGGTGTCGATCCTGCAGGCCGCGGCGCTCACCCGAGGTCTCGCCGGCGAGGAGCTCGTCGACATCCGGCGCTGCATCGACGCGGGTGCTGTGGCGCTGAGCGACGACGGTCGCAACGCCGTCTCCCCGCGTCAACTTGCCATCGCGATCGCCGAGGCCGGCCAGACATCGCGCGCGGTGCTGGTCCATCCCGAGGACGAGGAGATGATCGCCCAGGCCAACGGCACCCAGGGTCCCGTGACACGCAGCCCGCTGCGCTCGCCGGAGAGCGAGACCCGCGCCGTGAACCTTGCGATCCGCGCGCTCACGCATGCGCGTTCCGGTCATCTCCATCTGCAGCACCTGTCGTGCGAGGGGTCGGTGGTGTCCCTGCGCCGGGCACGGCACCAGGGACTCGGCGTCAGCGCGGAGGTGACGCCACATCACCTGTCGATGTGGCTGCCCGCCGCGGAAGAGCCGGACCCTCCTGCGCTCCTCAAGGTCAATCCGCCCCTGCGCACGGAGCGCGATCGCACCGCGCTCGTGCGCGCACTGCGCGACGGCGTGATCGAGGCGGTGGCGACCGACCATGCGCCGCATCGCGCCGGCGAGAAGTCACTGCCGTACGGCGACGCCGCACCTGGGATGGTCGGTCTGCAGACGGCGCTCGCCACCTGCATCACCATCGGCGGGATGGGAGGCGAGTGGCTCGCGACTCTCGTCGATCGGCTCACCGTGGGACCGCACCGGATTCTCGGTACGGGTTCCGGAATCCCTGAGCCACGTCTGCGCATCGGTGAGGCCGCGACCTGCACGCTGTTCGACCCGTCGGCTGAATTCACGGTCGGTCAGAGGGACTGGTACTCGCGGTCACGCAACACGCCGCTGCTCGGAGCAACGCTTCGAGGCACTGTGCTGCTGACCATCGCCGCCGGGCGCGTCATCCATCAGGACCCGGTCCGGGTGCCGCTGGACGCCGAGCGTGTCGCCAGTGCCTGAGCAGCGCGGGCGGCTCGCCCTCGAGTCCGGCGCGGTGTTCGAGGGCACCCTGTTCGGGGCGCCCATCGACCACGCGAGCAACGGCGAGGTCGTGTTCAACACGTGCATGACGGGGTACCAGGAGGTGATCACCGACCCGTCGTACGCCGGGCAGGTCGTCGTGATGACGTACCCGTTGATCGGCAACTACGGGTGTCGCGACGACACCTCCGAGTCCACGCGCGTGCAGTGCCGCGCGCTGGTGGTTCGCGAGCTGTCAGCCGACATCGGGCATCCGCGCGGCGAGCGCACCCTCGAGGAGATGCTCGAGCAGCACGGCGTGCCGGGCTTGCGCGGCGTCGACACACGCGCGTTGACGCGCCATCTCCGCGATCACGGAACGCTCCGCGGCGTCATCGCCGCGTGGTCGGAGATGTCGGCGCCCGAGCAGGTCGCTGCGGCCCGGTCGGCACCGTTCGTGAGCGACGAGGATCTCGTCGGGATGGCGTCGATCGGCGAGCCGTGGCGTGCCTACACCGAGCGGCTCGACCCGACGCTGCACCGCGGGGTCGTGCTGTCCGGTGGTGAGAACGCGTGGCGCGGTGTCCGCGTCGCGGTCATCGATTACGGCGTCAAGCTCAATCAGCTGCGCGCGCTGTGCAGCCGCGGCGCCGAGGTGATCGTGGTGCGGCAGGACGCGCGTCTCGAGGACGTGCTCCGGCACAACCCCGACGGCGTCGTCCTGTCGAACGGGCCGGGAGACCCGGCACGCCTTCCGCACGCGGTGCAGCTGTGCCGTGAGCTGCTGGAGCGACGGCTGCCGCTGCTCGGCATCTGCCTCGGTCATCAGGTGCTCGGCCAGGCCGCGGGCGCATCGACCTCACGGCTGAAGTTCGGTCATCACGGCGGCAACCATCCCGTGCGCGACGTCGAGAACGGATCCGTCTACGTCACGTCGCAGAACCACGAGTTCCAGGTCGACGCAGCATCGCTGCCGCCGGATTCCGGTTGGTACGTGAGCGAGCGCAACCTCAACGACGGAAGTGTCGAAGGCCTGCGCCACCGGGAGCTCCCCGCGTTCTCCGTGCAGTATCACCCGGAAGGTGCGCCGGGGCCCCAGGATCGGGCCGGGAGTTTTTGATGAGTTCCTGCGGTCGTGTGTTCGGGTCGGGAGGGGGGCTCATACCGGCTTGCTCAGACAGCGCTGCGCGGTTCGACCTCGCGCAAGGGCAAAGCATCGCGCTCGGTCGAACCGCTCCGCGAACTCGCCACCGGCATGAGCCCCCCTCCCCGACCTTGGGACGAACGGAGGACATGCCTCGCACCCCGGCGCGGGGGCCCCAGCTCACCTTGCTGAAACGTCCACGCCGGCGAACGCGACGGAGGAGCATGTGGGCGCAGGCACTTCTCGGGGCGCGGATGGTGACGGCAGCGGCGCTCAGCTCGATGTGACGGGACGGAGCGTTGGTGGTGCGAGCACGAAGCCGAAATGTGTGCTCGTCATCGGCAGCGGGCCGGTGATCATCGGTCAGGCTGCGGAGTTCGATTACGCGGGGACGCAGGCATGCCGGGCGCTGCGTGAAGAGGGGATTCGCGTGGTGCTGGTGAACAGCAACCCGGCGACGATCATGACCGACAACTCCTCCGCGGATGCGGTGTACGTCGAGCCGCTCACCGTCGAGGTGGTCGAGCGGGTGATCGCGGCGGAGAAGCCGGACGGATTGCTGGCGACGCTCGGTGGTCAGACGGGCCTGAACCTCGCGGTCGCGCTCGATGACGCGGGCGTGCTCGAGCGGCACGGGGTGCGCGTGCTCGGGACGGGGCTGCGGGCCATTCGAACCGCGGAGGATCGCGAGCGGTTCAAGGGCTTGCTCGAATCGATCGGCGAGCCGGCGCCCGAGTCGGCGACGGTGGCGTCACTGGCGGAGGCGCGTGCGCTGCGCGAGCGGATGGGACTTCCGCTCGTGGTGCGTCCCGCCTTCACGCTCGGTGGAACGGGCGGCGGGCTCTGTGAGACGGAGGAACGGTACGCGGAGACGGTGCTTGCGGGACTGGCGGCGTCACCGATCAGCCAGGTGCTCGTCGAGCGATCGGTTGCCGGGTGGCGCGAGATCGAGTACGAGGTGATCCGCGACGCGACCGGGACCTGCATCACCGTCTGCAACATGGAGAACCTCGACCCGATGGGCGTGCACACCGGCGACTCGATGGTCGTCGCGCCCGCCCAGACGCTCACGGACCGGGAGCATCAGCAGCTGCGCAGCGCGGCGCTTCGGATCATCAACGCGCTCGGGATCGAGGGCGGCTGCAACGTGCAGTTCGCGCTGGCGACGGACTCGCACGAGTACCACGTCATCGAGGTCAATCCCCGGGTGTCGCGATCGTCTGCGCTCGCCTCCAAGGCGACCGGCTATCCGATCGCGCGCGTGGCCGCGAAGATCGCCGCCGGGCGGCGCCTCGACGAGATTCCCAATGCCGTGACGGGCAAGACGTGCGCCGCATTCGAGCCTGCGCTCGACTACTGCGTCGTCAAGATCCCGCGCTGGCCGTTCGACAAGTTTCCTGAAGCCGATCGGCGCCTGGGGACGCAGATGAAATCCACCGGTGAGGTGATGGCGATCGAGCGGTCGTTCGAGGCGGCGTTCAGCAAGGCGCTTCGCTCGCTGGAACAGCCACAGCCCGACCCCGCGGCGCTCCAGGAGCCCGTGCTCATCGACGTCGCCAACGACCGGCGCGCCGCCGCGCTGCTGCAGGCGCTCCGGGGCGGCGCGACCCCCGAGGAGCTCTCGAGGCGCAGCGGTATCGCTCCATGGTTCCTTCGCCGTTTCGCGACGATCGTCGGGTGCGAGGAGCGGCTGCGCTGGGGCGAGTTCGACGACGACGCGCTGCGCGCGGCGAAGCGCGCGGGCCTGGCTGACGCGCTCATCGCCTCGCTGTCGGGAGCATCACCGGATGCCATTCGCGCGCGCCGCGAGGCCGCCGGGCTGCGCCCGGTGTTCAAGTGCGTCGACACGTGCGCCGCGGAGTTCGAGGCGGCGACGCCGTACTACTACTCGACCTACGAGACCGAGGACGAGGGACCCGCCGCAGGCGCGCTCGCCGCTGACACGGTCGTGGTGCTCGGCAGCGGACCGATTCGCATCGGCCAGGGCATCGAGTTCGACTACTGCAGCGTGCAGGCCGCCATGGCGCTGCGCGCCCAGGGTGTGGAAGCCGTCATGGTCAACAGCAACCCGGAGACGGTGAGCACCGATTTCGACTGCAGCTCGCGTCTGTACTTCGAGCCCCTCGACGAGGAGTCGGTGCTCGCGATCATTCGCGAGGAGCAGGCCTCAGGGGTCGTGGTCCAGTTCGGCGGCCAGACCGCGATCAACCTCGCGGAACCGCTCGACCGGGCCGGCGTGTCCATTCTCGGCAGCAGCATCGCGAGCATCGACCTCGCCGAGGATCGCCGCGAGTTCGAGCTGCTGATGCGCACGCTCAAGATCCCGCAACCGCATGGAGCGGCCACCACGGATCTCGCGGAGGCGCTCACGATCGCCGATGAGATCGGCTTCCCGGTGCTCGTGCGGCCTTCGTATGTGCTCGGCGGGCGGGCGATGGAGATCGTGCACAGCCGCGGCGCGTTGCAGCGCTACCTCGAGGCCGCCATGGCTGCGCTGCCGGCGGAGGGAGGACGGCGCCGGGGCACGGTGCTCATCGATCGATACCTCTTCGGCACCGAGGTCGATGTCGACGCGATCAGCGACGGCGAGACGGTGATCATCCCGGGTCTCATGGAGCACGTCGAACGCGCGGGCGTGCACAGCGGCGACTCGATGGCCGCGTATCCGTCGCGCCGGCTCGGCGACGACGTCCGCGCGCCTCATCGTCGACGCGACGATCCGGATCACCCGCGCCCTCGACGTGCGTGGTCTCTGCAACATCCAGTTCGCCGTCCATCGCGGCATCCCGCACGTGCTCGAGGTGAACCCGCGCGCTTCGCGGACGGTGCCGTTCCTGAGCAAGGTGACCGGCGTGCCGATGGTCGAGATCGCGACCCGCGTGATGCGTGGCGCGAAGCTTGCGGACCTCGGCTGGACGACGGGTCTCGTCCCCGACCGCTCCCTGGTGGCGGTCAAGGCCCCGGTGTTCTCGACGGTGAAGCTGATCGACGTCGACACCGCCCTGGGGCCGGAGATGAAGTCCACCGGCGAGGTGATGGGGATCGACACCGACCTCGGCGCCGCGCTCGAGAAGGCGTTCATCGCAGCGCTCGGTGACGTTCCGACCAGCGGCGGGGCGCTCTGCAGCGTCGCCGACGTCGACAAGGCCGAGGCGCTCCCCATCATCGCGCAGCTCAGCGCGCTCGGCTTCACGATCTACGCCACCGCGGGGACCGCGGCGGCGCTGGGCAGCGCCGGTATCTCCGCGAACGCGGTGGGAAAGATCGGTCACGGCCGGCCCAACGTCATCGACGTGATCGACGACGGCCGCGTATCGATCGTCATCAACACCGTCTCGAACTTCGACACCGACGAGCTCGACTTCCGCGAGGAGGGTGGCGCGGCTGCGGTCGGGCGCATCGTCAAGGACGGCTACCGCATCCGGCTCGCAGCCGAGCAGCGCCGGATCCCGTGCTGCACGTCGCTCGACACCGCCGCGGCGCTCGTCGACGCGATCGGCCGGCACACGTCGGGACAGAGCGTGCGAGTCGCCACGGTGCGGGCATATCGCGAAGGCCTCGTCCAGGCGGTGAAGTGACCGCGGACCTGAGCAGGGCAAGGCTCGAGAACGGCGAGGTGCTCGTCGTCGAGCGGCTCGGTGGCGGTCTCCTCGAGCTGGTGGCCCGCCTGCCACATCTCGCTGCAAGCGCAGCACCCGGATCGTTCGCCCAGCTCCGGTGCGGATCGGGGACCACCCCGCTGCTCCGGCGTCCGTTCAGCGTCGCGTGGACGCAGGACGACACGTGCGGCTTCGTCTTCGAGGCCGTGGGGGTGGGGACGCGAATCCTGTCGGCGCTGCAGCCGGGTGATCCACTCGACAGCCTCGGGCCGCTCGGACACGGATTCACGCTGACGAGCGACGGTCCCGTTGTCTGCGTGTCAGGCGGGCTCGGATGCGCGCCCTTTCCACTGCTGATCGGCGAGCTTCGCCGGCGCGGTGTTGAAGACATCATCGTCTTGAACGGTGCGCGCACGGCGACCCGGCTCTACCCGGCAGAGCGCTTCGCCCGCCCCGGTCCGTCGGTCACCGTCGCCGAGGCGACCGATGACGGCACTCGCGGCCACCACGGGCCGGTCACCGAGCTCCTGGTGACCGCGCTCCGCGCGCAGCCGTCGGCGCTGTACGCGTGCGGACCCAATCCGATGCTGAACGCGGTGATGAGCACGCTGACCGCGTCGGAGATGGAGCTGCCGGCCGTGCTCGAAGCATCGCTCGAGGCGCCGATGGGTTGCGGGTTCGGAACCTGTCTCGGATGCGCGCTGCCGATGCTCGACGGCGACCGCAGCGTCTGGCGGCTCTGCTGCACCGACGGCCCGGTGATGCCGATGCGCGACGTCGACTGGATGGGGCTGCGCGCGCTGCCGGGAGCCGACGTCGCGTGACCGCGCTCGCCGGCGACGGCGCGGTGGACCTCGGTCGCGGGCTCGTGCTCCCCAATCCGGTCGGCCTCGCCAGCGGAACCGCGGGCTACGGGTTCGAGCTCGAGCAGCTCATCGACATCAACCGCATCGGCGCCCTCTATACGAAGGGCACGACCGTCGCCATGCGTGAGGGCAACCCGCCGCCGCGCGTGGCCGAGACCGGAGCGGGGATGCTCAACAGCATCGGCCTCCAGAACCCCGGCGTCGACGTGGTGGCGACCGAGTACGCGCGGCGCTGGCGCGGATGGTCGATCCGCATCGTCGTCAACGTCGCCGGCGGATCGGTGGAGGACTACGTGCATTGCGCCCGAGTGCTCGAACCCGTGGCGGAGGTGTCCGGCCTCGAGCTCAACATCTCCTGTCCGAACATCGCCCACGGCATGGATTTCGGACGCGATCCCGCGGCCGCGGCGCGACTGGTCGGCGCGGTGCGCGCGGTCACCGAGCGTTGCATCGTGGTGAAGCTGAGTCCCAACGTCACCGACATCGCGGCCGTCGCGCGAGCCGTCGAGGACGCCGGCGCAGACGCGGTATCGGCCGTCAACACGTACGTCGGACGGAAGATCCACCGTGCCAGTGGGAGGCCCGTGCTGCCGCTCGGCACGGGAGGTCTCAGCGGACCTGCGATCCAGCCGCTGGCGCTCGCGGCCGTTGCGGCCGTGGCTGCCGCGGTGACCATCCCCGTGATCGGCGTCGGCGGGATCATCGACGCCCCGTCAGCGCAGGACTTCTTCGTGAGTGGCGCAAGCGCGGTGCAGGTGGGCACTGCCACCTTCGTGAATCCGAGGACCGCGCTCGATGTCCTCGAGGGGCTCGAAGCGCACGAAGGCCGCCGCGCGGTGCGGCGGCCTTCTGACTGACTCCGATCAGCTGATTCCGTAGTCGCCCTCAGGCGAGCGAGCCGACCTCCGCCGGCTTGAGCGTGCCATGGCCGTTGCCGTTCAGGTTGGCCACCGGCTCGTGCGGTTCGAGGTCGATCGCCACCTCGCCGTGCACGCCGATGTCACCGACCGCAAGCTCCTCGTCGGTCATGCGCAGCGGGACGACCAGTCCCACGAGCTTGATGACCACGAAGGTTGCCACAGCGTCGTAGGCGATGATGAATCCAAGGGCCAGCGCCTGGATGAGGAGTTGCTTGGGGTTGCCGTAGACGAGCCCGGTGATCGCGACCGATGCGGTCCCCGACGTCCCCACGTACACGATCATGTTGGGCGACGCGAGCACGCCGGTCATCAGGCCGCCGAATGCTCCCGCAACGCCGTGCGTGTGGAAGACCCCGAGCGTGTCATCGACCTTCTGGAAGATCCGCGTCTTGCCGAACTTGTTCATCGAGAGCCACGGCAGCACGCCTGCGCCGATGCCGATCGCGAACGCGGCGTACGCGTTCACATAGCCGGCGCCCGGGGTGATGGCGACGAGGCCGGCGATCATGCCGCTGAGCATCCCGACGATGGTCGGCTTCTTCAGGAAGAAGATGTCCATGATCATCCAGGTCAGCAACGCGGTCGCCGTGCAGAGATGCGTGTTGAGCACGGCCGCCGACGCGTCGGCGTTGGCGAAGTACGGGTCACCGCCGTTGAACCCGCTCCAGCCGAGCCACAGCAACCCGCCGCCGGCGATGGCGAGCATGATGTTGCTTGGCGCGTTGTGCTGCCGGTCCTTCAGCAACCGCGGACCGAGGACCGCGGCCGCAACGAACGCTGAGACCGCCGCGGCGACGTGGATGACGTAACCACCGCTGTAGTCCACCGCCCCGAGACCGGCGAGCCAGCCGCCACCCCAGATGCTGAAGCAGCCGACGCTGTAGACCAGCGTGATCCAGAGCGGGACGAACAGGGCCCATGCGCGGAAGCTGATGCGACCGAGGAGCGCGCCACCGAGGATGATCACCGTGATCGCCGCGAACACGAACTGAAAGAAGACGAGCGACGACATCGGGAAGCGCAGGTTGGGGATGAGGCCCGTCAGGAGTGGGATGCTCGCCTGCCCTTCGAGGTCACTCGCGCCGGCGACGGGATGCGGAATACCCACCAACGTCGTGAGCGGACCGATGTGCGCGGGATGCCCGAAGCTCATGTCGTACGCGAAGAACATCCAGACCACGAGGGTCATGGCGAACGCGTAGACGACCATGAGAGCGGAGTTCACCGCCCACTTGCGCTTCATCAGCCCTGCGTAGAGGATCGCGAGGCCGGGGATGCTCATGATCCCGACCAACGTTGCTGACGTGAGCTGCCAGGCGGTGTCGCCGGGGTTCAGCCAGCTGGGATCCGCGTTCAGGGACGAGACCATTGCGTACCTCACCTCTTGTGTCGTTGATACGGCAAACGAGATGTGTGCGCGGCACACGCTCTGCCGATCAACTGTGTCAGAGGCGCGCTGACGGTTCTTCGGCCGTCGCGCACAGATCGACGGCCTCTTCGCTGTACGCCGCGCACGATGCCGCGCCTGAAGCATGGCGGCTCAAGAGGGGCGCGATGCCCCCGAACGCTTCGGTCAGACCGCCCTGGCGAGTGTCGCGTCCGGCCGGGCGAGGGAGGCGGCCGGCACGGGGCCGTCGGGGTTCGCGGTGGTGATCACGACCTCGTGGGCCGGAACGGGTCGTCCGGTGAAGTAGCCCTGGGCGCGGTCACATCCGAGCAGGGAGAGCATCTCCAGCGCGGCGCAGGTCTCGATCCCTTCGGCGACCACGAGGAGCCCCAGGGCGTGCCCGAGCTCGACCGTGGCTCGGACGAGCTTCACGTCCTGTTCCCTGCCTTCGGCGGTCAGTCCGCCGATGAAGGTGCGATCGAGCTTGAGCTCGCTCACTGCCAGACCCCCGAGATAGGCGAGCGAGGTGAATCCGGATCCGAAGTCGTCGATCGACACGGCGAGGCCGAGGTTGCGAAGCTCGTCGATCACCCCCTTGCACCCTTCGAAGTCACGGATGATCGTGGTCTCGGTGATCTCGAGGACCAGGGCCGACGCTGGAACTCGGTGGCGGCGTAGCGCCGAGCGCACGAGGTCGATGAACCCCGGGTCGAGCAGGTTCGACGAGGAGATGTTCACCGAGACCGCCAGGCGCGCTCCGCCTGCCCGCCACACCGCGCACTGCGCAAGCGCCTGCTCCAACACCAGCCGTGTGAGCGGCCCCATCAGGCCCGCCTCCTCGGCAAGGGGGAGGAATTCGAGCGGCGGGATCATCCCGAGCCGTGGATGCGGCCAGCGAACCAGGGCCTCGACGGCGACCGTCTCGCCGTTGCGCAGATCGACCTGGGGCTGGTAGTGGAGCACCAGCTGCTCGTTCTCGACGGCGGCGCGCAGCTCGTCGACGAGCACGAGGCGGTTCCCGCCGTCGTCGATGTCGGGCTGGTAGATCTCGAACGATCGCTGCCCGAGCTTGGCGCGGTACATCGCCACGTCGGCGCAGCGCATGAGCCCGACGCTGTCGGTGGCGTCGGTCGGGGCGATGGCGATGCCGATGCTCGCGCTGATGTGCACGCTCACGGCGTTGAGCACGAAGGGCTGCTCGATGAGTGCGGTCAAGCGCTGGGCGACGGCCATGGCGTAGGCCGGGTCGGTGTCGATCAGCACGGCGCCGAGCTCGTCGCCCCCGATGCGCACCAGGACATCGGAGGCGCGCAGCGAGCCGGTCAGCCGTGGGCCGAGTTGCCTGAGCAGCTCATCGCCGGCCGAGTGTCCGAACGAGTCGTTGAGCTCCTTGAAGTGATCGAGGTCCACGAAGAGGAACGCCAGATCGCGGGTCGGGGTCTGAGGGTCCGCGTAATCGGCGAAATACGCGTCGAGGAGGGCGGCGAGCCGGCGCCGGTTGCCCAGGCCCGTCAGCTCGTCGGTGACGGCCTGGCGGTGGCGCTCCTCGGTGAGCGCTCGCAACCCACGCACGGACAGCCCCAGTCGCAGGCCGACCACGAGGAGCGTCGCGGTCGCGAGCCCGAGGGCCACCGGGCTCACGCTGCCGTTGAGAGTCCCGACGAAGAGGATCACGAGACCGGCGAGCGCGCCGAGCCCGGGCAGCACGAAACCGGGCATCTTCCCGCCGGCCAGCAGGTCGCGCTTTCCACCCGGCACCCACACCGATATCGACATGAGCAGGATCGCGGCGGGCCAGGCGATGCCATCGAAGACGGATCCGAGCGCGGACGTGGTGGCGGACGCCGTGGTCGACAGGGAGACGAGATTGAACGTGTCGCCGAGGGCATTCACCGCGCATGCCGTGGCAAAGAGGAACCACGGCAGGCGCCGGCCCGGCAGGATGGCCGTGCCGCCGACCACCAGCGCCAGGAGGATCGCGTCACCGATGGGGTAGGCGAGGTTGACCGCGACTGCCGGGGGAGTGCTGCCGTGGAGCGACTGGACGATCTCGTTGAATGCGAACGCAGAGCACACCGCGGCGGCGCCGAGCCCGGCCACCGCTCCATCCAGCCAGGTTGCCGGGAGGAGCCGCCTCACCTCCCGCCGGAGCATCAGCACGACGGCGGCGTATGCGAGCGGGTAGAACGCGAGGTAGAAGACGTCCGCCGCCGACGGGGTCGGCGGGTTGGATCCCTCGGATGTGAGGATGGCGTCACCGAGCGCCCATGCGAGCGCCGCCGCTCCGAGGACCAGCGGTATCGCCCGTCCTGAGGTGCGCGTGAACCCGCGGGCGAACAGCAGACCCACGGCGACCATCTCGAATGCGAAGACCCCCCAGCCGTCGGCGAAGCTCCACAGGCCGGCGGGCGGCAGGTTTGGATTCCAGTCGCGGACGATCAGCGAGGCGAGGTAGATGACGAGCGCGACGGCCATCACCCCGTAGACGACCCAGAGCGCCGCCGGGGCGCGTCCGGTCTGCCGGGGAGGTGCGCGCCGTATTCGAGGGGCCGCCGAGCTCACCCGAGCAGCTTTAGCGATGGGCTGTCGAATTCCTGTGGCGACTGTGGAACGACACTGCCCGCGGACGGGCAATATCGTTTGACGCCCCGGGCTCAGGACCCTCCGCGGAAGTACTGGCCGAGGTCGATGAGCCAGGCGTGGAGCGCGAGGGAGCCCGATCTGAGGATCCCGGTTCGGACCAGCCTGGGCGAATAGGGAGCAAGGTCCGCGAGCGATTGCGGGAACCCGTCACCGGTGAAGCTGAGCAGCAGGATCTGCGCCGGGCGGCGATCCGCGATCAGTGCCTGCCCGCCTGCGCCGAGCTCGCCGAGGGGGTCGGGGATCGAATCGAAGTACGCGTGGTAGATGCCGATCGGCTCGAGCAGCTCTCGCTCCTGTGATCGCGGCCACCACTGGATGAGCTGTTCCCCCGAGTACGTCGCCGGTCCGACGAACGCGGGCAGCTTCGCCGTCACGACGTAGAGGTTCACCGCGAGCGTGTCGCCTCCGCCGAGCGCCGACGCGAATGCCGGCGGCGGGTCGGGAGTGGTGTGGGGAAGGAGTGGATGTTTTGGTATCGCTGCGACCGTCAGGATGAGCAGACCACCCGCGACCAGGGCGAGCGTGACACTGCTCGCGAGCCGTGCCGGAAGCGCCGGCCTCATCGCCCTCACCCGCCAGGCGATCCCCGCGAGCACGAGCACGATGGCGACGACGATCACGCCGGTGGGCAGCCATGTGAAGGCTGGGACACGCGGATCCAGCTCATAGGCGAGGGGAACGACGAGCAGAAGAGCGGGAAGCAGCCACTCGAACCGTGAACCGCCCACGATCGGCCGGCTCAGCTCGACGAGGGCGAGCGCAAGCAGCAGGCTCACCGCAGCCCAGAGGAGCGAGGAGAAGTAGTGCTCCTCGAGGATCTGCAGGGTGCCGGCGAACTGCAGCACCACGCAGGCGACCAGCTGCGCGGTGCAGGCGGACGCGATGATCAGTTGCGGCGTGGGGACGCGTCGCAGACGGGCGCCGAGCGCGACCCACCCCACCGCGACCACGGTGGGTGGCACGAGCAGGTACGAGACATACGGCGCCCATCGCCAGTTGGCGGAGTGGATACTCCGCGGTCAGGCGATGGGTGGCTGAGGTAGATCAGCGATTGCACCGTGGGCACGACGAAGTCGAATTGCCCGAGGAGCAACCATGAGCCCAGGGCGAGCACCACGGTGAGGGCGATGACACTGCCGGCGACGTACACGGCGTCGCTCACGATCCGCTCGCGGTCCCGGACGTACCGGACGACTCCGTACACCGCCGCGGTCACCACCACGACCGGCAGGGCGGTCGCGATCGACCAGACCGCCATGGTCAAGAATGCCGCGCTCCCCACCAGCCACGCCCGGTGATGACGCGGTGACGGCATCGCGAGACATGCGAGGCCGGCGATGAGGTACGAGACCGCGGCTGAATCAGGGAAGTCGGTTCCCCAGGAGGTGATCAGCACCGGGCTGCTGAGGATCACGATGGCGGCGACGGCGCCTGCCCAGCGTCCATGCAGCCGGCGAAACAGCAGATAGGCCGGCACGATCGCCACGAGCACGAGCACGTACCGGAACACGACGAAACCCGGCAGCGCTCCGAACAGCAGATAGGAGATGCGCCCCGGTATCAGGAGAGCGACGCGCCCACCCTCACGCAGGCGGGCGCTCGGTGTGAACGCCGCCGTGTACCGTAGGAAGATGGAGCGCGGGTCGATCATGAAGGTCGTGTGCATCGCGGGATCGTTCAGGTCCGGAACCGGCATGAGGCGCAGTCGCAACCCGAAGTACGCGACGACCGGGGATATCGCGACGGCGATCGCTTCCATCGCGGCGCGCACGCTGACGCGACGCATTGCAAACGCCGGCCGCGGCCCGTCGAGGTCGCTCGCGCCGGTCATGCCGCGCGGCGGTATGACACGGGGCCGGAGGGGGGATCGATGATCACGGCAATCTTGGTTACAGGGCAATGAGATCGAGCGACGGATCCTCTTCTGCTCTGACCCGTCCTGAGGCCTCGGGGCTGCAGATTACCATCGCCACGGACGAGACCCACGTGCAGCGGTTGCTGCCGTTGATGCGAGCGTATTGCGATTTCTACCGGGTCAACCCCACCGATGCGGCGCTCGTGTCGATGTCACGCGCGCTGATCGCGGATCCCGCACGCGAGGGGATGCAGCTGCTCGCGACGGACAACGGCGTGGATGTCGGGTTCGCGACCCTGTTCTGGAGCTGGGAGACGTCGATCGCAGGGCGAATCGGTGTGATGAACGACCTCTACGTGGAGGAGCCGGCGCGAGGCCGGGGGATTGCCTCCGCGCTCATCGCGGCGTGCGTGGTGCGCTGCCGTGAGCACGGCGCGCTGCACCTGACCTGGCAGACCGCGCCTGACAATGCTCGCGCTCAGGCTGTGTACGACCGGATCGGCGCGACGCGTGAATCATGGGTCGACTACCGTCTTGACACCACCGGCGACGCCGCCGAGCCGCCACCGGCCTGAGCCCGGAGGCTACTTCTTCGCGGCCTGGTAGTAGGGGTTGGCGCCCTGGGCGTGATCGGTGGTGTCGCGGACCTCGGTGATCTCGGGGAACCGCTGCAGGATCGCCACGCGCACGCCCTGCCCGAGCGTGACCTCGGCCATGCCGCAGCCCTGGCACCCACCGCCCATGTGGATGAAGGCGACGCCGTCGCTGACGTCGAGGAGGTCGATGTACCCGCCGTGCGACGCGACCGAGGGGTTGATCTCGGTGTCGAGCAGGTGCTGGACGTCCCGGGTCAGGTCGTCGAGCCAGAGCGGGTTGGGATTGTCGATCGTGATCGCGCCGCTCGGCTTCTCGGCGTCGAGCGTGATCCCGTCGAGGTACGGCGCCGATTCCAGGGGCATCGTGAACGCGATGCCGGCCGGGCCCTTGACCAGCAGCTCGCCTTCGCGTTCCTCACCGGGCGCGACAAGGGAGATGTCGTAGCTGAAAGCACCGTCCCGCCGTCCGGTGATGGCGATTCGCACACCCGCATCGGGTTGCTTTCGCCGTGCCCTGACCTGCTCGATGCGGGTCAAGGCGAAATCGGTGGCGGAGATTCTCGGTTCTTTCACGCTCCAGACCATGGTACGTCCGCGTGATCGCGGGCGTAGGCTCAGCCGTATGGCTCCGAGAGTGATGCTCGTGCTGCCCACCGAGACGTATCGCGCGACGGCGTTTCTCCGTGCGGCCGAGGCACTCAGCCTTGACGTTGTCGTCGCATCCAACGAGGCGCCGACACTCGCACGGCTGATGGAGGGACGAGTGCTCACCCTCGACCTTCGCCACCCCGACGAGTCAGCGGATCTCGCGGCGGCGTTCGCCGGCCGCTGGCCGGTTGACGCGGTGATCGGTGTCGACGAGGCGTCGGTGGTGACGGCTGCGCACGTCGCCGAACGACTGGGAACACTGCGGCGAAACCCGGTGGCATCCGTCGAGGCGACGCGCGACAAGCGGCTGATGCGCCGGATGCTCGCTGCGGCCGGCGTGCGCCAGCCCGCATTCGTCGAGATCGATGTCGATGCGAGCGTCACCGTGCTCGATGACGCGGTACGTGCAGTCGGGCTGCCATGCGTCGTCAAGCCGGTCGACCTCGCCGCCAGCCGTGGCGTCATCCGTGCTGACACGATGGCCGAGGTGATGGCCGCGGTCCATCGCACCGGCGCGTTGCTGCGCACGATCTGCGTGCCAGGTACGACGCCACCGCTGCTGATCGAGCAGTACATCGACGGAGCCGAGGTCGCGCTCGAGGGTGTGCTCGACGGCGGCGCGCTCGAGGTCATCGCGTTGTTCGACAAGCCGGATCCATTGCGCGGCCCGTTCTTCGAGGAGACGCTGTACGTCACGCCGTCGCGGCTCGAACCGGCGGTGCAGCGCGCGGTCGTCGATGAGGTACGCGCGGCGATCGCGGCGCTTGGGCTGCTCCATGGACCGATCCATGCGGAGGTGCGAATCGACGGTGGCGCGCCGTTCGTCATCGAGGTCGCCGCGAGGTCCATCGGGGGTCTCTGCTCGCAGGTGTTACGGGTGACCGCGAGCCACGTGCCCGGGACCGTGCTTTCGCTCGAGGAGGTCATCCTCCGCCAGGCGTGCCGGCTCCCGCTTGGCTCGGTACACCTGTACGACCGGGCCTGCGGTGTCGTGATGCTGCCGACCCCCGCCGCCGGAGTCCTGCGCCGAGTGTCGGGGATTGACGAGGCCACACAGGTTGACGGTGTCACCGGCGTGACGGTTTCCGTCCCGGTGGGAGAGTCGGTGCTGCCACTCCCCGAGGGGGATCGCTACCTCGGTTTCATCTTCGCGCGCGGTGACATGAACGCCGAGGTCGAGGCGGCGCTCCGGAACGCCCAATCGCTGCTGCGCGTGGAGATCGCGTAGCAGCCTCCGGCACGAGCGCAACGGTCGAAAGACGTTGCACAGCAAGCGATGTCTGTTGCTCAGGATCCGGTTGGCGGCGGCCCTGGGACGCTGACGGGCTGCCACGTCAACCCACCGTCACCGGTGGCGTACAGATGATCGACGGAGCCGCAGTCGCTCTTGAAGCTCAGGCAGAAGTCTGTGGTCGTGTAAGCCCACCCATCGCGCGGGTCGGCGAAGGCGAAGCCGACCCCACCGTTGCCCGGCATCGGATCCGGGACTGGCGAGACGGTCTGCCACGTCTTGCCGGCATCGTCGGTGACCCTCAAGCGCGGTTGCGTGGCGTTGTCCGCCAGGTCGGCGAGAAACCACGTCGTCCGTGAGACCACCGCGAGGCTGGCAAGACCGCCCGCGGCGATCGTGTCAATTCGTGACCATGTCACGCCACTGCTCGCGTACACAGCGACCGTCGACGCACTGACGATGCTCTGCATGTACGCGATCGCGAGCCCATCCGCGACTGCGTACCCGGTGTACGGGTCGGGGCTGCCACTGCTCGGGGTGGGGGGTGGCGGCGCGAGCACGAGCGGCTCCCACGTCACACCGGCGTCGTGCGTTGCGTAGAACGGAGCAACACCTGCTGCGTTCGGCAGGTGGTCGAAGATGCTCGGCGAGCCACCGGCGACGACGCCGTCGAGGCGGTCACTGAAGAGCAACTGGCCGCTCGTCGGGAGGTCGACGCGGTGCAGGGTCCGACCACCGTCGACCGAGCGCTCCAGCAGGTCCCGGCCCCACCCGTCGGCCTTCGTTCCGACATCGATGTCGAGCCAGACGTCGCTGCTCCCGACCGCGTCGATCTTCGCGCCGCACATGCAGTACTGGAGCGCAACGGTCACGCTTCCCCGCGCCTGCCAGTGCAGTCCGCCGTCGCTCGTGTGCAGCAGCGTGACCGTTGCGCTGAATGAGGACGTGAGCGACCGGGCGATCGTGACCCAGCCGTTCTCGGCGTCGGTGAACGCCACACCTTTGATCCCGTCGATGCCCGAGTTGTACGCGGGAGTCGCGCCCGCCGGGGTGATCTTCGCCCAGTGCACGCCGCGGTCCTTCGTGATGAGGAGCGCGTTCGACGTGAGCACCCAGCCGACGGTCGGGGTGACGAGCTGGAAATCCATCAGCGCGGCACCCGAGGAGAGGCCGGGCGGAACCGGCGTCGCCGTCGGTGGCGGCGATGACGACGGTGCGGGCAGCGTCGTCGCCGGACTGGGCGAGGGCGTTGCCGTGCCCGCTCCGCAGCCGCAGACGAGGCAGCAGGCCGCGAGCGAGAGGATGCGGCGGGCCGTGAATCGTTCTTCCGTATCGGATCTAACGCGTGCCGTCGCGGGCGGTTACCCGGTACGAACGGTGCCCCCTGGAGGAATCGAACCTCCCTCAACCGGTTAAAAGCCGGCTGCTCTTCCGATGAGCTAAGGGGGCGGGCGCCAGGATTGTATTGCCGCCCATGTGTCAGCCCCTACCATCGGCGGTCGTGACAGCTGAGCTTCGCGGGTTCCCCGCACGATTCCCGGTCCGCGACGACGGGCACCGGAGCCTGCGCTACCGGGCGGTGTCGTTGGTGTGCCGGACGGTCCTGCGCGGGTACTTCGGCCGGTCGATGCGGCTGGATCCGTCATCGGGGATCCCTGACCAGGGCCCGTTGCTCGTCGTGTGCAACCACCTCAGCAACATCGACCCGTTCATCTTCGGCGGCTACGCCCCAGGCGCGATGTACTGCATGTCGAAGCGCGAGTTGTTCGAGAACCCCGTGAGCGCCTGGGTGCTCGCGGGGTGCAACTGCTTCCCCGTGGACCGCGGCACCGCCGATCGGCGGGCGCTGCGAACAGCGCTCGACGTCCTCGCCGGCGGCGGCCGGCTGCTCATCTTCCTCGAGGGAACGCGTTCGGCGACGCCCGGCATGCGCCAGGCCGAGGCCGGCGTCGGGTTCCTCGCCCGGCGTTCAGGCGCGCCGGTGCTCCCGGTGGGTGTCTGGGGGACGGAGGCGGCGCTGGCCCGGGGTCACCTGCTTCCAAAGCGCGTCCCGATCCGCATTCGGTATGGATCCGTCTTCGAACTCCCGCCGCGGGTGCCCGGGGAGCGGCGGGACGATCAGGCGGTCGCCGACCTCATCGGGACGCGGATCGCCGCCCTGCTGCCCCCGGCATATCGGGGCGTGTACGCCGAGCCGGACAACCTGCCGGCCTGACGACCGCGGTCAGCGAGCCCGGCGGCTCTGACCGGGCTTCGGGCGGGCGGACTTGGCCGGCGCGGCCGTCCGCGAGGCCGCCTTCGCCGGGGGACGCTGCCGCGTCGACGGTGATTTGGCGACGGCCTTCGCCTTCGGCTTGGGTGCCGGACGCAGCGGCGCCTTGGCTTTGGCGGCCGGTTTCACCGCCGCCTTCGCAGCGGGCTTCCGCGCCGCGGCCGCCTTGCCGGCCGGTGCGGGGCGCGTGTGAGCCTTGGGTGCGGCGTGGCTCTTGGGTGCGGCGTGGCTCTTGGGAGCGGCGTGGCTCTTGGGCGCGGCGTGGCTCTTGGGAGCGGCGTGGCTCTTGGGAGCGGCGTGGCTCTTGGGAGCGGTGTGGCTCTTGGGCGCGGCGTGGGCTTTGACCGCGGGCTTCTTCGCCGCAACCACAGGTCGCGCCGGAGGCTTCACCTTCGCGGCCGCCTTGGCCTTCGCCGCGGACTTCACCGCAGCGGCCGGCTTCGCCCTCGCAGCGGGGGCCGCCTTCACGGGGGTCTTCGCCCTGGCCGCCGGCTTGGCCGCGGCGACGGGCTTGGCCGCGGCCACCGGCTTGGCCTTCGCAGCGGCGGGCGGTTTCGCGGCAGGCCTCGCCTGGGCGCTCGACTTCGCGGCGACGGCAGCCTTCGCCGCGACCGCGGGTTTCATGCCGGCGGCAGGTTTCGCGGGCGGTGCGGGCCTGACCGGCGGCGCTGCCTTGGTCGCGCCTGATGCCGTCGCCGCCGGGGCTACGGCAGGCTTTGCGGCGGGAACGGGTCGCGCCTCCTCGCTCCGGGGAGCGGCAGCGGCCGGCTTCGGAGGAGCCGGTGTGCGAGCCTGCTCGGGTGCCGCCGGGGCCGGTGTGGCGCCATCGGCGACAGACGCGGTTCCGGAGTCGCCCGGCCGGTCGGCCGGCGGACGGGGACCGCGATCCGGGACCCGGACGGGCTCCACCATGAGGCGGCGGAGCTCTGCGGCCCGTTCAGGGGTCTCGGCGGTCTCGAGGCAGGTGAACGCGACCACCTCCTTGGTGTCGGCGTGCCGGTCGAACCGGACGATCGCGGTCTGGCTCAACACCGTCTCGACAACCCCGGTGGATCCGACCGGGTAGTCACCGATCGGCGTCCCGGTCCGAGGCCTGGTGTTCTGGGTCAGGATCACCCGCTCACCCACTCCGAAGGGCGGCGGCGGCTCCTCCCGAGCGCCCGGCGGGCGGCCCGGGGTCGGCGAGGGTCGAGGCGCAGGGGTGGCGACCACAACCACGGGGACCGCCGCGACGTCGTCCTCATCGTCGTCGTCTTCGTCGTCCTCGTCGTCGTCATCCTCGTCATCGACCTCGACGACGTCGGCGACGACCTCGATCTCGATGTCGATCTCCTCGGCATCGTCGAGATCAGCTTCAGCCTCCTCAGCCGCGGGTGTGTCGGCTTCGTCCTGGTCGGCGTCGGCGGAGGGGTCGGTGGGTTGTGTGGGCATACAGGCTCGTGTGAGACGGATGGGTAGACTGCGGTGCAGATGATCGCTCGATCCTCAGCGATCCCGCTGTCGCACCATACCCAACAGCGGCTTCTGGAAATCCTTCCCGGTGCGCTCACGTGGTCGATCCTGCTCACGCCGGTGATCGCCGCCTTCGCGATCCGGGTCAACGATCCGTCGATGCTCTGGATCCTGGGCCTGGGCGCGGTGCTCCTCGACGCCTACTGGCTGTTCCGGACCACGGTCACGGTTCGATGCGTGCGGAAGACGATGCGCGCGCTTCGAGCGAACGAACGCATCGATTGGTGGAAGCGATGCCAGGAGCTGGAGGCGGCCCTGCCGGCCGGAGCGCCGGCGCCGTCCGAGGTGGTCCAGTGCGCCCTCATCCCGACGTACACCGAGTCCTTCGAGGTGCTCCACGCGACCGTCGCCGCCCTCGCGGCGCAGAACTACCCTCAGCACCTCCGCGTCTGCGCGATCATCACCCGCGAGACCGACGCCGGCGGCATCGAGAACGTGACCCGCCTCCGCGAGGAGTTCGCCGGAGCGTTTCGGGCGTTCATCCACATCAAGGACCCGTTGCTGCCCGGCATCGTCGTGGGCAAGTCCGCGGCGATGGCCTACGGCGGCCCGGTGCTCAAGGCCGAGTGCGACAAGCTCGGGCTCGACCCCGCCCGAACCCTCGTCACGGATCTCGACTCGGACTTCCGGCTCCACCCGCAGTACTTCGCCTACGTCGCGTTCCAGTTCTGCTCCGCGCAGGACCGGCTCACATCGATCTGGCAGCCGGTTCCGGTGTTTCTCAACAACCTCTGGCGCGTGCCGACCGCGATCCGTGTCATGGCCACGGCTGCGACGCAGTGGCAGATGTTCCTGCACCAGAACCCGCACCGGCTGGTCATGTTCGCGTCGTACACCGTGCCGATGCACCTGCTCGCAGACGTCGGCTACTGGGACTCCGATGTCATCCCAGAGGACTCCCGGTTCTTCTGGAAGTGCTACTTCCACTGTGGCGGTCGCCTCAACCTCCGCCCCGCGTTCCTGCCGGTCTACGGTGACGCGCCCCGTGCCCGCACGTACTCGGCGACGCATGCGTCGCAGTACAACCAGATCAAGCGCTGGGCCTGGGGCGCAACCGATATCCCGTACGTGACCGCGCGCATGCTGAGCCATCACGAGATTCCGTGGCGGAAACGCGCACGGCGCTACATGAATCTCATGTTCAACCACCTGACCTGGACGACACTGCCGCTCCTGCTCTTCTTCGGGGGGACGCTTCCCGCGTTCGTCGACCTCGACTACAGCCTGTCGTCGACGGCGGCGCTGCTCGGCAGTGTGAGCGCGAGCATCCTGACCATCACACTGCTCAACACGCTCCTGCTCGTGCAGGTCGACCGGCGCATCTGCCCCAAACCGAAGGCCTGGCCGTGGTGGCGCAAGCGCTGGGCCGACGTGCAGCTCTTCACCTATCCGGTGGTCGGGCTCGCCCTCAGCGTCATTCCCGCGCTCGAGGCGCAGACGCGCCTGATGTTCGGCGCCTATCTCGAGTATCGCGTCACGGAAAAGGGGTGAATCCCGTGGCGTGGCGTCAGCGCGCCATCGCTGCGCGATACACGTCGAGCGTCAGCATCGCCGCGTGCTGCCACGTGAACCTCGCGGCCCACGCCAGCCCCTCGGCACGTCGGTGTTCGCGTTCCCCGGCGTCATCCAGGAGGTTGTTGATCGCCGCTGCCATGCGCGCGGCGTCGCCGTCGGGCACGACCACCGCTGCGCCGCCGCTCACCTCGGGGAGCGACGAATTGTCGAAGACCACGGCGGGCGTGCCGCACGCCATCGCCTCGAGTGGCGGGAGCCCGAATCCCTCATATGCCGACGTGAAGACGAAGCACGCGGCCCCGGAGTACAGGGTCACGAGGTCGTCGGTCGAGACATGTCCGATGACCCGGCTGTGGTCCGCGAGACCGGCGTCAGCGAGACCGCCGGTGACCCTTTCCACGAACGTTCCCTGATCGCCGGCGATCACGAGGGTGACGTCGTGGTCGCGACGCACCGCGCGAGTCACCGCGGCGAGGGTTGCGAGGCGCTTGCGCGGGTCGAAGGTGCCGACCGCGAGGAGGTACGGTCCGCCGACACCGAGTCGTGCGCGCAGCGCTGCAACGGACTCCGCCGATGCGGGCCGGAACACCGGCGCGATCCCTTCGGGGACGACCGTGACGCGCGCCGGATCCGCGTGGCTCAGCCGCAGCACATCGCGTCGCGTCGCTTCCGACACCGCGATGATGGCGTCCGCCCTGCGCAGCAGACGGAGGCCGAGCAACCGGGCCCGGCGGACCCATGGGTACTCGCGTGGCATCACGAACGGGATGAGGTCGTGGACGGTCACCACGACCGGGAGTCGTGTGCGCAGCGGCTGCCCGAATTCGATCGCGTGATAGAGGTCGGCGCCGGCTCCGCGCAGGGCCCGTGCGACGAAGAGCGTGTCGGCGACGGGTTGCAGGGTGGGATGCACGACGGGGATGCGACGCGGCGCCGGGTGGACGGTGGCGCTGACCTCGGCGGGCAGGTCGCGGTGGGCGGCGAGCAGGAGGGTCACCGCGGGAGGGTCGGGCAGCTCCGCGAACCCGGCAAGCAACCCCCGCGCGTAGCTGCCGATTCCGCGCACGGACGACGCTCCCTGCAGGGGCCGCCCGTCGATCAGCACCCTCATCGCGGAGGGCTCGCTGGGGGAGGCACGGCCACAGAGTTTGTCGGATAGACTGGCGACGGTGACGATTCAAGAGCAGGAAGTCGCGGGACGGCTGCGCGCGCTGATCCGCGATGTCCCGGATTTCCCGCGCCCCGGCATCGTCTTCAAGGACATCACGTTGCTGCTCGGCGACGGGCCGGCGTTCTCAGCCGCTGTCGCGGCGCTTGCGGAGCCCTATCGCGATGCGCGCGTCGCCACGGTTGCCGGCATCGAGTCGCGCGGGTTCATCCTGGGTGGCGCGGTGGCGGACCGTCTCGGCGCCGGGTTCGCCCCGGTTCGCAAGGAAGGTCGCCTCCCGTCCGATCGCATCTCACAGTCGTACAACCTCGAGTACGGCGAGGCGGTGGTCGAGATCCACTCGGATGCGATCGCGCCGGGGCAGCGCGTGCTGATCGTCGACGACCTGCTCGCCACCGGGGGCACCGCGGGCGCCGCCGCGGCGCTGGTGGAACGCCTCGGAGGGGAGATCGCGGGCTTTGCATTTCTCATCGAATTGAGCGCGCTCGGAGGAGTCACCGCGCTCGGCGGGCGCCCGTACACGGCGCTCCTGCGCATGAACACAAGTGGAGGTATCTCGTGACCAACGTGCTGAAGGCCGCCGACTACGATGTCGCCGACCCCGCTCTCGCCGGCGAGGGCCAGCGGCTCATCGACTGGGCGGCTCGGGAGATGCCCGTCCTGCGCATCATTCGCGAGCGATTCGAGCGCGAGCGTCCACTCGAGGGGCTGCGACTCGGCGCGTGCCTGCACGTGACCAGCGAGACCGCGAACCTCGCCATCACGCTGAAGGCCGGCGGCGCCGACCTGAGCCTGTGCGCGAGCAATCCGCTCTCGACTCAGGACGCGGTGGCAGCCGCGCTCGCACGGCACCATGGCATCGCGACGTTTGCCGTGAAGGGTGAGGATTCCGCCCGGTACTACGCGCACATCCAGTCGGTGCTCGACGCGAGGCCACAGATCACGATGGATGACGGCGCGGACCTGGTCGCCGAGTTGCACAAGGGTCGCCGCGAGCTGCTCGATGACGTGCTTGCCGGCACCGAGGAGACGACGACCGGAGTCATCCGGCTGCGCGCGATGGCGCGCGACGGTGCGCTGCGCTTCCCGATCATCGCCGTCAATGAGGCGCTCACCAAGCACCTCTTCGACAACCGCTACGGCACCGGGCAGAGCACGATCGACGGTCTCATCAGAGCGACCAACGTGCTGCTCGCGGGCAAGACGCTCGTCGTCTGCGGATACGGGTGGTGCGGCCGCGGTCTCGCCAGCCGCGCGACCGGGCTCGGTGCGCACGTGGTCGTCACCGAGGTCGACCCGACACGCGCGCTCGAGGCCGCCATGGACGGATACCGCGTGATGCGGCTTGCCGACGCGGCGCCGGACGCCGACATCGTGATCACGGTCACCGGCGATATCAACGTGATCGATCGATCGCACGTCGAGCTCTTCAAGGATGGCGCGATCCTCGCCAACAGCGGGCACTTCAACGACGAGATCAACCTCGCCGCCATCGACGACATGTCGGTGGAGGTGACGACGCCGCGGACGTTCGTCCAGTCGCACCGTCTCAACAACGGACGCACGATGCACGTGCTTGCCGAGGGACGCCTGCTCAACCTCGCCGCCGCCGAAGGCCATCCGGCCGCCGTGATGGACATGAGCTTTGCCAACCAGGCGTTGTGCGCCGAGCATGTGGCGCGGCACCACGGTGACCTTGCGCTTGCGGTGCACGACGTTCCTCAGGAGATCGATCGGGAGGTCGCGCGCCTCAAGCTCGAGGCGATGGGCATCACCATCGACGTCCTCACCGACGAGCAACGCTCGTATCTCTCGTCGTGGGAGTCGGGAACGTCATAACGATGGCCTCGAGCGTTCCCACCTTCACGCCGGATCTCACCGTCCTCGACAACGGCGTCAGCCTGCTCAACGCGCCGTCGGCGAGCCGCAACTCGGGCGTGTTCCTGATCGTGCGCGCGGGATCGCGCGACGAGACGCCGGCGACGTCGGGTCTCGCGCACTACCTCGAGCACATGTTCTTCAAAGGGACCGAGCGGCGGCCGACCACCAAGATCATCTCGCGCGAGATCGATCGCCTCGGCGCGAACACCAACGCGTACACGGACACCGAGGAGGTCGCGTATTTCGCAGAGGGTCCCGCGACTGCGATGCTGCAGCTGGCCGACATCATCTGCGACATGCTCAGCCGGCCGCTGTTCGCGGCGGAGGAGGTCGAGCGCGAGCGCAACGTCGTGCTGCAGGAGTTGTCGATGCGGCTCGCCGATCCCGACGGCTGGATCTGGGACCGCCTGGGGACCGTTGCCTTCGGTGGCGACCAGCCGCTCTCGTGGTCCGCGGCGGGATTCCCCTCGGTCATCGAGAAGGCCACCCGCGAGCAGCTCACCGGATACCACCGCACCTTCTACGCGCCGGCGTCCATGTGCCTGGTCATCTCGGGCGGGGCGACGCTGGGACGCGACGACGCACTCCGGCTGCTCGCCGACGTCCCCCGTGCGACGCCGAAGCCGCGTTCCCCCGCGACATGGGGTCTGGGCGACCGGTACACGGCCAACGTCCGCCCCGTCACCGCCGAGGAGGAGCCGCAGGTGCACATGGTGTTCGCGGTTCCCGGCATCCCGGCTCGCGACCCGCAGCGCACGGCGCTGTCCGTGATGACACACGTCCTCGGCGGCGGCATGTCGTCGCGGCTGTTTCAGACGGTCCGCGAGCGAAACGGCCTGTGCTACAGCATCTACTCCCACCACGCGGGATTCGACGACACCGGCCTCTTCGCCATCGCGACGGCCACACGGCCGAAGGACGCGCGCAAGGCCACGAGCCTTGCCTTCAAGGAATTCCGGAAGATCGCCTCGAAGCGCGTGGCGGCGGACGAGCTCGCGGCCGCGAAGTCAGCGATGATCGGCAGGCTCCTTCGGTCGACCGAGACGGCGATCGCGAGCGCTCGTTTCTACGGCAGCAGGTGGCGAGCCGGGCTGCCGCTGGAGACTCCCGACGCTCGCGCCGAGGCGATCTCCAAGGTCACCGCGGCCGAGGTGCAGGCGATTGCGGAGCGCATCGCCGGCGGCATCGACCGGGTGCGCATGGCGCTGGTCGGACCGGCCGATCAGGGCGACGAGCTGCTCTCGGCGATCGAGTCCACCGCGACCGGCTGACCGAGGGCGATCAGGCGGCGCGGACCGCCTCGTCGAGCGTGGAGGCGATCCGTTCCACATCGGCGTCGCTGAGCCTGGGATGCACCGGCAGCGAGAGGCAGCGCGACGCGCAGTCGCGGGCGACCGGCGTGTCGTCGCGGCTCACGTTGGGGTGGTCGCGGTAGGCGGCGTAGTCCCACACGACCTGGGGGTAGTACACGCCGGCGTCCACCCCGTGGGAGGACATGCAGGCGACGACGCGATCGCGGTCGATCTCCGGGGCGAGGAGCACGGTGTACTGGTGCCAGACGTGCCCGCGTCCCGCCGGCACACGGGGAGTCGTGATCGCCGGGTTGTGCTCGAGGAGGGCGCTCAGCGTCGCCGCGTTGCGCCGGCGCGACGCGATGATCCTGTCGAGGCGTTCCATCTGGGGGATCGCGATCGCCGCGGCGACGTCCGTCATCCGCCAGTTCTGGCCGATCATGGCATAATCATAGCGGCTGCGCATGCCCTGGTTGCGCAGCACCCGCAGCCGTTCGGCCGCCATCGCGTCGTCCGTCGTGATGCATCCGCCCTCACCGCTGGTGACGTTCTTGGTGGCGTAGAACGAGAAGCATCCGGTGCCGAAGCTGCCGGCGCGACGGCCGCCGATGTCGGCGCCGTGCGCCTGGGCGGCGTCCTCGACGACGGCGAGCCCGTGCGAGGTCGCGAGCGAGCCGAGCGTCTGCATGTCCGCGGGCAGGCCGTAGAGGTGCACGGGCAGGAGGGCGGCCGTCGCCGGACCGATCAGCCCCGCGACCGACGCCGGGTCGACCGTGAAGTCGTCGCCGATGTCGGCGAAGCGCACCGATGCGCCGCTGCGAAGGATCGCGTTGATGGTCGCCGCGAAGGTGAAGGCGGAGGTGATCACCTCCTGCCCCGGGCCGATGTCGAGCACGTGCAGCGCCGCATCGAGCGCGAGCGTGCCGTTGCCGACCGCGACCGCGTGCGCCGTTCCCGCCATCGTGGCGCAGAGCGCCTCGAACCGTTCGACCATCGGGCCCTGCGCCAGATGGCCGCTTCGCAGGACCGAGAGCACGAGATCCTCGACCTCGGGGCCGAGGTCGGGTGCGGAGATGCGGATGCGCTCCTGTGCGGGCGCTTCGGTGGGGGTCATGATGCGGTCACCTCGCTGGTGCGCGGGAGCGGCCTGCGGTCTGCGGCGAGACGCCGGCGCAGCGCGAAGAGTCCCGCGGCCATCGCTGCCGAGTCGCGAACCGGCGAGACGGTCGAACGACCCGAGGCCGTGTAGACCACCGGCAGCTCCACCGGGGTCACCCCGGCTCGGACCGCCCAGCAGTTGATCTCGGCCCCGATGAGGAAGTCGCCGATCTGCAGGCGGGGCAGCAGCGCGACCGCGAGCGAGCGGCTGATGAGCACGCTGCCCTGGGTGTCGATCGTGAGGCCGACGAGGCCCTGGCGCAGCAGGCCGAACCCCGCTGACATGGTTCGCCGCAGCAGCGGCGTCTCGATCTGGGATTCGGGATGGGACTTCGATCCCATGACGAGCGGCGGGCGCGGGTCCATGCCGAGGTAGCCGTCGAGGTCGGTGAACCCGAACGGCAGGTCGGCCGCGGTGAGCACGAGCAGCTCCCCACGGGCGATGGCCATGCCGCGGCGCCACGCGAACCCGAGGCCCTTGGCGGAGGTCGTGACCCGGACGGACACATCGTCGCCGTCGAACAACGCGGCCAGCGACAGGCACAGCGCCCCGGAGCCGTCCGACGAGCCGTTCTCGACGAGGACGACCTCCGAGCCGGGCAGGTGACGGAGACGCTCCACAAGGAGCCGCACCGTCCGCCGCAGGTCGGCGGTCTGGTTGTGCACGGGGATGACGTAGCTGACGCTCGGCTCGCTCATGACGACCCCTCGATGGCGGCGGCGACCTCGTGGGCCGGGAGGATCGAGTTGCGCTCCTGGCATGGATCGGCCCGCCCTGCCACCAGGTCGAGGAAATGTCGGAACTGCAGCGCCAGGGGCTCACCGGTGTGGCGAACGAACGGGATGTCGACCACCGTCTCCGCTCGATACCCGGCTGCCGCGCCGACGGCCTGCTCGTGGGCACGGTGGCGGTAGACCGTGAGGTCCTGGCGCAGGAGGTCGACCTCGTAGAGCGCGGTCGACGTCGCGACGAGCTGGGTTCGTACCTTGCGCTGGCTTGCCCTGCTTGCGGAGAGCGTCGCCACCGATCCACCCGGGAAGCGCAGGACGCAGTCGGCGATCTCGATGATCGGATGGCGGTTCGCGGTGCTCGTCGCGCCGCAGACCTGCTCGGGCTGGATGCCACCCATGTACGCGAGCGCGAGGTCGATCTCGTGGATGAGCAGGTCGAAGACCACGCTCAGGGTGCTCCGCGGGGTGGCCGGCGAATGGCGCAGCCCGACGATATGGATCGGCTCCTCGTCGAGGAGACTGCGCATGGTGGCGACCACCGGGTTGTAGCGCTCGACAAAGCCGCACATGAGGGGAACCCCGCGGCGCTCCGCGCACGCCACGAGCGCGCGGCTCGTCTCGAGATCCTGGGTCACCGGCTTCTCCACGAGGATCGGCTTGCCGAGCTCGATGAGTGCTCTCGCGGCGGCCTCGTGGAACGTCGTCGGCGTCGCGATCACGGCGGCGTCGCAGCTCGCGGCGGCCTCGAGATCCCTGGACACGGCGCACCCGAGCCGCTCGGCGAGCGGGCGCACCCGATCGCAGTCGGTGTCGATGATCACCGCGAGGTCCGCGCTGTCGGACTCCGCGATGACACGCGCGTGGTTGGCGCCCATCGCACCGGCTCCGACCAGCGCGATTCGGGCACGAGGACCCATGGGCCCAGTCTCAGCCGGGCGGGCCCCCCAGATCGTAAAGGTGCAGGTCCGTTTCAAGAGCGCCGCGCGCTCGCAACAGGGGCATGAGCAGCGCCGCCATCACGACCGCTGAGGCGACGGCGCCGCAGAGCAGACCCAGCTCGACCCGAAGGAAGAGGGACGAGCCGACCGCGGTCACGGCGAAGAACGCGATCGCCCCCGCGGTCCACCCGAGCGCGACCCTGCGGTACCCGGAGAGGGAGATCAGGACGTACCCGAAGATCTGCGTGAAGATGAACCCGATACAGCTCCCGGAGAGGAGCGCGAAGTCGAGGTTGCTCAACTCGAATCCGTGGCCGAAGAGGATCCGCGTCACGGTCGGGCCGAGGACCGTGAACCCCGCGATGGCGACCGCTCCCAGCCCGGACATGAGGAGCAGCAGGCGCCCGAGCAGCGCCTGGAACTCGTGGTGCCGCCCGCCCGTGGCGAGGGTCGAGAGCTTCGGCAGCAGCGCCGACTGGACCGCCTGAAAGAGAAAGATCGGGACGTAGGCGACGATGCGGCTCAGCTGAAACCGTCCCGCCGCCGTCTGCTGCGCCGGGGTGGCGAGCAGCTGCACGGCGACGGCGCCGACGCTCAGGAGCAGCTGCGTGAAGACGGAGGCGATGAGCAGGAAGCCGAGTGCGTGGGTGATCTCGCGCCACGGCGCCGGCGGTCCGGGGCGGAGCAGCCCGCGCCGTCTGGCGGTCGCCAGGGCGATCGCGACGAAGGACGCGACGATGAGCGATATCCCATACGGTCCGGCGGTCTTGACGCCGATGACGGCGAGGATCGCGGCGAAGGCGACTCGCAGCAGGCCCTCGCCACCCAGCAGGACGCCGTAGGCTCCAAAGCGCGCGTTGCCGGCGAGCGCGCCCCGGGCGAGGAACTCGCAGAGATACGCGACGAACCCGCCGATGAGCCCCGCGAGGAGCGCCGGGTCACCTTTGAAGACGTGCGTGTCGATCGGACTGGCCGCCGCGAGCGTCGCGACGATGAGCACGACCGCGAGCACGCTGCCGAGCAGCGCGGCGCGCATGAAGACCGGACGCCCGCCCTCACCGCGGACCCGCCTCGCCGCGATGGCTCGCCCCGTCTCCTGTTCGAGCGGCAGGAAGAATCCGGGGCCGGCGACGAAGAGCAGCGCCCAGAAGACCGAGAGAGGGGCGAAGTGGACGGTCCCCAGCGCCCGCGCGGCGACGACCAGGAACCCGTACTGCGTCAACCCCGCGAGCCCGAGCCCGACGGCGACGGGGATCGTTCCCGCCGGCAGCGGCAGCGCGCGCACCCGATCGAGGAGTTTCATGACCGGGCCCGGGGGCGCGGACGCCCCTACGGGTAGATGCCTCGTACGGCGGTGGCATCGGCGACCCGTTTGACAGCGACGAGATACGCGCCGAGCCGCAGCGACACGTGGTGCAGATCGGCCTGCTCGCAGGCCTGTGCAAACGCCTTCTGCATGATCTTCTTGAGGCGGACGTTGATCTCGTCCTCCTCCCAGAAGAGCGACTGCAGGTCCTGCACCCACTCGAAGTACGAGACCGTCACGCCGCCGGCATTGGCGAGGATGTCCGGGACGACGGTGATCCCACGCTGCTCGAGGATCGCGTCGGCCGCAGGGGTCGTCGGGCCGTTCGCCCCCTCGACGATGAGCTGTGCCTTGATGCGCCCGGCGTTGCGTGCGGTGATCTGATTCTCCATCGCGGCGGGAACGAGGACGTCGACCTCGAGCTCGAGCAACTCCGAGTTGCTCACCGGTTGCGAGCCGGGGAAGCCCTGGACGCCACCGGTCCGCTGCCGGAACGCCTGGAGGTTCGTCACGTCGAGCCCGTCTCTCGAATAGATACCGCCATTAACGTCAGAAACAGCGCAGATGATGAACCCGGACTCGTGCATGAGATGGGCTGCCCAGCTGCCGACGTTGCCGAAGCCCTGGATCGCAACCGTCGTCGCTGACGGCTCGCGGCCGAGGCGCCTGCATGCCTCGATCGCGATGATGTTCACGCCCCGCCCGGTGGCGCTCGGCCTGCCTTCGCTCCCACCGATGTCGAGCGGCTTGCCCGTCACGGACGCCGGAACCGAGTACCCGGCCTGCATCGAGAGTGTGTCCATGATCCACGCCATGATCTCGCCGGTGGTGTTGACGTCCGGCGCCGGGATGTCCGACTCCGGCCCGACGAGGACGCTGATCTCCGCCGCGAACCGGCGGGTGAGTCGCTCCAGCTCGCGATGGCTCAGCAGCGAGGGATCCACCGCGACGCCGCCCTTGGCGCCCCCGTACGGGAGGTTGGTGAGCGCGCACTTCCACGTCATCCACATGGCGAGCGCCTTGACCTCGTCGAGATCCGTGTCCGGGTGGAATCGAAGACCGCCCTTGGCGGGCCCGCGCGTCACGTTGTGCTGGACCCGGTAGCCCTCGAACATGCGAACGCTGCCGTCGTCCATCTTCACCGGGAATCGCACGAGCAGCTCACGCCGGACGTCGCGCAGCACCGCACGCAACCCGGGGGAGAGGTTGAGGATTTCGGCGGCGTTGTCGAACTGACGCTGCGCGTTGAGCCAGGGGTTGTCGACCACCGCCGGAGCGGCAACTGAGCTCACGGGCACGAGCCTAGCAGGCCGGTGCGCGATTGGACGTGCCCGGGGCATGCGAACCCGCGCCCCTATACTGCCGCCGATGCCCGAGAGCGCCGAGGTGACCCCCGCAGTGGCGAGCGCCGCGTTGAGCAACGGCGCGGTGCTCATCGACGTCCGTGAGCGGTACGAGTACGACACCCTGCACATCCCCGGGCGCGATCCTCATCCCGCTCGCGCAGCTGCCCGGCCGCCTCAACGAGATCCCCGCTGATCGCGATATCTACGTGCACTGCCGCATGGGCAGCCGCAGCGCGCGAGCCGTCGACTACCTGCGAGCGTTCGGCCGTCCGAACTCCTTCAACGTCACGGGCGGCATCGATGCCTGGCAGGACGCGGGCCTGCCCGTCGAGCACTGAGCCGATCGCGTCTCAACGGACGTCGAAGGCGGTGGCACCGAGACGGAGACCATTCGCGGTGATGGCCACCGAGTAATCGCCCGGCGCAAACGCACCTCCTGCCGGCGTGAGGGTGATCACCGTCTCTCCAGACGGGTTGAGGAGGTAGGTGGCGTCGATGATCGGCTGCGCCGCCTGCCCGACGCTCACCGAAACGGTCACCGGCGCCTGCACGGTTGCCCCGCCTGAGCTGACCTCGATGTCGACGGAGGTGGTGCCCGCAGCGAACGACACCTGGGTCGGGAGCATCGCGCCCCCGGCAGCGGCAGGCGGCGAGACGGGGCGCACCGCCGTGAGCGCGATCTGGTCTGTCGGGGTGGACGGCGCAGGCGCGGCCGGGGAGGCGTTCGGAAGCAACCTCAGCACCACCACCACGATCACGAGCAGTGCGAGCAGGCTCGATCCGATGATCGCGGTCGGGAAGTGACGCTCGGGCGGGTAGAGGGTCGGCGGTGCGGGTGGGAGCGGCGGGGGCGGTGCCGCGGCGCCGGATGGCGAGTAGCGCTCGACCTGCGGTGAGGCGATCGACTCCATCGCCGCGGCGATCGACCATGGGCGGCCCGGGGGCTGGGCCGGCGGCGGCGGTGCGGGGCCTGGGCGGGATGCGGGCGGCTCGAATCCCGACGCCACGTCTGCCACGGCATCGATCGCCGAGGCGAGGCGGCCGCGGAGCAGCGCGCGCTGGTCAGGCACTGCGCAGACCCGAGGATGCGGCCCGCTGCGGCAGCAACGGAGTCAGCCGTTCGGATCGAGGATGCGTGGCCCGCCATGCGAGGGCGAGCAGACCGATCAGCAGGACGGCGGCGACCGCGCTCTCATCGAGCGGGGCAAGCGGGTTGACCAGCGACGCGGCGGTGTACGCGCCCGCCAGTCCGAGCGCGAGCCCCTGAGCGCGCGGTGCCATCACAGCGAGGGGCACGGCGAGGAGCATCAGGCTGTAGTCGCCCAGGTGCGGCGAGAGCAACACCGAGACGGCGAGGCCGAGCGCCATGGTCGCGACGGAATTCCCCCGCAGGCGGCCGCGGATGCTCCACATGAACCCGACCGCGGCCACCGCGAGCACCGCCGCGACGGCCCACGCGGCGGCGTTGCTCGCGAGGGGACGCGCGATGAGCGCCGGGATGGAGTTGCTCTGGAGGTCGAGGTGCGCGTAGGTCGAGGCGGTCACGAGCCCGACCGCGTCGAGGAGGTGCGCGGGGCCGGCGACCGCGATCGACCCGAGCACGACGATCGCCGCTCCGCCGGCAACGGTGGCGAGCATGCGCCACTGCTGAGCAACGATCAGCGTCGGGGGAAGCAGCCAGATGAGCTGTGGCTTGAGCAGGAGGGGCGCGAGCAGAAGCCCTGCGACCACGGGGCGGTGGCGGTCCGCCGCTTCGAGCGCGAGCGTCGCCGCGAGCAGCATGAGCCCGTCGGACTGACCGAGGAGGATCCCGGTCCCGCCTTCAAGCGAGAACACCGCCGTGAGCACCAGGCAGAAGGCCAGGGGCCTGCCGAGTGCGGGGGTGACGCGTCGCGCAAGGATCGTTGACGACACCGCCATGGCACCGACGTTGAGCGCGACGAACAGGTCGGTGCCGGTCTGGAGCGGGAGCGTGGCGAGTGGCTGGACGAGCCACGCCATCAGCGCCGGGTTGACGAAGGGGACCGGGAAGGTTCCGCTGATCGCCGGCGCGTAGCCGAGCAGTTGCGTCTGAGCAGCCGCCAGCCCGCTCGCGCAGTACAGGCACGATGAACCCGTGTGCACCAACCTGCCCGCGGAGGCGATCGCAAGGTAATCGACGGCGGTGCCGCCGCCGAGAGCGGAGTGCAGGTCGGCGACGGATCTGACCACCAGGTACGCGGCGCACACGCCGGCCGTGATGCCGATGACCCATCGCCACCTCGAGGGTGCGCTGACCATCCAGCGACCCAACCTAGCAGAGCGAAATCGAATTCGAACCGGGTGTGCGAAACCGTCACTCGAGGGCGATCCGCTCGTGTGGTCGGGGCGGAGACGCGGCCGGCTCCGGGGACCCGGCGGGACACGGCTGGAGGGCGAGAGCCCGGCGCGGCCACGCCACCAACGTAGGATCGGCCGGTGGCTGATCCCGTCTCCCTGGCCGCGCTCGCGCCGATCGCGACGGTGGTCGTCATGATCGAGATCGCGGCCGGAACCACGGTTGCGGCGTACACCGTGGACCTGCTTGGCAAGGTGGGGCGGGGCTTCGCCGGGACCACCGCGCTGATCTGCGCCGGGATCATGGCCGTCGACGTGCTGATCGAGGGGTTGCTTCCCTCCGGGACTGCCCTGCTCGGGTCCTCGCTGCCGCCCGGATCACAGGCGTCGCTGTTCGACTGGTCGATCGCGTTCACGATCGCACTCGTCGGCTACGCCCTCTTCTGTGCCGTGGGGACGGACCCGGCGCGTCGCGTCGTCGGGCTGATCACCATCGGGTTCGGCGCCATGGCAATCGCCAAGAGCGCCGCGGCGTTCGGGCCCAGCCTCGGCGGCGTGGTGACCGCCGCGGTTGCCTTCGTTCCCGCCGCGCTGGTGGCGGGCAGCGCGCTCGCGGGGATGCTGCTGGGGCACTGGTACCTCGTCGCGCCCAACCTCTCGTTCCGGCCGCTTCGGCGGGCGATCGACATCGTGTTCGCGGCGGTGGCGCTCCAGCTGGTGGTGATCGTGCTCGTGGTCGCGCGCACCGCAACCGCGGTTCGCGGCGAACTCCTCACGGGGACGGATGCCGTGCCCTTCTGGCTGTCTGGTGATCGGGTCCGGCATCGTGTTCACCACGGGCGTCGCGCTGCTCACGCGCCACTTCGCCAGGATTCGTGCGAACCAGCCGGCCACCGCGATGCTCTACGTCCTCATCATCAGCGTGGTGATGGGAGTCGTCCCGGCGCACCTGCTGTTCTTCCAGACCGGCGCCCCGATCTGATCCCGGAGATCCGCTAGCGGGCCGTCTGCCGGGCCACGGTGCTGGACGGCGCGTCCTCCTCGCGTTCGACCTGCCAGTGACCGTGCATCTCGAGCAGGCCGGTGTGGCCGCCGAAGTTGTTGACGTGAAAGCTGCCGGCCGGGTCCAGGTGGTCGTACATCTTGATGCCGCTCACGTCGTGGACGGTCAACTGGGTGGTGTATCCACCCGCAAGCAGGGGCAGCGAGTCGATCGTGTAGCGGATCGAGATGATCTCGCCCGGACGCTGGCTCGGGACGGTGAGGTGGTCGAGGAAGGTGTTCGTACCCGCCACCAACAAGCCGTCCGTGCGTCGGATCGCCATCCCGCACACGAAGTCCCCCACATCGCGATGCACTCGCAACCGAATGTCAAGGGTCAACGGATCCCCGGTGTCGAAGCGGTATGTGGTCTGCTCGTGTGCGTCGAGCAGACCGACCGACACGATCTCGACGGCGCGCGCCCCGGCGTCGCTCGAGGCGCGGGGCGAGCCGGCGGATGCGCCTCGCTCGGCTGCCAGCGTCCGATCGGCGATCATCCGGTGGTACGTCGAGGTCACCTCCGCCGCCGGGCCGTCCGAGATGATCTCACCGCGATCGATCAGCAGCACCCGGTCGCAGTACTCCTCGAGCGCGGCGAGGTCATGGCTCACGAGCACGATGGTCTTGCCCTCGCGCTTGTAGTTGTTGAAGACGTCGAAGCACTTCTCCTGGAAGCTCGCATCGCCGACGGCCAGCACCTCGTCCATGATCAGCAGGTCGGTCCGCGCCAGGATGGCGACGGTGAAGGCGAGGCGCACCCGCATCCCCGACGAGAAGTTCTTGAGCTTCTGCTCGGCGAAATCCTGGAGCTCCGCGAAGTGCAGCACCTCGTCGATCTTGTCGTGCAGTTGCGCCCGCGTAAGTCCGAGCATCGCCCCGCCGAGATAGATGTTCTCGCGCGCGGTCAGCTCCGGGTTGAAGCCGACGCCCAGCTCCAGGAATGCTGAGAACTCGCCGTTGACGATCGCGCGAGCCGCCGTCGGCCTCGTAGATCCGGCACAGGATCTTGAGGAGCGTGCTCTTGCCGCAGCCGTTCGGTCCGGTGATGCCGAGGAATTGACCTTCGGGAATGTCGAACGAGACGTCACGCAGCGCGATGAGGTCGCGATATCGAGACGTCGATCGCCAGTGCGTCACCCGGTACTTGAGCGTCGTGCTTCTGTCGATTGGCAGGCGAAATCGCTTGTGAAGATGGGAGACCTCGACTGCCGATGTCACAGCGACTCCGCGAACTTCGGCGTGAGCCAGTGGAACACGCCGAAGCCGATCGCGAAGACGGCCAGCGTGACGAGGATCGGCATGACGACGAGCGGTCCTGTCAGCCCCATGTAACCCAAGGACGGGATCTTGGGGTTGACCAGGGTCCCCATGGACGGGATCACCGGGTTGACCAGCGCGTGGCGAAGGTCCTGAACGATCTGCGCGATCGGATTCAAGCCTGCCGATGCCGCGCAGTGCCTCTGGGACGCGGGTGAACGGGAAGACGATCGCGGATCCGTAGAACAGGACCAGCGACACGATCTCCCAGATGTGCCCGAGGTCGCGAAAGAAGACGAAGAGCGCGGACAGCAACAGTGACAACCCGAGGACGAGCACGACGAGCTCGACGTAGTAGAACGGCGCGAGCAGGCTCCGCCAGGTGAGGTCGAGATGTCCGAGCGCGAATGTCACGACGATGATCAGCACCGTGTTGATCGCGAACGTCAATGCCGCGCTCGTGGTCGACGCGACGACGAGAATCCAGCGGGGAAAGTACGCCTTGCGGATCAGGTCACCGGCGCCGGCGATGGCATTCACCGCGCTGGTCGTGGATTCGACGAAGAACGTCCAGAGCACGATGCCAAGCAGCAGCTGCACGGGAAAGTCGGTGGAGCCCGGACCGGTGCCTGCGGCTTTGAGGAGCACGCTGAAGACGAGGTACATGATCCCGAACAGCATCAGGGGCTTCACCAGCGACCACACGTATCCCAGGGCGGAGCCCGTGTACTTCAGCTTGAACTGGGTGATCGAAAGCTCGCGAACGAGGTTGACGTTCCTCTGAAAGACGCTCCTCGGCCGCGGGATGGGCTCGAGCCGGCCGCTCCCGGGGGCGGCGATGCTCATTGGTTGGGACTCCAGTTCGAAACGAGTGGCTGACATCCGCCGGAGTTCGAGCATACTAAGCGGCGGCGTATTGCGCGCGCCGCCTCTACCATCTCCTTTCGATGTCTCCGGAATCGGCGGCGATGACGCGCAAGGGGGTTGGCGCTTGACGCCATCCGAGGAGGATTCCGGCGGCCTTCATGACGAGCTCGTGGCCGCCCGGAGGCGGATCAGCGAGGTCGAGGCCGAGCTCGAGCGGCTGCAGGCGCAGCTCGCCCAGTCGACCGGGAGCTCCTCCGTCCGGATCGCCCTGGCCGCCTCACGCAGAGCGCGGCGGCTGATTCCCCCGGGATCGCGCCGCCAGCAGAGCCTGCACACCGCGGCGTCGCGCACCCAGACGCTCGTCGAGCACGGCCCGGCTGCTCTCATCGACCGCGTGCGGCGTGACCGCGAGCTCCGGCGAGCCATCGGTGTCGCTGACACCCCCACGGCGCGGCGCACGCAGTATCGGCGGTGGCTCGCATCGCACACGCCGTCACCGGAGGCGCTGCAGGCGATGCGCGCTGCCGCGAAGGCAATGGTCGATGCACCGGTGATCAGCCTTGTCATGCCGGTGCACGACCCCGAGCGGTCATGGCTCGAAGCGGCGATCCGCTCTGTCCTCGATCAGGCGTATCCCCACCTGGAGCTGTGCATCGCGGATGACGCATCGACGCAGGCGCACGTCCGATCGGTGCTCGAGGGGGCGGTATCCGACCCGCGAGTCCGTGTGGTCTATCGCGACCGCCAGGGTGGCATCGCCGCTGCGTCCAATGCGGCGATGGCAGTCGCCACAGGTGCGTTCGTCGGCTTCATCGACCATGACGACGTGCTGCGTCCCCACGCATTGTTCGCGATGGCGACGCACCTTCGCGAGCACCCCGATACGGATCTCGTCTACTCGGACGAGGACAAGCTGCTGCCGGGCGGAGGCTTGGCGCTGCCGGCATTCAAACCCGACTACTCACCGGACCGTCTGCTCGCGGAGAACTACATCAACCATTTCACGGTGATGCGCCGTTCGCTCGTGCTCGAGGTCGGCGGGTTTCGCGAGGGCTTCGATGGAAGCCAGGACCACGACCTGGTGCTCCGCGTCTGCGAGCGGGCCAGGGCCATCGGCCACGTCCCGGATGTCCTGTACGCGTGGCGGATGGTCGAAGGGTCGAGGGCGGCGTCAGCGGAATACAAGCCGCATGCTCAACTTGCGGGGCGCCGTGCGGTCGAGGACGCGCTCCACCGGCGTGGGGTCGACGCGCGTGTCGAGTTCGGTCCGAGCCCGGGTCTGTACATACCCCGATACGCGCTCGCGGGTGCGCCGTCGGTCGATGTGCTCATCGTCTCGCGAACGACCGACGGGAGCGCGGACGCCTGCCGCGCGAGCATCGATGACCTGACCACCTACGCCAATCGACGCGTCACCGTGGTTGACGCCGGCGCGAGCACCGCGGCTGCGATCAACGCTGCCGTGCGCGGGACGACCGGTGATCATGTGGTCACGATCGACAGTTCGGTCCGCGTGATCACACCCGAATGGCTCGAGGTGATGCTGGAATTGAGCCAGCGCGACGACATCGGTGCGGTGGGTGTCCGGCTCCTGAACCCTGACAGCACGGTGGCGCACGAAGGGATCGTCCTCGGCAGGCTTGGAGCAGCCGCTACCGTCGATCAACTCCTGCGCGTCATCAAGGAGACCGCTGCGGTATCCGGTGCGTGTCTGATGACGCGGCGCGCAGTGTTCGAGCAGGCAGGCGGCATGGATGAGCGATTCCTGCACAGCTTCCATGACGTCGACTACTGCCTGCGTGTGCGTGAGATGGGGAGGCGCGTGCTGTGCACACCGCTTGCGGAGCTGACCTGGGGTGGTGCGTCACGGACCGGAGTCTTGAGCGGCGATGCAGCCGATGAACGCGTGTTCATCGATCGTTGGGCCGGTGCTGACGGCATTCAGGACCCCTGCCTCAATCCCAACGTCCTCTGGCCGAACCCTCTCAGCCTCCGCCTCGGCGTGCAAAGAATTGTGAGCACAACCTAGGCCAAACGCGGATTCCGTCGTACACTCCCGTGCCGAGGGGCAGCGTGTTCGGTGGAGGCGATCGCGTGAAGGCTCGAAAGTGCCTGTGGCCCTGGCTCGTCTGCGCAAGTTTGGTCGTGGCACTCCCGGCTTTCGGATCGATGAGCGTGGCCGCCGCCGCGGCACCCACGCAGTCGGCGCCGTCGGCTTCACTCGCGTCACCCCACGCGACCCCATTCCTCCCGATCACCGCACGCGAGCGTTTGACGCCAGGTAAGCGCTCGCTCCGTCGCGGTGGGAGCGCCGGCCTGTCACTCATACGTGGCGCTACGGCGACCGCATCGGCACCTGCTGTGGATACGCGAGCGAGAGGCCGGGCGACCCCCTTGATCTCATCGAACGCGCCGGACCCCATCAACGCTTTCGCCGGAACGGCGCAGGCTGAGGACTATGAGCACCTACGGGGGGACCAGGAGGTGGTGCCTCCGAACGAGGACATCGCGGCGGGGCCGTCGGATTTGATCGAGGTTGTCAACTCGACGCTGTACGTGTACAACCGCTCGGGCGCAGTCCTGGGACATGCCGACCTCAACTCGTTCATGGAAGTCGAACCCGGCTTCCGGAGCAGTGATCCGCGGGTGATCTATGACACGCGGTTCGCAGCGGTTCTGGGTCACCGTCACGGAGGTCCCGGAGCACCGGTTGTCCTACAGCCGCGCCGGTGATCATCGCAGTCTCTGCGTCGTCGAATCCGCTTCCGTTCTCCGGCTGGCTCGTCTACGGCCTGCCGGTGGAGACAGCTGGAACAGTTCTTGCGATCAGCCAGGACTTGGAATCTCGAGCAATACCGTCGCAGTGACATTCGATGACTTCGACTGCAGTGGAACCTTCATATCAAGCGAGATGGATATCCTGCAGAAGGTCGACTACGAGCACAACTCCGGAACTATCTCTGAGTACTTCTTCACCGGCGGCCCACCTGCGCCTCAGCCGGTGCAATCGTTCGGCTCGACGGCCATCCAGTACGTGGTGACCAACGAGTCGGATTGCGGGATCCCGGCGTGCACGAGTCCGGTTGTTGAGGTGGACGCCTTTACCGGCACGCCCGAGGGTGTCGGCGGCGTGATGGTCACCGCCAGCTTTCCGGCGATGACAGCGACGGCCGTGGACGACTCAACATTCTTTCTGCCACCAGCCGACCAGAAGGGCACGGCCGCAGACCCTGCAGACAAACGACGATCGTTTCCTCAATGCCGTCTGGGAGAACGGCGCGATATGGACCGCAGACGGAACCAGCTGTGAGCCATCGGGAGACACCGTCCAGAGAGACTGCTTGAACTATGTCGGAGATAACAGCTGGCAACGCCGGGGTCGTGAATCCCACCGTCACCCAGATCAACAACTCGGGATCAACGGGGAGGACCTGTTCTATCCCGCGGTGAGCCTCAACTCATCGGGTGACATGATCACGGTTTTCGACGAATCGTCGACCAGCGATGTACCCCACGATCGCCACCGCGGACGTCCCAGCCGGCGGGTCCACGCTCTCTGCATCCAGACCGTCCATCACGAGCTCGACGTACTACAACGGCGACCGATTTGTTCTTCGCGAGCCTGTGACGCCAATGGATGCCGATGGGGCGATTACTCCGGTGCAGCCCAGGATCCGGCCGAATCCGCATGACGTCTGGGTCGTCTCCGGAGCGGAGGATGGAATCGGGGAGCATTGCATGCACGACTGTGAACGCCTGTTGGAACACGAGGATCGATCGACGTCACACTCGCCGTGCCGTCGATCACTTCCTTGACGCCGTCATCCGGCCCGTCGTCGGCGGGCAGACGGTCACGGTGAGCGGGGCTCGACTTCGCATCGGACACGACGGTGACTGTCGGCGGATCCACGATACCCATCAGCAACCTCACCTCCAACTCCTTCACGTTCGTGACCCCGCCTGGACCGGCGCTCGGCATGGACTGGATGCAGGTGCAGGCGACCGATGCCTGAGGGCTCGAGCATCGAGAACGCTGCGTCAGCCTACACGTACGTCGGGTTATCGAATTACGTCCCGCTCAAGCCGTTCCGGATTCTCGACACGCGTCCGGCGACGTGTATCCAGTGCACGGGTGGTGCGCTGGGACAGGGGGCCGTCCGCACGCTCCAGGTGACCGGGTTTGGCAGCACCCCCGTCCCGATCAATGCGACCGCGGTCGTGCTGAACGTCACCGAGGTGAACGGAACGGGTGCGAGCCTGCTGACTCTGTATCCGACCGGGACATCCGAGGCCGAACGCATCGAACTTCAACTTTCCCGGCACACACCACGATCCCCAACCTGGTCACGGTGACCCTGGGCACGTCGGGAAGGGTCAACATCTACAACGCGGTCGGCACCGTGAATGTCGTCGCGGATGTCGCGGGGTATTTCGCCCCGGACGTCGCAACTGATTTCAACGGCCTGTTCCACCCGATGGCTCCGCTCCGCGTATGCGATACGCGGAAGAGCTGCGAGGGCAACGTTGCGCTCCGGGCCAAACAGTCGATTCGTGTCGACGTGACCGCAGGCGGTGGGATCCCCAACGACGGGACCGCCGGTTCAGCGGTGCTCAATCTCACCGGAGTCGGCGGAACCGCTGCGACGTTCCTGAGCGTGTTTCCGACCAACACAAGCGGCGGTTGCACGTTCCCGGGGACGTCAAACCTCAATCTGGCGGCCGGCGCGGTTGAGGCGAACCGGGTGATGGTGGAGCTGGGCCCGGCAACCACCGGTGGCCACGCGACCTCGGTGTGCGTGTACAACGCGGTGGGCACGATCAACGTGGTCGTGGACGTCAACGGGTGGTTCGGAAGCTCGACCGCGGGGGCCACTCCCACGGGATACCAGTATCAGGCGGTCACACCGAGCCGGATCTGTGACACCCGGTACGGGTCGCCCAACTGCACCAAGGGGGCGATCGGCCAGCGGGTGAGCAAGTTGATCGGCGTCGCCGGCGACGGCGGGGTTCCGGCCACCACCTCGGGCACGACCGTGGTGGCCGTCATTGCCAACTTCACGGCTGTCCTGCCGATCTCAGTCGACCTACCTCGTCCTGTATCCGGGTAACCTCACCGGTAGTTCCAGCTCGGATATCAACGTCAATGCCGGGGTCACGCTGCCCAACCTTGCCGTGGTGGCGATCGACACGACAGCGGACGCCCAGGATGGGGACGTCTACGTGTACAACAAGGTCGGCAGCGTCAACGTGATCCTCGACATCGAGGGCTGGTTCCAGTAGCGCCGCTTCGATCACCGCACGTGTGAGGAACGGGGCGTCCACGTCGATCGGCGTGGACCCCCGCCACGGCGCTCCTCAGCCCACCCGCGGTGGAACCCGCCACAATGCTGTACCTGTGGCATGGATGGCATTGCTCCCCGAGATGGACGGGGTGCTGAACGCGATGGCCTCGCGGCCGCTCGCCGAGCGTTTCGGAGCCATCGACGGCGTCATGGTCAAGACGTTCAAGAAATGGACGGACCAGCGCGGCTACTTCATCGAGCAGCTGAAGCGGGGCGACCTCGACGACGAGGGCAGGCCGTTCCTCCCTGACCACCCGTTCGCCCAGATGTCGCGGAGCCTCAGCTACGCGCGAGGGGGGAACCCTCCCGAGTTGATCAAGGCATTCCACTGGCACCGGCATCAGTGGGACTACTGGGACATCATCCAGGGCGACGTCCGGGTGGTGCTCGTGGACCTCCGCCACGACTCGCCCACGGTCGGGCACGTCCAGACGATCATGCTCGGAGAGAACGCTCCACGCATGGTGGCCATCCCGCCGCTCGTCGCGCACGGATACCAGTGCCTGTCCCGGCAGGACGTGATCCTCAACTACTACGTCACCGATCCGTACGATCCCGCGGATCCCGATGAGGGTCGCATCCCCTGGAACGATCCGCGTATCGGCTTCGACTGGACGATCGAGAACATCTGACGTGCGCCTGCTGGTCACGGGTGGGGCGGGCTTCATCGGCAGCGAGTTCGTCCGCATGACACTTCGTGATCACCCCGACGATTCGGTGGTGGTCCTTGACAAGCTCACCTATGCGGGCAACGAGCACAACCTCGACTCGGTGCGATCCGATTCGCGGTTCCGGTTCGTGCACGGCGACATCTGCGACGCCGACATCGTTCGCGACCTCGCCGCGAATGTCGACGTGATCGTGAACTTCGCCGCGGAGTCGCACGTCGATCGCTCGATCGAGGCGCCGGGCCAGTTCATCCTCACCGACGTCTACGGGACCTTCGTGCTCATGGACGCCGCGCGCGAGCGACGGCACGAACGCTTCCTGCAGGTGAGCACCGATGAGGTCTACGGCGAAGTCGCCGGTGGGCACAGCGTCGAGAGCGATCCCTTCCGTCCGCGCAGCCCGTACAGCGCCAGCAAGGCCGGCGGCGAGCTGCAGGTGCAGGCGTACCGAACCTCGTACGGGTTCCCGGCGATCGTCACCCGAGGCTCCAACACGTACGGCCCGTACCAGTACCCGGAGAAGATCATCCCGCTCTTCATCACCAATGCGATCGACGACCTCCCGCTGCCCATCTACGGGGACGGTGGCGCGGTCCGCGATTACCTGTTCGTCGAGGATCATGCGCGCGGCATCGACTGCGCGCTTCGTCAAGGAACACCGGGGACCGACTACAACATCGGCGCGGGTGGCGAAACCGATGGCGTCACCGTGGCCGACACCGTCCTTCGCCTCCTCGGCAAGCCCAGCTCGCTCAAGCAGTTCGTGCTCGACCGCCCGGGACACGACCGGCGCTACGCGCTCAACTCGTCACGGCTGCGCGGGCTCGGCTGGCACCCGGCGGTCACCTTCGAGACCGGCATGGCCACGACCGTGTCCTGGTACGCCGAACACGGCGACTGGTGGCGGCCGCTCAAGTCGGGCGAGTTCTGGGAGTTCTATCAGCGGAACTACAAGCCTGCGCCGACGAGTGCCGCGCTATAGCAACGACGCGCGTGTGAGCCGCCTGTCGAGCGCACTGCGTTCGGTCGCGACGCCCGCTGACGCTCACGGCGATCATGGCGGTGGCCGTCGCGATTGTCATCCTCCACCGAGTTCGACGCGTTCACGAACCCGCAGTTCTACGCTGAAGACGGTGCCAACTGGTTCGCTGACGCGTACAACTACGGCCCAATTCAGGCGCTGGGGTTCTCGCTCGACGGGTACTTCCAGGTCCTGTCACGCCTCGGACCCGTGGTCGCGGCGCCATTCGGCATCGCGAACCAACCGCTCATCTACAACATCTGTGGCGTGCTGATACAGATCGCCCCGGTGTTCTACTTCCTCACCTCGCGGTTCGATACGCTCGTGCCGTCATTCGCCGTTCGCGTCGTGCTCTCTGCGGTGTACCTGCTGATACCGGCTGCCGAACTCGATGTCGACATCACGAGCGCCCCATACCATCTCGCGGTGCTCGCGACGCTGGTGCTCATCGCACCGAGGCCACAACGATGGTCCTGGAGGGCGTTTGACCTGTCCGCCGTGCTGATCTGCGGCTTCTCCGGACCCTTTGCGTACGTCCTCCTGCCCGTCAGTCTGCTCTGCCTGTACGTTCGACGTGAACGATTCACCGCGTTGCTGAGCGCCGCGCTCGCGGTCTCGCTTGCGGCGCAGCTGTACGCGAGTACGCTCTCGCTTCGCCCGCACTTCGGCCTCGGAGCGAACCTCCACGACTTCCTTTTCATCCTGTCTGACCGCGTCATTCTCGCGGGCATCTTCGCCGAGCCGGGTCATCAGCACGTGTACCTTGCCGGACGCCCGCACGGGAGTGTGATTGCCGCCGCCCTCTGCCTGCTGGCGCTCGCCGTTGCGGCGTACGCCGCGAGGAAGGCTCCGTGGGAGCTCCGGCTGTTCGGCCTCGCCGCGCTGGGCATCGCGGCAGCCGGGTTGATCTCGCCTCTGGTATCCGCTGCAGGCAATCAGTGGGGTGTGCTGGCCACTACCGACGCGGCGCCGCGCTACTTCTTCATGGCCGAGGTGGCGTGGGTCGTGACGTTGATCTGGGCGGCCTCACGTCTCCCGCACCCGTGGATGTCGCGGATCGTGTGGGTCGCCGGAGCGGTGGCGTTCGCGTCGGGGTTCCCGGTCTGGGGCTATGCGCCGTTCGTCAACTACCACTGGCCGCAGGAGGTACGGACGATCATGACGTCCGCTCCCGGAACCAGACTGTCCCTGCAGATTCCACCTGGCGGTGTCTGGACGATCGACATCACCGCACGATGATCCGCGATGGGCACGGCGAGGATACGGTATCATCGGGCGGCTGTAAGAGAGCAATGCGCCAGCACAGAATTGGTGGCGCCATCGAGGGATGGAGCCAGTTGCCAGATACGGCACGCGAAGAAGCGCTCGGCGTGTCACGGGACGGGGGTCGATCGGATCAGTGCGAACCGTCGATCGTGATGCCCGCATACAACGCGGCAAAGACACTCGAGACCACGATCGCGAAGATTCCTGCCTGGCGTCGCCGACACGATCATCCTCGTCGATGACGGCAGCCGCGACGGGACCTCCGAGCTTGCGGCGTCGCTTGATCTCGTCGTCATCACGCACCCGCACAACGCCGGCTACGGCGCCAACCAGAAGACGTGCTACATGGAGGCGCTCCGCGACGGCGCCGACGTCATCGTCATGCTGCATCCCGACGGTCAGTACGATCCTGCGATCCTCGACGACATGGTCGAGGTCATCCGCAGTGGCAAGGCTGATGTCGTCCTCGGATCGCGGTTTCTCAATCCGGGCGGAGCACGCGCCGGTGGCATGCCGTGGTGGAAGCGCGCCGCCAACCGATTCCTCACCGGCTATGAGAATCGCGTGCTGGGGCTTGGGCTTTCCGAGTATCACACCGGCTATCGCGCGTACAGCCGGCGGTTCCTGAGCACCGTGCCCTTTCTGCGCAACGCCAACGACTTCGTGTTCGACACGCAGATCCTCACCCAGGCCGCCTCGTTCGGCTTCACGGTTGCCGAGGTTCCTGTCACGACCAGGTATTTCGATGACGCGTCATCGGTGAACTTCCGTGTCTCGCTCGTCTACGGGCTGAAGACGGTGTGGACGGTGAACCGCTACGTGCTCCACCGCCTCGGTCTCCGGTCGCGCCGCTACTCGCGCTGAGCAGCACCTCGAACGGCGTACACGGCGATGGTCGGGCTTCGCCGGGCCGCAGCAGCAAGCGGCGCGATCACCGCGGCCGCAAGGGTGAGCGGCACCGCCAGGCCGGCAGCGACACCGGCCTCGACCCTGCCGGTGCGGTGTTGCTTGAGCCGCGCCTCAGGCCTGCGCAGGACGTCATAGAGCAGGTTCGGCGCAAGCCCGAGGCGGTTCTCGACCGTCTGGACGAAGCTGAACAGGTCGTACTCCGGCGCGAGGTACCCCACCCGCACGGAGTGGAATCCGGTGGCCGTGAGCATCGCCCCGAGGGTCGAGGGGGTGAAGTGCACGAGGTGCCGGGGGACATCGAGGTGGAACCAGCCGGCACGGCCGAGTCGCGCCTCGGGTGAGGCGAAATTCGGGACGGCCACCAGCAGGACACCGCCTGGTCGCACGAGGCGTGAGATGCCCTGTAAGACCTCGAGCGGCGCGTGCAGGTGCTCGGCGACGTGCCACAGCACCACCGCATCGAACTTCGCACCCTGGGCGATGAGGTCGTCGACAGCCTCCGCGCGGACGTCGAGATGGAAGACATCTCGTGCCTGGGCCGCCGCGCCCTGCGATCGCTCGGTGCCCCTCGTCCGCCAGCCGCGCGACCGCATCTGATTCAGGAGCACCCCCGGTCCGCACCCGATGTCGAGCACCGAGCCGGGGCCGCCCAGCAGCCGCTCGAGGATCCGGATCCGGTGACGGTGCACGAGGGAAAGCACGCGGTCCATTCCGCCCCGGTATCGCCTCGTGGTGCTGTGGTACCCGCGGGGGTAGTAGCGGTCCAGCGCCGAGGGAGACGGCGCCGGCGAGGTCTGCACGAGATCGCATCGCGTGCACCGGACGATCGTGAAGCGATCACCGGACGCCGGATCGTTCGCCACGAACAGCGGCTCCGCTTCCGATGACGGATGGCCGCACGCGGTGACGTCCATCACTGGGCGATCGCGATGGGCCGCGGCCGCCCCGGGCGCGCGCCGGGTTCGACCAGTGCGAGGGCGAGTCCGGCGAGGATGAGCACGCCGCCCACGTCGGTGGCAATCGTCGGGATGGCTCCGAGGATGAGAAACGCAAGGATCGCCGTCAGCGGCGGTTCGCCGAGGAACGAGACCGACACGAGCAGCACGGGCACGTGGCGCAGCGCCCAGTTGTAGACGGTGTGGCCGCCGATGGTGCAGACGAGCGCGAGCGCCGCGCAGGCCAGCGCCACCCGCGGCGAGGGGAGATGGGCAACGCCACCGGCCACGGCGGTGGTCGCGGCGATGACGCACACCACGGCGTACACGATGGCCGAATAGCCCGCCACCCCCAGGTCGGTGCGGACGCTCCTGCCGATCAGGAGATACCCGGCCAGGCACACCGCGCCACCGATCGCGAGGAGGTCACCACCGAATGCGCGGCTGTCGAGCCGCAGGTCGGCTGCGCAGGTGACGAGCATCCCGATGATCGCGAGCGCGCCGCCGGCGAGCGTACGGCGCGAGACGCGCTCGCCGAGCAGGCGCCGTCCCAGCGGCGTGACGATGATCGGATGCAGTGAGACGAGAAAGACGCTCGCCGCGATGGAGGTGTACTTGAGCGACGCGGTCCAGAGCAGGAAGTGACCCGCAAGCAGGACACCGCTCACGATCACGAGTCCGATCTGCGTCATCCCGCTCGGCAGGACAGCGCGCCGCGCGTCGCGCAGGACCCACGGCGCGAGCAGGACCGCGGCCATGCCCATGCGCAGCCAGACGATGGTGGCCGGATCGTCGCCCGCGGTCTTGATGAGGATGGCGGAGAACGAGACCGCGATGGTCGCCGCGACGAGCGCCAGTCCCGGTGACGGCGCGCGCGAGCGGCTCAGCGTGAGGCTCACCTGCGGCGCTCGCGGTCGCGGGCGCGCTGCAGCTCCGTGTAGCCACCGAGCACCTCGCGGATGCCGCCATCCTCGATCGCCCAGGTCCGGGTCGCGACCGCATCGATGAGCGCCCGGTCGTGGGTGACCAGCACCATGGCGCCCGGGTACTTGATCAGCGCCGCTTCGAGCACCTCCTGTGCGGGGATGTCGAGGTGGTTGGTCGGCTCGTCGAGGAGCAGCAGGTTGGTCTCCTCGAGCGCGAGCTTGCCCATCATCAATCGGGCCCGCTCTCCCCCGCTCAGGTCGCCGACCAGCTTCAGCGTGTCGTCACCGCTGAAGAGCAGCGAGCCGAGCAACGTGCGCGCTCGTTCCTCGCCGACCGGGTGCGTCGCAAGCAGATCGGCCAGCACCGTGCGGCTGTCGTCACCGGCGGGGACGTCGGCATCGCCGTGCTCGACTGACCGGCCCAGGTCCTGGCGATACAGGCGGCGGACGCTGCGCGGGCCGAGGGTCAACGTGCCGGCAAGCGGCGGCAGGTCACCGGCGAGCGTGTGGAGCAGCGTCGACTTGCCGCTGCCGTTGGCGCCCACGACCGCGATTCGCTCACCGGGAACGATCGTCAGCGGCGGCAGCGTCAGCAGCGGTGCGTCCCGGCCGATCACCAGCCCGACGCCCTTCAACGTCACGCGCGACGCCGGCGCCGTGTTGAAGCGCAGCCTCGGCTTACGGTCGACGGCCGGTGGCTCGACGCGCTCGAGACGGTCGAGCCGGGTCTGCCGGCCCCGCGCCTCCCGCGCCCGCTGCCCCGCCTTGTACCTGCGGATGAACTCCTCCTGGTGGTCGATGTACGCCTTCTGCGCGGCGAACTCGCGCCGCCGCCGCTCGCGCCGCTCGACCCGGAGCTTCGTGTACTGCGTGTAGTTCCCCGGGTAGTCCTCGACCGTGCCGCCCGTCACCTCGAAGACCTGCGTACAGACGTTGTCGAGGAAGCGCCGGTCATGCGAGACAAGGACGAACGCCGTCGACACGCCGCGCATGAAGTCCTCGAGCCATTCGATCGCGGTGAGGTCGAGATGGTTGGTCGGTTCGTCGATGAGCAGGAGATCGGCGTCCTGCACGAGCAGCTTCGCCAGCTCGAGCCGGCGCTTCTGACCGCCGCTCAGCTGCGACGGATGCCGCTGCTGCGTCTCGGTGTCGATGCCGAGCCCGCCGAGCGCCTCGCGTGCGTTCGCCTCCAGCTCGTAGCCGCCCTGATCGATGTAGCGGTGCTGCACGTCGCCATAGCGCTGCAGCAGCTTCGGGGCGTCGGGCCGTGCGCTGTCGGCGAGGAGCGGCTCGAGCGCGGTCATCTCCCGGTGCATCGCGGCAAGGTCTTCGCGCGACGCCATCACCTCGTCGAGGATCGTCTCGGCGACCGGCTCCGGAGCGTCCTGCGGCAGGTGGCCGATGCGCAGCCCGCGCTGCCATTCGACCTCGCCGGCGGTCGGCTCTCGGGCGCCGCTGATCAGCGTCAGCAGCGTCGTCTTGCCGGCGCCGTTGGCGCCGACGACGGCGATGCGATCACGCGCCTCGATGCGGAACGTGACACCCGCGAGCACGGTTTCTGCACCGAAGGCGACACCCGCGTCGCGGAGGTTGACCAGGGACAATCGCGGCTACTGCCCTGTCGCACCCTCGCGGGCGACGATGCGCCGCACGATGGCGACCGACGACGCGTACGTCGAGTCCATGCCGAAATACGAGAGACCGCGCGCGCCGAGCGTGCGCGCCTGCGTGTACGGGGTGTCCGACGCGTAGTGGATGACCCCGAAATCGATCGGCAGCTTGGAGAAGCTCACCGGCTCGCTCGCCGGGTACCGCGCGGGCTGCGTCATCTCGTACACGGCGTTGCAGTATGGACCGACCTCCATCTCGACGACGGTGAACGCTTCGCGGTAGTAGAAGTCGAGGTACCCGCGGTTCTGCAGGAACGTCCCCTTGACGCTCACGGCGCGCTGATTGTCGAGGCCGCTCCCGAAGCGCAGGTAGGGTGCGATGTCGGAGACCGAGAACGCGTTGTCGAGCCAGTACGTCGACCGGCTGTGCTCGTCGTGCACGACGCTGCTGATCATCACGTCGCCGACGTCCGCGTTGAGCGTGGCAGCCTTGCCCAGCACGTACACGCCGCGCAGGTCGACGGTCTCGGCGATCTCGCGAAGGATGTTGTATGCGGCGAGGCCGAGCGGGTAGTCGATGTTGACGATGAGCGCGCGGCTCGCAGCGAGCACCGCCGGGTCGACCGGCAGCAGCCGCTCGTCGAAGCGATCCGGTGCGAGGCGGTCGAGCGGGACCACCTGCGCCGCGACGTCGAGGGCGGTCCGGCTCGTGACGCTCAAGGCGCCCGCGTCGCGTTCCTCGCGCCGCAGCGCCGCCCGTTCGCCTTCCGGGAGCAGCCGCTGCCGCTCGCGCGCCGCGTAGTAGAGGAAGTTGTTCCAGTTGCCCTGTGCGGTGCCGTCGCGGAACCGCTGGAGCTCCTCGCGCAGCTCGAGCGAGCCGTCGCGCTCCACGGCGGCCGCCAGCTCGTCGGCGTGCCGGGGCGCAACCCCGGTGAGGAGGTTGGCGATCGCGTGGGAGTTGCTGCTCACGAAGTACACGGGCCGGTCCAGCAGGGACTCGGATCGCATGAGGCCCGTGACCTGCTGCCACCACCTCCGGGTCACGCGTGCGTAGCCGACCTGGGTGCCGCCGAGCATGCGCACCCGCAATGCCATCGAGCGCTCCGCGATCTCCGCGAGGCGGGCGCCGAAGCTCACGCCCCAGATCTCGTGGAGCTGCAGCCAGTCGTCCTCGAGCCCCCCGCAGGCGGCCGCGATGTCGGCCGGCGTCGCCTGCTCGATGTGCTCGATCCCCGCCCCGCGCAGCGCGACGCCGAGCTTCTTCCACTCGATCTGGAGCGCGACCATCGTCGGGATCAGGTCGTCGACGTCCGAGGCGCTGGCGATGAGCACGGCGAGGGTCCCGTCGCCGTCGTCGTACCAGCGCCGGCGCCGGCCGGGAGCGCTCACCTCGGTCCACTCGCTGAACGGCCGGAAGCCGCGCTGCGCGAACACCTCGGCGGACTGACCCATGACCACCAGACGCGCCCGGAAGATCGCCTCCGGCAGACGGCGGATCGCGTAGAGCAGCGCGCCGAGGTCGAGCTCGACCGAGCCTGCGAGCGGATGCAGGCTCGATCCCATCGCGCGGTGGGAATGCTCGAAGACCCGAAGCTGAGTCTCCCCGCTGCTGCGCAGGATCGTCGTATACGTCCGGTGGTAGACCTCCACCGCATCGACGACGGCCGCCTCACCGGCCGCCGGGACGGGACCCGCCATCCGGGTCAGCGCGGTCGGCGGCGTCGACTCCTGGCCGAGGTCGTGGAGCGCCATCGAGCCATTGTCGCCGCTCCCGGTACGGCGAGCACGCCGGGCTGGCTATCCTGCCAGGCCGTGGGCCGCGTCGCAGTCAGTGGATCCGTCGCCTTCGACACCATCATGGTGTTCCAGGGAAGGTTCGGCGACCACATCCTCCCCGAGCAGACCCATCTCCTCAATGTCGCGTTCCTCGTCGACCGCCTCGAGAAGCGGCGGGGCGGCACCGCCGGGAACGTGGCGTACTCGATGGCCCTGCTCGGCGAGCGACCGCTGCTCTGCGCCGCCGTCGGAACCGCGGACTTCGCGGCGTACGAAGCCGCACTCCAGGCGATGGGTGTGGACACCTCGACGGTGCTCCGGTGCGACGACGTCGACACCGCGACGGCGTTCATCACGACGGACGTGGATGGCAACCAGATCACCGCGTTCCATCCGGGTGCGATGTCGCGCGCACGGGGCATCGATCTCAGCGCGCTGACCGGTGTGTCCGAGGTCGTGGTCGGCGCTGACGATTCGACCGCCATGGGCCTGCACGTCCAGCAGGCGAGGGCGATGGGCGCACGCGTGGTGTTCGCGCCCGCGCAGCAGATCCCGGCGATGCCCGACGAGGTGCTTCGCCTCGGTCTCGACCACGCATGGGTGGTCGCCGGCAACGCGTACGAGCTCGAGATGATCAGAGAGCGGACGGGCCGGTCGATCGCGGACCTGAGCACGTCGAGCATCGTCGCGGTCACCAAGGGGGCGGCCGGCAGCGAGCTGCACACGCCCGACGGCGTCGCGGTGATCCCGCCGGCGACGGTGCCCGACGCGGTCGATCCGACCGGCGCCGGCGACGCCTACATCGCGGGGCTGCTCACGGGCTTTCGCGCCGGGGCATCACCCGAGGTCGCGGGACGCATGGGATCCATCGCCGCGTCGTTCGTCGTCGAGCAGAGCGGCCCGCAGCACCACCACTTCGATCGCGAACAATTCCGTGCTCGCTACGCCGCGACGTTCGACGGCACGGTGCCGCTCCTGCCCGAGGGCCCGGCGTAGAGTGGGCGCCATGGAAGCAGCAGTCATCGTCAGCGCCGTGCGCACTCCGGTGGGCACATTCGGCGGCGCGTTCACCGACGTCCCCGCGACCACGCTCGGCTCGATCGCCGTCGCGGAGGCGCTGCGCCGAGCCGGCATCGACTCCGTCGACGAGGTGCTGATGGGCAACGTGCTCCAGGCCGGTCTCGGTCAGAACACCGCGCGCCAGTCCTCGATCGGCGCGGGTCTCGCCGAAAGCATTCCCGCGACCACGATCAACAAGGTCTGCGGCAGCGGGCTGAAGACGGTCGCGCTCGCCGCGCAGGCGATTCGGGCCGGCGACGCCGAGTGTCTCGTGGCCGGCGGCATGGAGAACATGTCCCGAGCGCCGTACCTGATGGAGAACGGGCGCTACGGATACCGGCTCGGCCACGGACAGCTCGTCGACGAGATGATCCGCGACGGCCTGTGGTGCGCGTTCAACGACTGCCACATGGGCAGCACCGCCGAGAACATCGCTCGCGAATACGAGGTGTCTCGCGAGGACCAGGACGCGTTCGCCGCGGCGTCGCAGCAGAAGGCGGAGGCGGCGATCAAGAGCGGACGGTTCACCGACGAGATCGTCCCCGTGCCGGTGCAGCGCAAGAAGGAGCAGGTGCTCGTCGACACGGACGAGCATCCGCGCGCGGGCACCACCGTTGAAACCCTTTCGGCGCTGCGCGCCGCGTTCGCGAAGGACGGATCCGTCACCGCCGGCAACGCGAGCGGCATCAACGACGGTGCGGCGGCGGTGGTGGTGATGAGCGCGTCACGAGCGAAGGCGGAGAACCGTGTGCCGCTCGCGAAGATTCGTGGTTACTCCAGCGCCGGTGTGGCGTCGCGGATCATGGGCATGGGCCCCGTTCCCGCGGTGCGCGCGGCCCTGCAAAGGGCGGGTGTGGAGCTGCGCGACATCGACCTGTTCGAGCTCAACGAGGCGTTCGCAGCCCAGGCCGTCGCCGTGGGACGCGAGCTCGCGGTCCCGGAAGATCGCCTCAACGTCAACGGCGGGGCGATCGCGATCGGCCACCCCATCGGAGCAAGCGGTACGCGAATCCTCGTCACGCTGCTCCACGAGATGACCAAGCGCGATGTGCAACTCGGAGTGGCCGCCCTGTGCATCGGGGGCGGGCAGGGCATCGCGATGGTGCTCGAGCGGTAGGTCAATCCGTCGCGCCGGCGAGGAGGACGCATGAGCTTGACTTCGCTCCGCGCACAGATCGCGGCGAGAAGGACGCATGGGCTCCCTTGCTCAGACAGCCGGATCGCTCGCTCGTTCGCGCGAGCAAATTGTCGCACTCACTCGCTCACGACCGGAACTCGCCGAGAGCCCATGCGTCCTTCTCGCCGCGATCGACTGTGTGAGGTCGAGGGCGCCGACCGGCTCTTCGCCCACGTGACGGCGTTGAACCCGGACACATGAGCGCACCCGCCGCCCCTCCTCGGACTGCGACGGCTGCGGCCTTCGTCGCGTTCCTCACGCTCGGTGTCGTGGTGGCGACGTATGGGCCTTCGATTCCGCATATTGAGACGCGGTTCGGGATCGGAGCGAGCGTCGCGGGGTTGATCGTCACGGCGCAGTTCCTCGGGGAGTGCGCGGGGATCGCGGCGTTCGGATTGACACATGCGCGGTGGACCGTCAGGCAGCGGTTCGCGGTCGCGATGCCGCTGTTCAGCGCGGGGCTGCTCGCTGCCGCGGCTGCTCCCACGTTTGCGCTGGTGCTCGTCGCGCTCTTTGTGGCCGGCTTCGGCGCCGGCGGGGTGGTGATCCTGGTCAACTACTCGTTCGCGACGAGTTACGGGCGGCGCAGCCCGGCGATGCTGGGGTTGGTGAACGCCTCATGGGGGGCGGGGTCGTTCATCGGGCCCGCACTCGTCGGTGCAGCCGCAGGGTATCCCCAGGTGCTCGCCGGCGCGGGAATCGCGGGGCTGCTCTGCATCGCCCCCCTTCTCCGAACGCCGAATGGCGCGCCGCCCGTGGCGGTTGCGCCGGTCGCGGCCCCGTCGATGCGCGGGCTGATCCTCGCGTTCGCGGTGCTGCTCTTCATCTACACGGGCATCGAAACCGGTGTGGGCACATGGGAGGCAACCGACCTCGTCGGGTCAGGCTGGACGGTGCAGGGGGCAGCGCTTGCGACCTCGTTGTACTGGGGCGCGTTCACGATCGGACGCATCCTGGGCGCGCCGCTCGCGGTCCGGGTCGCCCCCGAACGGCTCCTGCTGCCGGCACTCTTTGTCGCGACGCTGGTGCTGCTGGGGATCCGGGCAGGTCTGATCTCGCCGCTCAGCTTCACCGTGGTCGGACTCTGCGCCGGGCCGGTGTTTCCCGTGGTGCTCTCGTGGCTCACGCGTGTCCTTCCCAACGCCGCATCGGCGATGACGTACCTGATCCTCGGCGCGATCCTGGGGAGCGCCGTGCTCCCCGCGGTGCTCGGCGGGCTCATCGGACTCAGCGGTCTGCAGGTGATGCCGCTGGGTGTCGCCGCCTACGCGGTGGCGTGCTTCGCGATGGTGGCCTTCGTCGCAGTCTGGCGGCGCAGACCCGAGGCGGTCAGCTCGCGTCCGGAGTGACGCCGGCGAAGAGGTCGGTCTCGGGCAACACCGCCGGCGTGCGCGCGATGGTCAGCTGGAAGTACTCGTCCGCGAAGAGCTCGGCAACCTCGTCGGGGATCGCGAGGAGCGGCCAGTCCGGCGCGATCTGACTGCGGTGCGCGCGCAGCGCGTCCCGCTTGCGCATGACCGTGGAGCGGCAGTCGATCGTCGTCGTCACCCACTCGTCGGGCGTCAGGAATGGCAGGTCGTCCGGGTTGTCCGTTCCGAACGGCGGGTCCATCCCCGCGTTCTTCGCCATCTCGGCGGCGCGTCGCATCGACGACCTGGGAAACGCCGTGTAGTACAGCTTCTGAACCCGCCAGGGATCGCCGGTGTCCTTGAACATCGGGCCGAGCTGCGCGGCCTCGATCGCCAGCAGCGTCGCGCGGTGCGTCTGGATGTGATCGGGGTGGCCGTAGCCCCCGTTACCGTCATATGTGACAACAACATGCGGGCGGAAGCGGCGGATCTGCTCGACGATGCGTCCGGTGGCCTCATTGAGCGGCGTGACCCAGAACGCGCCCGGGAACTCGTTGGACGGTTCGCCCGCCATCCCCGAGTCGCCGTAGCGGAGGAACTGGACGTCGCTCACACCGAGGATGCGGCATGCCTCGCGCAGCTCCGCCTCGCGGATCTCCGGGAGCCGCGGACGGGTCGTCTCCTCGGGCATGTCCGGGTCGACGATCGTGGCCAGCTTGCCGTCGGTGCAGCAGACCACGCACGTGTCGATGCCCCGGTCGCTGAGCACTGCGAGCGTTCCCCCCATCGTGATGGTCTCGTCGTCGCAGTGCGCGTGCACGGCCATCAGCCGCAGGCTCGACGCTGCCATCACTCCTCCGTGACGCTCACCGAACGCATCACGTCGTTCTGGCGGATCGCGCCAACGACGTCCATACCCTTCACGACCTGACCGAAGAGGTTGTACGCCTTGGTCAGCTTGTGGCGATCGTCGACCGTGCAGATGAAGAACTGCGAGCCGTTGGTGTTCGGTCCGGAGTTCGCCATGGCGACGGCGCCGGCGGCGTACTCACCCTGGACCGGCTCGTCGTCGAAGCGATAACCCGGACCGCCGCGCCCCGACCCCTCCGGACACCCGCCCTGGATCACGAAGTCGTCGACGACGCGATGGAAGGTGAGCCCGTCGTAGAAGCCGTCACGTGCGAGGAAGACGAAGTTGTTGACCGACTTCGGCGCCCGAGCCGGATCGAGGGCGATGACGATGTCGCCGCGGTCGGTGGCGATGGTTGCGATGTAGCGGCGATCAGGGTCGATGACCTGGTCGGCGGCGGTGTACTTCTTGGGCATCGGGGCAGTCTACCCGGGGTGCCCGGGCAGACTGCCTGGCCGCCGGACCCGGATCAGAGCGCTGCGCTCGATCCTGTCGCGGCAGCGGGGGACGGGGTCGTCGAGGGGGCCTTTCCGAGTCCGCCGAAGCGTGGGCGGATGTACGTGCTGAGGTTGAGGTTCATCAGCTTGTTGATCCCGGCGCTCGCATCTGAGCTGAGGGTCGCCTGCTGCGACTTCGAGATCCTGCCGTTGGACTCCGCCTTGTTCAGCCGGGTCGTCACCTTGGCCATGACCGCGCTCTCCACCGCCTGCGCCTTCGAGCCGTCGATCTGCGCCAGGGTCTCGCCGTTGAGCAGGTCCTTGAGGATGGTCACCCGGCTGAGGCCGGTCTGCTCGACCGAGGTCCGGAAGAGCGCGAGCGCGATACGCCGGGCGGCGAGCGCCTTGAGCGCCGGATGGTTCGCCTGTGCGCTCGGCGACGACGTCGCCGCAAGGTCCGCCGCACCGTTGGATGTGACCCCTGACGCCAGCGCGGGGACGATCGCCACCGTCGCGATCCCCGCCACCGCGGCGACGGCGAATGCGGCCGCGGTGACGGCCAGCCGCTTCGGGATGAATGACGTACCCCACATGCTCGTGCTCCTTATCGTTTCGAGTTGTTCTATGGTGGTCGGTGTCCTCATTCTCGGCCTGCGATGCCGCGCGTTCCCTGAGCCCGGCCTGAGACGTGAGCGCTGAACCGCGTCCGACCGCCACACGGAGACGTCGCGTGGAGGGTGCCGCCCGCGGGCCGGTCGTCGGGTTGTTCGGGGCATTCGACACCGGTGAGCTGGGCGAGGTCGCATTGCGCCGCGTCATCGAAGCAGAGCTGGCGCGGCGCCGTCCGGACATCGAGATCGTCGCGCTCGCGCCGTTCGGCGCCGAGCGCCCCGTGCCGGGCGATGAAGGACGGCCCGCGCGCCCGCTGCCGCACAGCACCGCGGACGCCGAAGGGCTCGGCCTCGATGCCGTGATCATCGCGGGTGACGTCCTTGCCGGCGACCGCTCATGGGCGGAGCGCTACCCCGTCGACGTGGCGGCGATCGTTGCGAGGGGCGTCGAGCCGCTGGTCCTGGAGGGGCACGTCGGCACCGTCCCTGCCGCCGCCGTGATCGTCTGGTTCGCGGTCGGAGCACCCGATCGCGATGTCGACGGCGCCTCGGCCCCGCTCGGACCGCAATCGGTGTGGGTCAGGGACCCCGCCACCCTCGCGCAGATCGGCGGGACCGCTGTCTACTCCGGCGATCCCCTGTTCCTGGCAGCGCGTGTGTTCACCGCCGACACCATTCGCAAGCGCGCGGACCTCCTCCGGATGTGCGGCGCGCTCCCCCCGGGGCGGCGATTGGTGGTGGAGTGGTCGCCTGCCGCCGGAGCCTCGGATCTCGCTCGGGACGTCGGCGCGGCGCTGTCACGAGCGCTGCGGGCGGACCCACGGCTTGTCGTCGTCGCGCTGAGCCTCACACCGGGCGCCCCGGGAGCGGGGTGGCCGCTCGTCGTCGACGGACTCCTCGCCGAGCGCGTCCACCATCTCCCAGCCTGGGCAGGACTCGATGACGTCGCCGCTGCGATGTCGGGATCCACCGTGATCGCGACCTCTCCGGCCGGGGCGGACCTGGCTGCCGCGCTCAGCGCGCCGGTGGCCGCGGCGACCGGGGCTGACCGGGGACGCTTCGACCCGATCATCCCGGTGGTCGAAGCCGACCTCGCCGCCGGGATCGCGGCGCTCTTGAAGGGCGGGGCGCCGCCGGAGGCGGGCGACGCGGTACGGCGCCTCGATCAGGCGTTCGACGAGCTCGCCGAGCGGCTGCCTCGAACTCCGGCTTCCGCACCCCCGCTATCGGAACCGGAGCCGCTCGCATCGGCGCAGGCGATCCTCCAGCAGCGCCTCGTGGACGAACGGACGTCGCTCGCCGCAGAGCTCTCCCGCCTCCAGGCCGAGATCGACCATCTCCGCGCATCTCCAGAGCACCGCATCGCGAAACCGGTCCGCGACGCGTACGAGCGGTGGCAGCAACGCCGAACGTGATCAGCTTCCCCGGGGTCACCGCGCCGGACGTCACGGTGGTCGTGGTCACCTTCAATCGCTGGGATCTCACCCGGCAGGCACTTTCGCTGCTCGCCGAGCTGACCGAGCCTCGATACGAGGTCGTGATCGTCGACAACGCGTCCACCGACGGCACGGGCGCGGAGCTCGATCGCGTGAGCGGCGCGTCGATCCTGCGCAACCAGCGCAACCTCGGGTTCGGGCCGGCATGCAACCAGGGCGCCGCCATGGCCCGCGGCCGCCACCTCGTGTTCCTCAACAGCGACGCCTGGGTGCGACCGGGATGGCTCGACCCGCTCGTCGAGGTTGCCGATGCGGACCCCGGCATCGCCGCGGTGGCGTCCCGGCTCCTCTACCCTGACGGGCGCCTCCAGGAGGCGGGCTCCATCGTCTGGCGCGACGCCCGGGTTCGCAACTACGGCGACGGTGACATCCCGACCAGGCCCGAGTACCTCTTCCGACGAACGGTGGACTACGCATCGGCCGCCTGTCTGCTGGTGAAGCGGTCTGCGTTCATCGGCGTCGGAGGCTTCGATCCGCGGTTCGCGCCGGTGTACTGCGAGGACGTCGATCTCTGCCTGCGTCTCACCGCCGATCAGGGAAGGGTCGTGTACGAGCCCCGCTCGGTCGTCGAGCACGTGCGGGGCGGCTCGAGCCTCGCGGGATTCCAGCGATCGCGGGTCGAGCGCAACCGCCGCCTCCTCCGCGCGCGATGGCGCTCCGTGCTCGACCGCCGCCCGCCGGAGAGCCGGCGGGTGGACCCGAGCGGGCTCATCGGTGGGCGCGATGCGATGACGTGCGAGCGTGTGCTGATCCTCACCGGTCCGCGCCCGGACGCCGACGGATCCGCCGAGCAGCGGCGCCTTCACGACGTAGTCGCCGACGCGGCCGGGCGCTGGCCCGCCGCGCGGTGGACGGTGGCATCGCTGGACGGCGACCCGGTCACCCAGCCGGACCAACTCGGCGATGCCGGCATCGAGGCGGTGACAGGGGCTGGATCGTGGGCAGACTGGCTTGCCGGACGCCGGTATCACTACGGCGTGGTCGCCATCGCAGATGGACGCTGGACAGGGGGCGCACTCGACGTCGCCATATCGAGCACGCAGCCGCAAGCTGTGAGACTGTTGCTGGAGACGGGCGCCGATCTCGCGTCGCTCGCCGCCACCCTCGGCCGGTCCGTTCCGGGTATTCGGACGCCGGTGCGTTAGAGTGGCGATCCCGGCCAGGCAACAAGGAGGCGCTCAATGAAGGTCGTCGTCTGCGTCAAGCAGATCCCCGACCCCAACACCACGGGCCAGCTCGACCCGACGACCCATCTGCTCAAGCGCGATGGAGTCGAGGTCGTGATCGATCCCGGGGATGAGTTCGGCGTCGAGGCGGGCCTTCAGATGGTCGAGGCACAGGGCGGCGAGGTGACGGTCGTCTCGATGGGCCCGGAGCGCGGGCTCGACGCGGTACGCAAGGCGCTGGCCATGGGCGCCTCGAAGGGTGTGTTGATCAGCGACGACGGCCTGCGCGGTTCCGATGCGCTCACCACGGCGCGCGTGCTCGCGAGTGCCATCAAACGCGAGGGATTCGATCTCGTCATCACCGCGACCGAATCCACCGACGGCTACTCGGGGGTCGTCCCGCAGATGATCGCCGAGCTGCTTGACGTCCCGGCGGTGACCTTCGCGAAGACGCTCGCCGTCGAGGGCTCCACCCTCAAGGTGAAGCGCCAGACGGAGGCGGGGTACGACCTCGTCGAAGCACCGCTTCCCGCGGTGGTCAGCGTGACCGCCGGGGTCAACGAGCCGCGCTACCCGTCCCTCAAGGGGATCATGGGGGCCAAGTCCAAGCCGCTCGACCGCATCACCCCAGCGGACCTCGGCCTCGAGGGCCTCGGGGGCGCGACCGCCGGCCAGAGCATCACCAGCGTCGAGCCCGCGCCGCAGCGCGCCGCCGGCACGATCCTCAAGGACGACGGCGAAGGCTATCTGCGAATCGCCGAGTTCCTCGCCGAGAAGAAGGTGGTCTGACCGATGGCTCTCAACAAGATCTGGGTATTCGCGGAGATCACGGGCGGCAAGCCCGACCCGGTCGCCCTGGAGCTGCTGACCAAGGCGCGGTCGATGGCGGGCACCGTCGAGGCGGTGGCCTTCGCCCCGGATGCGGCGTCTGCCGCCGGCGAGCTCGGGGCGCACGGGGCGACGACGCTCTTCGCCGGCACCGATCCCGCGTGGGCGGAGATGCTCCTCGGCGGCCCTGCGGCCGACGCGCTGGCAGCGCTCGTCGAGCAGCACAACCCCGACCTGCTGCTGTTCGGCATGACCTACAACTCCCGCGACGTGGCCGGCCGCCTGGCCGTCAAGTTGCGGGTCCCCGTGATCACCAACGGGCTCGACCTGAGCGATGCCGACGGGGTCGTGGTCCATTCGTCGGTCTTCGGCGGCACCTTGAACGTGGCCACCCGGTTCGAGATCATCACGCCGGCGATCGCGATCATCAAGCCCAAGTCGTTTGCGGCCGAGCCCGGCGGCGGCGGCCCCGCGTCCGTGGTGCCGGTCACGACACCCATCGCCGAGAAGCACCGGAGCGTCCGGGTGACCGACCGGGTCGCCGACGTCGCGGTCGGGCCCAAGCTCGAGGAGGCGCCGGTGGTCATCAGCGGTGGCCGCGGCCTCGGCGACCAGAAGAACTTCGAGCTGCTGGAGCAGCTTGCCGCGGCGCTGGGCAACGCCGCGGTCGGAGCGAGCAGGGCGGTCGTCGACGCCGGATGGGTGCCCTACGCGATGCAGGTGGGCCAGACCGGGAAAACCGTCAAACCCGCCGTGTACATGGCGTTCGGGATCAGCGGCGCAATGCAGCACACGGTCGGCATGAAGGGCGCGAAAGCGATTGTTGCCGTCAATAGAGACGAGAACGCACCGATCTTCAAACTCGCCGACCTCGGCATCGTGGGCGATGCTCTCAAAGTGCTCCCCGCGCTCACCGAGGAGCTGCGAAAGCGCCGGTCATGAGCGCAGCGTTGGCCCAATTGCAATCAGGCGACAATCCGCCGGGGCCGAAATTCGCGGGTATACTCGGCACTGCGATGGACGACAAGGTCATTGTCGACCTTCTGGGTCAGGTCGGAAACCTCTTCACGTCCAGCCTGGAACTGAAGGAGACGATCGACTTCATGCTCAAGGCCGCAGCCGACCTCGTCGACTGCGATGCGGCGACCGTCTTTCTCATGGACGAGGACGGTCTCGGGCTTTCGGCGATTGCGACGTTTCCATTCACCGACAACCTCGGACAGGTCGCCCGATTCGAGCTCGGTGAGGGCATCGTGGGATGGGCCGCGCAGCGGCGCAAGCTCGTGTCCGTCGCGGATGCCACCAAGGACCGGCGTTTCAAGACTCTCGGTCTTGCGTATGCGCCGCGCTCCTGCCTGGTGATGCCGCTCGAGTCGCCGCAGCGGCTCGTCGGTGCGCTGACACTCGCCCGGCGCGAGGTGCAGCCGTTCACGAGCATCGAGCAGGCGCTGATGCGGATCATCGCGAGCCAGGCCGCCATCAGCATCGACAACGCGCGGCTGTACACGGCGCAGCGTGCGCAGCTGGGCGAGATCGCGACGCAGAAGCGCGAGGTCGAGGTCGCCAATGCGCAGATCGCCGAGATCTCGCGTCTGAAGAGCGAGTTCCTGGCAAACATGAGCCACGAGCTGCGCACACCGCTCAATGCCATCCTCGGATTCAGCGAGATCCTCAAGGACAACCTGGTCGATCTCACGCCTCAGCAGCGGCAGGAGTGCCTGCAGAACATTCACGCGTCCGGCAAGCACCTGCTCGAGCTGGTCAACGACGTCCTCGACCTGAGCAAGATCGAGGCCGGCCGGATGGAGCTGTCGTATGACCGCTTCGGCGTGCAGGATGCGGTCAAAGAGGTCCATAACGTCATCCGTTCGCTGAGCGAGCGGCGTGACATCGACCTGAGCATCGACGTGGTGCCCCTTCACCTCGAGATTCGCGCCGACAAGAGCAAGTTCAAGCAGGTGCTCTACAACCTGCTGAGCAACGCCATCAAGTTCACCCCGCAGGGCGGCAAGGTCTGGGTGTCGGCGCGAGCCGACGGCGAGGACCTCCTCGTCGACGTCGGGGACACCGGCGTCGGCATCCCGCTCGAGCATCAGACGCGCATCTTCGATGAGTTCTATCAGCTCGAGCATGCGAGCACCCGTCAGGTCGAGGGCACCGGGCTCGGGCTCTCGCTCACCCGGCGGCTCGTGGAGCTGCACGGCGGGAGCATCTCGCTCGTCAGCGACCCAGGCCGGGGATCGGTCTTCACGTTCCGGCTACCTCTGACAGGAATCGAGATCCTCAACGGGCATCGCCACAACCGCATCCTGCTCGTCGAGGACAACGCCAGCAACCGTGACCTGGCGAAGATGGTGCTTCTCGGCAGCGGATTCGACGTCGACATCGCGGTCGACGGCGAGGAGGGTCTCCACAAGGTCCGGTCCAAGGTCTACGATCTCGTGCTCATGGATGTGGAGCTGCCCGGCATGGACGGGTTGACTCTGACCAGGATGCTCAAGGCGGACCCGAAGACGGCCGGCATACCCGTGGTCGCCCTCACCGCCAACGCGATGAAAGGCAACGAACAGGAAGCCCTCGCCGCCGGGTGCTCCGGCTACATCACCAAACCAATCGAGGTGGCCAACTTCGTGAAGCGCATCTCCACATTCATCGAGGTGCCCGTCTGATGAGCGGAGCCGGAAAGACCATCCTGATCGTCGAGGACGATCCCCCGAGCCGTGAGGTGGTGCGCCTCGCCACCAGCGCGCAGAACCACACCTTGATCGAGGCCGCGACCGGTGTCGAGGGACTCAACCTCGCCCGCGAGCAGAACCCCGACCTGATCATCCTCGACGTGAACCTTCCGGGGATGAGCGGCCTCGACGTCTGCCGCCGGCTCCGGGCCGAGGGTGCGCGCGTGCCGATCATCATGCTCACCGCGAAGAGCGACACGATCGACGTGGTCGTCGGTCTCGAGCTCGGAGCGGACGATTACGTCACGAAGCCCTTCGAGGTGCGCGAGCTGATGGCGCGCATCGGCGCCCACCTGCGTCGCAGTGAGATCTCCGCGCAGGAGCAGCCGCGCGACCGCTTCGAGTTCCCGGGTCTCACCATCGACCTCGGGCGCCGCCAGGTGTTCCGCGACGGCGAGGAAGTGATGCTGACGCTGACCGAGTTCAACCTCCTCGCGCTGCTGGCGTCACGACCCGGCCAGGTGATGAGCCGCGGAGAACTGCTCCGCCGGGTGTGGGGGTACGAGGTCGAGATCGAGACCCGCACCGTCGACGCGCACGTGTACCGGTTGCGTCGCAAGATCGAGCCGGACGCGGAGAAGCCGACGTACATCCACTCGGTGCCGGGGATCGGGTACCGGTTCTCAGGGTGACGCTCCGCAGCCACAACGCTGGATAGCACGGGAGTGGGGGGTCCATGGGCTCGCTGCTCAGACAGCCCTCCGCGGTTCGGCTTCGCGCAAGCAGATTGTCGCGCTCAACCGAACCGCTGCGGGAACTCGCGACGAGCCCATGGACCCCCCACTCCCGCGGCCGCGTTGTGCCGTAGCTCCGCTGCGGCGAATTCTTAGGCGTAGGCGAGTTCGACTGTTGACTTCGTAATCCAGCCGACCACGGACTCGGCGTCGATACCCTCGGCTGCTCCGGGCGGCGCGAGTAGCGGGACGGCGGCGCGAAGGATATCCAGGGCTCGCGGCATATCCTCGTTCACATTCCCGGTGGCCACGAACTCAAAGGACAGCACCAGCTCACGGGTGGCCTTGTCAGCGACGACCATCGGGCCCATCGCCAGAGGGTGAGCATCAAGGCCCGTCATGAGCGCGTCGGTGAGGGCCTCAAGGTGGTCCGCGGGAAAGCCGCCAAACCGAGCCTCGAACATTCCGATCGTCTTCATCGTTTTCTCGCCCTACCTTGCTCGAAGATTATGCCGAGTTTGGTGAATTGAGCCTTGTACGCCCTGATACGACGCTGCGACCCCGGCGTCTTCGAGACCGTGATGATCGTCACGCCATCCGGGGCGAAGGCCTTGAAGTGCGAGCCAGACTCAACGCGCCATCCCTTGGTGGACCGAACCACGCGAATGATGTCTTCGACCTCTCGGCCCAGATTTGACATTCGAGCAAAGGCTGGGGCCGTGAGAAGGATGTGACCCGCCCAATACTCCCGAGCTGACGCCCCCGCGCTGACGCCCCCTCGCGATTCGGGAGCGGAGAAAACGGCACAGAGCGTGCTAGGCGAGGGGGGACCCATGGGCTCGTCGCGAGTTCTCGTAGCGGTTCGGCTGAGCGCGACAATCTGCTTGCGCGAAGGCGAACCGCGGAGAGCTGTCTGAGCAGCGAGTCCATGGGTCCCCTCTCGCCGGCCACAACGCGTTGTGACTGCGAAGCGTCAGTAGATAAATCCGAGAATCGCAGGATCCGAGGCACTGACGGTGCGCTCGTCGACGCGCCCCCATCCTCCGCCGTTCGCGTAGTAGTTCATCTCGGAGATGACGAACGTGCCGTCGAGATTCACGTGGTCGACGTACGCGACGTGACCGACCCATCCGATGTTGAACACGACGATCGAACCCTGGATGGGCACGTGTCCTTCGGGACGGCGGCCGCGCGCCGACCACCACCATGCGGCCGCGTTACCGCCCCAACTCACGGCGCGCCGCGTCGCGACGTAGTACGTGCACTGTCCGTACGGGAAGTTGTCTGCCAACGTCGGTGCCGACGGCACTGCGGGGATGCCGCCGGCAGCGTCAGCGAAATACGCGGAGATGAGCGATCCGGTGGGCGCACCGGCGAGGGGCACCTGCAGATACGTCCCGGCGGTCATCGGTTCGTCGCTCGTCAGGGCGTTGTAGTCGAGGATCAACGCGGGGTCGAGGTGCAGCCGCGCCGCGAATGCGGTGGGCGTTTCGCCGGGCTGCACCTCCACGAGCGCGCCCGGGCCCGGCGGCACGAGCAGCGTCGAACCTGATTTGAGCGTCGCCGATTGAGCGAGTTGATTCGCCCAGCGGATCGTGGGCACCGCAACGGCGTACTGGGTCGCGAGCGTCGAGAGCGTCTCGCCGGGCTGCAGCACGACGTTCTGCGCGGGCTTCACGGCCAGCGCCGTGACGGTCGCCGACGTCTGGACGATCGCATTGATCTGGATCGCCGCGTTGTTCCTCAGCGCCGGGGCGGGGGGTGGAGTGGCCGGGTGGGCCACCAGCACCACGAGGGCCGCGGCGGTGATGAGCACCCACAGGTGCCGGACGAAGCGATGGACGTGGGTCGCGATCGGTGCTCCCCTCGCTTGTTGCAGTGAAACGAATTGCTGCCTCCGGGCATCCGCCCTCCTACCCGGAGATCGCGGGCGACCGTACCAGAATCGGCTTTCCCACGTCAAAGTGAGCGGGTGAGCCAGGAGATGCCCCCCGTCCTTGCCTCGGTGTGGCGCGGCGGCGTGCGTGAAGCCGTGATCCGGGGCCATGTGGCGGTCGCCACCGCCGCCGGTGAGGTGATCGGCTCGGCCGGCGACCCGAACGCCATGACCACGCTCCGCAGCTGCGTCAAACCGATCCAGGCGCTGCCGTTCGTCCGGCTCGCGGCGGACGAGCTCGGGGTCACCGAGGCGGAGGTCGCCATCGCCTGCGCGTCCCACCAGGGCGAGGACGTGCACCTTGCGACCGTTCGCGGGCTCCTCGGCAGGGCCAGGGTCAGCGAGAGCGCGCTGGGCTGCGGACCGCAGCTGCCGTACAACGAGGAGGCGGCGCGCCGGCTCCTCGCCTCCGGCGGCACCCCGCAACCGATCCACAACAACTGCTCCGGGAAGCACGCCGCGATGCTCGCCACCTGCGCGGTGATGGGCTGGCCGCTCGACGGGTACACGGACCAGGCCCACCCCGGCCAGCAGGCCGTCACGCGGGCGCTGGAGGAGATGCTCGGTCTCGATCTCGCCCGGGGCCCGAAGGGCATCGACGGCTGCGGTCTGACGACGTATGGGACCCCACTCGCAGCGATTGCGCGGGGGTTCGCCGCCGCCGGCGCAGACCCGGCATTCCAGCGCTGCCAGGATGCCATGGCGGCGAACCCGCATCTCATCGCCGGAAGCAGGAAGTTCGACACGGCCCTCCTCGCCGAAGCTGGAGCTCGGGTGACCGCCAAGATCGGCGGGGCCGCGGTGTGGGCGGCCGTGGTGCGCCCCGGAGGCCCGGGCATCGCCATCAAGCTGGAGGCGGGCGCGGCGGAGGCGATACCGGTCGCGGCAACCGCGGTGCTGCAGCAGCTGGGCGTCCTGGCTCGAGAGCTGCCGGCGCCGCTCCACGGCTTTGCGACGCTGCCCCTGCACAACTGGGCGGGAACCGAGGTCGGCGACATCCGGGCCGAGCACGATGCCCTCCAGTCCATCGCGCCGATTCAGCCGCCGGATGGGTTTTGACTCGTGCCGATGCCCGGTGTATGGTGAGCCCCTGGGAATGTTGATACGGATGTCAACTTGTGGAGTGAACGCTTCTTATGACGCGTTCACACCAGGCGGCGGACTTCCGGCAGACACCCACGTTCCGCGTTGAGGAGTCGTACATCGATGCCAGACCTCAGTCACGTCGGGCGGCGCTACACGGCGCCGGGTCAGCGGATCGACCCGGGGTCGGCCACGCGCATGGCGGCCGCGATCGCAGGCGCGGACCCGGTGCGCGAGCCCGATGGCGTCCCTCCGACCTTCGCGGCGGTCTACTGCCTGGGGCCGCCCCTGGTGCAGCTGTTCACCGATCCCGAGGTCGGCATCAACCTTGCCGGTCTCATCCATGGCGAGCAGTCCTTCGAATGGCCGGCCCAGGTCCACCCGGGTGACGTCGTCGATTCCAGCGCTGAGATCACCGGCATCGAGAGCAGGCGGGGCATGACCTTCGTCCGTCTCGCCATGGAAGCCGTCCGCCCCGCGGACCAGGCCGTCGTCTGCCGCGGCACCGCGCTGATGATCGTCAGGGCGGCGGCATGAGCGCCCCGGCCGTGTCCGCCGTGGCCGTCGGCGACAGCATCGCTCCGCTCTCCCGACGCGTCACGCAAGACCAGATCAACGCCTATGCCGAGGCATCGGGTGATCACAACCCGATCCACGTCGACGCGGAGTTCGCGCGCTCCGTCGGGCTGCCGGGCGCCATCGCGCACGGCCTCCTCGAGCTCGGCATCCTCGCCGAGTGCATCGCATCCTGGGCAGGTGGCAACGCCAACCTGGCCAGCCTCTCGTGCCGGTTCAGCAAGCCGTTGCTCGCCGGCGACACGATCTTGTGCACCGGGACCGTCATCGCCGTCGACGATGCGGAGGGAACCGCCACCCTCGAGGTGGGGGCGACCTCGGATCGCGGCGACCGGGTGTTGACCAACGGCCGGGCCACCGTCCGGCTTTCACGCTGAGGGGAAACCACCATGCCACTCGACTTCTCTCTGAGCCGCGAGCAGGAGGAGATTCGCGATCTCGCCCACGAGTTCGCCGAGAAGGAGATGCGTCCGGTCGCCGATCGCTACGACGAGAACGAGGAGACCCCGTGGGAGGTCATGCGCAAGGCGCACGACCTCGGGCTCGACGCGACTGCGACCCTCCCCGAGCAGTACGGGGGCGGCGGCATCGATCTGCTCACCAACCTGGTGAAGGAGGAGGAGCTCGCCTGGGGTGACGCCGGCATCGCCGTCTCGATCGGCGCGACCGGGCTCGCCGGCGCCGCGATCGTGGCCATGGGGACCGAGGAGCAGAAGCAGAAGTACATCGGCATGCTCACCGACCCGAAGGAGCTCCGGCTCGCGGCCATGGGGCTCACGGAGCCCAACAGCGGCTCGGACTCGCTGGCGCTCGAGACCACCGCCACGCGCGTCGACGGCGGCTATGTGCTCAACGGCACCAAGCAGTTCTGCACCAACGGCGGCATCGCGGACATCCAGGTCGCCTTCGCGACCACCGACAAATCGATGGGCCCGGCGGGTATCGCCGGCTTCGTGATCGAGAAGGGCACGCAGGGCATGCGCCAGGGACGGAAGGAGCGCAAGCTCGGGGTCCGCGCGTCGCACACCGCGCAGGTGATCTTCGAGGACTGCTTCATCCCCGACGATCAGCGCCTCGGCCACGACAAGAACGGCAAGGAGACCGGTCCGGGCGCGATCGGCGCCATGATCATGCTCGAGGCGACACGGCCGATGGTCGCGGCCGGTGCCATCGGCATCGCGCGTGCGGCGTTCGACTTCTCCCGCGACTACTCGCTGCAGCGCGTCGCGTTCGGCAAGCCGATCGCGAGGCACGAGGCGATCGCCTTCAAGCTCGCCGACATGGCGACCGAGATCGACGCCGCCCGCCTGCTCGCGTGGCGTGCCGGCTGGATGGCCATGAACGGCATCCCGTTCGCCCGCGGCGAGGGATCGATGGCGAAGCTCTACGCCGGTGACATGGCCATGCGCGTCACCGTCGACGCGGTCCAGATCCTCGGAGGCTACGGGTACGTCAAGGACTACCCGGTGGAGCGCTTCATGCGCGACGCGAAGATCTACCAGATCTGGGAAGGCACCGCGGAGATCCAGCGCCTCGTCATCAGCCGCTACGTGCTCGGTGAGCGCACTGCGACCGCCCGGCCGAAGCTCGTGGAGAACCCTCCGCCGGTGCACGTCGCCGCGGCGAGCTGACCAATCGGGCCGGGCACACCCCGGCGCTAAGCTCTCGCACGGCCGTCGTGTTCATCAGGAGATTCCCATGTTCGAGCTGACCGGAAAGGTCGCCGTCGTCACCGGCGGGTCGCGTGGACTCGGGAGGGCGGACTGCCTCGCGCTCGCGCGTGCCGGGGCGGACGTCGTCGTCACCGACATCCTCATCGAATCGGATCCTGCGCTCGAGCAGAGCGCCGAGGCCGCGCAGTCCGCGCTGGCGCAGCTGTTCACCTCGCAGCACGTCGTGTATGCCGAGCAGACGAGCGAGGAGATCCGTCAGATGGGCCGGCGTTCCGCCGCCATGAAGATGGACGTCACGAATCGCGAGCAGATCCGCGAGGTCTTTGCGGCGATCAAGAAGGACTTCGGCTCCATCGACATCCTCGTGAACAACGCGGGGACTCTCGACCACATCGCGCAGATCGAGCACCAGAGTGACGAGCTGTGGGATCGCGACCTGCGTGTGAACACGTCCGGCGCATACAACTGCACCAAGGCGGCGTGGCCGTACATGCGCGAGGCGGGCTGGGGCCGCGTGGTCTACATGGCGTCGGTGGCGGGAACGCTCGGCGGCTTCGGGCAGGCGTCGTACGCCGCGACCAAGGCGTCGGTGATCGGGCTCGGCAAGTCGATGGCGCTCGAGGGTGCGCGCTTCGGTATCACCGCGAACATCATCGCGCCCGGCATCATCGGCACCGAAGCGTGGAAGATGGGTGACGCGCGCATGAACGACCGCATGGTGCTGCGCACCGCGATGCGCAGCGCGGGTGAGCCCGAGGACATCGCCAACACGATCGTCTTCCTCTGCTCACCCGAAGCGCGCTACATCACCGGACAGGTCATCACGGTCGCAGGGGGCATCGACCTCTTCGTCTACTGATCCGCCCGTCCCGAGCGCGACGCTGCGCCAACCGGTGGACGTCGGCGTGACCTACTGGTCGCGAGAGGTCGGCCCGTACGTGTGGCACGAGTACGACGGCGATCGCACCCAGGGTGAGCTGCAGGCGATCAAGGCGGCGGGTCACCACGTCGTCCGCACGCACCTCCTGTGGGACGCGTTCATGCCCACCGCCGCCCGCGTCGAACCTGCGCGCCTCCGCGATTTCGAACGGTTTCTCGCGACAGCGACGGCACTTTCGCTCGAGGTGATCCCGGTGCTGTTCGTGCAGACGCTCGGAAACTGCGTGATGCTGCCCGGCTACGCGATCGACGCCGGCGCGCGGCGCGCATCGGTGCGCGCCATCCAGAACGCCGTCGCGCAACCCGGCGCTCCGCGCTACGTGTACACGGACCCGCTGATGCTCGACGTGTGCGTTCGTTGGGTCGACAGCATGCTTGCCGCGTTCGCGGGACATCCGGCCATCGCGTTCTGGGACCTCGGACACGATCCCGCCGGAGGTGTGCGGCCGCGACGCATCGAGGATCTTCCGAAGTGGGTCGCGCTGCTCGCGGGTCGCATCCATGAACGCGAGCAACGTTGCATGGTGTCACTGAGTGCCGACGACCTGGTCATCGCGCGCGCGGTGCGTCCCGCGTTGATCAGCGCCACGGTGGATGCGCTTGGTATCGACCTCACCGGCGGTGCGCTCGCGCAGGCGGGTGGCGCGCTCGAACCGACCGCGGTCGCATTCCTCGTGCAACTTGGAGAAGCGCTCTCCGGCAGCGCACCGTTGATCGCGCACCTCGGCGCGCACGCCGCTCATGTCGGGGATTCCGAGGCGGCGACGGACGCCGTGTCCGATGCCGGCGCACGCACGCGACGCTTTGCGGAAGGCGCGTTCGATGCGGCGGCCGAATCCGGATGCACGGGCGTGATGGCGTCGATGTGGAGCGAGCCGGGTCCGCGCGCGGCGACGGTCCCACCGTTCGATCGCGACACGCAGCTGCGTGGCGGCGGCGTCGTCGATGCGTCAGGAACGGCAACCGCATTCGGCGGTGTCTGGATCGAACAGGCGCGCCGTGAACGCGAGCGCGTGGCGCCCGCACCGTGGCCGCCGCACATCGACAGCGATGACTACTACGCGAATCTCCCCGACAGCCTGCAGGAGCTGCATGCGGCATGGGAGCGCGGCTCAAGCGAACACCCTGCTATGCTGCAATGAGCACCGGAACGGCGGAGATCGTCGATATTCGGTGCTTCCATCGCGGTCTTTGCGGGTTCCCGTTGCTGACAGGGGACGCTCCCATGTGGTCGTGAACGCGGTGGGCGTCCGTGTCGGCGAGAGTCCTGGAGGACAAGCTGTGACCGCTGGCCGTATCAAGAAGATCATTCCCGACCGTGGCTTTGGTTTCGTTCGCGCAGACGATGGCAACGAGGTGTTCTTTCATCGCACCGAGTTGACCACCGTGGACTTCGACTCCCTCCAGGAAGGCGAGCAGGTGACGTTCGACATCGTCGATTCACCCAAGGGTCCTCGCGCGCGCAACCTGCAGAAGGTCTGACCGCAGCGGGGTGACCCGCTTCCCGGTCTAGGAGTCGCTGCGCAGCGTGCGCAGCCGGGCAACGGCGGCGTCCACGCGCGCTGCCTCATGCCCGCGCAGGCGGATGACGAGTTCGCGACGCTCCACGTGCGGGTACGAACCCACAGTGACGTCGGGGAACTCCCGTTCGAGGACGAGCATCGGCTCGTACATCTCGGACTCCGGAACCGACCGGTAGTGGACCTCGCGCACCACGGGCGCTGTCGCGCCGGCGAAGTACGTTGGGATCAACTCCTCCTCGACGATGGTGCTGAACTCCCGGGGGATCCCGGGGAGCACGAAGAGCCACCGCTCGTCGCCGAGATCGATGGCGAGCGGCGGCGCCATGCCACGCCGGTTGGTGAGCACGATCGCGCCGGTCGGCACCATCGCGCAGCGGCGGTTCGCCTCTGAGACCTCGGGCTTGTCGATCCATCCTGCGGCGTGCATCCGCCGGGCGAGCGCCTCGATGCCGGCGTAGGCGACCGGATTCAGCTCGAGGGGCCGTCCCAGTGCCTCGGCGACCGCCTGGAACGTTCGGTCATCGGGCGTCGGTCCGATGCCGCCGCAGACGGCGATCCGGGAGATCTGGGGATCGTCGATCGCGCGTCTGATCGCGGCGACGATCGCCGTGGCGTTATCCCCGACCACCTCGATATGGACCGCCGGCCGGCCCGCCGCGAACGCGAGACGGGCGAGCAGGCTCGAGTTGGTGTCCTGTGTGTGCCCGCTGAGGATCTCGTCGCCGACCGTCACGATGGCGGTCAGGCCGGTGGCGTTCGGCACCAGCGCAATATAGGCCACGGTGAACGAGACGACGGGCCGGGTACAATGCGGCGGCCCCCAGGGTGGCGCGATGACGGCCGCCCGGGCACTCACTCACATCCCCTAGGAGACTGAGCGCATGCCGACCCTCGACCGCGCTGTGCTGCTTCCCATCGGCGCAGCTGGACTGCTTGCTCTCCTCTTCGCCGTCTATCTGATCTTCTGGGTCCTCCGGCAGCCCGAGGGCAACGACCGGATGAAGGAGATCGCCAAGGCCATCCAGGAGGGCGCGTCGGCGTACCTCAACCGGCAGTACACGATCATCGCCGGGATCGGTGCGGTCATCTTCCTGTTCCTCACGTTCACGCTCGGCTGGAAGACCGGGGTGCTCTTCCTCATCGGTGCGGTGCTGAGCGGCGCGGCCGGGTACGTCGGGATGAACATCTCGGTTCGGTCCAACCTGCGCACCGCCGAGGCGGCCCGGGGTGGGATCAACCCGGCCCTCCAACTCGCGTTCAAAGGCGGCGCCGTCACCGGGTTCTTCGTGGTCGGGTTCGGCCTCATCGGCGTGTCGCTCGCCTACGGCGTCTTCAATGACTTCAACGCGCTGGTGGGATTCGCGTTCGGCGCTTCGCTCATCTCGGTCTTCGCCAGGCTCGGTGGCGGCATCTACACGAAGGCCGCCGACGTCGGCGCCGATCTCGTCGGCAAGGTCGAGGCGGGAATCCCCGAGGACGATCCGCGCAACCCCGCGGTCATCGCCGACAACGTCGGTGACAACGTCGGCGACTGCGCCGGCATGGCGGCCGACCTCTTCGAGACCTATGCGGTCACCGCCGTGGCGACGATGCTCCTCGGGAGCCTGCTCTACAAGAACGCCGCCGGCAGCCCCAGCCTCGTCTTCGTCTTCTACCCGCTGATGCTCGGCGCCGTCAGCATCGTCGCGTCGATCGTCGGGACCTTCTTCGTGCGCATGGGCAGGGGCACCTGGATCATGGGCGCCCTCTACCGCGGGCTGCTCGTTGCGGCGGTCGTCGCCCTCGCCGGGTTCCTGCTCATCACCGTGCTGCTCAACAACGGCGGCTACCTCGCCGGCTTCGACCACCCGGTCTTCAACCTCTTCTGGTGCGCGGTGATCGGCATCGTGATCACGGTCCTCATCGTCGCGGTGACCGAGTTCTTCACCGGCGCGCAGTTCTGGCCGGTGCGCACCATCGCCCGCGCTTCGCAGACCGGCCACGCCACGAACATCATCGCCGGGCTTGCGATCGGCATGGAGGGCACGGCGATCCCGGTGCTCATCATCGCCATCGGCATCATCGCCTCAGCGGCTCTCGGCGGCCTCTACGGCATCGGCATCGCCGCGACGGCCCTGCTGAGCATGACCGGCATCGTCGTGGCCATCAACTCCTACGGACCGATCACCGACAACGCGGGTGGCATCGCCGAGATGGCCGATCTACCCGAGTCGGTGCGCCAGGTCACGGACCCACTCGATGCCGTCGGCAACACCACGAAGGCAGTCACGAAGGGATACGCGATCGGCTCGGCCGGCCTTGCCGCACTGGTGCTGTTCGCGAGCTACACGGACATCCTCAGCAAGACACTGCTTGCGCACCACCTGCCGCAGCTCAACTTCGATCTCACGGACCCGCCCGTCATCGCCGGACTGCTCCTCGGCGGGATCATGCCGTTCCTCTTCGGCTCGCTTGCCATGCTCGCGGTGGGCCGGGCGGCCGGTGGCGTGGTCACCGAGGTTCGCCGCCAGTTCCGCGAGATCCCGGGGATCATGGAGGGCACCGCAAAGCCCGAGTACGGCAAGTGCGTGGCGCTCGTCACCGCCGCCGCACAGCGCGAGATGATCATCCCGGGGCTGCTTCCCGTGGTCGCTCCCCTCGTCGTCGGCTTCGTCCTCGGGCCGCAGGCGCTCGGGGCGATGCTGCTCGGCACGATCGTCGTCGGGCTGTTCCTCGCCATCCAGATGACGACGGGTGGCGGTGCCTGGGACAACGCCAAGAAGTACATCGAAGAGGGCAACTACGGCGGCAAGGGCTCCCCCGCGCATGCCGCAGCAGTCACGGGTGACACCGTCGGCGACCCGTCGAAGGACACGGCCGGACCGGCGATCAACCCGATGATCAAGGTGATGAACATCATCGCGATCCTCGCGATCCCGACGATCGCCCTGCATCACATCTTCTACTGATCGGCAACACGGCGCGCCGGGCTTCGTCCGCTCCGCATACTGTCGGGCATGGCCCAGCCGGCCTTGCCCACGGATCACGGTGATCACCAGCCGACGTCCCGCTCGCACCATCGTGACGTGCAGGGTGGGGCGGCGCGAGCCGCGGTCTTCGGAGTCAGTGACGGTCTCCTGACCAACATCTCGCTGATCCTTGGCGTCGCGGGCGCCAATCCCCCGGCCTCGGTGGTGCTGCTTGCGGGGCTCGCGGGCCTCGTGGCCGGAGGCTTCTCGATGGCGGCGGGGGAGTTCGTCTCGATGTCCGCGCAGTCGGAGCTGCTGCAGCGCGAGCTCGAGATCGAACGTCGCGAGATCGAGCGGCACCCGGAGGCGGAGACCCGAGAGCTCGCGGCGGTCTATCGCTCGCGCGGCGTCGACGAGGCTGATGCGCGCCGCGTCGCTGAGGCGCTGATGAAGAATCCCGAGATCGCGCTCGAGGTTCATGCGCGGGAGGAGCTGGGGCTTCGGCCGGGGAAGACGGGGAACCCGTGGCAGGCGGCGGTCTCGTCCTTCGCGACGTTCGTGCTGGGAGCGTCGGTTCCGCTGGTCCCCTGGTTCTTCACCCGCGGGATACCGGCTGCACTGCTGTCGATCGGACTGGGCGCCGTGGCCGTGGCTGCGGTCGGCTGGACGGTCGCGATCTTCACCGGGCGATCCCGGCCCCGCTCGGCCCTCCGCCAGCTCGCGTTCGCGACGATCGCGGCGGGTGTCGCGTTCGGGGTCGGCCACCTGGTTGGGAACCTCGTGAACGTGCGAACGGGCTGATTCCGTTCCTGTAGCGACCAATCGGGATATACGAATCCCGGGGCTAGAGTCGGACCATGCGTAGAGCGGCAGGAGTGGCGGTGCTCGCTTTGGCCTGCGCGCTGTTGGTGCCGATTGCCACGGCTACGGCCGGTCGGCGGCGCAGAGCCCAACGCTGACGCAACCGTAGGCCCGACCTCCGGCCCGCCGGAACAGTCCGGTCACCTACAAATACAGCGTCGGCGACGACTGCCGACGAACTGGCGGAATCCGACCGCCCGGATGCCGTGGAGATCGTCATCTCAGTGGAACGACCCAGCCATCTGAGCTACACGGCATCGTCGGACAACAGCGTGCACGGGCTCGGCGAGCGGACCGGTTCCCTCCGGACAGCGTCGCCGGCACTGCGACCCGATCACGGCGTCTCTTCAGGACACGACCACGGCGCCGCACGTCGCCGGACAGCGAGGCTCCGGCGCCGACTTCATCGTCGACCGCCGCCGACGCCCCCGCCAACGCGGACCCCGACGCCCCGCCCAACCCCGCGACCGACTCCCCGCCCGACCGTCCCACGCCCACCGCGACCCCGAAGCCCACGCCCAAGCCCCTTCCGACCCCCACTCCCTTCATCATCGGGGGCGGCGGCGGCGGGTCGGGTGGTGGCTCAGCGCAAGGCGGCGCGGCATGTTCCGGCGGTATCGGTCGCGATCCGACCGCCAGCCAACTGTCCTCCGACATCGCCCAGCTCGCGGCCGGGGCGGATACCACGAGCATCCAGGTCGATCTTCTCGCCAGCAACGAGTACTACAAGGATGCGGGCAGCACTCCGATCAAGTTCGTGATGCGCCTCTACGACGACGTCCTCAGGCACGACCCCACGCCTCTGGAGCTTGAGGCAGGCCTCGCAGCCTTGCCCGGCTCGAGCGCAGCCGGCAGGAGCCAGCTCGCTCAGCAGGTCGTGCTCAGCCCGGAGGCGAGGGCGATCCGGGTCGACAGTGTCTTCCACGCCCTTCTCGCGACATATCCCAACGACAGCGACCTCGCGCTATGGGTCAACCGGCTACCCGGTTCGGGCACCACCGGCATGTCGGGGACGTCCATGCTCGAGGAGATCGCCGGTTCCGCCCTGTACTTGACCAAGGTCGGCGGCACGAGCTCGACATTTGTCAGCCACCTCTACCAGGACCTCCTCAACCGCGAGCCCACCCCGTCGGAGCTGACCGACGACGCGTCGCTCATCAGCCTGATCACCGCCGGTAATGCAGGAGCCCGGCTGGACCTCGCAGCGAAGGTTGCCACGAGCTCCGAGTTCCGCACCGACGAGATCACATCCTTCTACAACAACTACCTGCATCCGACATGCGGATCAGGTCAAGGCGCAGGAGTGTGTGACTGCGCCGCAATCGCCGACCACCGGCGAGCTCACCGCGGCGCTCACATCGCTCGCGAGCGGGTCAACCGAAGAGAGCATCATCGCCGGCGTGCTCGGCGGCGACCAGTTCTACCAGGACCACGGCAGCACGCAGCCCGGCTTCATCCAGGGTGTCTACGAAGACCTGATCGGCCGCCCGGCTACCGACACCGAGGTCCAGACAGCGCTGAGCACGTATTCGAACGACCCCGCGGGGCACATGAACTTCGCGAACGCCATGGTCAGCTCGCTCGCGTATCGCGACATGCTCATCGCGCTCGACTACCAGCAGCTGCTGCTCCGAGCTCCGACGGATCAGGAGACCCACGCCGGCGAGGGCATCCTCGGAGGTGATGTCACCTCGCTGCAGACACCGGACGAGCTGCTGATCGAGACGATCGTGGGCACTCCCGAGTACTACGCGGACGCCGGCGGCACGGACTCGCGGTTCGTCGCGGGCACGATCAGCTCCCTGCTGATGCGAGAGGGGACCACCGCCGAGGAGGGCACATATCTCGGCAAGCCCGCGCCACACGACGCGAGCTGGCAGGCAGGCGTGGCCGAGGCGATCGTCGACGGTCAGGAATCCCGGACGGACTTCGTTCGTGGGGTGTATGCGAAGTTCCTCAGCTTCAGCGTCTGCGCCGAATCAAGCCCCGGGAGCGGCACCGATGGCAACTTCTTCGACAAGGTCCCCGGCGGCTGGTTCGGTCTCGGAGTGCTCGTCGGTGTCGGGCTGATGGGCGCCGGCATCGCGACATTCTTCACGCTCGAGCGGCGCCGTTTCTCCAGGATCTACCCGAATGAGGCGCCACGCCACCACCCGTGATCTGCTCTCGGGGGCGCAAGCCGGTCCTCTAAAGTCCGCGGCAGGGTGGACGAGTACCAGCTGGAGATCCAGTCCATACGTCGCACGCTCGCCCGGCTGCGCGACGAGGAGGCCGATCCCGCGCTCATCGAGGAGTACGAGACCGAGTACCGCAACCTCAGCTCCCTCTACCGAGCAGCCACGGAGACGTTCGCGGCAGAGGAGCGGGAACCGCGTCTCGCGACGGCGCTCGCCGACCTGGGGTTCGGCCCCTGGACGCTCACCAACGTGTACAGCTTCGTGTACGACGCGTCGATGGAACTCCCGGTCGACGATGGGCGCGAGCTTGCGCGGCGCGTCGACGAGACGGACTACGCGGCTTCGCTGCTCGCCGCGCTCGACGGCGAGGACTGAGCGGCCGGGACCTTCTTGCCGGGGTTCAGCACGTTGCGCGGATCGAGCGCGGTCTTGATGCGGCGCATCAGCTCGACGGTGCCCGGCCCGAGCTGACGCTCGACGTACGCGAGCTTGGTCGTTCCGACTCCGTGCTCGCCGGAGAGCGAGCCACCCATGCTCAGCACCGTCTCGAAGAGCTCGCCGGCTGCCGCGTCGGCGCGCGCGCGCTCCCCCTCGACGCGCGGATCGATGAGGAAGGTGGCATGCACGTTCCCGTCGCCGAGATGCCCGAAGTTCACGACCGCGAGGTCGTGCTTGACCCCGAGCTCGCGGGTACGTGCGACCAGCTCCGCGACCCTGTCCCGGGGAACCACGACGTCCTCGTTCACCTTGCCGATCTGCACCTTGGCAACCGCGGCGCTCACCGCCTTGCGGGCCGCCCAGAGGCGCTCGGCCTGCCCGGGCTCGGTGGCGCGCTGAAGCTGCGAGGCTCCCGAGCGCGTGATCGCGGTGCACGTGACGTCGGTGTCCGCTCCGACCGGCGCCGGGTCTCCCTCGAGCTCGACGATGAGGAGCGCCTCGGCGTCCCCGCCGATGTTCCCGCCCCCTGCCTTGCGCACCGCCTGAAGCGCGGCACCATCGAGAAACTCCATCGCGGATGGCACGATGCCGGCCGCGCTGATCTCGGCGACCGCGGCGGCGGCGCGGTCCATGCCGCTGAACGTCGCCGCCAGCGTCGCTCTGGCCCTCGGCGCGGGGACGAGCCGGAGGAGCACCTCGGTGATCACGCCGAGCGTCCCCTCGGAGCCCACGAGCAGCGAGAGCAACCCCGAGGCGGACGCGTCGCCGCTCTCGCCGAGGCGGACGACCTGCCCGTCGGCGAGCACCGCGGTGAGGCCGGTGACGAAGTCGGCGGTGACCCCGTATCGGAGGGTGTGCGGGCCCGCGGCATTGCAGGCGACGTTGCCGCCGATGGTGGAGGTGCTCGACGAGCCGGGGTCAGGCGGGTAGTAGAGGCCCGAGCCCGCGGCGGTCGCATGGATCGCCGACGTCACCACCCCCGCCTGGGCGTGGAGGCGCATCGCCTCGGGCTCTACCCCGAGCACCCGATTGAGGCGGGTGAGGCTCAGGATCACCCCGCCGTTGGTCGGAGTCGCCCCGCCCGCGTAGCCGGTGCCGGCGCCGCGCGGCACGATCGGAATACGGTGAACGGCACAGACGCGGACCACGCCGGCGACCTCCTCGGTCGACGAGGGGAAGACCACGGCATCGGGGAGGTGCCGTTCGCCGGACGCACCCCACGCGTCATAGGCGTAGGCGGCGAGATCCGCTGGACGGGTGTAGACATGTGAGGGGGCGACCTGACCCTCGAGGTCGCGAATCACGCGGCGATCGAGCATGCCCGCCGCATTGTAGAGAGCCCATCAATTCGGGTGCACTTGTTCGAGTGCCGGCGCGACCGAGCGCGCATCGATGACGTTGAATAGACACGTGCCAATCCGCTCCTGGCGCTACGCGCTCGGGATGGCGATCGTCATCGCCATGAGCGCGTGCTCCTCGACGGTCCCCCGGCCACCCCAGATCCGTGTGACTCCTGTCCGGCGAGTCCTCGCGCCGCCGCAGGTGATCGCGCTCGCTCAGACGTTCGCGGATCAGTTCAGCGCCGGCGAGTATGCGGCGCAGTGGCCGGAGCTCGCGCCGGAGGCGCAGGCGATGTGGCCGTCCGAAGCGGCACGCACGGCGATGCTGTCGCGGAAGTTCGCGCACGCGGCCGTCTCGAGCATCACGCTCGGCACGCCGGGGCTGGAGCCGATGTGGACCGCACCGGAGGATCCCGCGCTCCACGTTGCGGATGTGTGGAGCATTCCGACCCAGCCGGTGTTCACGGCAGCGGAGTCGCTCCGCCCGAGCGGTGTTGCCGATCTCTTCTCGATGGGGTCGCTGCAGCTCGTGATGGAGCCGAGTCGTGGGACTGCGGAGGTCCTGGGCGAAGGTCCGGCGTCGATGGACGCGCCGATCATCCTTCCCACCGCCATTCCAGTCACGAGCGTCGACGTCCCGATCCTCATGTATCACCTTGTCGATCACATCCCACCGCGTTCCATCGAGCCATCGGCGTACGGGTGGCGGCTCGAGGTGGGAACTCACGACATTGCCGAGCGCCTTCGACGCGCAGATGGCGTACCTCGACAGCATCGGAGCGACTGCCATCTCACTGCAGCACCTCGCTGACGCGCTCCTGTACGGGCTGCCGCTGCCACGGCACGCGTTCGTGATCACGTTCGACGACGGCCGCCTGAGCCCGTGGACGAACGCGGTGCCGTTGCTGCGTCGATATGGCTTCACGGCGGTGTTCTTTCCGTGCACCGGGCTGCTCGGCAAGAAGGTTGGACCGCAGACGTACATGAGCACGGCCGATATTCAGAACCTGGCGTCCACCGGATTCTCCGTCGAGGATCACACCGTCAACGACGACACGGACTTCTTTTCCGCCGGCGCGCGTGTCCTGAACAAGCTCACGGACCAGACCAAGTCCGTGCTGGAGAGCCTCACCGGGGACCCCGTGCAGTTCATCGCGTACACCGGTGTGTGGCCGTGGCCGCTCGCGACGCAGGGAGCATCGGCGGAGGCGAGCATGTTCTCCACACTCGCGAGCTATGGCTACGTCGGCGGCGTGCTCGACCTTCGCGTCGACAGCGACGTGGATTCGAGCACGGCGTTGTGGCAGCTTCCCCGGGTACGAATCGGGCTCGGCGACACGCTCGGGGGGCTCGGCCGCTGGTTCAGAGACCAGCCCGCCTGAGCTTCGATCAGACACCCCCTGGGTATACTCGGGGCCAGATGGCTGATCCAGGGACGCTCGACGCCCTCGAGCGTGCGCTCGCCACCGTCATCGATCCCGAGCTGCACAAGCCGATGCTCCAGCTGGGGATGCTGCGCGATCTCGCCGTCGACGGTGGCGTCGCGTCGCTCCGCGTGGTCCTCACCACGCCCGCGTGCCCGCTCAAGGATCGCATCAGCCAGGACATCGAGGCAGCCGTGGTGGGCGTGGTGCCGGGCATCACCCGCGTCGACATCCGGTGGGACGCCGACGTCAGCAGCACGCGCGGACTCCCCGGGCGCCAGGAGATCGCGGGCGTGCGCAACGCCATCGCGATCAGCGCCGGCAAGGGCGGCGTGGGCAAGACCACGGTCGCCGTCAACGTCGCCATCGCATTGCGTCTTGCCGGCGCCCGTGTCGGCCTGCTCGACGCGGACGTCTACGGTCCCAACGTCCCGATCATGCTCGGCATTCGCGAGCGCCCCCACGCGGCACCAGACGGAAAGATGGAGCCGCTCGAGGCATATGGGCTCAAGGTGGTGTCCTTCGGCACCATCCTCGACCCCGGACAGCCGGTGATCTGGCGGGGCCCGATGCTCGCCAAGGCGCTGCGTGAGTTCCTCTACGAGGTCGCATGGGGCGACCTCGACTACCTGGTCATCGATCTGCCGCCGGGCACCGGTGACGTGCAGCTGAGCCTCGCGCAGAGCATGCCGATGACAGGCGCGGTGATCTGCACGACACCGCAGGACGTGTCGCTCGCCGACGTGAGCCGCGGCATCGAGATGTTCCGCAAGCTCAACGTGCCGGTGCTCGGTGTCGTCGAGAACATGAGCGGGTTCATCTGCCCGCACTGCAACGAGCGCACCGACATCTTCGGCACCGACGGCGGGCGTGATCTCGCCGCGCGCTACGAGCTGCCGTTCCTCGGCGCGGTGCCGCTCGATCCACGCATTCGCGGGGCCGACGGTGACGGGCGTCCGATCATGGCGGCGGCGCCGTCGAGCGCGCTCGGCGAGGTCTTCCGTGACGTCGCATCGCACATCGCAGCGCAGGTGAGTCAGGAGAACTTCAGCGCAGCGTCAGGACCGGTGATGCCGTCCGGTCCCCGTCTGCCCATCGCGCGGTAGCTGATCAGCCGCCGAGCACGGCCTCCACGGCGTCGTGGACGGTTCGCACCGCGGCGGCGTCGTCGGTGAAGACGCGGATCACCTGGTTGTGCTGGGGGAGGCGCGCCACCAGCTCGGCGGTGCGAGCCGCTTCGATGGTGTCGTTGAGCGGATCGTAGATCCGCACCATGCCGTCGTCCGTCATCGGGTTCTGCGGCGCGATGCGTGCGATCGCCACGTCGACCTCGACGCGCGCCCCGAGGTGCTGCGATGCGAGCTGCGCGTCGAGCTGTTCCTGCAGCGTCGACGTGTCGATCCCTTTGTGCACGACGCTCTCGTACGCAAGATGCCACGGAAGGTCGCGCGCGGCGATGCGCGCCCATGCGTCGGCGAGACGCCGCCGCTCGGTGCCCGGAGCATCGTGCTGCCAGCGCTGCACGGCGACGAGGACCGACCAGTCGTTGAGCAGCTCGTACTCGTCGAGGTGCTCGAGCGGATTGCCGTGGAGGAGCTGGGCGATCGTGTCGGCGAAGACCTCACGCATGGACAGGTCGAACCGGCGTCCGGTGCGGTGGTGATAGACCTGCAGGTACATGTACAGCCGCGACGCGAGGAACATCTCGAGGGCGCCCGTCGCGTGCGCGTGCAGCACGATGCTGTCGCCACTGACGAACGTGTAGTGGATGAGCCGCTGCACCTCCACTGCGCCCAGGCTGATGCCGCACATGTACGCGTCACGCGGCACGTAGTCGAGGTTGTCGACGGTGGCGGGTCCGCAGAGGATGGGTTTGAGAGCGTGGAGCCACGGTGGTGGCGTGTATCCCTCGATGTCCGCGTCCGCCATCACCCAGGCGACCCACAGCGGGTCGATCTGCTCGCCCCGCTCGAAGCGGCCGGTGGGACTCGCCCGGAGCGACGCGATGATGTCCGCGAGCTGGTGCGTCACCAGGTGACGCCCGACGACCTCGTGGTCGAGATGCCACTGCTCGAGCACCTCATGATCGAAGAAATGCCCGAACGGCCCGTGTCCGACGTCGTGGAGCAGTCCCGCAATGCGCAGGGTCTCTTCCACGAGCGCCGGTGACGGCGCATCCGGGAACGCGGCGCGCAGCGAGCCGTCGACCCGGCGTGCGAAGAGGCTCGCCAGATGCATCGCGCCGAGCAGGTGCGTGAACCGTGAATGCTCGGCGCTCGGAAAGACCCACCATGCCGACTGCAACTGGTGCACGCGACGCAGGCGCTGCAACCAGACCGTGTCGAGGAGCTGGCGCTCACTCGCCTCACCGGGCTGATCCTTGGTGATCTCGATATATCCGTAGAGCGGATCGGCGATGAGGTTGACCTGGCGGAAGCGCTCCGCCGCGTGCAGCGCGTTACTCGTCGTCGTCCCCGTCCTCTTCCTCGTCGTCACCCTCGTCGTCATCTTCGGCCATCGAAAGAGGTTTCCAGCCGCGTAGCTCGCTCATGGGGACCTCCTGAGGGGTGATCTGCCGGGGCAACCGGATGCGGCATTTATACGCCATCGCCGCTGCCTGACGCCGGGACAGTGGTTGGGTGATCGCCATCGTCCTGAATACGTTCGATGGGTGGCGATGTGACAACTCGGTCACCACCGTCACCGCGGCGTGTCACTGCGAGGATTCGCTCCTAGAATCGAAACAGTGCGCCGTACATTCTCATTTGCGTCCGCATTGGTCGCCGCACTGTCCATGTCATGGGCCGCGATCCCGGCATCCGCGGCGCCGCTGACATCCGCGCCGACGCCCGGTTCGCTGCCCACGCAGATCTCCGCAGTTCTCGGGCGCTAACCAGCAGAATGCGATCAGCGCCAAGGATCCCTTGTCAACTGCGACTGCGACAACGGCGCCCGCGGATCCGAGCGTTGCAGCAGGAGCGAATGACGTTGTCGAGGCCGTCGACGGTGCGGTCTTGGTGTTCGCCCGCACGGGTGGCGCGGCGGTGCACACGTTCGACATCAACGACCTCGTCCGCACTTCCGCCAGCTGGACGGTCAAGGATCCCAAGGTCATCTACGATCCGTTCTCCGGACGATTCATCCTGGCGGTACTGCAATACGACCCACGACGCTCCGGCTGCACCAATGACGGCAGTCAGATCCAGGTTGTCGCGTCGAACGCCGACCCGACCACTGCGTGGCAAACCCCGCGTACGTTCAACAACCTTGCGGTGCTGACCGGCGACACAGCAGTTGCCACCGACGTGTCGCTCGGCATGACAAGCACGGTCGTGGCACTCGCGTGGGATTACTCGAGCTGCGTCCATGGCACCCCGGTCGCAAGTCAGACCGACATCGTGCAGCGTTCAGACCTTGCGACCGGAGCACTCGGGGTCAACAGCGCCCGCGCGTTCACCGATGGCCCGCTCGGCATCCAGCCGGCGATGGCGCTGGGTCTCTCCAACGAGGAGTACGAGATCGCGAACGATGCCACGTGCAGCGCGACTGCTGCAGGCAACTTCGCGATCTTCAGCTATTCGGGAACGCCCGAAGCGAAGAACGTGACCGGACCGACGTGCGCAGACTCGGGCACCGAGACCAGTGGCACCAACGCGCCGCCGGCGGCCGCGCAGGGCGGGACGAGCGCGACCTTGCAGACCGGTGACGACCGGTTCCTCGACCTTGTGTGGGGCGGCAGCAACATGCTGTGGGCCACCGGGAACTGGGGATGCACGCCCAGCACCGACACTCAGATGCGGTCATGCGTGAACGTGGTGACCGCGACTGCCACCACCGCAGGTGCGGTGAGCTCGCCGTCGCAGCTCGCTCCGGAAGGAGTCAAGGGCGCATACCTGTACTACCCGTCGCTGGCGCTCGACAGCTCGGGCAATGCGATGCTCACGTTCGATGAATCGTCGGCCACCGTGGTCGAGTCGATACAACTCGCGACGATCATCGGCGCGACCTGGAGCAGCTTCACGACGGTGCACTCCAGCGTGACCTTCTACAGCCCGTCCGGTTGCTCCTCATGCGCGTGGGGCGCGTACTCAGGTGCGGTGCAGGATCCGCTCCATCCCACCGACGTGTGGGTCGTCTCCGCAGACGACGACTCGACGACGACGAGTGCGAACTGCGCGACCGTGAACACGTGCTGGGACACGTATATCGCTCGATACACGTTCGCCGGACCGTCGATCTCCTCCCTGACGCCGTCGACGGGATCGGGCGTAGGCGGGACCATCGTCACCGTCGCGGGATCGGACTTCGCGACCGGCACGACCGTGATGTTCGCCGGCAGTCCGATCGTCGTCAGCAACCTCACGCCGGACTCCTTCACGTTCACGACGCCTCCCGAGCCGGCCGGGCCGAACCTCGTGTACGCGGTTGCCACCGATACGCTGGGATCGAGCGCCGAGACGCCGGCATCCTCGTTCCTGTACGTGCCGCTCTCCGACTACATGCCGGTCTCGCCATTCCGGATTCTCGACACACGCCCACCGGGCGGTAGCGGACCGATCCCGGCGAGGTCCTCCAGGACCGTGCCGGTGGTCGGTGTGGGTTCGCATCCGGTTCCGAGCACAGCGGTCGCCGCTGTCCTGAACGTGACCGCCGTCGCCGGGAGCAACACCAGCTACCTGGCGGTGTATCCCGCCGGAACTCCGGTGCCGAACGTGTCGAACCTGAACTTCGATGCGGGAGCGACGACGCCGAACCTGGTCACGGTGACGCTCGGCGCCGGTGGCGCGGTGAGCATCTACAACTCGGTGGGGACCGTCAACGTGGTCGTCGACGTGGAGGGGTACTTCATGCCTCCCGTGACCGAAACACCCGCTGGTGAGTTCCATCCGATCGCACCGACCAGGGTGTGCGATACGCGGTTCTCGACCTACGCGTGCCACGGCGCGATCACCCAGGGCGGCACGAGACTGGTCACCGTGGCGCAGGGCACCATCCCCGCCAGCGGTGCGGCCGCGGCGGCGGTGCTCAACCTCACCGCGGTCGCGGGGACCGAACCGACCTTCCTGACGGTGTACCCGACGTCCTCGACCGGAAGCTGCTCTGGGCTGCCAGGCGTCTCGACGATCAACGTTGCCACGGGGGCGGTCGATGCCAACCGCGTCATGGTCCAGCTGGGTCCGGCGTCGACCGGTGGCCCGCCGACGTCGGTGTGTGTGTACAACGCGAAGGGCACGATCAACTTCGTCCTCGATGCGAACGGCTGGTACGGCAGCGGGTCGGCGGCGACCGGGTATCAATTCCAGGCGATTGCTCCGGCCCGCATCTGCGACACACGCCACGGCTCGGCCACCTGCGCTGCCGGGGGAGTCGGCCCCGGGGCGTCGCGACTGGTGGGCGTCGCCGGCCAGGGCGGTGTCCCGACGATCGCGAGTGGGACCGTCGTTCAGGCCGTCATCGCCAACCTGACGGGCATCACCCCGTCCCAGCTGACCTACCTGGTCGCGTACTCCGCCCTCCTGACGACAGCTCCGGGCTCATCGGATATCAACCTCGCCGCGGGCGACGTCAGGGACAACATGCTCGTCGTGCAGCTCGACACGGCCGCGGGATCGAACGACGGGTTCATGGAGCTCTTCAATGCGAAGGGGATTGTCAACGCCGCGGTCGACGTCGAGGGCTGGTTCCAGTAGCGAAACGGGCCTGAAATTCGGGCCCCGCCGTCACCGCCCGCCGAACTCGATCGTTGCGGCGACGTGACGGCAACGTCAGACCCTCTCTGGCAGGCTGGGTTGGCATGCATGAGAACGTCCGTCGGCTCTGCCTTGCCCTCCTGCTGGCCGGTTCCGCGAGCGTCGCCCCGCTGGTCACCGTGGGAGCCGCCGGCACGAGCCCGACAGCTCCTGCCGGCGTCGCAAGCAGCGTCGGCGCGGTGGTCGCGCTGACCGCCCCCGGGCCGAAGGCACCCGTGCAGTCCCACCTCGTACCGACGCACCCCGCGCCGACGGTCACACACGGCATGCTCGCCGCAGAGTTCGCGGGCACCGGGAACTACGGGTCGCCGCTGGTCAGCGGGTGCGCGTGGGCGACCTGGGTGACGAACTGCTCGAACCTCACCGCATACGGGAACGGCGGCTCGTTCGACAACGTGGGGTGCGGCGCACCGAACGGGTGCGAGTTCGGCCCCGAGTTTCAATGCGAGGAGCTCGCGGTCCGCTACGCGTACTACGCATGGGGCGAACCCGCGAACTGGTACGCCTACGGCGCCAAGGGTGGCGCCAACACGATGTGGCAGGCCGGACCCAACCTGCCGGTCCCGCTCGCGCAGTTCCCCAACGGCGCCGGCACTCCGCCGATGCAGGGCGACCTCATGATCTTCGCGCCCGGGTGGCTCGGCAGCTACTGGGACGGTTCGGGTCACGTGGCGATCGTGCGCGACGTCGGACCCGGCTATGTCGACGTCGTCGAGCAGAATGCGACACCGTCCGGGACCGATCGATTCCCGCTCAGCGGGTCGCGAGTCACCGCGAACGGCTACACGCCGATCATCGGATGGCTGCGCGAGACGGAGCAGACCCCCGTCGAGCTCACCACGAGCAACGTCGCCGCCGCCCCGCAGAGCGTCTCGGACCAGCCCGGCGACATCGACGTCGTCTGGCGCGGCGCCGACTCGGAGCTCTACGACCTCGCCTACCGCAATGAGGCATGGCAGTCGCAGCCGCCGGTCGCGATCAGCCCGGCCGACGCTGCATCGAATCCCGCGGTCGTGTCGCCGGCGCCCGGCGAGGTGGACGCCTTCTGGGAGGACTCCAGCGGCAACATCTGGCAGGTTCAGTCCCAGGCCGGGTTCTTCGGCAGCGAGACCTGGCTGGCCCCCGTGCAGCTCTCGGCGGGGTCGGCAGCGGTCGGATCCGCGCCGACCGCGGTGAGCCAGGGTCCTGGACAGCTCGAGGTGGTGTGGAAGGCCGCCGACAACACGCTCTGGGCCGACAGCTACACAGGCTCGTGGTCGGGACCGGTGCCCCTCAACAGCGGGCCCGTGGTGGGCAACCCTGACGCCGTCGCCGCGCCGAGCGGTGAGGTGGCCGTGGTGTGGCGTGACGCGTCCGGCGATCTCTGGACCGATCTCGGGGCTCCGTTCGGCTGGTTCGGCGCACAGGAGATCGGGAGCGGCGGGCTCGCGAGCGATCCGACCGCCGCAGTCTCCGGCGCGAGCTCCTTCGACGCGGTCTGGCGCACGACGGCCGGCACGGTCTGGGCTGCGGCGATCACGCCGACGGGGGTGTCGAGCCAGGTGGAGGTCGATGCGTCGGTGAGCATGGGACGCCCGGCAGCCGCCGGGTACGGCACGAGCTTGATGACGGTTGTGATGCAGCGTCCGAACGGCAGCCTCGCCACGGCGATCTACGCCCCGTCATACGGGTGGATCGGCCCCCAGCTTCTCAACAAGGTCGCGTCCGCGTCGAGCCTCTCGGTCGTGAACTGGTACACCAACGCTGTCGCGGCCTTCTGGCAGGGTGCCGGGGGCAGCCTCTGGTGGTCAGCGGCGTGCGCCGGGTGTGCCGCCCATCCGCCGCCCATCTTCAGCTGACCTCCTGAGCACGAGGCACGGCGGCGGAGGCCGACCGTGTGACGTCTGGGCGATGATCGCCGGGTGACCACGCTGCTCGAATTCGCTCGCGCGGGCGATGCGATCGCGGGGACCACCTCGAAGCTCGAGAAGGTGCGCGTGCTCGCCGCGTTCCTGCAGACGGCCGGCGGCGAGGAGCTCGAGCCGGCAACTCGATACTTCGCGGGCAGCGTCTTTCCGGCGGGGGATGAGCGGACGCTGAATGTCGGCGGCGCGGCGTTCGCGGCGGTGCTTCGCGAGGTGAGCGGCGCCGATGACGAGGCCATCCGGCAGGCGTGGCGGCGTCACGCCGATTCCGGCGACGTGATGCGCGATCTGCTCTCGGGCCGCGAGGCAGCCGGCGCCCGTCCGATCGCGCTCGAGGAGCTCGATCGCGCCTTTGCAGAGATCGCGCAGTCGCGGGGAGCGCGGGAGCGGACGCGGCTGCTCGGCGCGTTGCTCGGGAGGGTCACCACCGACGAAGCGCGCTATGTGGCGAAGCTCATCAGTGGCGACATGCGCATCGGCCTGCGTGAAGGGCTGGTGGAGGAGGCCGTCGCGGTGGCGTTCGCCGCCGAGCCGTCGGCCGTGAGCCGCGCGGTGATGGTGACCGGTGACCTCGGGGTTTCGGCGCGCCTCGCTCGGGAGGGCCGTCTGGCCGAGGCCGCTCCCCGGTGGTTCGTACCCCTGCGGTCGATGCTCGCCACCCCGGTGGCCGATGCCGCCGAGGCCGTCGCGCGACTCGGCGAGGACGTCTGGGTTGAAGACAAATATGACGGAATCAGGTGCCAGCTCCACCGGCGCGGCGGCCGGGCTGCGCTGTACAGCCGTGACCTGAAGAACGTCACCGCACAGTTCCCCGAGATCGTGGCCGCGGCCGAGCATCTCGCTGCCGACGTGATGCTCGACGGCGAGATCCTCGCCTTTCGGGACGGTCGCGTCATGCCGTTTCACGCGCTGCAGACCCGGCTTGGACGCGTGACTCCCGATGCGGCGGTGCTGGCGGCGGTTCCGGTGATCTACGTCGCCTGGGACCTGCTCGTGGTCGATGACACCGTCTTGCTCGACTCGCCCTTGCGCGAACGGCGCTCACGCCTTGAGGCGCTGTCCGTCCCGCATCCGCTTGCGCTCGCCCACCTCGAGCGGGTGCGTGGCGCCGCCGAGATCGATCGGCGCTTCGACGATGCACGCGCGCGTTTCAACGAGGGTCTCCTGCTGAAGCAACCCGAGTCGCCCTACACGCCGGGGCGTCGCGGACTGAACTGGCTCAAGCTGAAGCGCCCGCTGGACACGCTCGACGTCGTGGTCGTCGGGGCGGAGTGGGGTCACGGCAAACGCCGCGGGGTGCTCAGTGACGTCACGTTCGCAGTGCGTGTGGATGGCGGTGATTCCCTGGCGACCATCGGGAAGGCGTACACGGGCCTCACCGACGCGGAGATCGCCGAGATGACCGCGCTGCTCCTGGAGATCACCGTCAGCGACCACGGTCACTACCGCACGGTGCAGCCGAGGATCGTGCTGGAGATCGCCTTCGATGCGGTGCAGGTTTCAGCACGGCACCGCTCGGGCTACGCGCTTCGCTTCCCGCGCATCGCGCGCTGGCGGCACGACAAGTCACCTGAGGAGATCGATACGCTGTCGCGCGTGCGCGATCTCGCGTTGGCGGTGGAGCACGAGCGCGTGCAGCTCGTCGACCCGGGTGACGCGTCCGGTGCCGTCAGCCCTGCTCGATGAACGATCCGAACAGATCCGGCGTGTCCATCGACGGATCGCCGACCTGAGCGAAGCTCTCGAAGCGTGCGCGGAGCGCCGCGTACTGCTGCACGAGGGCTGGGTCGTTGTACGCCTCCATCGGATCCCACGGGTGCAGGTAGTGCACGTCGGTGATCCCCGCCTGCACCATCTCCTTGAGGCAGCCGAAGCAGGGTTGGGTCGTCGACGTCATCGACGCGCCCAGCGTCTGCTGCCCGAACCGCGCCGCCGTGAGCAACGCGTTCTGCTCGGCGTGCACGCAGATGCAGATGTCGTACGCGCCACCGCGGAGGCCGTCGTCATCGCGGCGCGAGCAGCGGTGACACCCTCCCTCGGAGCAGTTCGGCATGCCGAACGGGGTGCCGTTGTATCCGGTGCTGAGGACGCGCGCGTCACGGGTGATGACAGCGCCCACGCGCCGCCCCAGGCAGTCGGCGCGCGTGCGTGCGGCGAGCGCGATCAGCAGGAAGTACTGATCCTTGCCGGGCCGCCGCGGTGCCGCCGTGCTCAGGGCTGCCGTCCGAGAAACGCGGCCAGACGGTCGCTCGCGGGGGCGCCGTCGGGGACGGCTCGCTCCGCGGCAAACGGGGTGGCCTCGCGGGGTCTGCCTTCGAGGCGCTTCCGCCACATCATCAGCGCCTGTTCAGACAGGTCCTCGGGGAGGTCCGCCGGCTGCCCGGTCGCGCGTGCGAGATCCCATCCGTGGACGAGCAACTCATTGATGCGCATGTGAACGATCATGGCTCCCGGTTGCATGCCGACCATCGGGGTGTCGAACTCCTCCTCGAGCGCGCCTGAAGCGCAGAGGGCGTCGTGCAGCTTCCGGCCGGCTGCGCGGAACCCCTCCGCCGGATCGTCACCGAGGCGATCGATCGCTCGTTCCTCCGGAGTGATGGGCCCTGAGGGTCGCTCCCGGGTGACGACCGTGGCGAAGATCGCATTGCCGCCTGTCATGTGCTGGACCAGTTCGCGCACGTTCCACTCGGTGCACGGAGTGGGAGCGGTCCATTGATCGTCCGGCACGTTGTCGACGAGCTGCTGGACCGCGGCAAGCGCACGGTCACAATCGGCGACGAGCGGGGGGATGTCACTCATGCGCTCTATGGTGGCCGAGAACGGTGGGTTCGTGCGCTGACCGGTTCCGGAGGCTGAAGTTCGGGGCTGGGTGGTTAGCGCAGCCGGTTGGAGCTGGGGCTCACGAACGTGCAGGTGTCAACCGGGGCGTTCGCCGGCAGATACGGCGGCAACAAAGCGCTGGGCGACGCCGCGATAGAGTTCGATGTCCAGCGTGTTGAACCGAACAATCTCCGCGCGGGTCGCGTCGTCGAGAACGAACGGTTTGTCCTCCAGCCCGACGTTGAGTCGCTGCACGGTTGACCGCCGCCGGGGCCATCCCAGCCGCTCGCCAATGAGCTCCACGGACTTGTCCATCTCTTCAGTGATTCCCACCGCATCAAAGTGGGACTCCAGGTTCGCCTCCGCCTGCCGGAGCAGACGAACATCATGGGTGATCGTAATATCGTCGTGCCCGCTGATGATGCGGACCATGTGGTTGTTGACCTGGAAGCACTGCTCACTGCGCAGCAGATCGATGAGTGTCATTCCGTTGGCGATCTGCTGGTAGTACTCATTGTCGTCATGCTGCGCCTCATGCCTGAAGAAGGACACCACCCGAGCGATCGGGTCTCGAAGGACGGTGACGTAGCGCGCCTCGACGCCGAAGACCTCGTTGAATCCGAATGAGAAGTGTCCATAGACAGCCTCGGCGCGTTGCACGGCCTTTTGTATCGAGCGAAGGTATGCAGGCTCCTGGGAGTAGATCATCACGCAGCGCTTTCCCGGATAGGCGCGCTGGACTGTTTCGCGCAGCGATGTGCCGGCCGTCTTCGGAATGTGCAAGAAGAAGATCTTCCGGGCCGGTCTCCGTAGCCTCATCGCCGATATGGTGACAGGTCGATCTGGCGGGCTCCGGATCGCGCCAGGGGTCGGTGAGGACGCTGCTTCTGATCGCCCTTGGTGTCGGACGACACCGTGGCCGGTTTGACGTCAGTGTTCGGCAAGTTCTCCGGCCGGCGGGGGTCTGGTCAGTCCAGTGGACTCGGCGGCTGCTAGGCTGAGGCGCGTGCACGAATCTGGGACTGAAGGTGCCGCGAAGGTGTCAAATGTCTTCGGGTCAAGGGGCACCGCGGCGAAATGCCTCATGGCACAACGACGGGCGGGTAGCTCAGCCGGTTAGAGCAGGGGGCTCATAACCCCACGGTCCCTGGTTCGAATCCAGGCCCGCCCATACCTATACGCTCATCCCTATGCGCTTACGCCTGCACGCCTGCCGTACAGGTTGACGCGGCGCTGCAGGGCCGCGCCGCGTGTGAGGCGATAAGCCGACGGCTGTGCATCATGGCCTTGGCTCTGTCCATTGGCCCCGTGGCCCAACGGGAGGCCCTGCCCGGACGTCCCGGTGGGGCTGCGGCGTTACTGCCGGAACTGGCGATAACTTGTGCTGATGACGCCACATTGTCCGTGTCATGTACGAACGGATGTTTGCTACAATGCTGTGTATGGAGGCGTTCGCGATACCGGAGGCGAGAGGCGGGCTGCGTGACGCTGTCGATGCGCTCGTCGATGAGTTCATCGACGGGGTCTCGACCCATGCCCTGGGCGCGGACCTGGTCGACATCCGGCGGGATATGGATCGGCTCGAGGCGGAGTTCGTGCGCCGCCTGCACCGCTTTGATCGCGCCCATGGAGCCCGGGCCGATGGCGGGGTGAGCACGGTGTCCTGGCTGCGCTCGCACTGCGGCATGACCGTGAAGGCGGCCGCCTATCGCGTCCACCTGGCGCGGACGCTCGGCGAGCTGCCGGCCACGCTGGACAGCGCCCGGGCCGGGCGCGCCTCCTTCACCAACGTGACCATGATCGCCCACCTCGCCGAGGATGTCGGCGTGGCCCAGGTGGCGCCGCTCGAGCACATCCTGGTGGGCGCGGCGGAGACGCTCGAGCCCGGTGCGATGCGCGTGCTCACCCAGGCCACCCGGCTGCGCCTCGACCCCGACGGCGTGCTCGCGGATGACAACCACGCCCACGAGCGGCGCTGGTTCGAGTGCGAGGAGACGTATGACCACGTGTACGTCCTCCGCGGTGAGCTCGATGCCGAGAGCGGGGCGCTGGTGAAGACCGCGATCGATGCGCTCAGCCACGGCCTGCGGAGCGGCGAACTGCGGTCGGCGTCGCAGCGCCGCGCCGACGCGCTCGTCGAGCTGGCCGCCGCGCAGCTGCGCAGCGGTGAGCATCGCGATGTGCACGGGCAGCGGCCCCATCTCACGCTCACCGTCAGCGCGGCGGCGCTGCGTTCCGGCGCCGATGCCGATGCGCAGCCGGCCGAGCTGCGCGGCGTGGGGCCGATCCACCCCGAGACCGCCCGCCGCATTGCCTGCGACGCGGTGCGGACGGTCGTGACCGTTGCACCGTCAGCGGATGGCTCGGCGTCGGCAGCGGATGGCTCGGCGTCAGTGGGTGTCGATCGGGATCGGGGCGATGGGTTCGTGAGCACTCGGGCAACGCCGCTCTCGGTGGGACGGGCCACGCGCACGATCCCGGCCCACATCCGCACGGCGCTGCACCTCCGCGATCACGGCTGCCGCTTCCCGGGGTGCGACGCACCGCCGGCGTGGACCGATGGTCATCACATCATTCACTGGGCGGACGGCGGCCCTACCGAACTTGAGAACCTGGTCTCCCTGTGCCGGCGCCATCACCGCGCGGTGCACGAGCAGGGGTGGCGCATCCACATCGCTGATGGGAGTGCGGTCGTGGAGCCGCCTCCCTGAGGGATGTCCTCAGCGGTCCGGGCCGAGGGTCGAATCCCGGCCCAGCTCTTCGATCTCAGAACCGAGGTCGACTCGATCGAACCGACTATTCTTGAGCCTGCGGGGGCAGCCGGAACGGTCGCACCCAGAGAGTGGGGGAGTTGAGATGCTCGGCAGGTCATTGCGCGGAATCGTCGCGGTCCTGATGGTTGCAACTGCACTGGCAGCATGCGGGAGCTCGTCACCGACGAGCACCACGTCGAGCGGCGGTACTCCGCCGACGCCATCCCCGACACCTGCCGGTCCACCGTCCGGGAGCGGCACCGCTGTCGGCGACGCCAATGTCTCCGGCCCGATCACCGTCACCTCGCTGTTCTGCTCCTGGCCCGGGACCGGCGGTCCGGGCATCCGGGTGTTCGCGGATCTGACGAACCAGCCGTCCGGAGTCCAGCTCGTCATCCTCATCCAGGCTCAAACGGTGAACGTCAGGGCTGCGACGGGTTCTGGTGCCACCTATGCACAGCGCGAGTTCAATGGCCCAGGCGTCTCCAATTTCGACGGGACCAAGGGTGCGACCGTCGACACGACGCTCACCGAGGACAAGTCGCAGGGCGCGCACCCCGGCACCATCGGAGCGATGTCATCGATCAAGCTGACGGTGGCTTGCGGCAACGAACAGCCGGGGACCGCATCGCTGACGGTCACAGGGAACGTTCCCGGAGGCGCGTTGAGCGGGCAGTTGACCTCGGCACGCGTGGACTGCGCAACCTACCCGCAGGGTTTCAACGCCGACGTCACCGCGCTGACCCAGGTCGGCGGCAGCCCAATGCTCATCATCGTGGGCGTGTACTGGGGTGGCATCACCGTATCGGTCGACGGGCACTTCTACACGAACACCGATCCGGCGTCGGGGACTGCGACCAGCACGGGTGCTCACTGGAGCGGCGATGTGTCCGAGCAGAGCAGCGGCGGCACGTTGCACGTGTCCGGTGACGCCACCTGTGGGAGCTCCACAAAGACCTAGCGAGCTCGCGTGGGACCACGCGGCCGGTCACGACGTGACCCGCTCCGCGCCATCGAACAGCCGCGCACCGTATATGCTCACCGTGGAGTGCCGGGAAGTCTGGTCGGCAACGTGATCACCACGTCCACGACGCCGAGCCGGAGATGACCGACAAACTCGCATCCGAGAGCCGCTGGTTCTCACGATTCGCCGTTTCGCGAGCGCGCCGCGAGGCGCTCCGCACGACCCTCTGGATCGTGCCCACCGCCATGGTCGTGCTCGTGGCGGTGCTCTTCGCGATGACGTACACGCTGGATCGTCTTGCTGCCGGCGGGACCTTCCCGCTGCCCGGATTCATCACCAGCGGGAGCCCCGACGCCGCCCGGCAGATCCTCATCGCGATCGCGGCTGCGGTGATCACGGTCGCCGGCCTGCTCTTCTCCATCACCATCCTCGTGCTCCAGCTCGCGTCGCAACAGTTCGGCCCGAGAATGCTGCGCAACTTCATCCGCGACATCGGCACCCAGTTCAGCCTCGGTGCGCTCGTCGCGACCTTCGTGTACTCGGTGCTCGCACTCGGTTCGGTCGAGAGCGCGCCGGCGGCCAACTTCGTCCCGCACATCTCGGTCACGTTCGCGCTGATGCTGACGCTGCTGGATCTCGGCATCCTCATCTACTTCATCCACCATGTCGCTGCGTCCATCCAGCTGACGTCGGTGGTGTCCGGCATCGCGAGAGACTTCCGCGCAACGCTCGCGAGTTTTCAGGCGGACATGGCGAAGTCCCGTCCAGGTTACGCAGGCGAGCCCGACCCTTCAGAGATGAGCCACAACGTGCTCGCGGTGGGAGCGCCTGTGTTCGCGCATTCGAGTGGCTTCATCCAGTCGGTTGGTCACCGGCATCTGATGAGCATCGCGGTGTCGTCGGACAGCGTGATCCGCCTCGTCCGCCGGCCGGGCCACTTCGTGCTCGAAGGGCAGCCGGTCGCGTTCGTGGTTCCGCCCCACGCTGCTCGCGACGTGTCCGTGGCGCTGCATCGCGCGCACATCGTCGGTCCCAACCGGACGCTCACCCAGGACCTTGGGTTTGCCGTCGATCAACTGGTCGAGGTTGCAATTCGCGCGCTGTCTCCCGCCGTCAACGACACGTTCACCGCCCTCAACTGCATCGACTGGCTCGGCGACTGCCTCTGCCACGCGGCGGTCTCACGTCTTCCCGACGGTCTGCATCGTGATGCGTCAGGTCACCTCCGCATCATCGAACCGGTTGTGACGACGGACCGGCTCATCAAAGGCGCGACCGACAAGATCAGGCAGGCGGGCTCCGGCATGCCCGCGGTGCTCATCCGTCAGCTCGACAACCTCGGCAAGGTCCTCCGTGTCGTCCCGACGCCTGAACTCCGCGAGGTGGTGGAGGTCCACGCTCGGCGGATCCTTCGCGCGTCCGACGAGACCGTGCGCGACGAATCGGATCGCACCGATGTTCACGCCGCGTTCGACGCTGCGATGTCTCGTGTCGACCTCGGTGCATCGGCGCGGGAACTCGTGGCGAGCGGAGTCGCTGGCGCCGGGCGCCATCGACGAGCGCGTGGCCCCCGGCGTTCAGCAGCGCTGAAGCGCGAGCAACCCCGCGGCTGACCGCGGTGTGATTGTCGCCCCGCGCCGGCTACCGCGACCGCGGAGCAACCCCGCGGCCGACCGCGGTGTGATTGTCGCCCCGCGCCGGCTACCGCGACCGCGGAGCAACCCCGCGGCCGGCCGCGGTGCGCTCGTTGCCGCGCGCCGGCTACTGCGACCGCTCACCACTCCCGTCGTCGAGGGTCCGTGTCTGCGGGTGAATCGTCTCGCCGCGCGCGAGCATCTCCACGAGCTGCGCGATTCGGCGCGCGCGCGTCGCGGGTTGCTTCGCAGCTGCGACGCGGAAGAGCACCGAGTACCGGTTCTGACCGCTGAGGATGTCGAACATCCGCTGCGCTTTGGGATCCGCCCGCAGTGCGGCGGCGAGGTCGTCTGGGATCGCGATGGTCGCCTGCCCGGCATAGGCGGCGTCCCACCGTCCGTCCGCCTTGGCTGCGGCGACCTCAGCCTCGCCTGCCGCGTGCATCCGCCCCTCATTGCGCAGACGATCGACGATCGCGACGTTTCGCGCAGACCACCGGCTCCGCGCGCGGCGTGGTGTGAACCGCTGGCGGAACGTCGCCTGGTCCCGGGAACCCTTCTGCCCATCGATCCATCCGTGGCAGAGCGCCTCGTCGAGCGCGTCATCGTAGGTCAGGCTGGTCGGCGTGGTCGTCCCGCGCCGGGCGAGGACGAGCCAGACACCGGCGGAGGTGTTGTGGTGACTGCCGAGCCAGCGCCGCCAGGCTGCGGCGTCCGCGACGATCAGTTCGGCGTCAGCAGCCATCGGCGCCATCCCCGCACAAGGGTTCCGTCGTCATGGTGTGGCGAAGTGTGGCCAGGCATCGTCGACCTCCGCACGTACGATGACGGCATGTCCTGCGACTGGCTGCTCGTCGACGGATCCAGCCTCATCTTCCGTGCCTACTACGGAGTCCCCAAGAGCGTCCGATCGCCCGATGGCAGAGAGGTTAACGCCGCTCGCGGGTTTCTCGAAACCCTGACCCGGCTCCTGGGGATGCGCGACCCGCGCCACATCGCGGTCGCGGCCGATGCCGACTGGCGGCCGGACTGGCGTGTGGCGCTGATCCCCGGATACAAGGCGCACCGTGTGGAGGAACCGATCCCGCCCGGCCTCATCCCGCAGATGCCGGTCATCGACGACTTCCTCGCCGCCATCGGCATCGACGAACGGGGGGTGCCGGACTACGAGGCCGAGGATGTCATCGCGACGTGGGCTGCACGTGCCTCGGGATCCGTCGAGATCGTGAGCGGTGACCGCGACCTCTTCGGGGTGATCGAGGACCCACGCGTGGCGGTGCTGTATCCCGAGAAAGGTGGATGGACGGTCGTCGACGAAGCGGAGGTCACGCGTCGCTACTCGATCCCGGGGCGCAGCTACGCCGACTTCGCGATGCTGCGCGGTGACCCGTCGGACGGGCTGCCCGGGTTGAAGGGTGTCGGCGCGGTGGCGGCGGCGTCGATGGTGCGAACCCACGGCGGGATCGAGGACCTGCTGAAGGCAGGCCGCGTCAAGGACGCGGATCGCGACTACCTCGAGCGTGCGATGCGGGTGGTGCGGCCGGTGGTGGATCTGCCGATCGAGTTGCCACGGGGCGCGCGCGCCACCTACCCGGCGGATGCCGAACGCCTCGCCGCGCTCGTCGAACGGCACGGCCTTCAGGCGGCGAGCCACCGCCTCGTCGAGGCCCTGAACGAGCATCTGGGGAGTTCCTGACCGGCGCGCGAAGGTCGTCGCGACGACTTGGAGCGACGCATACTCACGCACCAATGACGCGCTGGCGCTTCGACCGGGTCCAGGCGATCGGAATCGCGATCGCTGTGGTCGCCCCGCCGCTGCTGACACTCGTGTTGACCAGACTGCAGCCGTCCGAGGCGCGCGCCTACGTGTTTCTCTATCTCGGCATCGTCGTCTCACTGGGGCTGCTGACGGGTCTGATCCCCGCCCTCGCGGCGGCGGCGCTGTCGTCGGTGCTCGCCGACTACTTCTTCCTGCCTCCGGTCAACAGCCTGAGTCTCTGCCAATCCGAGCGATGTCCTGTATCTCGTCATCTTCTTCGCGGCTGCCGGCGGGATGGGTGGCGTCGCCTCGCAGCGTCGCCGCTCCGACATCGCCGCACAAGCGCTGTCACGCACGCTCTCAGAGGCGAACGTCGAGCTCGAGCGCCTGTATCGCGAGCAGGAGGCCGCCGCGAGAACGGCGGTGCGGCTCGCGCAGACGCAGCAGCAGGTGGCGGCGCTCCGCGATGCCGACCGGATCCGCCGGGAGCTGCTCCAGAACGTGAGCCACGAGCTCCGGACGCCGCTCGCCAGCATCCTCACGGGATCCACGGTGCTCCTTGCACGGAGCGATCTCTCGGAGCAGGTGCGCGACGGCCTCGGCGGCATCGTCGCCCAGTCGCGACGGCTCGACCGCCTCGTCGGCGACATGCTCGACCTGGCGCGCATCGAGGGGCACGCCCTCGAGCTCCGGCTCGAGCCCACCGATGCGGGTGAGGCAGCGGAGGCGGCGGCGGAGCGGCTCCGGCAGGTGCATCCCGAACGGCGCATCGACGTGACCGTCGAGCAGGGACCGGTCGAGGCGGTCGCGGACTGGGACCGGCTCGGGCAGGTGCTCGACAACCTGCTCGCCAATGCCGATCGCTACGCCCCGGAAGGCACGCCCATCGAGGTGCACGTGGCCCCCGGCGCCCGTGGCACGGTGGTCACGCGGGTCATCGACCACGGCCCAGGAGTGCCGCCGGAACTGCGGGATCGCATCTTCGATCGGTTCGTGCGCGAGGAGCGCCCCGCCGCGGAGGGCACCGGACTGGGGCTCTCCATCGTCCGCGGCCTCATCGAGGCACACGCCGGCCGGGTCTGGCTCGACGACCCGGAGCAGGGAGGCGGCGCGGTCTTCGCGTTCACGCTGCCCGCGGCGCGCGCCGAGGAGCCCGCTCAGGCAGCGGTCTGATGCGGCTTCGGCAGCACGTGGATGTCGACGTCGGTCAGCAGGTGGATGAGCTTGCGCAGCGTGCCGCGGCGTCCACGTCCACGCGTCACGACGATCTCCGTGGCCAGGATCTTCCGTGCATAGCGGGTGAGCGCGGTTGCCGGATCGCCCTCGTAGAGGGTGATGAACGTGCCGTCCGCCTGATGGGTCAGTGCGGTGTAGGTGCCGAGGAGCTGAATCTCCTCCTTCGACCGGGGCCGATCCCGAACGGTCACCGCCGTCATCTTGCCGTCCAGCCGAGCAGCCAGTGCGGCCGTGCTCGCGATGACGTCCTCCATGCCCGGACGCGCCGGCACGCAGAGCATGACTCGAGGCTTCACCTCCCAGGGTGACTCGATGCCGCGGTCCCGCATGTAGGCGACAAGGCGACGATCGGTGTGCTCGGCGAGCAGCCGGAAGGCGAGCTCCCGCAAGGAGGCGAGCACCTCCGGCCGGAACGCCCGGGTGCGCGCTTCCGCCGCCTCGCTGGCGGGCACGATCTCACCGCGACGAAGACGCTCATCGAGGACGGACGGCGTCACGTCCACGATCTCGAGCTCGGTCACCTGTTCCAGGAACGAGTCGTCGACGACGTTTCGGGGCCGATCGCCCAGCAACGGCCCCATCCCGTCGACAGTGCTCCGTAGGTCGGTGAGATGGAGGGTCGCGATCAGCATCATCCCGTCTCGCAGGAGCCGCGGGACCGACTCGGTGATCGGCCGTCCTTTGGTGTCGAGAGCCGCGAGATCGTCGAGGCACGCGACCTCCGGGTTGCGCTGCAGCAGCGCTTCGACGTCGACGACGCCCTTGAGCGCCGGCGAGTTCGGTCCCCCGAGGATCTCAAGGCCCTCGAGGGCGATCTCGCAGCGGGTGCGGCCGTCGGTCTTCACAGCGGCCACAACGACATCCGTGCCGCGCTGGCAGCGACGGTTCGCCTCCTCGAGCATGGCGACGGTGGTGCCGCACCCACGGGCGTATCCGAGGTAGACGCGCAGGCCTGCGCGGCTGGCGCTGGCGTGGAGCGCTCGGAGGAGCGCGTCCGAGTCGGGTCGCTGATCCTGCGCGTTGAATGGACCGCCTCGGATGGATCCTGCACGACGCGCGACGACGTGCACGCTCACGTCGGGCAGCTCGGTGATCAACCCGTCGATGAGCCCGCGGCGAAGCCGCTCGCGAACGCCGGGGTGTGGCGACTCGCCGACGACCACGTGCTGGACCGCCAGCTCGTGCGCCACGGCGATGACGGTGTCGGTGACCTTGCCGGAGCGCTCGATGAACCCGCACTGCAGCAGCTCGGCGAGCTGCTTCGCCTTCGCCCTGCCCTGGTCTGTTTCCTCGTCACGCCGGCCGAGCACGACGAGCACGGTGCAGAAGCCGCCGAACCGGCGCGCGAGGCGGCTCGCGCGTCGGATGAGCGGACCGCTGCTGGCGCGTCCGCTGACCGCGACGAGGACGTCCTGCGGGGCCGGCCGGATGGCGCCGCGTGCGCGGCCGACCGTCTGCGCGACGAGGCGGAGCGCGATCTCCCGCAGCGCCGCAAGGTTGCCGGGCCGGAAGAAGTTCGCGAGCGCGGTGTCGACCTTCTCCGGGGCGTAGATGTTGCCGTGACGCATGCGCTTGCGCAGCGCCTCGGGCGAGATGTCGATGAACTGGATCTCATCGGCATGGTCCAGCACCTGGTCGGGGAGGGTCTCGCGCACGGGAATGCCCGTGATGTGCTCGGCGAGGTCCTTGACCGACTCGAGATGCTGGACGTTGACGGTGGTGACGACGTCGATCCCCGCTGCGAGGATCTCCTCGACGTCCTGATATCGCTTCTCGTGGCGGACCCCGGGCACGTTGGTGTGCGCCAGCTCGTCGACGAGCGCCACCTGGGGCCGCCGCGCGAGGACACCGTCGAGGTCCATCTCCTCCATGAGCTTCCCGCGGTACTCGACCTGCAGGCGGGGGATGACCTCGAGGCTCCCGATCGCCTGCTCGGTGAGCTTGCGGCCGTGGGTCTCGACGAAGCCGACGACGACGTCCTCTCCCTGGGAGCGGCGGTCGTGCGCCTCGCGGAGCATCGCGAACGTCTTGCCGCTCCCCGGGGTGGCGCCCAGGAAGACACGGAGGTGCCCGCGCCTCGCCGGGGCCGCTGTGGCGACCGGAGATGCCGCCGTTGCGATCGCGTCCGTCATCAACCTCAATGATGCGCCGCCGTCACGGCGCGCAGAGCCTCAGCCGGCGAGGCTCGACTGTTGCGCGTCGAGGGCGAGGTTGAGCTGCAGCACGTTGACGACCGGCTCGCCGAACACCCAGAGGATGCGCCCCTGGACCTGCGACTCCACGAGGTCATGGAGCTTGCTCACGCTGAGGTTGCGGGCGTTGGCCACCATGTTCACCTGCGCGAGCGCAGCGGCCTCGGAGATGTCGGGGTCGAACCCGGTGAAGTCGGATGTGACGAGGTCGATAGGGATCGGCTTCGAGACGCCGGCGGCCACGTAGGCTGCCACGGCGGCCTTGGTGTTCTCCAGCAGCAGCGAGTTGGAGGGACCGTAGTTGCTGCCGGCCGAGTTCGCGGCGTTGCAGGGCTGCAGCGCGGCGGTGTTCGGGTTGGACGTGTACGAGAGGCGCCCCTGGAAGTACCGCGTGTTGATGGTGATGCGCAGGCTGCCATCCGAGGCGACCTTCTCCTGCGGGCAGCTCTGGCCGATCTCACTCGATCCGACCACCTTGCCGTTGAGCGTGATGAGGCTGCCGTTTGCCTGACTGTTGAAGGCGACCTGCGAGATGCCCGTGATCACGAAGGTGTAGATCAGCATCAGCGCGCCGAGAGCGACGGTGAGGCGGAGCCCGATGAGCAGCTCCCGGGGCCATGTGCGTGGATTCATGTCGTCCTAGACCAGGTGAGTAGCGTTGATGATCAGGTCGATGACCTTGATCCCGATAAAGGGCGCGATGATCCCACCGACGCCGTAGATGAGCAGGTTGCGACGCAGGAGCGCGCTTGCTCCAACCGCCCGGAAGCGCACGCCACGAAGGGCGAGCGGGACCAGGGCGATGATGATGAGCGCGTTGAAGATGACGGCGCTGAGGATGGCGCTGTGCGCCGACTGCAGGTGCATGACGTTGAGGACGTCGAGCGGCTTGAGTGCCACGTAGGCCGTGAACATCGCCGGGATGATCGCGAAGTATTTGGCGACGTCGTTGGCGATGCTGAAGGTGGTCAGCGCGCCACGCGTGATGAGCATCTGTTTGCCCGTTTCGACGATCTCGATGAGCTTCGTCGGGTCGCTGTCGAGGTCGACGAGGTTGCCGGCCTCCTTTGCTGCCTGCGTGCCGCTGTTCATGGCGACACCGACATCTGCCTGGGCGAGTGCGGGCGCGTCGTTGGTGCCGTCGCCGGTCATCGCCACGAGCTTGCCTCCCGCCTGCTCCTGGCGGATCAGGTCGAGCTTGTTCTCGGGCGTTGCCTGAGCGAGGAAGTCGTCGACACCTGCCTCGGCGGCGATGGCGGCTGCGGTGAGTGGGTTGTCGCCGGTGATCATCACCGTGCGGAGTCCCATCCTGCGCAGCTCCGCGAAGCGCTCTGCGATGCCGGGCTTGACGATGTCCTTGAGATGGATGGTGCCGAGCACCACGTGGTTCTCCGCGACGAGCAGCGGCGTTCCCCCGCCACGAGCGATGGTCTCGACCTGGTCGTTGACCTCTTTCGACACCACGCCGTCGCCTGACTTGCCCTGCGCGCACCATGCCGCCACTGCGTCGCCGGCGCCCTTGCGAATGCTGTCGCCGTTGTGATCGACACCGCTCATGCGGGTTTCCGCAGTGAATGGCACGAAGCTCCACGCGGTGTCGTTGGGATCCTCGGTGGCGCCGAAGCGCCGGGCAAGGGCCACGATCGACCGCCCCTCCGGAGTCTCGTCCGCGCGGCTGGCGAGGTCCGCGGCACGGACGAGCTGCTCCATCGTCACTCCCGGCGCGGGAAGGAACTCCGTTGCCTGGCGGTTGCCGAGGGTGATGGTCCCGGTCTTGTCGAGGAGGAGGGTGTCGACGTCCCCGGCCGCTTCGACCGCCCGGCCGGACATCGCGAGCACGTTCTTCTGGAGCAGCCGGTCGATGCCCGCGATGCCGATGGCGCTCAGCAGGCCGCCGATGGTGGTCGGGATGAGACAGACCAGCAAGGCGATGAGCACGGTCACCTCGATGGAGGCGCCGGAGAAGACCGCGTAGGGCTGCAGCGTCACGACAGCGATGAGGAAGATGAGCGTGAGGCCCGCGAGCAGGATGTTGAGCGCGATCTCGTTGGGCGTCTTCTGACGCGAGGCGCTCTCCACGAGCGAGATCATGCGGTCGAGGAAGGTCTCGCCGGGGTTCTGGGTGATCTCGATGACGATGCGGTCGCTGAGCACGCGCGTGCCGCCGGTGACCGCGCTGCGGTCACCGCCCGCCTCACGGATGACCGGTGCGGATTCGCCGGTGATGGCCGACTCGTCGACGCTTGCGATGCCCTCGATGATGGTGCCGTCACTGGGGATCACGTCGCCGGCCTCGCACACGACGATGTCGCCCTTGCGCAGGTCGGTTGCCGGCACGGGCGTCTCCTTGCCACCGACACCGCCCTGCAGTCTGCGGGCGATCGTCTCCGTGCGGGTGCGCCGCAGGGCTTGGGCCTGCGCTTTGCCGCGCCCCTCGGCGATCGCCTCGGCGAAATTCGCGAACAGCACCGTGAACCACAGCCAGAGTGCGATCTGCCCGACGAAGCTCGTGTCCGAGGCGCTCCCCGCGATGTCGGCGAAGAACACGTACGACGTCATCACCGCGCCGATCTCGACCACGAACATGACCGGGTTGCGAGCCATGACCAGCGGGTTGAGCTTGACGAAGCTCTGCCCGATGGCTGGGAACAGCAGTTCCGGGTCGGTGACGCTGCTGCGCCGCCGCTTGGGGTGATGTGCGGATGCGAGTGCCATTTTCAATGTACCGCGATGAGCTTGAAGTGCTCGAGAATCGGCCCGAGCGAGACCACGGGGAAGAACGTGAGCGCCGCGACCACGAGAATCGTCCCGACGAGTAGCGCGACGAAGAGCGGCCCGTCGGTGGGAAAGGTGCCCGCGCTCGCGGGCACGATCTTCTTCTTGACCAGGCTGCCGGCCAGCGCCATCACCGGGATGATGAACAGGAACCGTCCCATCCACATGGCGCCGGCGAGCATGAGGTTGTAGTAGAGGGTGTTACCGGTCAATCCGGCGAACGCGCTGCCGTTGTTACCGGTTGTGGACGTGAACGCGTAGAGGATCTCCGTCAGCATGTGCGGTGTTCCCTGCGTCGCAATTGGGCCGGCTTGTCCTCCGGCGGTGAGCACCGCGATTGCCGAAAACCCGAGGATCGATGCCGGCAGCACGAGGATCGCGATCGCCGCGTACTTCACGTCGCGACCCTCGATCTTCTTGCCCACGTATTCAGGCGTTCGGCCGACCATCAGGCCGGCGATGAAGACCGCGATGATCGCGAACACCACCATGCCGTAAAGGCCTGACCCGACACCTCCAGGTGTGATCTCGCCGAGCTTGATCAACACGAGTGGGATCAGCCCGCCGATCGCGGTCCAGCTGTCATGCGAGGAGTCGACTGAGCCTGTGCTCGTTCCAGTTGTTGCGGTGCCGAACTGCGCGGTCTGGATGGGACCGAACCGGGCCTCCTTGCCCTCCATGTTCCCGCCGGCGGACTGCGCGGAGGCAACTTGAGTGGCTCCGGTGCCGACCAGTGCCGGGTTGCCCTGCTGCTCCTGCCATGCGGCAACGCCGCAGGCGCCGATGAGGATGACCGCCATGGTCGCTCCCAGCGCGATCCCCTGCTTGACGTTGCCGACCCATTTGCCAAACGTGATGACGAGTCCGAAGGGAATGAGCAGGACCGTGAAGATCTCGAGCGCGTTCGTGAATCCGTTGGGATTCTCGAAGGGGTGAGCACTGTTGGCGTTGAAGAACCCGCCGCCGTTCGTGCCGAGGTCCTTGATGGCTTCCTGGGATGCGACGGGACCCTGGGCGATCGTCTGTATGCCGTTGGTGAGCGTGTGCACGATCGAGTAGCCGCTGAGGTTCTGGATGGCGCCGTTGGCGACGAGCACGAGCGCGACGACGATGCTGATCGGCAGCAGGACGTAGAGCGTGCCCCGCACCGTGTCGACCCAGAAGTTACCGAGCGTGCTCATCGTGCGCCGCGCGATGGCGCGGATGACCACGATCGCGATGGCCATGCCCATCGCCGCGCTGAGGAAGTTGTGGAGCACGAGCGCGACGATCTGCGAGAAATAGCTCATCGTCGCCTCGCCGGTGTAGTTCTGCCAGTTGGTGTTCGTGGCGAAGCTCACCGCGGTGTCGAAGGCGAGCGGCGCCGGCACACCAGGAAGGTTCGCGGGGTTGAGCGGGAGATGATCCTGGAACCGCAGGATCAGGTAGGTGAAGCCGACGCTGACCAACGTGACCGCGAGAATCGAAACGAGATAGCCGATCCAGCCCTGTTCGTGCTCCTCGTCGACGCCGATGACCTTGTAGGTGAAACGCTCGACGGGACGGAGCACGCGGCTCAACCAGACGCGCTCGCCCTTGTACACCTTGACCATGTACCCGCCGATGAACCACGCGCCGGCGGCGACTGCGGCATACGTGATGATCACAGCGATGATGTCGAGGACCATCAGAAGCGCTCCGGGGCGACCAGCGCCACGATCAGGTAGATCCCGGCGATCAGTGCGATGATCGCGGAAACGATATATCCGGCGAGTTCACCCATCTCAGATTCTCCGGAGGCCGGCGATCATCAGGACGCCCGCGACGAGCATCCCGAGAAAACACAGGATGACGAGCAGATCGAGTTGCATCGGCTCGGAGTATCGATGGCCCACCATCAACGCGGCGTCAACGCCGCCTGACCATTTGCGATTCGTTGACGCAGTGTTGACTGCTTCGCTTCCCCGACCGAATGAGAAGGCGGCCGTGCGCAGCCGGGAGTTCTAAACCGGAGCCATAGGCCAGGGATTCGCCCGCTCCAACTGCGCGGCGACGGACAGCAGCAGTGACTCGGATCCTGCCGGCCCGATGAGCTGAACACCCAGCGGCAGACCGTCACCGGTGATGCCGGCTGGGATGGCAACCGCCGCAACGCATGCGACATTCCACATGCTCGTGTAGGTCCACCGGCCGACGCCGAGCATGGTCGAGATCCAGCCATTGCTGCGCCATTTCCCGATCGGCACCGGAGGTGACGAGAGCACCGGTGTGATCAGGACGTCGCAATCGGTCAAGAACCGCTGAATGTACTTGGCGAAGTCGCTTTCGCTCGCGGGTCGAACCGTGCGTTGCGCCCGCTGTCCGCGCCGCACCATCGCGGCCGTCCGTGGTTCGACCTGCGCCATGTCGACCTGGGTTGCGTCCTGAGCGATGCCTGCGAGCCACCGGCTGGTGAACTGGCTCGGCATCATCGGGTATCGAGGATTCGCGGATGCGACCGTGTGACCTGCCGCCGCCAGCGCCGCCGCCGTGCTCGAGAGCGCCTCGCGAATCTCGCGCGATGGTCGAACACCGAAGACCGGGTGGCGAGTCGAGATGGCGATACGCAGCCCGCTCGTCGCCGCCGCGGGATCGCGATAGCTGTGGCTCTCGGAGAGCACGTCGAGCATGAGCGCCGCGTCAGCCACGTTGCGCGCAAGCGGTCCGAACGCCGTGAGGCCGTGCCAGTGCTCGGCACTTCCGCCGGGCAGGGGCACGAGACCCGGTGCCGGTTTGACGCCGACGATGCCGCAGCAGGCGGCGGGGACGCGAATCGACCCACCGCCGTCCGATCCCACGGCAAGGGCAGCCATGCGGGCGGCCACGGCAACCGCCGAGCCGCCGCTCGATCCGCCCGGCGTCCGGTCCAGGTTCCACGGGTTGCGCGGAGCCGGGAACCCCTCGGGCTCGGTGAACGGCCAGATCGCGAGCTCCGGCATGACCGTCCGGCCGACGATGACGGCACCCGCATCGCGAAGCCGCCGCACGATGGTCGAGTCCTCCGCCGCCGGCGCCTGCGACGTGGCACGGGAGCCGTAGGTCGTCGGTTCACCCGCGATCGCGACGTTGTCCTTGACGGCAACCGGGACTCCGGCGAGCGGCAGGCGATCGAGGTCGGGCCGGGCGCGCAGGCGTTCTGCCTCGTCACGCGCAGAGCGTTCGAGGACCGCGACAAAGGCATGCAGGCGCGGCTCCAGCGCGTCGATACGCCGCAGGCTCGCCTCGAGCAGCTCGACGGGGTCGAGCGTCCGGGAGCGCACGAGCCGCGCCATCTCAGTCGCGGGGAGCCGTGTGAGGCCGTCGTCGTCGCCGTCGCGATGGATATCGGCACGGGTCGGTGGGGCGCTGTTGACTGTCATGGTCGGACCGTACGGGCGGCCGGCGCCGCCGTCCATCGACAGTTCTGTCGATTTCTCAGAGGAGCTCGGGGTCGAGCAGATCGTTCTCCATCGCGAACACGGCGGCGGCTGCTCTGGTGGAGATACCGGCCTTCTCGTACACGTGCGCCAGGTGCGTGTGCACGGTCGACGTCGAGATGTGCAGCGCCGCGGCGACCTCGCCCATCGACATACCGCGCACGATGAGCCGGAGCACATCGACCTCGCGCTCGGTCAGCCCGGCGGGTCGCGACCGTATCCGCCGCCGTGTCTGCCCCGCCGCCTCGAGCACGCACTCGACGCATTCGGGGTCGAGTGCCATCTCGCGCAGCGTGTGCGCAGCAGCGTCAGGGCTGAACGCGGGCCGGTGCGGACGCGACTCCGTGAGTGCGCTGTACACGTCTGCGACGGCCAGCAGCCGGCAGTCGCTGTCCTGCTCCGCCGCGCGCGAGCCACGATGGTATCCGCTGCCGTCGATCCGCTCGTGGTGCATGCCGGCGATGCGCCCGGCTTCCATCAGCGCCGAAGACCGCGCAAGGATCCGCTCGGTCTGATACGCGTGCAGCCGCACGCGTTCCCACTCCGCGTTGCTCAGGCGGCCGGGACGCTCCCATATCCCCGTCGGCACGGCGGCGCGCCCGAGGTCATGCAGCAGCGCGGCGCGCCGCAACGTCGTCACCGCGTCATCCGGCCTTCCGCGAAGGCGCGCGGCGCGCTCTGCCACGCGCGCGACGCTGCTCGAGTGGCCGTGAAGGTGCGTGGCCTTCAGATCCCCGACCATCGCGAACGCAACAGCCACATCATCCAACCGCGTCTCGGGCGCCTCGACCACAGGACGGGGTTCCGCTGCCAGCAGTGCTGCCAGCGGATCCTCCGCGCTCACCTCGCCGCCCGCGTCCGACGCGACGGCAAGCGTCGTCCCGACGACGTCGGGGTCCAGGGCATGCCCTGCCCAGCGACGCAGGATCGATGCAGCGTCTGCCGGTCCAAGTGATTCCTCGAACATCACGAGCGCGGAGGCTGCGGCTGCGATACGGGCGCTCAGATGGATCGTGTCGCCCCCGAGGCCCTGTGGATGTCCACGTCCGTCCCAGCGCTCGAAACCTTGAAAGAGCGCGCGAGTGACCTCGTCGCTCAGACCGAGCCGAACCCCGAGTTGCTGCGCCACTTCACAATCCGCGCGAGCCGCCTCAGCCGCGATGCGCGGTCCGCGGGTCGCACCGACCGCAAGGACACCCACACGGTGGCGGATGGGTACGTCCCCGGCGACGCGCCTCACGAAGGCCAGGCCCTCGCGCGAGCTCGTGGGATCGATGCGGTCGCCCTCGCGGCGCACTGCGATGTCGTCGCCGCCGAGCCAGCGTGCGTACTCGTGCGACGTGGCCGTGCAGCCCAGCGACCGAAGCAGCGTGACGTACAGTGCATCGCGTCGTCCCGAGGCCCTCTCGCCGATCTGCTCCGCCACGCGCGTTGCGAGCAGCGCCGCACGCAGCGCCTGCTCGGCGGGACGGCCGTGCGCCAGATCCGTGACGACCGAGAGTGCGGCCAGCGGCTCCAGGATGCGGAGGGTCATGGATCAACATGTTGAAACCGGACGCGGTCCGGAGTCACGGAGGGCGCTGGTAGCGCAGGCTCAGCGCCGCGAATCCAGGCGCTCGACAACGAATGCTCCAGAGGCGCTGACCACGGCCACCGCGAGCACAGCGGCGATGAACGTCAGGTGGGTGGCCGTTCCCCAGATGCCGTCCGGGACACCGAGGAGCACTGCGAGGCCAACTGCCACGGTTCCCGAGATCGCTGTCCGGGACGAACGACGAGTGAGCACGGCGCAACACGGTCCCAGCACGAGCAGCCCGATCAGGATGACTCGCTCGCCGGTGATGGCGTCTGCCGCCGCGACAAGAACGCACAGAGCGAAACTCACCGCCCAGATCCTGTTTGCCGTCCAGCCCCACGGCGTGACGCCAGGGCTGGTTTCGAGCGCTTGACGACCCGACGGGAAGGTGACAATCACACCTCGCGTGCCGTGCGCGGGAAGGGCTACGAGACGGCACCGGAGTCCCATGGATCACCACCAGCCGAGACGAGATCACGGCTGCAACGACGAGCGCCGGTGCTATCGTCAGTCGAGGGTCCATCGACGTCGCTGGCGCCGTGGCGAGCACCGAGCCGACGAAGACCGCGTAGGCGCCGATGATCACGAGGCCGTCGGTACGACGCAGTCCGCGACCCCGGTACGCAATCAGCAGCGTGAACGCCGTCAGCCCGATGTACCAGGCGGTCACGAGCGTGGTCTGGCCGGATGGAGCGCCAAGTCCAAGAAATGTCCCCGGCACGAGCAGCCCGATTGCCACGTTGAGGTTGTTGCTGGTGACCGCGGTGCTGAGGGCGGCTGAACCCTTACCCCTGGCAGCGAGGTATACAGCCGCAACGGCATTCGGCAGACTGGTGACGGCCGCGAGGACCAGACCGCCGACGACGATCTCCGGCACGGCCCACGTCTGCCCCAGCGAAGATGCGGCGCGTTCCATGAGCACACTGGCCGCAACGACGACCGCCAGCGCCGTCGCCGCCACCCATGCGTCGCGGATTCCACCAGGGCGTGTCCTCACCGCCGGGCCCACCTCGGCTTCCTCCTCAATGACCGCAGTGGTCAACCACCGGGTCCATCGGCTCGGCAGGGGCAGCGACGCGAGGCGCCCGGGGCCCGCGCCCAGCGCGACGGCGTAGACGCCGACACCCGTCACCGCGAGCACGAGTCCAAGCACCGGCGACGACGAGACCGACAACGGCTGCGAGACAAGCAGCCGCAATCCACATGGCGATCGCGCCGCTGAAGACGATGACCCGGCGATGGAGGCCGATCGAGCCCGCGACGACCGCACCCAGCCCCAACAGAGCGGCGAGGTTGAACACATTCGAGCCGAGGATCACGCCGGCGCCGACCTGCTGCTGATGCTGCGATATCGCGGTGACCGCAGAGGTGATCTCCGGTGCGTCCGCCGCCAGTGCCGCGACCATGCCCAACACAGCCTCCGATACGCCCAAACGCTCGCCCAGCCGCTCGAGCCTGGAGACCAGCAGCCAGCTCGCCGCAAGGCTCAACACGGCGGCCAGAACGAAGACGGTGACCCCGGTGATCTCCACGGCGACGATTGTGAGGAGGCGGGGCTTCAATCGGCGGCGGTCGCGGACGTCGCTCCCCGGCGAGTGAGCGGCCTGCGAGTTCGGCCGGCGGTCAACAGGATTCGCGCGGATCCCGGCGAACCCCAAGGCGCCAAGAGACCGGGCACGAGGTGCCCGGTCTCTGCCGACGCCGGAGTAGTCAGCTGACCGCGATCCCCTCGAGTCCGCTGTGGCCTGGAAGCTCAGGAGCCACGGAGCTTCCGGTGAACGTGAGCGATCCATCGTGATGAACCGAGAAGGCGTCCACGATGTCAGCGCCACCGGTCTCGACGTAGAGCGCGGTTCCATCGGGTGCGGCGGCGAGGTCGATGGGACCCGCATCGGTCGCGGTCTCGCCGATGATCGTCGGTACACCTCCTGCGCCGACGCTGTAGGCGGTGATCGTCGCGCTGCCGGCGTTCGCACCGAAGTAGTGGTCTCCAGCCTTCGTGACCCAGCACAGCGCTGCCAATCCGTTGGTGACGGAGTGCAGCTCAGTCAGGGTGCCGTCGCCATGGACCGCATAGGTGGTCAATGCGCTCGTGCCGGCCTCCGTGACGACGAGGTCACCGGCGGGGTCGAACGTGAACCCGAACGGCACCGGTGTGGCCGACGGGTTCGCGGTTGGTGCTGCGGACAACGAGCCATCGGGCGCGACGCCGAACACGTCGATGTCACTGCCGTTCGCCTTGGTCGTGACGATGAGATGCCGCCCACCGGGGGTGAGGCCGATCTGGCCCGGGGTGTTGAGGAATTGCGGCGTCAGACCGGGCGTGAGATTCAGGTTGCGAGCAGTTCCGGGAATGTGATGCAGGCTGTCGAGGTAGAACCCTTGCACCGAGCCCGTCCCACCCGCGTTCAGCACGTAGAGCCGGTTCCCGCTGACGGTCACGCTGACAGGGATGGAGCCGCCCGAAGCCACGGACCGGCGATCGCTCAGCCGTGCACCATCAACGTGGAACTCGGTGATTGAGTTGCTGCCCCCGTTGACAGCGACGAGCGCATGCTCGGCGGGGTCGTAGGCAAGACCACCCTGTGACGCGAGCTTGTCCACGACGGCTCCGGTGAGCGCCACCCCAAGTCCGCCGGTGTTGTAGCGCGCGGCGAAGGTGAGTTCCCCGTGGACACCTCGTCGATACACCACCACCTGGTTCCCGGAAGTGTCGTTGGTCTGGACGAACACGGCGTGAGCGTCGCTGCTGCCAAGCCCCTGGGCTCCGGCGGCCAGCGGGGTGAGCAGCGTGCCCAGCCCCACCACCAGGCCCGCGCCCACAGAAAGGCGGATCGATCTCCTCATTGCATCTCCTTGCCGGCGAGTTGACGGATGACGCAACTACCGTCTCCCGCCCACGGCAAAGCGTTACACGGGCTCTTGAGACACACCTCTTCGCACCGGATGCGTAACGGTTCCGGCGTCTCTGAGGACAGAAGCAACGTGTCCCGAACCAAAACGAGCCGGTGGCCA
>CAVQLW010000012.1:0-37942 GCA_963713485.1 Candidatus Dormiibacterota bacterium
GGCCAGCATGGTCTCCCTTCACCGCTGTGGTGAACAGCCGAGTCGTCCACCACAACGGGGCAGCCGCGCTCAGGAAGCGTAAAGCTGGAGCTCCGTCGCGAAACGATCCGCGATCTCGATGCACGACTGCAGCTCGGGGTGACGCACGATCACCATCCCGTCGGAGATGAGCGTCATCAGCCAGTCGCGACGGGGTGCGCCGATGGGGAGGAGGTCGATTGCGCACACCCATTCGTCGAGCTCCGCGAGCAGGTGCGACAACCCCTCGATGCGCGTGATCCTGCCCTGCCCCTGCGCGCGTTTGAAGATCGACGCCGCGTTGTACCGGCGTACGACGTCCTCCGAGAAGCGCCCGTTGACAAGCGCCTCGGCCCACCGCTGAAACAGGTCGGTGTCATTCGCGAAATTCATGACGTCGACAGTGCGCGCACCTGGTGGGCGAGCGCCGATCTCGCCGAACACCACCTCGCCGTTCTCCTTGCGGAACCACTCCATGTGCGTGAACCCGTCGCGATATCCGAGCGCGCGCAACACGTCACGGCCCATCGCGCGTCCGGCCGAAACCTCGGGAGCGTCGATGTCGCGGAGGCACAGCGTCACCGGGCTGATCCACTCGAGCTGGCGGGCCGGCAGCGGGCGCGGCCGATACCACGCGATGTTGTCGTACAGGACCTCGCCGGCAGCGCAGATCGTGTCGTACGTGAACTCCTCGCCGTCGATGAACTCCTCGACGCTGACCTCGGGGACGCCGATGAGCTTCGGCAGCACCAACTCGAGATCGCTCGTACTGTCCACTCGGAACGTGTGCGCGGAACCGGCGCCCGCGATCGGTTTGACGATGATCGGAAACCCGATGCGCTCTGCGGCCTCGCGCACACCGGCCGCGGTCGCGCAGCGGTAGTGATGGGGGGTGCGGATTCCGGCCGCATCGAGGACCTGCTTCATCCGCTCCTTGTCACGGAACGGCACCGTCTGGTCGACGGTCATCCCCGCGATCCCCAGGGTTTCACGGATCCTCGCCGCGAGCACCATCGTCGGCTCCCACAGCGACGCGACGTAATCGATGTGCACGCCGGCCGCGTGCTGGGCGATCTCGCGCAGGATCGCATCCTCGTCGGCGAACCCCGGTGTCTGCCAGTGCGCCGCGAGGTGTTCGCGGGCCATCGGCGGCAGTGCCGACACCGGTTGGTCACCGGCGCCGATGACCCTCGCGCCTGCACGCGAGAGACCGCGCACGAAGAAGGGCATCTCCGCTGGATACCCGGGCGAGATCATCAGGACTGTCGGGTTGCTCATTGCGACGCCCCCATCTCGACGCGCGCCACCTCGACGATGCGACGCAGGCCGGCCTCGACCACCGACGTGTCGCGATGGCGGAGGATCACATGCCCTTCACCTTCGTATGTTCCGGTCGGCGGCTGCCCGAGGCGGGGGAGCTGCGCCTCGACGACGAGTTCGCCGAGCTCGCGCTGCAGCACATCGAGACCGTGCACTGCGAGCACCACACCGCTGCCCTGCCCGCGAAGGTATGCCGCACCGACGGCATACCGACGCTCTGGAGGCGTGAACTCGCCGCAGATCTCGAGCCGCGCCCACGCCTGGTACATGTCGATGTCGTGCGCGTATGACAGCAGCGATGTGAACTGTGCCCCTGGCGGCCGCGCCGCCACCTCGCTGATCGCGATGTCGCCGCCATCTCTGCGAAACCACTCCATGTGGGTGAGCCCGGTCTGCAGCCCGAGCGCGCGCAGACCACGGTATCCCTGGTCGCGAATCGTGTCGAACTCCACCGTCGCGATGTCGCGAGGAAGGAGGACGGCCCACTGGATCCACGGGTTCTCCAGGACCTCGAGCGGCGTCGGCAGGTAGCGTGAGATCGAGTGCCAGACGAGCTCCCCGTCGATGAGCACGCTGTCGAAGCTGTGCTCGGCGCCGACGATCATCTGCTCGAGCAACGCGGGGCGGTGACCGTCGGGCGGGTCGACGCCGAGCCACTCGGCAAGCTGCGATCGATCGTCGATGCGGAACGTGGCCCGTGCGCCGGCGCCGGCCGGCGGCTTGACCACCAACGGAAAGCCCAGGTCCGTCGCTGCGCTGCGAGCTTCGTCCGTCGAACGCGCAAGGCGGTGCCGGGCGCAGGGGACACCGTTCGCCTCGAAGACGCTCTTCATGCGCGCCTTGTCGCGGAAGTTGTGGGCGACCTCAGCGCCCATGCCGGGAATGCCGAGGGCATCGCGAACCTCGCCGAGCGGGACCTGCAACTGCTCGAGCATCCCGACGATCCGGTCGACGCTGCCGAGATGACGCACCATGGCGCGCGTCGCGTCGGCGATCTGCTGCGCGTCGGTGCCGTCGGCGACACGGTAGTGGCCGGCGAGCGCTGCGCGGAGGTCGTCGCTGAGCCGGTCCTCGGGGTCCTGGCTGACCAGCCCGAGGCGGACATCGGGCAGCGACGCCGCGGCGGCGACGAAGCGCACCGTCGCGGGAAGCAGGAACGGGGCGACGAAGACTGCGTTGGGCATCTGGCCCCGCCAGTCTAGGGAGGCGGGACCGGGACCGTCCCCGTTCCGCCGGGTACGATCTGCGCGTGAATATCGTCTTCATCGAGCCTGCGTTTCCATCGAATCAGCGCGAGTTCGTGCGCGGGCTTGCCGCTGCGGGCGCGACCGTCATCGGAATCGGGGAGCGCCCCCTCGACTATCTCGACGCGGACCTGAAGGACTGGATGCTCCACTACGAGCAGATCGGCAACGTCACCGATGTCGGCGCGCTCGTCGACGCGGTCCGGTTCGCGCAGAGCAAGGTGTGGGTCGACGCCCTCGAGTCGACGATCGAGGCACACACCATGGCCGCCGCGCAGGCGCGCGAGGCGTGCGGCATCCCCGGGACGTCGGTGCGGACCGCCTACCTGTGCCGGGACAAGCCGTCGATGAAGGAGGCGCTGCGCAACGCCGGCATCGCGACCGCGCAGTCCACGGCGGCAAGCAGCGCGGCCGAGGTCCGCGCGTTCGCCGCGACGGTGGGGTACCCGCTCATCCTCAAGCCGCGCGCCGCCGCCGGCGCGTCGGGCACGAGCCGGGTGGACTCGGATGCCGAGCTCGACCGCGCGCTCTCCGAGCTTGGCGCGAGTGGAGCGTCGGATGTCGCGGTCGAGGAGTTCGTCGAGGGCCACGAGGGCTTCTACGACACGATCAGCATCGGCGGCAAGCCCGCATACGACTTCGTCTCGCACTACTACCCGAACGTGCTCGAGGCGATGCGCGAACGCTGGATCAGCCCGCAGTTCATCTCGACCAACCGGGTCGACACGGCTCCTGACTACGCGGAGGTGCGCGACCTCGGTCTGCGCGCGATCCAGGCGCTCGGCATCGGGACGTCGGCCACCCACATGGAGTGGTTCTTCGGCCCCAAGGGGCTCCGCTTCAGCGAGATCGGTTGCCGCCCGCCCGGGGTGCGCGCGTGGGATCTCTATGCGGCGGGCAACGACATCGACATCTACCGGGAGTGGGCGAACGCGATCGTGCACGGCGCCACCGACCGGCGGCTCTCCCGCCGGCAGGCCGCGGGCATCGTCGCGCTGCGGCCGGACCGGGACGGGACGATCAGCCACTACGAGGGCCTCGAGGCGGTGCAGCGTCAGTTCGGCGAGTGGGTGCTCGACACCCATCTCCCTGATGCGGGCACGCCGACGCAGCCGGTCGAGGCCGGATACATGGCGAACGCGTGGGTCCGGATGGTGCACCCGGATTACGACACGCTGCGTCAGATGCTCAACGCGGTCGGCGAGACGGTGCGCGTGCACGCGTCGTGAGGCGGGTGACCCTGCTCGGGCCCCTGAGCGACGGCGTGGACCTGGCGGCGGAGCTGGCGGCGCTCGGCGTCGACGGACCGGTGGCGCTCGTCACCGCCGGCTGGGAAGAGGGCGAGCGCAATGACGCCGAGATCGACCGGCGCCTCGGCGGCGGGACACGCAATCTCGGCCTCTACGGTCGCCGTCTCGACGTGCTCGGCACCGATCAGGAATATGCGGAGGCGGAACGGCTGCTGCGGACGCAGCTCGACGAGCTCCGCGACGTCTACCTCGAGCGTCTCGCGTTTGCACTCGCCGGCGTCGACGCGGTGCGCCGCCGGTTCGGCGGCCGCGGTCACGAATCCAGCGAGGTCAACTCGGCGATCGCATCGGTCCGTGATCTCGACGCGGCGCATGTCGCCGCGATCGGCGATGCATACGACCGGTTCTACGCCGCCACTCCGCCGCACGAACGGGCGATCATCACCGCGCACCGGCAGGAGGTGGCCACGATCGTCGACGGCTGTGCGGCGATCGCCATCGCCGGTGGCCACGTCGGCGTCCTCAACGACTGCCTGCACCTCTGCAATCTCACTCCGCTCATCGACGCGCGGCCGATGATCGCCTGGTCATCGGGGTGCATGGCGATCTCGGAGCGGATCGTCGTCGTCGACGACCGCGATCCCGCGGGGAGGCCGGACGAGATCTTCGACATGGGAATCGGGATTGCCCGCGGGATGGTCGCGCTCCCCGCCGCAGCCGGCCGCCTGCGAACCGACGACCCCGAGCGGCTGTCCCTGCTCGCGCTGCGCTGTGCGCCGAGCATCTGCGTGCTGCTCGATCCCGGTGATCGGCTCGAGCTGACGTCGGGGCGCCCGGCGGACCTTGATGCGGTGGGTGTGATCCACCCGGATGGGCGGCTGCAGCGGGGAGCGCACGCCGCCTGACCATGCCCACCGCCGAACCGCAGCACCAGGGCGCGCTCACGCGCCTCCGCGCCGAGGGAGCCACCCCCGCGGCGATCGATCAGCTCCTCCGCGAGCACTCGATCCCGCTCGTCGAGGGTTCCTCCTGCACGTTCCTCTGGCGGGGAGCGGCGGACTGGGTCGGCGTCGAGCATCGCGTGATGGGTGTGCCGATCCCGCTGCCGCTCAAGCGCCTCAAAGGCACCGACCTCTGGTATGCGACCGTCGAGCTGCCGCGGGGCGCCCGCGTGCAGTACCGGTATCTGATCCGGCGCGGCGAGCACGCCGAGAGCGTCAACGACCCGTTGAACCATCGCGTGGTCACCGAGCCGATGGGCTCGCAATCCGTGCTCGAGGCGGACGGGTATGTCACTCCCGACTGGACGTACCGGGACCCGGCGGCCGTTGCGGGGGAGCTGGTCGACCTGCGATTGCCGAGCAAGGCGCTGCGCCGCGACGCGCACATCACGCTGTACATCCCAGCGCGGATGCACCGGGACCGGCGCCTCCCGCTGCTCGTCGTGCATGACGGCGGCGATTTCCTCAATCACTCGTCGATGTCGACGGTGCTCGACAATCTGATGCACCGCCGGTTGATGGCGGACTGCGTCGTCGCCTTCACGCATCCGCAGGAGCGGCTCCGGGAGTACGCGGCGAGCGCGGCGCACAGCCGGTTCCTGACCACCGAGCTCGTGCCGCACCTGGAGGGGTCGCTGCATCTGCGCGGCGACCCTCGCGGCAGGGTGCTCCTCGGCGCGAGCTTCGGCGGTGTCGCGGCGCTGGCGGCGGCGGTCCGAGCGCCCGGCTTCTACGGAGGGCTGCTGCTCGAGTCACCCTCGCTCCGATTCGACGGCGACGGCGAACAGCACCACGGCGCCGTGTTCACCCCGGTGGTCCGATTCGTCAACGCGGTGCGCGAGCATCCGACGATCGTCACGCAGCGCATCTTCCTGACCTACGGTGCGTTCGAGCCGCTGGCGGAGCCGGACCGCGCCATGGTGGAGGTGCTCGAGCGGATGACCGGAAAGCTGCGCGTCGTCGAGGCGCTCGACGGGCACAACTGGATCAACTGGCGGGATCAACTCCTGGATGGGTTGGGCTGGCTGTTCCCCGGCAAGTCGCGGCTCATCTACCCGTAGCCGCACGCCGGGTCGGTCCGATGCGCGAGACTCCCGCACCATGAAGCGGCGAGAGCGCTGGTACTCGACGCGTGTCGGGTCGGACGTGACGGTGGCGCGATGGGGTCATTTCGGCCGGCCGGTGATCGTGTTCCCGACCGCCGGCGGCGACGCCGAGGAGATCGAGCGCATGTGGCTCGTCAACTCGGTGGGGGAGTACCTCGAGGCGGGACGCGCGAAGATCTACTCCTGCGACAGCGTTTCGGGCGCGGCGATGCTCCGTGGTGACGGCGACGCGCGATATCGCGCCGCGATGCTGCGGGGATTCCTCGAGTTCGTCCGGCACGAGTTGATCCCGATGGTCCGCATGGACTGCGAGAGCCCGGACATCACGGTCATCACCTCGGGGGCGTCGATCGGCGCGTTCAACGCCGTGGCGTTGCTGTGCCACTACCCCGACGTGGTGACCGACGCGGTCGGCATGAGCGGCACCTACGACATCTCGCGGTTCGTCGGTGACGACGCGGGTGACGACCTGTACTTCGCGACACCCTCGTATTTCCTCCCGGGGCTCAACGGGGAGCATCTCGCGCTGCTGCGCAGCCGGCGCGCGATTCTCGCGTCGGGGGAGGGACGCTGGGAGAACATCGGCGAGTCGTGGCGCCTCGCCCACGTGCTGGGGAGCAAGGGGATTCCCAACCGCGTCGACCCGTGGGGAACCGAGTACGACCACGACTGGTCGACGTGGCGCCAGATGCTTCCGAAATACCTGGGAGAACTGGTCTAGGCGTCAGACCGACGCCGGAACCTGGGAGTCGCTCGGCTCCATGGCGGTCGGCTCGTCGATCTCGTCGTCAGCCTCGGCACCACCGCTGCGCGCCATGAGCAGCAGCGTGGTGATGAGCAGGAACGCCGCCATCGAGAGGTACGGGATCGAGATGAACCCGAAGATGTTGAACGCGGCTTCGTTGCAGGGGATCGTGACCGAGCACACCGTGGGCTGGGGAATGCGCTCGAGCTGGTACTGATAGACGGCCAGCCCGACACCGACGAACGTCATCCCGAGCAGATATCGCTTTGCAATGGCGATCTCACCGCGGAACGCTGCGATCCCGAGGAGCAGCGTCAGCGGGTACATGCAGATGCGCTGGAACCAGCAGAACTCGCACGGGACCAGTCCCGCGATCTGCGAGAGATAGAGACTCCCGAGCATCGCCAGCACCGACACGATCCATGCGGCGTGCAGCGCGAACGGCGTCAGACCGTCGCGGACACCCTCCCATTGCTCGCGCATCGCGGGCGACATCCGCGACGCCACGAATCCGATGAGAGCGACCAGCACCAACGCGTCCGCGATGAGCGCGAGGACCGCGTATCCGGTCGTGATGACCTGGTAGGACACGCCGGACAGCCTAGCTCAGCTCGTGGGAACCTTGAACGTTCTCAGGGTCGCTTCGATGTTCTGGATGGTGGAGGAGGAGCAGGCCGACGCCGGCTGGTCACCGGTCGCGATGCAGGTCGCCGCGGTGAGGATGTTGGCGTTCCCGACGATGTCCTTGGTCACCGGGTCAGCCGGGTTGCTGAGCTTGGATGCGATCACGCCCCACGAGAGGCCCGTCAGGTCGCCCGGCGAGTAGCTCGTCGCGAAGAGGTCGTACAGCCCCCCGATGTCGACAAAGGGAAAGCCGCCGGTGTCGGTGGTGTACGGGGGCTTGCCCCATGTGGTGAACGCCTTCGTCTGCACTGCCGTCGGGGTTTCCAGGGTGTTCTGGTTGCGGTCCTGGACCTCCACGGGGCTGAAATCGATGTACGAGCTCGTGTAGCTCGACTTGTAGAACGTGAAGCTGTCGGTGTTGGGGTAGACGTCGGTGGAGGAGGACTGGGTCTCGGACAGGTTGTGGAACGTGCCGAACCGCGACAGCCACATCACCATCACCCAGCGCTCTGCTGCACAGAAGGGGCAGTACTCGGCGCCGACGTACACGATCATCGGCTTGCCGCTGAAGTCATTGAGGAGCGCACTGGCCGGCAGCTTGACCAGCGAGCCCGACTGGCCTCCGGTTCCGACGGTGTCCACGACGGTGCCGCTCGGCTGCTCGACGGCGGTCAGGATGGTCTGTGGCACCGGCTTGAGCGTGCTGAGGTTCGTGCCGCCGCCGACCTGGTTGATGATCACGATGACGATCAGGACGACGGCGACGATGCCGACGCTGACAGACGTGATCACGGTGGGGGACTGCCACGGTGGGCGCGCGTTGACCGACACGGAGCGCGCGGCCGCCTGGTTGCGCCGCTGCTTCTTGGTGAGGGGCTTGCCGGTGGGCCTGCCGTTCGGACCCGGCGCCCTCCCTGCCGGCTTCTGCTGGGTCGACTGAGCCACGGGGGTCAGAGTAGCCGACCAAACCTTTCGCGTGGATGTCTCCGTCCAACTGTGACCAGGGCGCGGCGCGGCGCGGGCTATGGAGAAGCTGTGACGGATCTTCGGGGCTGAGGATCGGTGTCTATCCTCAGGCCGATGGTGGGCCTCGTTCCGGCGGTGGCATGAGGTCGCGGATCGCTGCCACTGCCACGCTGTTCGCGCTCCTGACCGTCCCGATCGGACTGTCGAGGGTCGTGGGCGCCCAGGCGTCGGGTGTCAGGGAGGGGATCGACGTCAGCTCCTTCCAGGGGCTGTCCATCGGATGGCATTCGGTGGCCGCTTCGGGGATCTCGTTCGCCTACATCCGTGCGGGGGATGGGAGCAACTCGCCCGACGGGGCGTTCGCCATCAACTGGCGCGGCGCGACCTCGGCAGGGGTGACCCCCGGGGCGTACCTCTTCTTCGAGCCGTCGGAGAGCCCGGTCGCGCAGGCCGACCTCCTGATCTCGCAGCTCCGCTCGGTCGGCTTCACGAACGGCGACCTCATCCCGGCGATCGACGTCGAGACCACCGACGGCGAGCCGCAAGCGGTCGTCGTGGCGAATCTGCGAACGGTGGTGGACACCGTGAGCGCCGCAATCGGGTCGCTCCCGGCAATCTATGCGGCGCCGTCCTGGTGGAACGGCAACGTCAACTCATCGGCGTTCACGCTCGATCCCCTCTGGGTGGCGAACTGGGGCGTGAGCTCGCCGTCGGTGCCCGCCAGCAACTGGGGTGGGACGGGGTGGCAGGTCTGGCAGTTCAGCGATGCGGGGTCGGTGCCCGGCATCCCCGGACGTGTCGACCTCGACCGAAGCGGCACCGGCCCGCTGCCGTACTACGGATGGCCGGACCCGGTGGCCCTCGCGGCGACCAACGTGGCGAGCGCGCCCGAGACCGTCTCGGATCAGGCCGGCGACATCAACGTGCTCTGGCGGGACTCGGCCAACCACCTCTGGACGCTCGCCTACCGCAACGGCGGCTGGGGCACCGTGCCGACGGACATCAGTGGGGGAGCGAGCGCGAACGCCGCACTCGCATCCAACCCATCGCTCATCTCCTGGGGTCCCGGGATGATCGAAGCGTTCTGGGAGGGTGCCGATCACAACCTGTGGCAGTCGACCTACACAGGAGGGTGGTTTGGCAACGGCACCTGGTCGGCGCCGGCATCGCTGGGGCTCGGGCCCCTCGGTTCCGCGCCGAGCGCGGTCTCTCCAGGGGCCGGTATGACGGACATCTTCTGGAAGGGGACGGACGGCGGGATGTGGGTCGATCGGTACAACGGCGTCTGGAGCGGTCCCTCGCCACTCAACTCCGGCGCCGTCGGCGGCAACCCGGTGACGGTCACCGCGGAGCCGGGCGCGGACACCGTCTTCTGGCGTGACGCATCGGGTGACCTCTGGGAGGATACCGGCGCCTCGTGGGGCTGGAGCGGCGCCGTCCAGCTCACCACGACCCCGATCAGCGCCGACCCGACGGTGAGCGCTGCAGCCGGGAGCATCGACGTCTTCTGGAACAGCGGCGGTCAGCTCTGGCACGGCGCCATCAACAACGGCGCGTGGTCCGGCGCGGCGGGGCTCGGGATCGAAACGGTCATGGGCAACCCCTCGGCGGTCGACCTCGCGCCCGGCGCGGTGATCGTCGATTCTCGGGAGTCGACGGGGGCGCTGGCCTCGGCGCTGTACACGTCCGCGATCGGACTGGTCGGGCCTGAGCAGCTCGGCGCGACTGCGGGATCCGACCCGTCGTCGGTGGCGTTCGACGGCGGCGGTGCCATCGACGTGGTGTGGCGGTCGGCCTCGGGCGGCCTCTGGGTGGCGCCGGCCTGTCCCGGGTGTGGGGCTCCGGACATCCCGATCTTCAACCCCTGAGGCATCGTCCCGCGCGGGCTCGGTGGGGGTGCAGATCGGTCAGGTTTCAAGAAGCGGTGACGGGCGCGGCCGCCTAGCCTGGGGATCGTCGCATCGAAGCCCCAGAGGAGACCACCGACATGCCAGCAGCCACCACGACGCCCGCGAAGGGCACCACCGCGACCGCCAAGGCCAGAGGATTCACCGACGAGGAAAAGGCCGCGATGAAGGCCCGCGCCCAGGAGCTCAGGGCGGCCGAGCGCGGCAGCGCTGCCGCCGAGGACGGGGAACGCGAGATCCTCGCGAAGCTCGCCGAGATGACGGAGCCGGATCGTGCGTTGGGCACCCGGCTGCATGCGGTCATCAAGGCCACCGCGCCCGAGCTCGTGTCGAAGACCTGGTACGGGATGCCCGCGTACGCCAAGGATGGCAAGACCATCTGTTTCTTCAAGCCTGCGCAGAAGTTCAAGACGCGGTACGCGACCCTGGGCTTCAGCGACCAGGCGCGCCTCGACGACGGCACCATGTGGCCGACCGAGTACGCGCTGACGACGTTGACGGCGGCCGACGAGGCTCGGATCAGCGCCCTCGTGAAGAAGGCTGCCGGCTGAGCAAGTGAGCTTGGGTTGCGTGAGCTGTCGAGCTCGCGTATGCGCGGCCCTGGGGAGGGGACCCGAGCCGTCGGGCCCTCCTCAGAGACGTCGCTAAAGCTCCTGATAATGCATATTCTCACGATCTAGAGATCTGGGCGGAGGGCAGCCCCTACTCCTTCCTGCCACAGCGCCCTGGGGCTCCGCGATGCTCCGGCAGTCGCTGAGCCCCGGTCCACCGACGGGCCTGATCCGGTTTTGACAGGTCGGTTGCGCCGGGATCGGGCGCGGATCATATGTGGCATACCGACGAGATTCCACTGCGACCCTGAGGATCATGGCCGTCGATCGAGTGCTGCTTGCCGGAGGGCCGGGCCTGCGCGCCTTCCTCGAGAGCTTCATCGAGTCGATGCAGGCCACCCTGGGCAATCAGCTCTCCGGCGCCTACATCCACGGGTCGCTCGCCACGGGGTCCTTCAACCCCAGGACGAGCGATATCGACCTGCTCATCACCACCCGGCGGCTCACCGACGGTCCGACCAATGACCTGCTCCGCGACGAGTACGCGGGCATCCTCGGCAGGGACGCCGAGCGATGGGCGGAGCTGCTCGACGCCGCCTTCGTGCCGGCCTCGTGGCTCCGGCAGGCGGGGGTCCCGGCCGGCGACGTCCCAGCGCTGCATCCTGGCGAGGGATTTGTCGTCGGACCGCTCGGGCCGGAGTTTGTGATCCAGAAGCAGATGGTCCGCCGGTACGGAGTCCGTCTTGCGGGTCCGCCTCCGCGCCAGGCGATCGGGCCGGTGTCCGCGGCCGAGCTGCGGCAGTCGCAGGTCGACACGCTTCGCGCCCGGTGGGAGGCTCAGCTCGAGTTTCCGGGCCGTCTGCTGAGCCGGCCATACCAGACGTATGCCGTGCTGACGATGTGCCGTGCTCTGTATGTGCTGACCTACGGCGCGGTGGTTCCCAAGCCCGAGGCGGCGACCTGGGTCCTGCGGAGTCCCGGTTTCGCGGAATGGCACGGGCTGGTGCACTCCGTCATTGCCTACCCCGGGGGCGGCCCCGAGGATCAGCGTCGGGCGACCCTGGCGTTCATCGCGTTCACCCTCGACGAGGCGGGAATCGTCCACGAGGCGCCAAGCTCCTGATAATACGGAGCGTGCCCGCTCGTCAACGCTCCACTCGCCGGCCCACCGCCCCGCACGAGCGCCGTGGGCCGGCGTGGGCGCACCAGGTGCCCGGACCGGCCGACGCGCTGCCGGACCAGGTCGAGCAGTTCCTCGATTGGTTGCGGGTGCAGCGCAACCGGCCAAGCACCACCGTGCGGGCGTACCGGCAGGATCTGGCCAAGTTCGTCGCCTTTCTGCGCACGCGGCCGCTCGCCGCCGACCTGCTCGCGGGCGTCGACCGCCCCGTGCTGCGCAGGTATCAGATCGAGCTTGCAGACGTGCTGCCGAACCCGCGATCACGGGCTCGGGCGCTGGTGGCGCTCCGCCGCTTCCTCGCCTACGCGTACGACGAGGGCTGGATCGCGGCGGAGCTCAGCCGCCAGGTCTCGGTGCCGCGATACGTCGTCGGCGATCCGCACCCGATCCCGACTGACCACGTTCCACGGCTGCTGGCGGCACTGCCCAAGGAGACCCTCCGCGACCGGCGCGACCGCGCGCTTGTCCACCTGCTGCTCAGCACCGGGTGCCGCATCGCCGAAGCGTGCGGACTCGACCGGGGCGACATCCGTCCGGAGGGATTCCGGGTTCTTGGCAAAGGTGGCAAATACCGGACGGTCTACTGCACTGATGATGCGTTTGCGGCGGTGGAGGATTACCTTCGCCTGCGCGGCCCCGACCCCTCCCCTGCCCTGTTCATCAGCGTCGCCCGCGCCGACGTGCCCAATGGCCGTGCGCTGCCGCACAACCGCCTGACGACCGACGGCGCGCGACGCGCGCTCACTGCGCTACGCCGCCGGATGGGAGCGGACCCCGAGACGTTCGCGCTGTTCAGCGACCTGCGCAGCCCCCACGCCGCTCGTCACACCGCCGCCACGACGCTCCTCGAAGCGACCGACGGTGACGTCCGTCTGGTGCAGGAGGTGCTGGGCCACGCCACGCTCGAGACCCTCAAGGTGTACACGGAGATCACCGATCGCCGCAAACGCGCGGCGTACCGCCGTCTCGGGGACTATCTCGACGAGGTGGCCGCGCGCGCCTGAGCGTGCCGGCTCTCCCCGGCACGCGTGGCACCCGATCACGCGTCGAGGGCGCGCCAGGTGTTGCCGAGCACCCGGACAGGGCCGGTGCCGTTCTCCTCGCAGCATTCCAGCAGCTCGGCGCCGATCGGCGGGAACATCTCGACGTCCGTGAGCGCAGGGACCGGGTGCCAGCAGGCGTCACGCAGCGCCTTGTCGGTGCCGACGGTGAGGGTGCCGCTCCGCACGGTTCCCGCGTAAACCATGTTCACGATGTGGCGTCCCGCCGGCCGCGGATCGATCGCCTCGCAGACGAGCAGCAGGCGGCCGACCTCGACGACGTAGCCGGTTTCCTCGAGCAGCTCGCGCGCGGCGGCCTCCGCCATCGTCTCGCCGGGATCGACGCCGCCGCCGGGGACGAGCCAGTAGGAGCGTCCCGCCTTCTCATGGCGGACGAGCAGCACTTCGCCATCCCGCTGGATGAGCACACCGACCCGAATCCGGATGGTGCGCTCGCTCACCGTCCGATTATCCGGTGCGGACGAGCAGCCGGAGCGGAACCCGGTGAGGAGCGGCAGCGTGCATCCGGCGGGTGCCGTTCGTCAGAGGCACCCCGTGTAGACAAGATCCTGTTGCGTGATCCGTCCACCTGAAACCGACACCTGAGCGGTGGGCGGCGCCAGGTTGCTCCCGGTCCAGTGACCGACCAGCTCGTACTCGCCGGGCGGAAGCTCGATCGAGTACGAGCCGTCGGTCTGGATGACCTCGAACGGAAGTCCGGGACGCGGTCCCCGGAAGACCGCCACGTTCCCCGCCGCGCGTGTCAGGGACCCCGCCAACGCCGGTTGCACGCCGAAGCAGCGATACATCGCGCCCACGACCGTTCCCTCGCCTGCGGCCACAGGGCTGGGTGGCGCCGGCACGCTCCGTGTCGGGTGCGGCGTCGGTGCGACAGGACGTGGACCGGGTGATGCGCATGCCGCCAGGCCGGTGGCGATGGCGAGGATGCCCAGCAGCGCGAGCGGTCGAGTCATGTCCAACGAAGGTACGCACCCGGCAATTGCCGAGTTCCGCGATTGCCCTCCTTTTCATCTCCTTGACTCGAACATCCGTTCCCTGCTAGTCTGACCGCATGGAACATCCGTTCGGTGCAGGACCAATGATCCACGACGCGCTCGGCCCATCCCGATTCCTCCGGCGGGCACGCCGTCGGAATCACCCGGCACGGCTCGCCCTCATCGTGGCCACCGCGGCCGCGGGGCTCGTCGTGGTCGGGAGCGTTGCGTATGCGGAGTCGGGGACGCAGAGCGAGCAACGCGTCACCGTGCAGGCGGGCGACACCCTGTGGCACATCGCCGGGGCCCATTACCCGGGCATGAACGTCGAGCAGGCGATCGCGACGATCGAGTTCGGCAAATCACCTCGACGGCGCTTCGATCAGGCCGGGCGAGATCCTGTACCTGCCGGCGCCCTGAGCCTTTTTTGGGGGACGACCGGCTCGTCGGCCGTGCGTCCATCGCCCAGGTCGTCGAGCCAGCGAGGGAGACCGGTCGGACCAGGATGCGGAGCGTCCACCTTCGGACTCGAACCACCTCCCCCGCCCCCACCATCGTCCTCTCCGCGATCGTCTGAGCCGGCGTTGAGGAGGTTCATGAAGATGACGCCCGCGGCGGCAAGCAGCGCGATCTTGCTGACCAGCGCGATGGATGCACCGGCGATCTGCTGATCTGTCATCGGGTCGAACCCGACGAGACGCGGGCCGGCGCCGTACCCCGGGTACAGCAGGTGGCCCGCGAGCGCGACGAGCAGCCCGCCGAAGGTCTGGGGGATGGTGGCGAGGACGATGTACCCGAGCTTGCCGAACCCGGAAAGACGGTGTGCGGGCGGCGAGCACGGAGTGACGATCGGCCACCAGAAGAGCAGCGACACGAGGAGCAGGCTCGCTTCCATGAGGTCGTACAGCCACCAGTGCGCCAGCGCCGCGTCGAACGTCGGCGTGAGGTGCCACGCGATGAACGCGACGTTGATCGCGATGATCGCCACGATCGGATGCACCGCAAGGCGCAGTGGTCGTGGAACGGCTCCGGGCGGGATGCCCGCATCGGCCGGTAGCGACAGCAGGAGCAGGGCCGGAATCGGTCCCATGAGCACCAGCACCTGGATGAGGTGCGCCGCGAGGAGGTAGTGCTCGGCGAGGGTGGCAAGCGGGCTGAACCACACGGCGATGAGCAGTGCCAGGGCCGTCGCGAGAGCGATCCTGGAGGCGCGCGTGGGCTGGAGCGCCCGTCGCCGGTGCACCCAGAGCCAACCGGCGACGATCGCAGCGGCCAGCAGCAGGAGCGCCGGGTCGACATTGAGCGACGTCGCCGGCGGGCGGCCCATCACCAGGGAAACGCTACCGCACCTCGCGCCTGGCTGTCGCGACGCGGTACAAATGCGCAGACGCCATGCGCCCAACGCTGACCCGTCTCCGGACTCGCCCCTACCAGTTCTCGTTGCGTACCGGCAAGTCCCCGGACGATGTCCTCGGCGACTTCGCATCGCGTCGCATGCCGGGCATCGCCGTTGCGGAGCGAGGTCCGAACTACCTCGTGCTCCGGCCGCAGCAGCGGCGCCGCTACGGGGGCGATGTGGCGGTGTTGCTGGCGCTCGCGATCGTGCTTGCCGTCCTCATCCTCACCGCGGTCACCCCGGTGCTGGTCGTGCTCCTGCCGCTGGCGGTGATCCCCGCCGTGCCGTTGCTGCTCGACAACCGGCCGGACCTTGCGATCAGCGCCGTCGCCGACGACGAAGGCGGAACGCGCGTCACCGTGCATGGCCAGGCAAGCTCCGAACTCGCGGCGGCGCTGGACGCGTATCTCGGATCGCTGCCGCGCCTTTCCCTCGAGAATCTCGGCGCCGGCCCCCAGGGCTAAGCGCTCGCCGAAGCGGTTGCGGCGGCCGCGCTACTTCAGGAGGCGGATGACCGCGACGACGACGCCTTCGAGCTCGACGTCACGCACGTAGATCGGCTCCATCGAGCTGTTCTCCGGCTGGAGGCGGACACGACCCAACTCTCTGAAGAACCGCTTGACGGTCACCTCGCTTTCGCCGGTCGTCTCGTTCTCGATCCGGGCCACGACGATCGTGCCGTTCGCGGGTGCGTCGCGCCGGGGCCGAACCACCACGATGTCGCCATCGCGAATTCCGGCGTCGATCATGCTCTCGCCGTGGACGGTCAGCGCGTACGAGTCGTCGCCGCCTGCGATCTCGGTGCCGACATCGAGGTGCTCCTCGACGTTCTCGACCGCGAGAACCGGCGTACCCGCGGCGACCCGGCCGACGAGCGGGAGATGCACGATGTTGCTGCGCCCCTTCTCCACGTCCGTGTCGACGATCTCGACGGTGCGCGACTTTGCGGGGTCGCGGGTGATGTAGCCGCGGGTCTCGAGCGTATTCAGGTGGTTCTGAACCGTCGATGACGAGCTGAGTCCGACTGCGCGCCCGATCTCCCGGACAGTGGGCGGGTAGGCGTGATCTCGGCTGTGGTCGCGCAAGAAGTCGAGAATTTGGCGCTGCCGCGGGTTCAGGGTGTCAGGCATTGAAGTTGAGCTTCCTCCACACAGCTTGGGGCGGAGCGGAATGTAGCACGGGAACGGGGAAAATGCAAACGGATGTTCTGGCCCGCCGGCGGGACCGTGCGGGGCGGCGGGTCCTCAGGCGACCTCGACGAGGACCTGTACGTCGCCCGACCGAGCGAGGGGCGGCCAGCCCCGGCCGCGAGCACCTTGCGCCGGAACGGGGACGCTCTATCATCGATCGATGAGGCGCCCCCTCGCGCTGGTCCTCCGTGTGGCCTCGGTGCCGGTGGGGGTCGGGGTCGGTCTCTGGACCGAGCAACTCAGGACCGTTGTCAACGAATGCACCCCTCAGGGTGTTTGCCTCCTCATGCTGAGGGTGGGGCCGCGCTTCGCGACCTGGCAATGCGCCCTGTTCGGTGCGGGTGCGGCGGTCACGCTGCTAGCCCTCTCTTTGGTGGGCAGCCTCAGCAACGCCCTTCGGCTGCTATCAGTGCCGGCCGGTGTTGGCGTCGGTCTCTGGACGGCGCAGCTACCGTGGACTTGCACATCATTCTCTTGCCCTGTCTACGCGGGGACTCGTTTCGCGCCTTGGCTTTGCGCTCTGTTCGGCGCGGCCGCGGCAGTCATCGTGCTGCTCCTCTCGCTGGCGGTGACGCGACTGCGGGCGGCAAGACCGCCGACGGCAAGACCGCTCAAGGCAGCCTGAGGGCATATCCATCGCCTCGTCCGGCGAGCCGAACGTCTACTCCACGGATTGCCTGTCGAAGGTCAGGACGTCGTCGAGGACGCGGTCGACGCCGTCGAGGTCCGGCCGGAACCATCTGATGCGCGAGTCGCGACGGAACCACGTTCGCTGCGCCCGGGCGTACCGGAGCGTCCGGCGCACGGTCGCCTCCTTCGCGGCGTCAAGCCCCAGTCGCCCCTCGAGGTTAGCGAGCGCCTCCTGGTAGCCGATGCCGCATCCGCCGATCGTGTGCGGATCAAGGCCCTGGGCGAGCAGCCGGCGGACCTCGTCCTGGAGCGCGCCGGTGTCGAACATGCTCGCAGTGCGGTGCTCGATCCAGCGCTCGTGCTCGGGCCGCGCCACGTCGAGACCCACCAAGACCGACGCCCGCGGAGCTGACCGGGTGCGGGTGGCCAGCACCGACCCGCCCCCGGCGTCGAGGATCTCGAGCGCGCGGATCACGCGCCGGGGGTTGCGCTGGTCGATCGTCGCAGCGCCGTCAGGGTCGCGCCGCCGGAGTTCCGCCGCGAGCACGTCGAGCCCGTCGGGGGTTGCGGCCACCTCGCCACGTTCGACACGGCGCTCCGGGTCGGGCGGAACCCGAGCGAGGTCGAAGCCGTCCACGAGCGCCGTCACATACAGCCCGGTGCCGCCGGCGACCACGGCGCGGGCGCCGGCCTGTGTCCAGCCGCTCGAGGCAGCCTCGCGCGGCATCGAGCCAGTCGGCCACGGTGAAGGGCTCACCGGGATCGCACAGGTCCAGGAGGTTGCAGGGAACACCTCGCAGCTCGCCGGGCTCCGGAGCACACGTGCCGACGCGAAGCCCACGTCGCACCTGCCTCGAGTCCGCGTTGAGCAGCTCGGCAGGCGCCAGGGCCAGGGCGGCCGCGACCGCGAGCGAGGTCTTTCCGGTGCACGTCGGGCCGACGACGACGAGCGGCGGACGGGTCACCGAGGGGGTCGGCGAAAGGCGCGGCGCAGCGCCGGGTCGTCGAGGACGAGCACGGACGGCCGTCCGTGCGGGCACGTCGTGCCCCCCGGGGTGGCGGCCAGCTGGTCGAGCAGGCGCTGCTGTGCCACGACGTCGAGCCGGTCACCGAAGCGCACCGCGGCGTGGCAGGCGACCAGTGCGGCGATACGGTGCCTGCGCTCACCCCCGCCGGCGGACGGCTCGTCGAGCCGTTCGATCAGCTCGGCGACCAGACGCTCGGGATCGGCCCCCGCTGCGGCCATGGGCACGGCGGTGCAGCGAACGGCGCCCGGGCCGAACAGCTCCACGCTGAAGCCGCCTCGCGAGAAAAAGTCATGTTCTGCGATAACACGCGCGGCTCTGGCCGGACCGCACTCGATCACCACCGGCATCAGCAGCAGCTGCGATTCAGCGCCATGGCTCGAGGCGTCCTGCTGCCAGTGGGCGAGCAGCTCGGTGTAGAGGATCTTCTCGTGCGCGGCATGCGGGTCGATCAGCACGACGGCGTCACCCGCGGATGCCACGAGGAATCCGCTCCCCGCCTGGCCGAGCGCCGTCATCGGGGCGGGTGTTGCTCCAACCTCGCCGGTGGCTGTCTCGACCGCATCGTCCGGGACCGCCGCTGAACGCGTGTCGACACCGGAGGGTGTCCCATGGTGGACCATGGGACGTCCGCTCAGGCGGATGTGAGGCCCGCCGTCCCGGAGCTCGAGCGTCGCTTCACCACCGAACCCGGACGCGGCGAACGCGCTCGCATGGGGCGCCGGCGCGGTGCGCAACGCCGCCCAGCAGGCACGCTGGACCGCCGCGAAGACGGCACGCTCGTCGCGGAACCGCACCTCACGCTTGGCGGGGTGCACGTTGACATCGAGGGCCTCGAGGGCGACATCGACGTTGAGCACACCGAAGCCGTGCCGGCCGGCCGGGATCAGGCCGCGGTACGACTCGTCGAACGCGGCCGCGAGCGCGCGGTTGTGCACCAGCCGGCGGTTCACGATGAGCACGAGCCCGTTGCGCGACGCTCGGTGCGCCAGCGGCGTGGAGATGGCTCCGCTGATCGCGATCTCGCCGGGCTCGTCGACGTCGATCAGGTCACGTTCGGTGCGTGTCCCCAGCACCGCCCGGATCGCGTCACGCAGCGTCCCTCCCGCGGTGCGCAGGACGGCGCGTCCGTCGCTCGTGCACGTGAACGAGACCTCGGGATGCGTGAGCGCGAGGTCGGCGGTGACGCGCAGCGCGGCCGCGGCCTCCGTGCTGACCGACCGCAGGAATCGAAGCCGCGCGGGTGCGCCGGCGAACAGCTCGCACACCTCGACCGTCGTCCCCGGCGCGCTCGCCGCCGGTGGCGACCTCGACGATCGCCCCGTTGGTGGCGTGCAGCGTTGCGCCGGCCGAGGCGGTGCCGCTGCGCGTCGTGATGCGAAGGTCGGCGACGGCGGCGATGCTCGCGAGCGCCTCGCCACGGAAACCGAGTGTTTGCACGCGTGTGATGTCGTCGGCCGCGGCGATCTTCGATGTCGCGTGACGCTCCACGGCGAGCTCGAGATCATTGCCCCGTATCCCGGTGCCGTCATCCACGACCGCGATGCGGACCAGGCCTCCGCCCTCGATGACGACGTCGATCCGTGTCGCACCGGCGTCGATCGCGTTCTCGACCAGCTCCTTCACCACCGACGAAGGTCGTTCGATCACCTCGCCCGCCGCGATGGCATCGGCGACCACCTGGGGGAGACGGCGGATGGGCGCCGCGGTGATCATCGAGCGGCCTGCTCGCGGAGCTCGGCGAGCTTGTTGAGCGCCGCAATCGGTGTCATCCCGTCGAGGTCGAGCGCCGCAAGCTCGCTCACCACCGGGTGGGGTTCGGGGTCGGCGATCGAGAGCACCAGCTGGTCGGTTGCGGGCTCAGCCCCGCCGGTGAGCGGCCGGTTCCGTTCCTGCTCGGCGAGCAGCTGGCGCGCCCGGATGAGCACGCCGCCGGGGATGCCGGCGAGCTTCGCGACATGGACCCCATACGACCGGTCGGCGCCGCCCGGCACGATGCGATGGAGGAACGTGATGTCCGATCCCTCCTCGACGACCTCGACGCGCGCGTTGCGCACCCGGGGCAGATGGCTCGCGAGCACCGTGAGCTCGTGGAAGTGGGTCGCGAAGAGCGTCCGGCAGTTGAGCTGTGGCGCGTCGTGGATGTGTTCGACCACGGCCTGCGCGATGCTGACCCCGTCGTACGTCGAGGTGCCGCGACCGATCTCGTCGAGGATGACGAGGCTCTGTCCGGTGGCCTGGCGAAGGATCGCCGCGGTTTCTGCCATCTCCACCATAAACGTGGACAGCCCACCGCTGAGGTCGTCGTGGGCGCCGATGCGAGTGAAGATGCGGTCGCAGACGCCGATCGTCGCCTCCTGCGCCGGCACGTACGATCCGATCTGCGCGAGCAGCACGATGCTCGCCGTCTGCCGGAGGTACGTCGACTTGCCGGCCATGTTCGGCCCGGTGAGGACGAGGATCCGCGCGTCGTCGTCGAGCGTCAGATCGTTCGGGACGAACCTGCCCGGCCCGAGCGTGCGTTCCACCAGCGGGTGACGGCCCCCCACGATGCGCAGCCTCGACGACGTGTCGATTGCCGGTCGCACCCAGTGCTGCTCCTCGGCGATCGTGGCCAGTGACTGGGCGACGTCGAGGGCCGCCACCGCCGCCGACGCATCGGCGAGCGCGCGCGCTGCAGCGGCGACCTCCGCGGCGGCGCCGGCGAGCAACTCCTCCTCGCGAGCGATGGCGCGCTCGCGCGCGTGCAGGACGATCGCCTCATGCTCCTTGAGGTCGGGCGTGACATAGCGCTCCGCTCCGGCGAGGGTCTGCTTGCGGGAGTAGCCGTCCGGGACGCGATCGCGCTGCGTGTTGGGAATCTCGATGTAGTAGCCGAAGACGCGGTTGTAGCCGACCCGCAGCGAGCGGATGCCGGTGCGCTCGCGCTCGGCGGTCTCCAGCGTCGCGAGGTACGCGCGCGCGGTGCTTCCGGCCGCGCGGAGGTTGTCGAGATCGGGGTCGGCGCCCTCTCGGACCGCGCCGCCATCCGAGGCATGTGCGGGCAGATCCTCGGCGAGGAGACCGGCGAGGCGTTCCTGCAGGCCCGCAGGTGCGTGACACGCGTCGGCACATCCCGCGACGTCGGTTCCGGCGGGCAACCCTCGAGCCGCGAGTGAGGTCGCATCGAGGGCCGCGCACGTGTCGCGAATCGCGCCGAGGTCGCGAGGCGTCGCGAGACCCTGTACGCACCGCGCGACGAGCCGCTCGAGGTCGCGCATCCCGCCCAGCGCATCACGCAGGCGGCGGCGGACGTCGCGCTCGGTGAGCAGCGCGTCGACCGACGCGAGGCGGCGGGTGATCTGGCCGACGTCGATGAGCGGCTCGTTGAGCCGGGTCCGCAGCAGGCGCAACCCCATCGGGGTGCGCGTGGCGTCGAGCACCTGCAGCAAGGACGCGCCGCTGCCGCCGAGGCGCGTGAACATCTCGAGGTTCTCGCGGGTGTGAGCGTCGAGGCGCATCGCGCTGTCCGACCCCCGGACCCCGAAGCGAAGCAGTTCCGCGCTGATCACGATCCGCGCCCGCTCGCAGTACGCGAGCACGGCACCCGCCGCGCGGACCGCGACGGGGACCGAGTCGATACCGAGGCCCTCGAGCGCGACCGCCCCGGTGGCGCGGCGCACGCGATCCTCCGCCCTCCCGGAGTCGAAGAGCGCAGCGGGGAGCGTCGTCGTCGGCGCGCGTCCGACGAGCGTGGAGGGCAAGCCCCCGCCCTCCTCCACCAGGAGCTCGGTCGGGTCGAGCCGGACCACCTCGTCCGCCACGGCGGGATCCGACGGGTCGCCGGGAATCTCCACCAGCTCCATGAACTGCGTGTTGGGGTCGAACGCAGCGATGCCGACGCGTCCGCGCACCGCGAGGAGCGCCACGCAGCGCGACACCGCCGCGGCGTCGAGCAGCTCCGCCTCGACCACCATCCCCGGGCTCAGGACTCGGGTCACCTCGCGCCTGACGAGCTTCCCGGCGACGACCTCCCCGACCTGATCCCATATTGCGACGCGTCGCCCCGCATCGAGCAGCTTGCGGATGTGCTGGACCACCGCCTGGTGCGGCACCCCGCACATCGGGAGACGGCCGGCGGCGCCGAATCCACGGCTCGTCAACGTGACGCCGAGGATCGGAGCGGCGGCCACGGCGTCGTCGCCGAACATCTCGAAGAAGTCGCCGAGGCGCGCGAGCACGATGGCATCGGGGTTGGCGGCTTTCACGATCCGGTACTCGCGAAGGATCGGCGTGTCGCCCGCGGTGTCGAGGTCGAGCGTCGGCCGCGGCGCCTCTGGCACCGCCGCCGCGAGATGCGGAGCCCGAACCTTCGAGCTCGTTCTCACGCCGCGGCGCCGACCTGCTCGACGTGCAGCTGCCAGGCCGTCGCGCTCACGACGCGAGCATGACGCAGGTCGCCCGGCACAGCCGCCCCCGCGGGCAGCCACGCCACCTTGTTCTCCCGAGTGCGCCCGTACGGCCTGCCGTCCTCGGCAATGCCCTCGACGAGGATCTCGACGTCCTGGCCGACGTAGGCGCCGTTCCGCGACGCGGCGATCTCGCGCTGCAGCGCAAGGAGGTGATTCAGCCGCGCGCGTTTCTCCTCGCGCGGGACATCGTCGGCCCGGCGTGCCGCGGCGGTGCCCGGACGGACCGAGTACGCCGCGAGGTGGACGGTGTCGAACCGCAGTTCCCGCATCAGCGATTCGGTGCCCGCGAACTCCGCGTCGCTCTCGCCGCAGAACCCGACGATGATGTCGGTGCTCAGGGCAAGGCGAGGGCCGACGGCGTCGACGGCGGCGCGGATCTTGTCGCGGTACTCATCCACGCTGTACAGCCGGCGCATCCGCCGCAGCAGCTGGTCGTCGCCGGCCTGCACGGGAAGGTGCAGCTGCTCGCAGACGGACGGCAGGTCGCGCATCGCGTCAAAGAGCGCCGGCACCGCGTTGCGCGGGTGCGACGTGAGGAACCTGAGCCGGCGGAGGCCCGGCACCGCGTCGACGGCTGCGAGCAGCTCGGGCAACCGCGCGCGGCGCTGCGGGTCGTTGTACGAGTTCACGTTCTGCCCGAGCAGGGTCACCTCGCGCACTCCCTGGGCGACGAGGCGCTCGACGTGCGCCACCACCTCGGGCAGCGGGCGGCTGATCTCGCGACCGCGCACGAACGGCACGATGCAGTAGGTGCACATCTCGTTGCAGCCACCCATGACAGCAACGTAGGCGCTGAGCCGGTCGGGCGCCGGGACGACGACCGGTCCGTCGAGGTTGGCTCCGTGCAGTGCCTGGAGCTTCGCGAGGAAGCCGTCCGGCTCGCGCACGTCGAAGACGTAGTCGAGCTCGGGAAGCCGCGTCAGGAGTGCCTCGCCGTGTTCGACGGCCATGCACCCGGTGAGCGCGATGGCCCGGCCCGCACGCTCTCGCTTCCATGGGATCAGCTCGCGGAACTTCCCGAAGACCTTCTGCTCGGCGTTGGCGCGCACCGTGCAGGTGATCAGGACGGCGATATCGGAGTCCTCGAGCGACGTCTCGGGGATGCAGCCGATGTCCGCGATCTGCGCGGCGAGCTCCTCGCGATCGGCGTCGTTCATCTGGCAGCCGATGTGCCACAGGTGGACCCGCGGCGCCCGTCCGAGCACCGGCACCTGGGGTTCGCGGCGCGGTGCCCTCGTGATGAGCGGAAGCGGCCGGAATCCACGAGCGGAATCGCTGAGGACCGGCATCGGCAACGGCATCGTCGAAGCCTAGCAGTGTGCCGGGGACGATCCGGTGGCCTCGGGTGCTAGCGGACCTCGACGACCAGACGGATGCCGGTGCGCTCCTCGCCGTCGATCGAGATGTCGATGAACGACGGGATGCACACCAGGTCGAGGCCACCCGGCGCGACATAGCCGCGCGAGATTGCGATCGCCTTGATTGCCTGGTTGATCGCCCCGGCGCCGATGGCCTGGACCTCAACCTTCTTCTGAGTGCGTATCACGCCGGCAATCGCGCCGGCGACCGCAACCGGCTTGCTTGTTGCTGAGACCTTGAGAATTTCCAATGGGGGTATCACCCCGGCAGGGTCAGGTAGGAGCGGTGAGTAGGACGTGGACATTATCGGCCGCGATTGTGACCTCCCGCAGAGCGGATCGCCCGCGGACGCGATGCAATCGTTACTTCGCGTACTCGACGCTGCGGGTCTCGCGGAGCACGACCACCTTCACCCGGCCGCTGTAGCTGCCTTCTCCGTGCAGGCGTTTGGCGATCTGCCGCGCCATGATCTGCGCCTCGTCGTCGCTGATCTCGTCGGGCTTGACGAGCACGCGAAGCTCCTTGCCGGCGAGCACCGCGAAACTCCGGTCGACACCGTGGAACTCGTTGGCGATCGCCTCGATGCGTTCGAGCCGCTTGATCGTCGACGCGAGGGATTCGCGACGCGCTCCCGGGCGCGATGCGCTGATCGCGTCGGCAGTCATGAGGATGGCCGCCGCCGGTGAACGGGGCTCCTCGTCGTAGTGGTGCGAGCGCACCGCCTGCACCACCGCGGCGGGCCGTCCGAGCCGGGCGAGGATCTCGCCGCCGATGATCGCGTGCGGACCGTCGACGTCGTGCTCGACCGCCTTGCCGATGTCGTGGAACAGCGCCGCCTCCTTCGCGACCTGATCGTCGAAGCCGATCTCGGCCGCGATCATCCCCGCGATCGCCGCGGTGTCCTGGCTGTGGGCGAGCACGTTGTGGCCATAGGAGTTGCGGAAGCGCAGCGTCCCCAGCAACCGGGCGAGCTCGGGGTGGACGTTGGTGAGGCCGATGTCCTGACACGCCTGCTCGCCTTCGCGTTTGATCTGCTGCGCGAGCTCGTTGCGAGCCTTGCCGACCATCTCCTCGATGCGCGCGGGATGGATGCGCCCATCGCTGAAGAGGCGCTCGAGGGTCGCCTTGGCGACCTCGCGGCGGACCGGGTCGAACGAGCTGAGCACGATCGTCTCGGGGGTGTCGTCGACGATGACGTCGACGCCCGTCGCTGCCTCGAGTGCGCGGATGTTCCGTCCCTCGCGTCCGATGATCCTGCCCTTGAGCTCGTCAGAGGGGAGCGCCACCACGGTGACCGACGCCTCGCCGCTCTGCTCCGATGCCTGGCGCTGCATCGCCGCGATCAGGATCTCGCGGCTCTGGGCGGCGGACTGCTCGCGGACCTCGACCTCGGCCTGGCGGATGCGCTCGGCGATCTCGGGGACGAGCTCGCCCTCGACGCTGCGGATCACCTCGTCGCGAGCTTCCTGCTCCGACAGCGCCGCGACACGCTCCAGCTCGCGGTTGATCGACGCGCGCTCGTCCTCGACCGCCTGGCGAAGCCCCTCCAGCTCGGCCTCGCGCCGCGTCAGCCGCTGCTCGTTGGAGTCGAGCTCGCGGAGCCGCCGCTCGAGGCCCTCCTCGCGCTGGTTGGTGCGCTGCTCGAGGCGGGCGACCTCAGCCCGGCGCTCGCGGACCTCGGCCTCGGCCTCGTCACGGCGGCGAGCCGCCTCCTCCTTCGCGGCCAGGAGCACCGATTGCGCCTGCTGCTCGGTGATGCGGGCCTGGTCGACGCGTCGCTCGGCGTCCGCGTCATGGGTCGTCTGCATCCGGGCGACGCTGCGACGTGCATACAACCATGCAGCGCCCGCAAAGACGGCCGCAACAACCACCAGCCCGGCCAGGGCGACGATCTCGATGCCGATGAGATGGGAACCTCGGAAGTCGGGCGCGATGCGCCCCGATTGAATTGCCTCTCGTGGGGAAAGGGACCGGGGCGAGACCCGCAACGTCTCGATGATCCGGTCGGGGCCGGCCGACGATCGGCCGGTCGTTCACCACGAAAGACCACACCATTGTACGAGGCGGCGGGGGGCCTGGCATGTTTCGACCATGTGGCCGTCGCAGGGCTACCCTTGACGGGTGACCGATCGGGAGGATGCCGGCGCGCTGGAAGCGTCCGGCGAGTCGGAACTCCGCAGAACCGGCCCGCGAGCGATCGGCGCGCTCCTCGTCGCGAGCGCCCTCCTCCGTGTCGGCGCCGTCGGCGTCGGCGTCGCGGTGCAGTTCCGTTTGAGCGACCTGGCGGGCGGACGTCCCAGTGGCGTTGCGATCGGTCTCGTCGGTGCCGCGCAGGCGGCGACGGAGATGGTGTTCGCGCCGATCCTCGCGCGCTACGCGGACCGATTCGGCCGGCGGCGGTTCCTGGTGCTCGGTCCGGCGATCTGCGTCGTCGCGGTGCTCCTCGTCGCGCTCGGTGTGCGTCCGGCGCAGCTGGGCGGGGCCCGGCTCCTCGAGGGTCTCGGGGCTGCGGCGTTCGTGCCGGTGGCGCTCGGGACCGTGGCGGCGGCAACGACCGGCGATCGCCGGCGGCGAGCCGGCGCCAGTGGCGCATTCGAGGCCGCGACGCTCATCGGCTACGCCGGTGGCTTCGGGCTGGGGTCGGTGGCCTACTTCGGGCTCCACCGCTGGGCGTTCGTCCTGCTCGCGGGGCTCTACGCGCTTGCGGCCATCGTCTGCCTGGTCTTCGTTCCTCGCGTTCCACCGCTGCCGGTCCACTCGCTCCGAGTGGTGTTGCACGCGGCGGTGGGCCCCGGTCCGATGCGAACCTTCCTGCCGGGGTGGATCCTGTCGTTCGCCCTCATCGGCGCCTTCGTCGCGAACCTGCCGGCGCTGCTCCGCCATCGAGTGGATTCGTCGCAGTCGCTCATGCACCACTTCGACGTGCGGGCCATCGGCGCATTTCTGATCGCGTGGGTCGTCGTCTTCCTGATCGGGATCGTGCTGTGGACGCCGTTGGTGCCTCGCCTCGGGCCGGCGGTCGTCATGCGCCGTGCGGTGCCCGGTGCCTGGCTGGCGATGCTCGCGCTGGTGATCATCAACCACCTCCCGCCGCTCGGTGAGATCCTCGTCGTCCCGTTCCTCGTGGCCGGGATCCTCTGGCTGGCCGGGTTCGGCCCCGCGGCCGTGACGTATCTCGCGGACACCTCCGAGGGCCTGGCCGCGGACCGATCCGCGCTGATGTCGTTCTATACGGTCGCGCTCGCCGGAGGTGGCGCGATCGGCGCTGTGGTCGGGGGGTTTGCCGCCCACCTGCTCGGGGTGGACGGCCTGGTGATCCTCGGGGTGATCCTCTCAGCGACGACGTTCGTCTCGCTGATTCCCGTGGTGCGCTACGAACGCGCTCACGGACCGATCGCTCACGCGGAGGCCTGACGCTACCAGGCCCACGCCTCCGGTGCGGTACCGGGGCCGGGGAACATCCCATCGAGAGCGGCGAGCGCGTCGACGTCGAGGTGCACGTCGAGCGCGTGCAGATTGCTCTGGAGCTGGTCCGGCGTACGCGGTCCGATGATCGGCCCGGTCACGCCGGGTTGGTGAAGCAGCCAGGCCAGCCCAACCGCCGAGGGATGCTCGCCGAGCTGCGAGCAGAACGCCTCGTAGCGCTCGACCCTGTCGCGATGGCGGTCGAGGATGTCCTGCGTCTGGGATGACGCCGAGCGTCCGGTGTCGCGCGCCTTGGCGAGGATGCCGCCGAGCACGCCGCGCATCAGCGGGCTCCAGGGGATGATCCCGACGCCGTAGTGCAGCGCCGCGGGGATGACCTCCTCCTCGACGTGACGCTCGAGCAGGTTGTACAGGCACTGCTCACTCACGAGACCGAGGAAGTGCCGCGCGCGTGCCGCCTCCTGCGCCTGCGCGATGGTCCAGCCCGCGAAGTTGGACGAGCCGACGTACAGGACCTTGCCCTGCTGGACGAGCACCTGCATGGCTTCCCAGATCTCGTCGAACGGGGTGCTCCGATCGATGTGGTGCATCTGGTACAGGTCGATGTGGTCGGTCTGCAGACGCCGCAGCGATCCTTCGCACGCGTGCCGGATGTTGCGGGCCGAGAGGAACGTGTCGTTCGGCCAGTCGCTCATGGACCCGTACAGCTTGGTCGCGATCACGACCTTTTCCCGCCGTCCGCCGCCCTGGGCGAACCAGCGGCCGATGATGTTCTCGGTGAGGCCTTCTCCCTTCTTGAACCCGTACACGTTGGCGGTGTCGAAGAAGTTGAGACCCGAGTCGAGCGCGGCGTCCATGATCGTGTGGGCGGTGGGCTCGTCGGTCTGCCAACCGAAGTTCATCGTGCCGAGGCAGAGCCGGCTGACCGAAAGGCCGGATCGTCCGAGGTGCGTGTATTCCATGCGTCGAGTCTGCGTCATCGTGCCCTGGCGAAGGATTCCCGCGCTCCCGCAGCGCGACCCTCGCACACCCGCACGACGGTACGATGCGAGGCCCAGATGACAGCTGTGCGCGAGGCGATCGATCGGCAGGTTGCGGCCTACAACCGCCACGACATCGGGGCGTTCGTGAGGTGTTATGCACTCGATGCACGAGTGCTCCGAGCCGACGGCAGCGGCCTTGCGTCAGGCCACGAAGCGATCCGTGCCCATTACGGACCGCTCTTCGAGCGGAGCCCGAGCCTTCTTGCGGAGATTCGCAATCGCGTCGAGGTCGCCCTGTCGTCGTGGATGAGGAGTTCGTCACCGGCTTCGTCATTTCAGGCCGGCCGACGGAGATCCACGCAATCGTGGCCTACCGCGTGGAAGACGGTCTCATCCAACAGGCGCAGCTCCTGACCTGAGGAGCACAGTTCGGGCGACGGCGGATCCGGCCGACGCACGACGCGATCCGCGTCAGGTGAGCCCGCGCATCACCCGCACGACGATCGCTGCCGAGAAGCCGCGACGCTGGAGCTGGCCGGCGACCCGCATCCGCGCCCGCTGGTCGCGGCCGTCGGAAGGAGTGACACGGTTCCAGAGTTGCGTCGCCACCGCAAGGGCCGCGGCCTCCTCGGTATCGGTCTGCCCGTCGAGCGCCTCCACGATCAGGTCGTCAGCAACGCCCCGGGCCTTGAGGTCCGCCGCGACCCGCGCACGACCGTGACCCGATCGCCGGTGTCGTGCGGCGACCGAAGCCGCAAGGGCGGCGTCATCGACGTAGCCGGCGGCGGCGCAGCGGCGCACCGCCTCCGAGGCCGCCGCTTCCGTGTACCCGCGTCGCTCCAGCTTGCGCCGGAGCGACGCGGACGACTGACCCGCGCCACGCAGCACGCGAAGCGCCGTCGCTTCCGCGGCATCCGCATCGTCCGGATCGGTCGGCGCGGGCGGGGTGCTCGTCATCGAGCGGTCCGGATGCTTCGGCGGATCAGGAAACCGGGACCTGCGGGGTCGCTCCGTTGAGCGCGACTGACTCCTCCTGCAGCTGCGGCTCCGGCATGAGGGCGAGCCGAACCTTGGCCGCCACCTCCTCGAGGAGCTCGGGATTCTGGCGAAGGAAGTCGCGGACGTTCTCCCGCCCCTGCCCGAGGCGCATGTCGCCATATGAGAACCATGCGCCGCTCTTCTCGATCACGTGCGCGTCGATGCCCATGTCGAGCACGCTCCCTGCGTACGAGATGCCCTCGTTGTAGAGGATGTCGAACTCGGCGGACCGGAACGGTGGTGCCACTTTGTTTTTGACAACCTTGACTTTGACGCGGCTGCCCACGACGTCGAGTCCCTGCTTGATGGAGTCGATCTTGCGGATGTCCATCCGAACGGAGGCATAGAACTTCAGCGCCCGGCCCCCGGTGGTCACCTCGGGATTGCCGAACATCACGCCGATCTTCTCGCGCAGCTGGTTGATGAAGATCACCGAGGTGTTCGAGCGGCTGATCGCGGCGGTGAGCTTGCGCATCGCCTGTGACATGAGCCGCGCCTGGAGACCGACGTGGCTGTCCCCCATCTCGCCGTCGATCTCCGCCTTGGGCACGAGCGCTGCCACCGAGTCGACCACCACCACGTCGACCGCACCGCTGCGCACGAGGACTTCGACGATCTCGAGCGCCTGCTCACCGGTATCCGGTTGGGAGATCAGCAACTCCTCGGTGATCACCCCGATGCGTGATGCGTACTGCGGGTCGAGGGCGTGCTCCGCGTCGATGAACGCCGCCACCCCACCGCGACGCTGGGCCTCGGCGATCACATGCAGGGTCAGGGTCGTCTTCCCGGAGGAACTCCGGGCCGTAGACCTCGACGATGCGACCGCGAGGGATGCCGCCGACACCCAGGGCGATGTCGAGGGTCAGCGCGCCCGTCGGGATGATGTCGATGTGCTGTGTCTGGACCTCGCCGAGACGCATGATCGCCCCCTTCCCATGGGCACGTTCGATCTGTCCGAGCGCCGTCTGCAGTGCCCGATCCCGCTCCGTCGTCACCGAATCACTCCTCTCGTCACGAGGCGCTCGTGCACGCCGTCCGTTCGCTTCGAATACGGGCTCGATGGTATGACTGGTCAGTGTGTTTGTCAACGCTGTACTCCGAAGGGTGGTGGGAAGCAGTGAAGATGTGGCTGCGACGCCATGGGATGGCCGCGACGGGCGGCGGTCCGGGCTCGTCCGGAGGGGCGAACATTTGTACTGTACATGGTCGGCGCGGACGTGGCAAGCCCGAAGTTTCGAGTTCGAAGCGCCCTGGCGGCGAGCATGGTCACTGATGATCCTGCGCGGTGGGCGCTGTCTGCCGCTCACCATCCGTCATCGCCGCGACAGCGTCCAGGCTGAGGGTGAGCGCTGCACGCACGGCTGCCGCGCGATTGGCTTCGCGACCGAGGTCCTCGTCGAGGCGGAGCCTTCGGACCGTGCCCTGCGTCGCGACCGCCACGAAGACCAGCCCGGCAGGCTTGCGCTCGCTGGAGGCCGGGCCGGCCACGCCGGTGATGCCCACGCCGATGCTCGCGCCGTACCGGTCGCGGACCCCGACGGCCATCGCCTCGGCAACCTCGGCACTGACGGCGCCCCTGGTGGTGAGCAGCAGCCGCGATACCCCCAGGTGGTCGGCCTTGACGTCGTCCGCGTAGGCGACCACCCCGCCACGCACGTACACGGAGGAACCCGCGATCGACGTGAGCGCAGCCCCGAGCAGGCCGCCGGTGCACGATTCCGCCACCGCGATGGTGAGCCCCAGGTCGCCGAGCAGGCTCCCGAGCCGTGCGGCGTCCGGGAAGTCCTCGGCGAGCATCGGGACGTGGGCTCCACCTCGGGGGTTCAGGGTGGCGTCCTCGTCCACCGCGTCAGATCACGAACCGGCGGTAGCGCCACAGGTAGTCGAGGCCGCTGAGCACCGTCGTGACCACGGCGAGGACCACGAACACCGTGGCCACCACATGCAGAGCCGAGTAGGGCTGCTCGAGGATGAGCAGGACGATCATCACGTTCTGGGTCACCGTCTTCGACTTGCCCCACGGTGTCGCGCCCACGACCACGCCCTGCCCGGCCGCGACGAAGCGAAGGCCGGTGATCACGAACTCGCGCGTGAAGATCACCACGACCACCCAGAAGGGCACGACGTTCTGTCCGACCATGATCGCCAGCACCGTGATGACGAGCACCTTGTCGGCAAGCGGGTCGAGGAACTTGCCGAGCTCGGTGACCAGCTGCCGGCTCCTCGCGATCCGCCCGTCGAGGGTGTCCGTCGCCGCCGCCGACGCGTAGACCGCGACGCTGACCTGGTCGTGGTACGCCCACGTCGCCGTGAGCGTGTAGCCGATGACGGGCACGAGGAGCAGCCGGAGGAGTGTCAGCTGGGTCGGCAGGGTCAGGTGGCGGGTCACCGGTAGTTGGTGTACTGCAGCGGCACTTCGAGATCGAGCTCGCGGAGCTGCTGGATCACCCCCTGCAGCTCGTCCTTGTCCTTGCTCGATACCCGGAGCTGGTCGCCCTGCGTGCGCACCTGCGCCTTGGGGTGCTGGGCGCGGATGCGCTTCGTGAGGTCGCGCGCGAGCTCCTCGCCGATGCCCTTGCGCAGCTTCACCTGCTGGCGCACGTTCCCCTTCGCGGCGGGCTCCGGCTTCTGCGGGTTGAGCACCTTGAGATCGATGCCGCGCCGGTGCGCCTTGCTCTGCAGGACGTCGATGATCGAGCGCAGCTGCGCCTCCGATCCGCTCAGGAGCGTGATCGATTCGTCCTCGAGGGTGATCTCGACGGTGACGCCCTTGAAGTCGTACCGGGTGGTGATCTCGCGCCTCGCCTGGTCGACCGCGTTCACCAGCTCCTGACGATCGAACTCACTGACGACGTCGAAGCTGTGGTCCTGCGGCATGACCTGTTGAGGATACCGAGAGTTCATCCACCCCAGCGCGACCCCACGGCCGGCGGCCGGTGCCGGTGCCGCCCGATCCGCCGGCGCTACTCGTCGCCGAGGTCTGACAGGAGCTCGTCGACCTGGAACACGTCCATCAGCACGTCACGGGACTTGCTGCCCTCGAACGGTCCCACCACCCCATGCTCCGCGAGCTGGTCGATGAGGCGCGCCGCACGGGTGTAGCCGACGCTGAGCTTGCGCTGGAGGAGTGACGCCGCGGCCCTGCCCTCGGCGGCGACGGTGTGCGCCGCCTTCGCGAAGAGCGGGTCGCGCTTGGTGGCGTCGCGGGCCCACGACACCGTCGCCTCGACGGTGAAGATCTCCTCCTGGTACTCGGGCTTTCCCTGCTGCTTCCAGTGTCCGATGAGCGTGTCGAGCTCGCGATCGCTGACGAACGCCCCCTGCAACCGCCTTGGCTTGCCCTCGTCGATCGGCAGGTAGAGCATGTCGCCGCGGCCGAGCAGCTTCTCCGCCCCCATCTCGTCGAGGATGACGCGGGAGTCCACCCCGCTCGACACGGCGAATGCCACGCGGCTCGGGATGTTCGCCTTGATCAGCCCGGTGATGATGTCGGCGGACGGGCGCTGCGTCGCGACGATGAGGTGCAGCCCGACGGCTCGCGCGAGCTGCGCGATCCTGCAGATGAGGTCCTCGATCTCCCCCGCCGCCACCATCATGAGGTCGGCGAGCTCGTCGATGACGATCACGACGTACGGCAGCGGAGCGACTCCCAGTCCGGGCGCGCGCTCGTTGAAGGCGACGATGTTGCGGGCGCCGTGCGACGCGAAGAGCTTGTACCGCTCCTCCATCTCCTTGACCGCCCAGCGCAGCGCCGCCACAGCGGACTCGGGTTCGACGACCACCGGGACGAGCAGGTGGGGCAGGTCCCCGAAGTTCGAGAGCTCGACCCGCTTCGGATCGATGAGGATCATCTTGAGCTGCGCCGGCGTCGCCTGCAGCAGGAAGCCGCCGAGCACCGCGTTGATGCACACCGACTTGCCGCTCCCGGTGGCGCCGGCGATGAGCAGGTGGGGCATCCTCGTGAGGTCGCCGATGACGGGATGGCCGCTCACGTCCGCGCCGAGCGCGACGCTGAGGCGGTTGCGCCGGTCGACGAACGCCGGTGACTCAACGGTCTCCTTCAGGCTCACGAGCTGCGCGGCCTTGTTCGGCACCTCGACGCCGATCGCGGACTTGCCCGGGATGAACGGCTGAATCCTGATCGGCGCGGCGAGCGCGAGTGCGAGGTCGGTCTGGTAACCGAGGATCCGCCGCACCGGGACACCGACCGCCGGTTGCAGCTCGTACTGGGTCACCGTCGGCCCGCTGTTGGCGCCGACGATCCGGGTCTCGATGCCGAAGGACTGGAGGGTGCTGACGATCTTGTCACCTGTGGCACGAACTTCGGCCGCGAGACGTTCGCGCTTGCCGGTGATGGTGTCGAGGATCTCAGCGGTCGGGAGCACCCAGACCTTCTCCGGCTCGTCGTTGATCAGCGACGCATGACCGACCCCGACCTCCGGCACCGGCCCGATCGCCGGCGGCGCGGCACCTCCCGGCGTCGCGGGCACCCCCTCGAACTCGCGCGTGAAACCGTGCTCGCCGAGGTCGTCGCCCGTTGCCAGGGGTTCCTCCGGGTCGAGGAACGCGGTGGGTGGAGGGAGCGGCGGCGGCGCGGGCGCTCGCGTCTCGAACGCGAGCGGCACCGGAACGCCGGCGAGCTCCGTGGCGTGGTCGGGTGATGCCGGCGGAAACGACCTCGTTCGGGCGGCGGGCGAGGCGCCGTGGTCAGACCGCTCGCGACGCGTTCCCACACCCTCAGCGGCGAACCACGCGCCGATCGCACGCAGTGCCGCGCCGGTTCTGAGGTCGGTCGCGAGGATGACACCGAGAAAGGCGATCACCACGAAGGCGGCGCCGGCGCCGGCGCCACCGAGCACGTGACGCACGCCGTCTCCGATCCAGCGTCCCAGGGTGCCGGCGTCGTTACCGAGCATCCCGGCGAGTCCGAGGAGGGCGACCATCGCCACCGCACTGCCGATGGCCGCCCTCGTACCGGCCCGCCACTCGGGGGACAGACAGAGGCGCGACCCGGTGAGCACGAGCCCGGCGACGCCGATCCACGCCCCCGCGCCGAACGCCGTGAAGAGCCCGTCGTGCAACGGGCCCGCCACCGCTCCCCCACCCGGGAGGAGGAGGACCGCGGCGAGGATCATGCCCGCGCCGATCGCCCCGATCCCGGTCAGCTCACGGCGCAGGTCGCGATGCAGCAGCGGCGCGCGCGGCGACGACGCTCCGCGCGAGCGGGAGCGCGCGGCGGGCCGTCGCGGTGCGGCCGCGCGCTGACGCGACGGTCGGGTCGGGGCGGAGCGAGCCATAGCGTGAACTCGATGTGGGACGCGTGGAAGACGGGCTACCGATGCCCCTGGATCAGCCAGGATGCTATCAGCAAAACCGACGAAACAAGAGCGGCAGCGCGAGGCGCCTGAGCGTCACCACCGGTGCGGGCCGTGTCGAACATCCGTGCCCATACTACACGGATGTGTGCTCGCGGTGACTGTGGAACGTGAGTCGAAGGCCTACCTCGTCATCGCGGTCAGCACCGACGTCGCCAGCTGCACGGTCGCCGGCAGGTTTGCCGACTTGTCGTCCACAAAGAAGCCGGCGGCGTCGGCGTTGTACCAGTCGCAGGCGTTGAACGACGCGGTGGTGGTCCCGCTCGTGGTCGTGGCGGTGGCGCAGTCGAGGGTGACCCCGTTGAAGCTCGAGGTGGTGAGCGGCGAGAGCGTCGTGTCCGTCACCCCCGCGAACTGCGAATCCAGATCCATCCCGGTGCGCGGCGAGTCGTCGTTCGCGTTGTCCTGGCCGATCACGATCATGTAGTCGAGGGTTCCCTGGCCGTCGGCGTAGCCGGCCCCTTCCACGTGGCCGCCCTGCAGCGACGGCAGCTGGATGCCCGACACGAGCTCGCTGACGGTGCTCTTGATCGACGGGTCGGAGCTCTTCGCGTCACCCGCGATCGACGCCGGCGCGTGGTACGTCGGCGCGGTCGCGACCGAGAACAGGCGGAACGCGCCGGAGAACAGCAGCAACTTCGCTGCGACGACCAGGATCACGACGATGAGTCCGACCACCCCGCCCCGCCGCCCCAGGCGGCGATTGCGGGCGCGCGTCCCCGCCGGCGGTGTTCCCGTCCCGGGCTGGAGCCCGGACGGCAGTGCGAACCCGGGCGCCGACGGATCGGCGGCCGGCGGCGCCGCGGATGGCGGAGCGGGCGTCGCCACCGGTGCGAGGGTGGGCGTGGTCACCGTGTCGGGAACGGGATCGAGGTCGGCGTGCCAGCTCCCGTCCGGTTCCTGATGCATGGGCCGTGACTGTACGGGAAAGTCGGGGCCGGGATCGGCGGTGTTTGCCGTTTTGTGACCGGCCGTCGGAGCGCCCCGTCACACCTCGGTGACGAGCGGCAGGATCAGGGGCCGGCGTCGCGTGTTCTTGTAGAGGAAGCGCGAGAGCCCCTCGTGGATCGCGCCCTGCCACGCCCCCCACCCGGCATCCGGGGTGAGCCGCGAGACGAGCGCCAGCACGTGCTCGCGCGCCTCCGCGAAGAGCGCGTCGTTGTCGTCGTCCACGAAGCCGCGGGACACGAGGTCGGGTCCTGCGACCACCGCCCCGCTCGAGCGCTCCACGGTGAGCACGACGAGGATCACACCGTCCTGTGCCAGCTGCTGGCGGTCGCGGAAGACGACGTCGGTGGCCTCCTCGATGCTGAGCCCGTCGACGTAGACGTACCCGGACCGCACGCGCTCGCCGGTCTGCCGGATGCCGTGCTCGTCGATGGCGATGACGGTGCCGTTGTCGATCGCGAGCACACGATCGGACGGGATGCCGACCGACCGCGCGAGGTCGGCGTGCAGCGCGAGGTGCCGGTACTCGCCGTGCACCGGGATGAAGTAGCGCGGGCGCGTGAGCGTCAGCAGGATCTTGAGCTCCTCGCGGCTCGCGTGTCCCGACGCATGGACGCGGTGACGCGAGGAGTTGAAGACGCGCGCACCGTGGCGGTAGAGATTGTTGATGGTCCGGTGCACCAACTCCTCGTTGCCCGGGATCGGGTTCGCGCTGATCACCACGGTGTCGCGGTCCTTGAGGCTCACCATCCGGTGCTCGCCGGCCGCGATGCGCACCAGCGCGGACAGCGGCTCGCCCTGCGCCCCGGTGCAGAGGATCGCGAGCTCGTTGTCCGGCACCTGCTCGTGCTCCTTCGGGGACACGAACAGTCCCGACGGCACGTGGAGATACCCCAGCTCCTCGGCGACCTTGATGTTCTTGAGCATCGAACGCCCGACGATGAAGCACTTGCGGCCGCTCGCCTGGGCGGCGTCGATCGCCTGCTGCAGCCTCGAGATGTTCGACGCGAACGTCGCCATGAGGATCCTGCCCTCGGCGCCGGCGAAGATCGGCGCCAGCCCCTCACCGACGCTGCGCTCGCTCGGCGTCGTCCCCTCCTGCTCGGCGTTGGTGCTGTCGCTCAGCAGGAGCAGCACGCCCTCGTCGCCGATGCGCGCGAGCCGTGCGAGGTCGGGCGGCTCACCCTGCACCGGAGTGCTGTCGATCTTGAAGTCACCCGAGTGCACGATGGTCCCGGCCGGTGTGCGCACGACGAGCGCGCACGCATCGGGAATCGAGTGTGTCGCGTGCACCCACTCGACGTCGAAGCACCCGAGCGTGCGCGACTCGCCGGCACGCACCGTGTGCAGCTCGGTCGAACTCGATGAGGCCGTGCTCGCGGAGCTTGTTGCGCAGGAACCCGAGCGTCAGCGCCGTCCCGTACACGGGCACCGGAAGGCGGGGAAGCACATAGGGCAATGCGCCGATGTGATCCTCGTGGCCGTGGGTCAGGACGATGCCCCGGACCATGCCGACGCGATCCTGCAGCCAGCTGATGTCCGGGATCACGAGGTCCACCCCGAGCATCTCCTGCTCCGGGAACATGAGCCCGGTGTCGATGACCACGATGTCGTCGCCGCAGGCGATCGCCATCATGTTGCGCCCGATCTCGCCGAGCCCTCCGAGCGGGATGAGGGTCAGCTGGCCCGCCCCGGTTGGATCCGTCAAAAGAGGTCCATCTGGTCGCCGCCCGGCGCGCTCGCGACCGTGCGCATCTCCGATGCCGAAACGCCGGCGGCCCTGCGGGCACGGGCAGCCTCCGCATCGTTGAGGTACCCGCGTACGCGTCGCATGTCGGCCTCGAGCGTCTCCTTGAGCCCGGCGTTGTACAGCGCGGCCGCGGGGTGGTACAGGGGCACGAAGACGCGGTCGTCCCGGCGCAGGCGCTCCCCGTGGAGACGAGAGATGCCCCCGGCGCCGGGCAGCAACCGCGTCAGCGCGTGACGGCCGAGCAGGAGGATGACGTCGGGTTGGAGCAGGTCGATCTGCTCATCGAGGAAGTGGCTGCAGGCGTCGACCTCGACGGGCTCCGGATCCCGGTTGCGCGGCGGCCTGCACTTCACGATGTTGGTGATGTAGATGTCCCGCCGGTCGAGCCCGGCCGATTCGAGCAACGTGGTGAGCAGGCGCCCAG
>CAVQLW010000013.1:0-131187 GCA_963713485.1 Candidatus Dormiibacterota bacterium
GATCCCGAACACGGCGACCGTGACGGCGATGGCGAGTTCGAAGTCGTTGCTCGCCGCGGTGAAGGACAGTGTTGCGCTCTTCTCGTATGCAAACCCGAGGCTGCGGCTGCCGAGCATGGCCACCGTGAACATCACGGCGAAATAGGCGAGCAGCGGCAAGGCGATACGCAGCACCGACAGGGGAATCGTCGTGATGGTGTCACCCTTGAGCGTGAACATCACGACGATGGTGAAAAGCAGACCCCATATAGCCTTGGGCCCGATCTTCGCGATGAATCGATTCTCGTACCACTCCTCGCCGCGCCGGCGAACCAGCGTGACGCGTGTCAGAAAGCCGGAAACCAACGGCACTCCAAGGAAGATTGCGACCATCGTCGCGACGGTGCCGACATCGACCGACACGTTCTGCCGCGCGAGTCCGAGCCAGCCCGGCAGGACGTCGAGGTAGAAGAAGGCCAGCGCCGCGTACACCGTGACCTGGAAGAGCGCGTTGAGTGCGACGAGGACAGCGGCATACTCGTTGTCACCACACGCGAGCTGGTTCCACACGAGCACCATCGCGATGCAGCGCGCGAGGCCCACCATGATGAGCCCGGTGCGGAAGGCAGGCTCGTCGGGGAGCATGAGCCACGCCAGGGCGAACATCAGCGCCGGCCCGATCACCCAGTTGAGGACGAGCGCGGTCAGCAGCACCCGCCAGTCGCGAGTCACCGCGCCGAAGCGCGTGTATCGGACCTTCGCGAGCACCGGGTACATCATCCAGAGCAGGCCGATCGCGATCGGCACCGAGACGCTGTGGATCTGCCAGCGTCCCAGGGCACTCCCCAGGCCCGGCCAGACCCGGCCGAGCCCGACGCCGGCCGCCATGGCGAGGACGATCCACAAGCGGCAGGAACCGGTTGAAGAGGGACAGCCGCGCTGGAGCGGCTGCTCGAGCGCCGGGTGCCTCCGCCGGTGTGCGCTCAGGGATGGGGCTTGCCGCCGCCGTCGCCATCTCCAGCCCTGAGCCGCTCAGCGAGGTGCGGGCGCGGGCAGCAGCTCGCTCAGGAGAGCCTGCACCCGGCCATCGATCTCGTCGCGAATGCGCCGGACCGTGGCGAGCGGCTTGCCCGCCGGGTCCTCGAGATCCCAATCGAGATAGCGCTTCCCGGGATACAGCGGGCAGGCATCGCCGCACCCCATGGTGATCACCACGTCGGCGGCTCTCACCACCTCGTCGGTGAGCGGCTTGGGGAACTCGCGAGCGATATCCAGCCCGATCTCGCGCATGGCCTCCACGACCGCCGGATTGAGTTGATCAGCGGGATCGGATCCCGCTGAGCGCACGTGCACTGCGCCCTCGGCGCGGTGGTCGAGCAGGGCCGCAGCCATCTGTGACCGGCCTGCATTGTGGACACAGACGAACAGAACCTCCGGCACGGTCGTCACGATCTTACCCTCCACACGAGCGCTGGCCTGGAGACGCTCGCGTGCCAGGCGTTCCGCGAAGATCGGCAGATAGGTCTGCACGCGTGCCCTGGCGTCAAGCCGTCGATATGAGTCGGCGAGGCACTCGCCGACGGTCTCCTGGCTGAAGATCCCCGCGAACTCGGCCGTCAACGACGCGCGCACCGCGTCGAGCGGGCGGGCGGCGAAGGCTGTCAATGCTCAGCAGCCGCAGTCACACGAGTCGCCGTCGCAGGTGCAGGTATCGCAGTCACAGTTCATGGCGCATCTCCTATCGATGAGCGTCGATTGATACTGCGCGCGATCATAGACTCTTCCATCGAAGTCTGTCAATGGTTAGAATGGAGCCATGGCAACCGACGTCACCGTGGCCGTGCCACTCCGGATTCTCGACCGGGTCAAGGGCTGCTGCCAGCCCGTCGGCCCTCCCCTGCCCGATGCCCGCGCCGACGAGCTCGCCACCATCTGCAAGGCGCTCGGCGACCCGACGCGCGTCCAGATGGTCCACATCCTGGCAACCGCGGCGGAGCCGGTCTGCGTCTGCGACTTCACGGCCGCCTTCGACCTCGGTCAACCGACCATCAGCCATCACCTTGCCAGGCTCCGCGAGGCCGGTCTGGTCAGCAGCTTCAAGCGTGGTATCTGGGCCTTCTATCAACTCAACCCGAAGATGTCGCCCACCGCGCGGACGGCTGTCGAGCTCATGAGGTGAACGACATGCACGACAGTGGTGGAGGTGCGAGCCTCCAGGAACGCGAAGTCATCACGTTGACGGACGCGGCCGGATTGCGTGAGGCAGTCCGCGAGCACTATGCGGAGGCCGCCCGCGTCGCCTCCAAAGGCGGCGCGCCGTGCTGCAGCCCCGCCGAGCGAGCTGACTTCGGCGCCGCGCTGTACGCAACCGACGAGCTTGCGAGCCTGCCGGAGGCGTCCGTGCTTGCGAGCCTCGGGTGCGGCAACCCGACCGCCGTCGCCTCGCTCCACGAGGGCGAGGTGGTGCTCGATCTCGGGAGCGGCGGCGGGATCGATGTCCTGCTCAGCGCCCGCCGCGTCGGTCCGAAGGGAAAGGTGTACGGGCTGGACATGACCGAGGAGATGCTTGCCCTGGCGCGGAAGAACGCGGCGGAAGCCGGCATCGCGAATGTCGAGTGGCTCAAGGGAGCCATCGAGGCAATTCCTCTGCCGGCCGCAACCGTGGATGTCGTCATCTCGAATTGCGTCATCAATCTCTCGACCGACAAGGCGGCGGTGATCGCCGAGATGTTCCGCGTGCTGGCGCCGGGCGGCCGGATCGGCGTGAGCGATGTCGTGGCGGAGGACCGTCTGACCCCCGAGGACCGGCGCGAGCGGGGCAGCTATGTCGGCTGCATCGCGGGGGCACTCGCAAAGACCGAGTACGAGCATCTGCTCTCGGGCGCCGGCTTTGCCGACGTGAGCGTGGTGTTCACGCACGAGGTCGCCGACGGGCTCCACTCCGCCATCGTCAAAGCCTCGAAGCCCGCTACCGCGGGTTCTGCTTACGTCTCGACCCCGCGCGGGTCGGTAGATCAGAAACCGGTCCCAGACCTAGAAGCTCCGCCCGCAGCCGCCAGCACAGCAGCTGCGGGATCGGTGCATCGGTGACCGCGCGGACCACCGCGATCCTCGACGCGCCCGCTTCCACGACATCCGGGAGCGTCTGGGGACCGATGCCGCCGATCGCGAACCAGGGCCGTGCCTCCGACCCGTCCCGCTCCCGTGCTGCGGCATGCCGGACGTATTCGAGGCCGGTCGCGGGACGGCCCGCCTTGGTCGGCGTCTCGTAGACCGGGCCGGTGCAGAGATAGTCCGCCTCGGACGGGGCGGCATCGAACTCGGCGGGAGCGTGCGTGGAGAGCCCGATCAGCAGATCCGGCCCGATGACCCGGCGCGCCCAGGCCGCCGGCAGGTCGTTCTGACCCAGGTGCACCCCGTCAGCACCCGCCGCGAGCGCGAGGTCCGGCCGGTCGTTGATGACGAAGAGCGCCCCGTGCCGGTCCGCCGCAGCCCGGAACACCTCGCTCCAGCGGAGCAGGTCCCCCGCCTCGGCCTCTTTCTCGCGCAGCTGCACGATGTCGGCACCCGCGTCGAGGACGGCGTCGAGGAACCCGGTCAGGTCCCCCTCCGCCTGCCGGGCGCCCATGACGACGTACAGGCGGGCGCGCGCGAGGCGCTCCCGCCGGGCGTCACCCGGCGCCGGCATCGCCGAGATCGGGCAGCACCCTCGGGCGTGCGCCCAGGTCGGGCATCCCCTCGACAGAGGTGGACGCCTGCGCGTAGAGCCGCTGCGGGATCCGGCCGGCGCGGAAGGCGAGCCGCCCCGCCTCGACGGCCTGCCCGATTGCGCGCGCCATCATCGGCGGGTCGGCCGCACGGGTGATCGCGCTCGCCACGAGCACCGCATCGCAGCCGAGCTCCATCGCCAGCGCGGCGTCCGAGGCGGTGCCCACGCCGGCGTCGAGCACCACGGGCACGTGCGCGCGCTCGCGGATGATCCGCAGGTTGTAGGGGTTGCGGATCCCCGAGCCGCTCCCGATCGGCGCGCCGAGCGGCATCACCGCGGCACAGCCGAGGTCCTCCAGGCGCCGTGCCAGGACCGGGTCGTCATTGGCGTACGGCAGCACGATGAACCCGTCGTCGATGAGCTGCTCCGCGGCCACCAGGAGCTCGGCGCCGTCGGGAAGCAGCGTGTCCTCGTCGGCGATCACCTCGAGCTTGATCCAGTTGGTCTCGAACGCCTCACGGGCGAGCTTCGCGGTGGTGACCGCGTCGCGCGCCGTGTAGCAGCCGGCCGTGTTGGGCAGCACCCGGCGCCCGGACGCGGCGACGACCTCGAGGAACGACACGCTGGTCGCGGGATCGAGGCGGCGCAGCGCGACCGTGACCATCCGGGTACCCGAGGCGTCGAGCGCCTGCTCGAGGATGTCGAGGCTCGACGCCCCACCCGTGCCCATGATGAGCCGCGAGTCGAAGCGCTCCCCGGCGATGACGAGGACGTCGTCCATGATCCCTAGCTTCCTGCTTCCGGCGATGCGGATGCTCCCGGCACTATCCGCCCTGGACGGCGTGCAGGATCTCGAGGCGGTCGCCGGCGAGGAGCGTCGTCTCGGGCCAGCTCGCCCGGAGCACGACGTCGCCGTTGCGCGCCACCGCGATCCCGCGCTGCTCCGGCGGGAGCTGCATCTCGCGGAGCAGGTCGGTCAGGCCGAGACCGTCGGCGACCTCGCGGCTCTCGCCGTTCACCACGATGATCACGCCATCACCGGGCTTGGATGGCGGAACCGCGCCGGCTGCCAGGGCCGGGTGAGCTCGGGCCACGGCCGGCCGGCAAGCGCTCCCGACACGGCAGCCGCGGTGGCCGGCGCGAGGAGGTAGCCGTTCCGGTAGTGCCCGGTCGCCAGGATGAGGCCGGCAGTGAGCGCGTCGCCGACGATGGGTGCGTTGTCGGGCGAACCCGGCCGCAACCCGGCGGACGCCTCGACGAGCTCCAGCTCCGCGATGTCGGGGACGAGCCCCCGGGCGTCGCGGAGAAGCTCCAGGACCGCGCCGGCGGTCACGGTGGTGTCGAGCCCACGCTCCTCGACGGTTCCCCCGACGACCACGCGGCCGTCGGCGCGCGGAAGGATGTACACGCGGCTGCTGCGGACCGTCCGGGTGATCATCTCCGGCTCCCCGCGAAGACGGAGGATCTGCCCTTTGACCGGCCGCACCATCGGGACGTCCTCCTCAGGGACGCCGGCGACCCACCCGGACCAGCACCCTGCGGCGAGGACGGCCTGCGGCGCGTCGATGCGCCCGTCGCCGTCGAGGCGGACCCCGACGACCCTCCCGGCGTCGACGATCAGCGCCCCGCGGCTGCGGTGGATCTCGACCCCGCGGCGGGCGCAGGCGGCGAGCAGCGCCGAGACCGTCGCGCGCGGGTCCACCTGGTGGTCGCCCTCGACGAGGACGCCGCTCCGTATGGACGGGGAGAGCCGCGGCTCGAGGTCGCGGGTCTCGCGTGAGGTGAGCCTGACGACCGGGAGGCTCAGATCCTGGCGATGCCGGAACTGGCGCTCGAGCGCGACGTGCTCGTCAGCGTCGACAGCGACGTGGAGGGAGCCGCAACGGCGGTAGCCGGCGGACATGCCCGAATCCGCCTCGAGCTCGGCGACGAAGGCCGGGTAGCGTGCCGCGGAGTCCTGGTTCACCGCGATCACCGCGTCCTCGCCGAACTCGGCCTCGCCGACCGGGGCGATCATCCCCGCGGCGAAATGGGACGCTCCCGAACCGGGATCCGGATCGACGAGGGCGACCTCGAGGCCTTCGCGTGCAGCCTGCCAGGCCACCGCGAGACCGATGACTCCGCCGCCGATGATCACAGCGTCCACTCGTTACCTCCGGTACCGCTTCGAGTTTACGGGGACGCCTCGTCCGCGCCGATCCGATCGAGGCGATAGCCAACGCCGAAGACCGTCGTGATCCGGAACGGCATCTGCGCGAAGGGCTCGAACTTCTCGCGGAGCCAGCGGACGTGGACGTCCACGGTCTTGGGGTCGCCGTAGAACCGGTTGCCCCACACAGCGGCGATGATCGCCTGCCGCGAGAGCACCCGGCCGGCGTTGCGGAGCAGGAGCGAGAGCAGGTCGAACTCCTTCGGGGCGAGGCGCAACTCCGCGCCCTCGAGATGGACGGTCCGGGCCGCGCGATCGATGCGGAAGCCGGCGAACTCCTCCACCTCCGGCGCTCCCGATGGGCGGCCGCTCATCTCCGAGCGGCGGAGCAGCGCGGTGATCCGCGCGAGCAGCTCGTTGAACGAGAACGGCTTGGTCACGTAGTCGTCGGCGCCGAGCTGAAGGCCCACCACCTTGTCGACCTCGGACCCCTTGGCCGTCAGCATGAGGATGGGTGTCGACGACTCCTGCCGCAGCACGCGGCACACCTCGAGGCCACTGAGCCCCGGCAGCATGACGTCGAGCAGGATCACGTCGGGGTGCTCGGCCCGTGCCTGGGTCAGCGCCTCGGGGCCGGTCGCCGCCTCGATGACGGTGTAGCCCTCGCGAACCAGGTTGTAGCGCAGCGTCTCGCGGATCGCATCCTCGTCCTCGACCACGAGGACGCGCTTGGCCGCAGTGGACGCCATGCACCGAGCATATACTCGCCCGGGTGGAGGCGATCGAGGCGACCGGCGCGCTGCCCGCAGCGGGCGATGTTGCGGTGCTGCGGGCGGTCGGCCTGCTGCTCGACCCCGGGGTCATCGGTCTCGACGTCAACGGACGGGTCGTGCTCGCCAACGAATCGGCCCGGCGGTTGCTCGGTCTCGACCTCGCCGAGGGGTCGGCCTTCGTCGCCGGCGAGGTGGACTACCGCCTGATTCGCCTCATCGACGCCGCGCGGCAGAGCGGCCACGTCGAGGAGCGCGCGATCACGCTGCACGACCGCGACTTCAACGCGAGGGCCATCGCGCTCGACGGTGACCTCGCCACCATCCTGGTGGTGCGCGATGAGACGCGCGTGCACCACCTCGAACGAGTTCGGCGCGACTTTGTCAGTAACGTGTCGCACGAGCTGCGCACGCCCATCACCGCGGTGCAGCTCATCGCCGAGACCCTCGCCAACGGCGGGCTCGAGGATCCCGGAGCCGCTGCCGACTTCGTGCGGCGCATCGGCCAGGAGGCGTCACACATGGCGCAGATGGTCGAGGAGCTGCTCGAGCTGAGCACCATCGAGTCCGGACTGCGGCCGATGGTGAGCGAGCGCGTCCCGATCGTCACGCTCATGAGCAGCCTCGACCGGCTCCGTCCCCTTGCCGAGAGCAAGGGCGTGTCACTCGACGTGCGTGTCGACGCGGGCACCCCCGATCTCGTCGGCGACTCCTCGCACCTCGGGCAGGTGCTGCGCAACCTCGCTCACAACGCGATCAAGTTCACCCCCGCGGGCGGGCGCATCGAGATCAGCGCCTCACCGGGTGGGCCGGGGCACGTCGTCCTCCGCTGCCGCGACACGGGCGTGGGGATCACCCCCGCCGACCTGCCGCGGATCTACGAGCGGTTCTGGAAGGCCGACAGCTCGCGCCAGCGTGACGGCGAGGGCTCGGGGCTCGGGCTCGCGATCGTCCGCCACGTCGTCGAGGCGCACGGGGGCACCGTCAGCGTCACGTCGGAACCGCGCAAGGGAACTGAGTTCCTGGTGACCCTCCCTGCGGCGGGCACGGCGGCATCGAGCGTCGATTGAGCGGCTTGCCGCCGCGGAACACCGACCGTTACCATTCGACAACGGTTATGGCGTAACAAGCTTCCTTGCAGGGGAGGCCAATTGGCGGAACGCGTTCTCGACATCGACGCGCCGGCTCCGCTCGAGGGTCAGCCGGCGCTGCTGGATCGGCACGTCGATCTGCTCGACGCCGGGCTTCGCGGCGTGGCACCCCGCATGCGGGGGCTGCTCCGGCAGATGACCGCGTACCACCTCGGCTGGACCGACGTCGATGGGCGGCCGGCCAACGAACCCGCCGGCAAGCGCATCCGTCCCGCGTTGGCCCTCTGGGCGTGCGAGGCCCTCGGCGGTGACCCGGCCTGGGCCCTCCCCGCCGCGGTGTCGGTGGAGCTGATCCACAACTTCACGCTCATCCACGACGACATCCAGGACTGCGACCAGCTCCGCCGGCATCGCCCGGCGGTGTGGGCGATCTGGGGGAGCGAGCAGGGCATCAACGCCGGCGACGGCATGTTCGCCGCGGCGCTGACCTCGCTGCTGGCGCCGGGCCCCCGGCCCGGGCGGAGGATGCGCGCGGCCCACCTCCTGAGCAATGCCGTGGTGCAGGTCGTCGAGGGCCAGTGCCTCGACCTGTCGCTCGAGGGGCGGCCGGGCGCGTCGCAGGCCACCTACCTCCGGCTCGCCACCATGAAGACTGGCGCGCTGCTCGGAGCTGCGATGGCCTCGGGGGCCGTGATGGCGGGCGCGCCGCGCACCGTGGCGCAGCGCTTCGACGCCGCGGGCCGCCTGCTCGGGCTCGCGTTCCAGGTGCGCGACGACTGGCTCGGGACCTGGGGCAATCCCGAGGTCACCGGCAAGGGACGGAGCGGCGACCTCCGCCGGCGCAAGCTGACCTACCCGGTCGTCGCCGCCTACGAGGTGGCCACCCCGGTGCGGCGCCGCGAGCTGCGGCGTCTCTTTGGCGAGCGCGAGCCGGGCGGCGAGTTCCGGCTGCGAGCGCTGCTCGAGGAGTTGGGCGGCCCGGCGCTGACCGCCGGCGTCCCCATGGTGCTTGCGCGGGACGCCGTCGCAGCGCTGACCGGGCTCGGCGACCAGGCGCTCACCGACTTCGCGGACCTCGCCATCCATGTTGCTGAACGCAACCGCTAGCTCGAGCACCGACACGCCCTCCGGCTCGCCCACGGCGTCCCGCAAGGACGAGCACCTGCGCATCAACATTCACGAGGACGTCGCCGCCAAGGGCGTGGAGACCGGGTTCGACGGCTGGCGCTTCGTGCATCGCGGGCTCCCTGAGATCGACCTCGACGACGTCGACCTGCGAACAACGTTCCTCGACCGGCCGGTCGGCGCACCGCTGCTCGTCTCGTGCATGACCGGCGGCACCGAGCAGGCGCGCGTGATCAACCGCCGGCTCGCGCGGGTCGCGCACGAGCAGCGCCTTGCGATGGGTCTCGGTTCCTGTCGCGTGCTGCTCGAACAACCGGACGTCCTGCCGACGTTCGACGTGCGCGACATCGCGCCGGACGTGCCGTTGCTCGCCAACCTCGGTGCGGTGCAGCTCAACCTCGGCGTCGACGTCGATGCGTGCCGCCATCTCCTCGGTGTCCTCCGCGCCGACGCGCTCGTGCTGCATCTCAATCCGCTGCAGGAAGCGCTGCAGCCTGCGGGCAACACCGTGTTTCGCGGGCTCCTCGCGCGGATCGCAACCGTGTGCGAGCAGCTCGGGGCACCGGTGATCGTCAAGGAGGTCGGCTGGGGGATCTCCGAGGAGCTGGTGGTCAGTCTGTTCGAGGCCGGGGTGGCCGCGGTGGACGTCGCGGGTGCCGGCGGGACGTCGTGGAGCGAGGTGGAGCGCCACCGCATCAGCGACCCCGTGCGCGCACGCGTCGCGGCGGCGTTCGCGGGCTGGGGCATTCCAACCACGGAGGCGCTGATCCAGGCGAGGCGCGTGGCGCCGGGGCGGATGCTCATCGCAAGCGGCGGCGTGCGCGACGGGATCGACGTCGCGAAAGCGCTGGCGCTCGGTGCGGATTCGGTTGGCATCGCGGGCGGATTGCTGCGCGCGGCGGCCGACGGCGACGATGCCCTCGACGACGCGGTCGCCGTGATCCTCGAAGAGTTGCGTCTTGCGATGTTCTGCGTCGGCGCCACAGGTGTCATCGACCTCAGGAGCGAGGCTCGGCTCACACCCTGCGAGGGGCGGGCGCACTGATGGCGCCGCAGAGGATCGCGGGCCTCGACGCCGCGGATGCGTACTGCCGGGAGATGGTGCGGCACTACGAGAACTTCACGGTCGCGTCGCGGCTCTCGCCGCGGTCGCTGCGTCGCGATCTCACCAGGGTGTACGCGTTCTGCCGCCACACCGACGACCTCGGCGACGAGAGCGGCGATCGTGAGCTCGCGACACGGCGACTCACGCGCTGGCGCGACGACGTCGAGGAGAGCTTCGTCCGCGGCGAACGGACGCATCCGGTGCTGGTCGCGCTCGCCGAGACCGCCGGACGGACGGGGCTCGACGCGCAGCCCTTCCTCGATCTCATCGACGCCAACCTGCAGGATCAGCGTGTCGCGACGTACGAGGACTGGCCCGCGCTGCGTGCGTACTGCACGCGTTCCGCCGCACCGGTCGGTCGCATGGTGCTGCGCGTGTTCGGCATCGACGATCCCGCCGCGCCCGCCCTCAGCGACGACGTGTGCATCGGGCTCCAGCTCGCGAACTTCGCGCAGGACGTCTCGGTGGACGCGCGCCTTGGAAGGACCTACCTGCTGCAGTGCGAGATCCGTGAGCACGGTGACCAGGGTGCGGTCCGTCTCATGTGCGAGCGGGCGCGGGCGCTCCTCGCATCCGGCCGCGAGCTCGAGACGCTCGCGCCCGCGCGTCTCCGGGTGCAGCTCGCGCTCTATCGCCTCGGCGGTGAGGCGATCCTCGATGCGGTGGGCGCGTGCAACTACCGGACCGCGACGCAGCGTCCCGTGGTCGAGACACCCGCGCGCCTGCGCATCGTCAGCGAGGCGCTGGCGCGAGGCGTTCGCCGCGACACGTCGCAGCGCCCCGCGGTGCGCGCGGTGCCCGGGATGGGAGACCCCCGTGCTTGACACGGTGACCCTGCCCGACATGCGCGCCTCCGAGCGCTACTGCGAGGACATGGCGCGCCGTGAAGCCGCCAACTTCTACTGGGGTTTCATCGCGCTGCCACGTCAGCAGCGGATCGCGATCTACTCGCTGTACTGCTTCGCCCGTCAGGTCGACGACGATGCCGACCTCGACGGGCGCGCGTCGCGCAACGCGCGTCTCGAGCACCACCGCCGGCGCCTCCGTGAGACGCGCCCGGGCGACAGCACCGACCCGGTGATGGGGCTGCTCGCGGTTGCGATGCGCCGGCATGCCATCCCCATGGAAGAGCTCGACATGCTCATCGACGGCGTCGCCATGGACCTCACCACGACGCGCTACCGGACCTGGGATGAGCTGTCCGCATACGCCACGCTCGTCGCGTCGGTGGTCGGCAGGATGTGCGTGCGCATCTTCGGGTTCCGCGACCCCGCCGCGCTCGAGCGCGCAGACCAGCTCGGCGTGGCGCTGCAGCTCATCAACATCCTGCGCGACGTGCGCGAGGACGCCGAGCGCGGACGCATCTACCTGCCCGCCGACGAGCTCGCGCGGTTCGGCATCAGCGAGTCCGACGTGCTCGAGGGCCGGGTCGCGCCCGGATGGCATGCGTTCGTCGCGATGCAGGTGGCGCGCGCGAGAACCCTGCACGCCGACGGCATTCGCGTCACCGAGTTCGATTCCGAGGCAGCCGGCCGTCTGCGTGCGCACGATGGCGGGCATCTACCTCGGGATCCTCGATCGCATCGAGGCGGACCCGGAGCTGCCGCTGCGGGGCAGAGCGCGACTCTCCAAGGCGGCGAAGCTCGGCGTGATGGCGCGGTCATGGCTGGCGGCGGTATGAGGCACGACCCGCGTGTCGCCGTCGTCGGTGCGGGGCTCGCCGGCCTCGCAGCGGGCCTCGCGCTCGCGAAGCGGGGATGGCGCGTCGACCTCTACGAGCGATCCCGCCTCCTCGGCGGCAAGACGACGTCGTTCGAGGTCGAGGGTCACGAGGTCGACTGCGGCCAGCACGTCGTGCTCGCGTGCTGCACCGCGACGCTGGACCTCATCGCCGAGCTGGGGATGAGCGACGACCTCTACATCCAGGAGCGCTTCGAGGTGACCGTGCTCTCCGCGCACCGTCCACCCGCGCACCTTCGCGCTGCGGAGCTGCCCGCCCCCATGCATCTGATGACCGGGTTCGCGCGCTACCCGCACCTCGGTGGCCTCGACCGCCTGCAGGTTGGAGCAGCACTCCTCGCCGCCCGCCGCGACACCGCGCCGGAGGGCGACATGGCCACCTGGCTGCGACGCCACCGCCAGGGTCCCCGCGCGCTCCGCGCGTTCTGGGAGCCGTTCCTCGTGCCCGCGCTCAACGCACCACTCGACCGCGTCTCCGCGGTGATGGGGCTGTTCGTCATCCGGACGGCGTTCCTCGGGGACCGGGGCGCCGCGCGAATCGCGTATCTGAAGGTCCCGCTGGCACGCCTCGCGGAGGCCGCGGCGGAGCGGCTCGAGGGCGTGCACCTGCGTCAGGCGGTGGTCGGGCTCCACCGGGACGGTGATCGGGTCACCGGGGTGAAGTTGAGCGGCGGCGCGGGCGCGGCGTGCGACGCGTGCGTGCTCGCCGTTCCGCCGCGACGGCTTGGCGCGATCCTCGAGGATGCGCCGGCATACGGCGTCGGCGGTCTCGACGCGTTCGAGGCCATGCCCATCGTCGACGTGCACCTCTGGTACGACCGGCCGGTGCTCGGCTGCGACTTCGCCGCGCTGCTCGACTCGCCGGTGCAGTGGGTCTTCGAGAAGTCGCCCGGCTACGTGTGCTGCAGCCTCAGCGCTGCCGACACGCTCGTCCAGCGCCCTGAGCGTGAGCTCGTGGAGCTGGGGCGGAGCGCACTCGCGTCGGTGCTTCCCGAAGCCGGCAGGGCACGGCTGCTCCGCGGCGCCGCAACCCGCGACCCCGAGGCGACGTTCATCCCCGTGCCGGGGGTGCATCGCCCGGGCCCGTCGACCACACTCTCCAACCTCGTGATCGCCGGAGCGTGGACCGACACGGGGTGGCCCGCCACGATCGAGTCAGCGGTGCGCAGCGGGCGCACGGCAGCACACACCCTGTTCCGCAACGCCGCCTCATGGACGGCGCCGCCGCGGGCTCGGAGCAACGGGGCTGCGCTGGAGGCTGCCGGTGCCGTCTGAATCGCTGCGCTCGGCCGTCGACTGGCTGCTCGGGCAGCAGGACCGGGCCGGCTGGTGGAGCGGAGAGCTCGAGACCAACGTCACGATGACCGCCGAGCACGTTCTCCTGCTGCGGTTCCTCGGGGTTGACCACGCCGGCATCCGAGACGGGGCGATCAGGCACATCCTCGGCACCCAGCGCGACGACGGCACCTGGGGCCTGTATCACGAGGCGCCCGGCGACCTCAGCACGACGATCGAGGCGTACGTCGCGCTGCGCGTGCTGGGGCTCGACGCCTCGCAGCCGCAGCTGCGCAAGGCCTTGCGCTTCATCCTCGATCAGGGTGGGGTGAGCGAGGCGCGCGTCTTCACCAAGATCTGGCTCGCGCTGTTCGGCGCGTACCCGTGGGACGGCGTGCCGAGCATGCCCCCCGAGCTGGTCCGGCTGCCCTCCTGGGCGCCGCTCAACCTCTACGACTTCGCGTGCTGGGCACGGGGAACCGTGGCACCGCTGCTCATCGTCATCTCCCGCCGGCCGGTGCGCGACCTCGGCCTCAGCGTCAAAGAGCTCATCGCCCCGGGCACCGCCGGCCGCCTCCATCGCGTCGCCGGCTCCGGTCCTTTCATCTGGCTCGACCACCTGCAGAAGCTGTACGAGCGGCTTCCCGTGCAACCGGGCCGCGCCTCGTCGCGGCGCCGTCTCGTGGACTGGATCACCGAGCGCCAGGAGGCAGACGGGAGCTGGGGCGGCATCCAGCCCCCGTGGGTGTACTCGCTCATCGCGCTCAACCTCGAGGGCATGGGCCTCGACCATCCCGTGATGCGTCGTGGTCTCGAGGGGCTGCGCCGCTTCGCCATCGACGACCGTGACGGCTGGCGCCTGCAGGCGTGCATGTCCCCGGTCTGGGACACGGCGTGGGCGATGCTCGCACTGCGCAAGGCGGGTCTTGCTCGCGAGCACCCGGCGCTCCGCAGCGCGGTCGACTGGGTGCTCGCCGAGCAGATCTCGGGCGGCGGTGACTGGCAGGTGAAGGTGCCCCTCGACGGGTGCGGCGGGTGGGCATTCGAATTCGACAACGACATCTACCCGGACGTCGACGACACCGCGGTCGTGGTGCTGGCGCTGCTCGAGTCCGGCGACGCGGACCGCGTCGCGAAACCGGTGGCCGATGCGGTGCGATGGTGTCGCGCGATGCGCTCCAGCAACGGCGCGTGGGCGGCGTTCGACAAGGACAACACGCGGCAGCTCGTGTACCGGCTGCCGTTCGCCGACTTCGGCGCGATGCTCGACCCTCCGAGCGAGGACGTCACGGCGCATGTCGTGGAGATGCTCGCCGCCGCCGGCGCGGGCACCGAGGACGCGGACGTGCGGTCGGGGCTCGCGTACCTCCGGCGCACGCAGCGTCCATGGGGTTCGTGGTTCGGCCGCTGGGGGGTGAACCACATCTACGGGACCTGGTGCGTTGTCAGCGCGCTCGCCGCGATCGGCGCCGGCGACGACATGGTGCGCAAGGCGATCGCGTGGCTCCGCACCGTGCAGAACGCGGACGGCGGCTGGGGCGAGACGTGTCACTCGTACGTCGACGAGTCGTTCGCGGGAGTCGGCACGAGCACACCGTCACAGACCGCGTGGGCGATGCTGACGCTGCAGCTGGGAGGGCTCGCGAGCGATCCCGCGTGCGCGCGCGGCCGGGCATTCCTCGAGGAACGCCAGCGCGATGGGACGTGGGACGAGGCCGAGCACACCGGCACCGGGTTCCCCGGGGACTTCTACATCAACTACCACCTCTATCGTCACGTCTTCCCGACCCTTGCGCTGGCGGGAAGCGAACCGATGGCGGCGGAACGTGGGGTCGAGCGCGTGCTCGTCGCGCGAACGTAAGCTGGAACAGGACAAAGGAGCGAGCCATGGCGGTGCCACTGCGACAGGCGATGCGGGTTGGGACATACGTTGCGAAGCAACGGCTGCGGCGCAACGAGAAGTTCGCGCTGGTGCTCCAGCTCGAACCGCTCTACCAATGCAACCTCGCCTGCGCGGGATGCGGCAAGATCCAGCACCCGGACAGCATTCTGCAGCGCCGCCTCACGGTGCAGCAGTGCATCGACGCGGTCGAGGAGTGCGAGGCGCCGATGGTGTCGATCGCCGGTGGCGAACCGCTGGTGCACAAGGAGATCGATCAGATCGTCGCTGCCCTTGTCGCACGCAAGCGCTACGTGTACCTCTGCACCAACGCGATCCTGCTCGAGAAGAAGCTCGACCTGTTCACACCGTCGCCGTACTTCTCGTTCTCGATCCACATCGACGGTCTTCGCGAGCGCCACGACGAGTCCGTGTGCAGGACGGGCGTGTTCGACAAGGCGATCGCGGCGATCGCAGCCGCCAAGCGGCGTGGCTTCCGGGTCACCACCAACACCACGTTCTTCGACCAGGACGACGCGAGTTCGATCCGTGGGGTGCTCGACTTCCTCAACGACGAGGTCGGTGTCGACAGCATGCAGATCTCGCCGGGGTTCGCGTACGAGAAGGCCCCCGACCAGGACCACTGGCTCAACGTCGAGCGCACCCACGCGCTCTTCCGCGAGGCATTCGCCGGGGATCGCCGCAAGAAGTGGCGCCTGAACCACTCCCCGCTCTTCCTCGACTTCCTCGAGGGCAAGGTCGATTTCAGCTGCACCGCGTGGGGCATCCCCAGCTACTCGGTGCTCGGCTGGCAGCGCCCCTGCTATCTGATGTCCGACGGATACGCCTCGTCGTACAAGGAGCTGATCGAGACCACCCAGTGGGAGAAATACGGCAGGGGGCGTGACGAGCGGTGCGGGAACTGCATGGCGCATTGCGGCTACGAGCCGACCGCCGTGGTCGCCACCTCGGCGTCGCTGCGCAAGTCGTTGCGGGCAGCCACCGACAGCCTCCGCCCTCGCGGAACGGTGCCGCAGCTCAACTGACGTGACCGCAGTGCAGCCGGCGACCGAGGCCGGCGAGGTGTTCCTCACCGGCGCCTCGGGCTTCGTCGGGTCGCACGTGCTCACCGCGCTGCTGGATCGCGGGTATCGCGTCCGCGCCCTCGTGCGGAGCCCGTGCGAGCTGCCTCCCGGTGTCATCGCGGTGCCGGGCGACCTTCGCTCACCCGCGTCACTCGTCGGCGCGCTGCGCGGCTGCCGGTACGTCGTGCACACCGCCGCGCTGTACTCGTTCGCACCGCGGGATGGCGCGGCCATCGCGACGGTCAACGTCGGCGGCACCGACGGTCTCCTCGAGGCGGCCCGCATCGCGGGGGTGGAGCGCTGCGTCGTCACGTCGAGCTCGTCGGCGCTCGCACCTGCGCGGGGTTCGATCCCGGTGCGCGAGGACAGCTGGGCCGCGCCGCACGCGGGCCCACCGACATACCACGGATCGAAGCTCCTGCAGGAGCGAGCTGCGATGACCGCGCGGGTCCCGGTCGTCACCGTGCTGCCGACGGCGCCGATCGGCCCCGGCGATCACCGGCCGACTCCGACGGGCAAGATCGTCGTCGACCTCATGCGCGGCCGGATGCCCGCCACGCTCGGCGGCGGGATGAACGTCGTCCCGGTGGAGGATGTCGCCGCGGCCCACGTCCTCGCGCTCGAACACGGCCGCCCTCACGAGCGCTACATCGCCGGCGGCGTCAATCTCTCGCTTGCCGAGCTGTGGCGGCTGATCTCGCGTGCGACGGGCCACCGACGTCGCGTCGTGCGGCTCCCGTACGCGATCGCCGCGGCGGCCGCGCGAGTCGACGAGGCGCATGCGCGGATCACAGGACGAGCACCCGCGATCCCGCTCGAGGGCGTGCACATGGGCCGCCTCGAGATGTACTCGAACAGCGACAAGGCCGCGCGCGAGCTCGGGTACCGGCCCTCGAGCGTCAGCGCAGCCGTGGAGCGATCGGTCCGCTGGTATCGAGATCACGCATATGCCGCCTGACCGGCGCGTGCTCGCCGTCTGCGCGATGGGCATGGAGGCATGGGGCGTCCGGCGGCGCGCCCACGGCGTCCGCGTGGTCAAGGTCGGCATCGGCGGCGCTCCACCCGGGCGGGCGGCCCAGCATTCGATCGTCATCAGCACCGGCCTCTGCGGCGGGCTGACGCCGGATCAGGTCCCGGGCATGGTGGTCATCGCCACGACGGTCGCGGACGAGCGCGGCGCGACGTTCGCGTGCGATCCGCAGGTCGTCGCGGCGCTCCAGCGAGCGACGCAGTCCCTGGGGTTTCCCGTGGTGACCGGCCCGGTCATCTCGACACAGGCGATGGTGACCGGCGCGGACCGGGCGACATGGGCCGCGCGGGGGCACGTCGCCGTCGACATGGAATCCGCCCTCGCCGCGCCGACCGCACGCCGCTTCGGCGTGCTCCGGGTGATCCTCGACACGCCGCACCGGGAACTCTCACCGGCGTGGGGGAACCCCGGGCGCGCGGTCCTCAATCCCGCGAACTGGGGCGATGCGATCTGGCTCGCCGTGAGCGGCCCTCGCTACTCGCTCCGGGCCGGTGCCGTCCTAGAGGCAGCCCTCTTCAGCGATATCGACCCCGAGGTATAGCTGCACCGCGCCGCGAAGCATCTGAGCGACGCCGGGCACGTCGAACTCGAGGGCCATCTCGTGGAGCGCGGCTCGCTGGGCGTGGAGCGCCGCCTCGACCGCTCTGCAGCCCGCCTCGGTGAGCCCGACACGGACCATGCGCCGGTCGGGAGCTGAGCGCGACGTCTGCACCAGGCCCCGAGACTGGAGCTCGTGCACCATGAGCGAGACGCGAGCCTCCGGTGCCTGGATGAGCTCCGCCAGGTCGCCCTGGACGCAGCCCTCGGTGCCCGCCGCGCCCGCCTCGAGGAGCAGGTGGTACTGCATCGGGCTCAGATCCTGCTGGGCCAGCGAGCGATTGATCTGGACCATCGCCTGCCGGAATCCGCGGCGGAAGACCGCCGCCAGGCGGAGGTCGTCGATCGTGGCGTCCTGGAAGAAGCCGGTACCCTGCGCTCCAGGCCTCGACGCCGGCGCCGCTACCGTCATGCGCCGACTTTACAGGGTGCGCACGGGTCGACCGGCACCCTCTGTCCGCTGGCGATCGTAAATACTTGTGTGCGGTTGGTTAATAGTGGTGAACCGACCATCTGCGCCATTTCATGGGCCGCGGAGGGCACGTCACGATGCTCGCCCAGGGGCCACGCTGGAGGGGGTCTGCCAGCCAGGGGGATGGTGTCGGAGGGGCGGTCCCGACGGACGGGAGCGCAGCCCGCAGCGCGCGGGCTACGTCTCCCCGCGTGAACACCCTGCTCCGCGCGACCGGCGGACCCTCAGTGCCCGGACCGGTCGGGCACCGCGTATCCGAGTGCGCGCAACGCCCTGACGTACTTCGGGGTGCTGTCGGGCTCGCCGGCTCCGGCGGCGCCGAGACGCGCCATGACGGCGTCGACGAAGGCATCGTCCGCGTCGAACAGCTCCACCTCGACCTCGCGGAACGTCTCGATCGACCGTGTCCCTGAACGAACGATCACGCGGTCGTCGGCGACCTCGGCGAGCCGGCTGCCGTCGGCGGTGAGGAGGTCGAACGTGTGCCGGTCGGTGACCAGCTCGGCGACGGGGCGCAGGACCACGTCCCCCACCTCTTCACGGATCGTCGCCAGCGCCGCGGCCGGCGGGTGTTCGGGTGGCCCCTCGAAATCGGTCTCCTCGCGCGTCACCGCGGGCCCCCGCTGTGTGGCGCCGGCCTTGAGGGTCCATCGACCCCCCTCCCCCGGTGCGCTGCGATGCCGCAGGCCGAGCATCGCTCGCAGGAGGGTGAGGTCGTCCGTGTCCCAGTACGTCGCCGACAGCTCCACCGAACCGCGATCGACGGCGCGAATGCCGTCGACGACTCCGTCGAAGACGGGGAGCGCGAACTCCACGCTCACGGGGATCTTGATCTCGCGCTCCTGGGCCATCGCCGAGGACTCTAGTCGGCGCTGCGCGGCGGGGTCACCGGTGCGTGCTGCACGTCGCCATCGATCACTGCGCCGTCAGGCGCTCCATGCCCCCGAGATACGCGCGCAGCGGCTCGGGAATCAGCACCGTGCCGTCGCGCTGCTGGTACGTCTCGAACAGCGCGTCGTATGCGCGCGGCACGCCGAGCGCGCTGCCGTTGAGCGTGTGCACGAACTGTGGCTTCTCCGACGGGGACGGTCGGTACCGGATGTTGGCGCGACGCGCCTGGAAGTCGCCGAACACCGAGCACGACGACACCTCGAGCCACTGCCGCATCCCCGGCGCCCACACCTCGACGTCGTACTTCTTCCACTGCGCGAAGCCGAGGTCGCCGGTGCACATCAGCAGCACGCGGTAGTGGAGGCCGAGCAGTTGCAGCACGCGCTCGGCGTGTGACGTGAGCAGCTCGAGATCGTCCATCGAGGTCTCCGGCGTCGTGAAGCGCACCATCTCCACCTTCTCGAACTGATGGAGGCGGATGTAGCCACGCGTATCCTTGCCCGCCGCGCCCGCTTCGCGCCGCCAGCACGGCGTCAGCGCGACGTGCCGGATCGGCAACTGCTCGGCCTCGAGGATCTCGCCCGCGTACAGGTAGGTCACGGGCACCTCCGCGGTCGGGATGAGGAACAGCCCGTCGTCGGCGTGGTACGCCTGGTCCTCGAACTTCGGCAGCTGCGCGGTGCCGACCATCGCCTCGCGGCGCACGAGGTGTGGGGGCGCGATCTCCGTATAGCCGTGCTCCCGAGCGACGTCGAGCATGAAGGTCGTCAGCGCGCGCTGCAGCCGCGCCCCGTCGCCGCGCAGCACGACGAACCTCGAACCGCTGATCTTCGCGGCCCGCTCGAAGTCGAAGATGCCGAGCCGCTCGCCGATCTCGTAATGCGGGAGCGGCTCGAAATCGAACGTGGGCTCCTCCCCCCAGGTGCGCGCCACCACGTTGTCCTCGGGGCCACCGCCGTCGGGGACGCTCTCGTGCGGCGGATTCGGCATCTCGAGGAGGAGCAACTCGACGCGCTGCTCGAGGCCGGCAAGCCGCGTCTCACCCTCGTGGATGCGCTGCTTGAGCGCGGTGAGCGCCTCGCGCTCGGCCCCCGACGGCGCCCCGCGCATCGCGGCCGACGCGGCGCGCTGCTCCGCACGCGCCTGCTCGACATCCGTGCGCAGCGCCCGAGCGTCGGCATCGACCGCGAGCAACTCGTCGACAGGTGCGGCCTCACCCTTCCGGCGCGCGCCGTCGCGCACCAACTCCGGGTCGTCGCGGATGCGCTGGATCGGGAGCATCAGGCGTCACGCTGCTGCGGCCGCATGGTCGGGAAGAGCAGCACGTCGCGAATCGTCGCGACACCGGTGAGCAGCATCACGAGACGGTCGACGCCGATGCCGAGACCGCCGGCGGGTGGCATGCCCACCTCGATCGCCTCGAGGAAGTCCTCATCGATCGGAGGGATCTCCGCGTCGCCCGCGGCGCGCAACCGCGCCTGCTCCTCGAAGCGCTTGCGCTGGTCGATCGGATCGTTGAGCTCGCTGAACGCGTTGGCGAGCTCACGACCGGCCGCGATCAGCTCGAACCGCTCGACGAAGCGCGGGTCGTCGCGCCGGCGCCGCGCGAGCGGGCTCACCTCCTCGGGGTAGTCGAGCACGAAGGTCGGATCCCACAGCTCGCCCTCGACGCGCTGCTCGTAGATCTCGAGCAGCACCGCGCCGGGTCCGCGATCGCCCGGCACCTCGACACCGATCCGCGCCGCAGCAGCGTGCATGCTGTCCCACTCCGCGCGCGCATCGATCCCGGTGTGCTCGCGGACGAGGTTCACCATCGTCTCGGTGCGATACGGCGGGCGGAGGTCGAGCGAGCGGCCGAGCACGGTGCGCAGCAGCGGGTCCTCGCACGGCGCGCTGCCACCCTCATCCTCCTCGTCGACGACCTGCGGACCGGCCGCGTTCGCAGCTGCGGTGATGAGCGCCTCGGTGAGCTCGCGCATGTCGTCGTACGTCGCGTACGCCTGATACGCCTCGAGCATCGTGAACTCCGGGTTGTGCCGGGGCGACAGCCCTTCGTTGCGGAACACGCGACCGATCTCGTAGACGCGCGCGTACCCGCCGACGAGCAGCCGCTTGAGGTGCAGCTCGATGGCGATGCGCAGGAACACATCCGTATGCAGCGCGTTCCAGTGCGTCCGGTACGGCACCGCCGCGCCGCCACCGGGGATCGGCTGCAGGATCGGTGTCTCGACCTCGAGAAACTCGCGCTGCTCGAGCGTCGCCCGCAGCGCGCGGATCACGCGCGCCCGGGTCGCGAAATGACGGCGCTGTGATGCGTTGCTGAGCAGGTCGAGGTATCGCTTGCGATACCGCGTCTCCTGATCCTGGAGTCCGTGGAACTTCTCGGGGGGCGGATGCAGCGCTTTGACCAGCAGCGTCACCGAATCGACGAGCACGCTTGGCTCGCCGCGCCTGGTGCGTGTGACGGGTCCACGGATGCCGACGATGTCGCCGAGGTCGAGCATCGCGACCATCGCGTGCGCCTCGCCGGGACGATCCGCGCGAAACCACATCTGCATGCGACCGGATTCGTCCTCGACGTGCGCGAACGCCGCACCACCGAGGTCGCGCAGCTGCATCACCCGGCCGGCGACGGCCACGACCGGCCGGTCGGGCGCGTCGGCGTCCGCATCGGGGTGCTCCGCCTCATACGCGGTGAGCTGTCGCCGGGCCTCCTCGATGGTGGCGGTGGGCGCGAAGTCCACACCGTAGGCCGGGATCCCGCGCGCGCCGAGCTCGTCGACCTTGCGGCGCCGCTCTGCGAACAGGTCGTCGGATGGCATGCGCCCTATCTTCCCCGGCAGGGCGCAGGTCGTGCGTCCGTTGCGGCGGTTGCAGCGCTAGTTGATCTTGACGATCTTGATCTGTCGCGAACCGCTCGGGCTCTGCACGTCGACGGTGTCACCGACCGAATGTCCGAGCAGCGCCTTGCCGACCGGCAACTCCATCGAGATGCGTCCGTCGGCGACGTCGACCTCGGCGGGTCCGACGATGGTGAAGGTCTGCTTGCCGAAGTCGTCCTTGACGTCGACCGTCGTGCCCACGCTCACGACGCCGCTTTCACTCCCCTCTTCGATGATCACCGCGTTGCGCAGCATGTTCTCGAGCACGAGGATGCGACCCTCGAGCATGCCCTGCTCGTTCTTCGCCTCGTCGTACTCCGCATTCTCCGAGATGTCACCGAAGTCCTTGGCGTACTTGATGCGCTCGGCCACCTCTGAGCGGCGAACGGTACGCAATTCCTCCAGTTCACGCTCCAGCTTGACGACGCCATCACGTGTGAGCAGCACCGGCTTGTCCATACAGTTCCCTGGTTCCACGAAACGTTGACGGGATGTCCTCGCACCCCGCTTTTGGAAGCCGGAGTATAGGCGAGCGTCATCCGACGCGGCGTAACAAGTTGAAGTCATTCCTTGACGGAATTCGCTTCGCTTCATATGATCCGCAACGAGAGCCCATTACGGGTCTCATGCACTGCCCCCCCTCTCGGGGCGTCTCTGGTTTCCAGGGGCGCCCTTCTTTTTTGCTGTGAACTAGCCCTCGCCGCTCACGAAGACGGGCCGGAACCATCCATCCGAACTCGGCCCGGCGGCCAGCGCCCGGTCCAGCAGGGCGTCGAGCCGCTCGCGCGAATCCATGGTCTGAACCTCGGCACGGAGCCGCGCGGCGCCGGCACAGCCCCGGATGGTCCAGGCGACGTACTTGCGCCCGATGCGCAGGGCCCGCGCCTCCCCGTGATACCGGCAGAGCATCTCGAGGTGGCGCCGCGCGAGCGCGATCCTTCCGGCGAAGTCGAGATCCGGCAGCAGCGTCCCCTCCCGCAGGCGGTGCACCGCCTGGCGGACGAACCAGAAGTTGCCGAGCATCCCGCGCGCGATCACGACGCCGTCGACCATCCCGGACTCGATGCGCCCGGCGAGGCTCTCGACGTCCTCCACGTCGCCGCTGCCGAAGACCGGCACGCCGACCGCCTCCTTGACCCGGGCGATCTCGGCCCAGTCCGCGCGGCCCTCGTACTTCTGGCAGCGGGTCCGCCCGTGCACCGTCACCGCGGCGACCCCGGCCTCCGCGAGGGCCCGAGCGAGCTCGGGGGCGTTGATGCTGGGGCGGTCCCATCCGAGGCGCATCTTCACCGTCACCGGCACCGGCACCGCCTCGACCATCGCGGCGATCACCCGGACGGTCGACGGGATGCTGCGGGCGAGCGCCGCACCGTTGCCCCGGCTCACGACCTTCGGCACCGGGCACCCGAGATTCACGTCGACGAGGACGGCGCCGCGCTCGACGCAGACCTGCGCCGCGTCGGCCATCATCGAGGGGTCGCTCCCCACCAGCTGGGCGGCGACCGGCGACACCTCGGGTGGGAAGTCGAGCAGGTGGAAGGCCGCTTCGGTGCTGCGCACCACCGCCTCGGCGGCGACCATCTCCGTCGACACCAGGCCCGCGCCGAACTCGCGGCACAGCTCCCGGCATGGGGCATCGGTGATCCCGACCATCGGCGCGACGAGCACCGGCGACGAGAGCTCGAGCGTCCCCACGCGCACCGGGCGTGCCGCTGCCACCGCGATCGTCATCGCCCCATGGTACGGGGACGGCCGGACCCGCTCAGCGATTCTGGTCGTAGATCAGGCGGAGGCCGTGGAGGGTCAGGCGCTCGTCGACGATGTCGATCGACGGCATGAGCGTCGCAAGCTGGGCGGCGAGGCCACCGGTCGCGATCACCTTCGCCTGCCCTGGGATCTCCCTGCGGAACCGCTCGACGAGACCCTCGACGAGGCCGACGTAGCCGTACACCATCCCCGACTGCATGCTGGTCGTGGTGCTCCTGCCGATCGCCTCGGGCGGGGCCGTGAGCTCGATCCGGCTGAGCATGGCCGCGTGGGTCACCAGGGCGTCGTGGCTGACCTGGATGCCGGGGGCGATCGCCCCGCCCATGTAGTCGCCGCGAGCGTCGATGGCGTCGAAGGTCGTCGCGGTCCCGAAGTCGACGAGCACGGCGGGGCCCTGGTAGAGGTGATGGGCCGCGATCGCGTTGGCGATCCGGTCGGCGCCCACGCGCCGCGGGTCGTCGTACTGGATGCGGATGCCGGTCCGCGTCCCCGGTCCGACCACCATCGGGGTCTGCTTGAAGTACGTGTGCGAGAGGTCCTCGATGCTGCGGGCGAGCGTCGGCACGACGCTGCACACCACCACCGCGGTGATCTGCTCGGGCTTCAGGTCACGATGCTCGAGCAGGTCGACGAGGGCGAGGCCCAGCTCGTCACCGGTGAAGCGATCGTCGGTGTGGATCCGGAAGTCCGCGGTGAGGCGCTCGCCGTCGAAGACCCCCACGACGATGTTGGTGTTGCCGACGTCGATAGCGAGCAGCATGGCGGCGAGTGTAGGCATCATCACCGGGTGATCGCGCTGCTCGACATCGGCGGGACCAAGATCGCGGCCGCCGGGGGGCGCGGCGGCGCCATCGGCACGGTCAGGCGGGTGCCAACTCCGGTGAGCGCTCCGCTCTCCACCCTTCGCGGTCTCGTCGAGGGGGTGATGGAGGGGCTGCTCCCGGAGGCGATCGCCATCTCGGCCCCGGGGCCGTTCGACCGCGAGCGCGGAGCGCTGCTCAACCCGCCCGGGATGCCGGCCTCCTGGCAGGGGCTGGAGCTGGCCAACCTGCTCGCGCAGCGATTCGAGTGCCCCGTTATTGTCGAGAATGACGCCAACTGTGCGGCCCTCGCCGAGGCTCGTCTCGGCGCCGGGGCCGGGTGCGCCACCGTCGTGTACTGCACCATCTCCACGGGCATCGGCACCGGCATCGTGCGCAACGGGCGCATCGCCTTCGGACGGCATGACACCGAGGGCGGCCACATGGTGCTGTGGCCCGCGTGGCTCGGCGGACCTCCCTGCCACTGCGGCGGCGCCGGATGCCTCGAAGCACTCGCGAGCGGCCGCTCGATCGCCCGCCGATACGGCATGCCGGCCGAGCTCCTCACCGACCCGGACGCGTGGGCCGAGATCGGCCGGTGGATCGGGCTTGCGACCGTCAACATGACGGCTCTCCACGATCCCGACGCGGTGATCTTCGGCGGCGGCGTCTGCGCGAGCTGGGCCCGATTCGAGCCATCGCTCCTCGAGACCGTGCAGCGACACCTCCATCTGCAGCCGGCTCCGATGATCGTCCGGGGCGCGCTCGGCGAGGAGCGCTCGCTCATCGGCGCGCTGCTCGTCGCCGAGGACCGACGCGAGAACGGGGCGACACCCGTGCCGGCGCGGTAGGCTACGGCGCTCATGGCAGCCGTCCACCTGGTGTGCGACAGCACCGCCGACCTCGACCCGGCGTTTCGCGCCGCCCACGACGTCCGGGTGGTCCCGCTCAAGGTGATCTTCGGTGAGGAGGTCTTCACCGACGGCGTCGACATCAGCGCGGCCGAGTTCTACAAGCGGCTGGCGGCGCCGGGTCCGTTCCCGCGCACGTCACAGCCGACGCCGCTCGAGTTCGAGGCGGTCTTCCGGGAGCTGGGCGCCGACGGCGGGGCGATCGTCTGCACCACCATCTCGGCCGAGCTGAGCGGCACGTACGCCTCCGCGACGCAGGCGCGCGCCGCGCTCCCCGATCTCGACATCCGCGTCGTCGACACCCGGAGCGTCTCGGTCGGTCACTACGCGGCCGTCCATGAAGCGGTGCGGATCGTCGATGCGGGAGGTGACGCGGACCGCGTCGTCGCCGGCATCGCCGCGGTGCGGCAGACCGAACGCGTGCTCTTCACGGTCGAGACCCTCGAGTCGCTGCGCCGCGGCGGCCGGATCGGCGGCGCGCGGGCGCTCCTCGGATCGATGCTCGACCTCAAGCCGGTGCTCGAGATCCGCGACGGCGTCATCGAGCCCGTGGCGCGTGTCCGCACCTACCCGAGGGCGATCGACCGCCTGGTCGACGAGTTCACGCAGGCAGCGACGGCATGGGGCGGTGCCGACCTGGTCGTCGCCCATGCGGACCGGCCGGAGATCGCGGCGGCGCTCATCGAGCGCATGCGCCCTCACGCGGCGGGGACACCGGCGCTGACGGTGGTCGGCCCGGTGATCGGGTGCCACAGCGGCCCCGGCGCGATCGGGATCGGCTTCCACAAACCGTCGGGCTGAGCTTCGCGAGTCCTGTCAAACCGCGTCAGCCGCGCTAGGATTGCCATCCAGGTTGTACGCGTGGGAGACACCGTCATGATCACCGCCCTCGACACGGGGATCGCGGTCCAGGGCACGGGCGTCGAGATCGACGATGCCGGACGGCGCAGCCAGATCGTCCATGCCGCCGCGGCCGTGCTCGGCCGGCAGGGCTACGCCGCGACCTCGCTCAAGGACGTCGCGCGCGAGGCCAAGGTCGCGCCCGGGCTCCTTCACTACTACTTCGAATCGAAGGAGGAGCTGCTCCTCGAGGTCGTCGTGGTGATGGAGCGCCAGATGATCTCCGAGTGGAAGTCGGCGGTCGGGGGTCTCGAGGACCCCCTCGAGCGCATCGTCGCCGGGCTCGACCATGCCGAGACCCGGTGCACCGAGCAGCCCGAGTTCTTCCGGCTCCTCCTCGACCTGTACACCGTGGGCTTGAGCAGCCCGGCGCTGCGGGTTCGGTGCGCCGAGCTCTGCTCGCATCTCGTCGACGAGATCGAGCTCGAGGTCCGGCGGGTTTTCGGCAGCCTGCCCGCATACACGCTCGTCTCCCCACGCGTGCTGGCCGGCACAATTGCGGACGCCATCGACGGCATCGCGCTGTCCGGCTTGGTGCTGCAACAGTCGGTCGCGGCGCGATTCCACGCGCTCAAGGTCCTCCTGCTGTCGGTCGTCGTGACCGCGTATGTCACGGCCGGGCAGGAGCCGCCGGTGACCCGGCTCGCGGAGATGCTCGGCCGCCACCCCTGACACGCTACGCGCACTCGGTCCGCCCGGCACCCGCTTCAGGCCGTACCCCGGCTCGTCCCTTGCACCGTCGGGTGCGCGCTCCATTTCGGATCTGACGCCGAGCTGACGCGCTTCGCGCGTCAGGGTTCGGCTCGCTCCCGCAGCGGAGGCAGGATGGCGACGGTGGCGCCGATCGGACCGGGCTCCTCGCCGTCGGCACGACCCCAGAAGCGCGAGAACCTGCCGTCGTAGCCGATCGCCTGGCCGCCGTGAACGGTGATCGGCTCGTCGTTCCAGTGCGGCGTGTGGCCATGGACCACCCGGCGAGCCCCGAAGTGGGCGAGGTAGCGGCGCAGGCGGTCCCGGTCTTCGAATCCGTGCCGTCCGATGGTGTAGCGGAGTGACTGGAACGCGCCGCCCCGCTGCGCGAGCCACTCCCGTACCGCCGCGTTGACGTCCTCTACGGTGCCGCCGATCTCCGCGTAGCGATCGTCGTCGGTGTGCTGGGCGAGGGTTCCGTCATCGAGCATCACCAGGAAGGGGAGCCCGCGCAGCCATGCCTCGAGCGTCGCGTCGCCTTCGACCGCCCGGAGATCCGCCCAGTCGCCCCGCCTGCTGAGCCAGAGGTCCTCGATGCTCAGCCCGTCACGCGTGCGCCACTCTTCAAGCTGGTCCCCGCCCCGCGACCGCTCGAGAATCACGAGCAGGAACAGGTCGTGGTTGCCGAGCACGGATCGCGAGTTCCCCCGTTCCATCGCAAGCCGCGCGGCGGCGGCGCCGCCTCCCGCGCCGGGCTCGCCGCCCTGGAAGAAGTCACCGAGGAAGACGGTGTCGACCTCGTCGTCGGGATAGGGCTCGAGCGCATCCCGGAGGCGGTCGACGTCACCCTGCACGTCACCGACGATCAGGGTGGGTCGGGTCACCGGCTCAGGATAGGTCCGGGCATGCCGTCAGACGCCCGCCGCGGCTCGCCGGGTCCTCGCGACGAGCGAGCGCCCCCGGGTCAGCTGGCGCGCAACCGAGCGCGGACCGGGGCCTCCGGGCACGTCGCGGCGGCGGAGGGCGGCGTCGGGATCGAAGAGGGCGGTGACGCCGGGCTCGAATCGATCCGATGCGGCGCGCCACTCATCCAACGAGAGGTCGGCGAGCGTCCGCCCCTCGGCGAGCGTCCGCGCCACGAGCGCGCCAACGATCGTGTGCGCCTCGCGGAACGGGACACCGTTGGCGACGAGGTGCTCCGCAACGTCGGTCGCCTGCAGCGCGGGATCGGCGGCGGCCCGGCGCATCGCGTCGACGTCGAAATGCACGACCGCCATCACCTCGGTGAGCATCCGCAGCGTCGCCGCGGTGGAGTCGATCGCGTCGAACAGCGGCTCCTTGTCCTCCTGCAGATCGCGGTTGTACGTCAGCGGGAGACCCTTGAGCATCGTGAGCAGGGCGACGAGATCGCCGAGCACGCGTCCGCTGCGCCCGCGCGCGAGCTCGGCGACGTCCGCGTTCTTCTTCTGCGGCATCAGCGACGAGCCGGTCGCGTGCGAATCGGGCAGGCCGGCGTAGCCGAACTCGGCGGACGACCAGAGCACGAGCTCCTCGCCGAGACGCGAGCAGTGCACCATGGTGAGCGCGCATGCGGCGGTGATCTCGACCGCGAAGTCGCGGTCGGCGACCGCGTCCATGCTGTTGGCGGCGATCCGCTGGAAGCCGAGCTCGTGCGCGACCAGCGACCTGTCGAGCGGCAGCGTCGAGCCCGCGAGCGCGCCACTGCCAAGCGGCAGCTCGTCGCATGCGGCGCGCGCGGCCCCGAGACGCAACGCGTCGCGCGCGAGCATCTCCACATAGGCGAGCAGGTGGTGCGCGAGCGAGACGACCTGCGCGCGCTGCAGGTGCGTGTAGCCGGGCATCGGCGCCGTGCGGTGCTCGGACGCGCGCAGCACGAGCGCCTCCTGCAGCCCCGCGACGGCGAGCAGCAGGTCCGTGCACGCCCGGCGTGCCCACATGCGCAGGTCGGTGGCCACCTGGTCGTTGCGGCTCCGGCCGGTGTGCAGCATTCCCGCAACCGGCCCGGCCAGCTCGAAGAGGCGCCGTTCGACGGCGGTGTGGATGTCCTCGTCGCCCGGCGCCACATCGAACGTGTCGCTCGACAGCTCGCGCGCGACGGCGCGCAGCCCCGCATCGATCGCACGATGCTGCGCCGCGCTCAGCACGCCGATGCTGCGCAGCATCCGCGCGTGAGCGCGCGATCCGGCAACGTCATCGGCAGCGAGGCGGCGGTCGACGGCAAGGCTCGACGTGTATGTCTCGACGTGGGCTGAGGTCGGTGCGCTCAGCCGGCCGGACCACACCTTGGTGGCACGCGCGCCATCGCGCGTGCGTCGATCAGGCGGTGCCACGCCGCTGCGTTCGCCGCTCGACGCGCAGCGGACCGCTGTCGTCGAGCGCGCCCTGCACGCGTGTCTGGGTGCGCAGCGGCAGCCCGAACAGCTCGATGAATCCGCGCGCCGCGCCATGGTCGAACGTGTCGGTGACCCGGTCGTACGTCGCAAGGTCGCTGCGATAGAGCGAGCGCTCCGCGCGCCGGCCGACCACGCGCGCCTCACCACCCTCGAGGCGCACCCTCACGGCGCCGGTGACGTGCACCTGCGTCTCCTGCACGAACGCGTCGAGCGCGGTGCGCAATGCCGAGAACCAGAGCCCGTCGTAGACGAGGCGCGCCCATTCGTCAGCGACGATGCGCTGGAATCGGGCCACGTCGCGTGTCACGGTGAGGCTCTCCAGCGCGTGATGCGCGGCGTGCAGGGTCACCGCGGCGGGGGCTTCGTACACCTCGCGCGACTTGATGCCGACGAGGCGATTCTCCACGTGGTCGATCCGTCCGATCCCGCGCGCGCCCGCGAGGGCGTTGAGGTCGGCGACGAGCTGATCGCCGGGGAGCCGGCGCCCGTCGAGCGACACCGGGACGCCGTGCTCGAAGCCGATCTCGACCACCTCTCCCGCGGCATGCGCGTGGCGCTGCGCCGTCCACGCGTACACCTCGTCGGGCGGCTCGAACCACGGGTCCTCGAGGACGCCGCACTCGATGCTCCGGCCCCAGAGGTTCGCGTCCACGGAATATGGCGACGCCTTGGTCACCGGCACCTCGACGCCGTGCTCCGCCGCGTACTCCAGCTCCTGCGGGCGTCCCATGTCCCAGTCGCGCACCGGCGCGACGACGCGCAGCTCGGGCGCGAGGGCGCCGACCGCCACGTCGAAGCGCACCTGGTCGTTGCCTTTTCCCGTGCATCCGTGCGCGACGGCGCCAGCACCTTCCTCGCGTGCGACGTCGACGAGCAGCTTGGCGATCAGCGGGCGCGCCAGCGCGGTGGCGAGCGGATACACGCCCTCGTACATCGCGCCCGCGGCGAGCGTCGGATAGCAGAAGGCATCGATGAAGACGCGCCGGGCGTCGGCCACGTGCGCGCTCACCGCGCCGGTGCGCAGCGCGCGAGCGGCGACGGCGTCGACATCCTTCGACTCGCCCAGATCCGCGGTGAGCGTGATCACGTCGTAGCCGAGCTCGTCCTGCAACCAGCGGATCGCCACCGACGTGTCGAGGCCGCCGCTGTAGGCGAGCACGCAACGGTCGCGCGCGGTCACGAGCCCGGCTCCAGCAGCGTCGTGAGGCGGAGCATGAGGCGCTGTGCCGCGGGTCGCGATCGCGCGATGACGAGGACCGTGTCATCGCCGGCGATCGTGCCGGCAACCTCCTCGAACCGCGATCCGTCGAGCGCACCTCCCACGAGCGGGGCGCACCCGGGTGCGGTGTGCACGATACCGAGCAGGTCGATGAACTCGACACCCTGGACGTGCTCCCGCAGCGCGTTGCGGAGCCGCTGCATGGTCTGCTCGACGTCGAGCTCCGCGACCGGCGCCATGTACCGGGGTCCACCGTCGTCGTGGACTCGCAGCAGGCCGAGCTCACGGATGTCGCGGCTCACCGTCGCCTGCGTCACCTCGAACGAATGCCGGTGCAGCTCGGCGACGAGGTCCTCCTGGGTGCGGATCACGCCCCCGCGCACGAGGTCGAGGATCGCCTTGTGGCGCGCGGGCTTCGCGGCCGCACCCGCGCTGCGGGCGACGGCGGTGCTCATGCGCGGTCCTCGCGCGCGGCCGCGGCCACCGTCTCGAACGCCGTTCCCAACCGGGCGACCGCGTCGTCGATCTCGTCCCGGGTGATGATCAACGGCGGGACGAGGCGCAGCGTCCGCGCACCGATGGCGTTGATGATCAACCCCGCGTCGAGGGCGGCCGCGGCGACATCACGAGCGCTGTCATGGGTCAGCCCGATCCCGACCATCAGGCCGCGTCCGCGCACACCCGCGATCGGCGCGCCGCGATCCTGGAGCGAGCTCAGCGACTCGGCGAGGTAGTCGCCGGCCTCCGCGGCGCGTGCGACGAGGCCCTCGCGCTCGATGGTTCGCATCACCGCCACCGCCGCGGCGCATGCGAGCGGTCCGCCGCCGAAGGTGGAACCGTGGTCGCCCGGCTCGAACACGTCGGCGCGCGGCGCCGCGAGCACCGCGCCGATCGGCACGCCGCCGCCGAGCCCCTTGGCGACGGTCATCACGTCGGGAACCGCCTGCTCGTGCTGGTGCGCCCACCACCGGCCGGTCCGCCCCATCCCCGTCTGGATCTCGTCGAGGATGAGCAGGACGTCGCGCTCGTCGCACAGCCGCCGGATCTCGGTGAGCCTGCCGGGCTCGAGCGGCACGACGCCGCTCTCACCTTCGATCGGTTCGAGCATGACCGCGCACGTGGCGCCGTCGATCGCCGCGTCGAGCGCGCCGATGTCGTTGTACGGGACGTGCGCGAACCCTTTCGGGAGGGGCTCGAACGGCTCGCGATAGCGTGGGTTCGCCGTGGCTGCGAGCGCACCGAGCGTGCGGCCGTGGAACGCTCCCTGCGCGCAGATGATCACGTGCGCCCCGTCGCGGTGCAGCTTTCCCCATTTGCGCGCGATCTTGATCGCCGCCTCGTTCGCCTCCGCGCCGCTGTTGCAGAAGAAGACCCGCGATGGAAACGCCGACGCGATGAGCAGATCGGCGAGGTCGAGCTGCGGCTCCGTGTAGTAGAGGTTGCTGGTGTGGATGAGCGTGGCCGCCTGTTCCGCCACCGCACGGACCAGCGCCGGATGGTTGTGGCCGAGCACGTTCACGGCGATCCCGGCGACGAGGTCGATGAGCTCACGCCCGTCGGTGTCCGTGACGCGCACGCCCCGGCCGCTGCGCAGCGCCAGTGGACGGGGCGCGTACGTGTCCATGAGCGTCGCCGCGGCACGCTCCGCGAGCGTCGGCGCGACCGCCGGGGCGCTCATGGTTGCTCCGCCCGGGTGAGCATGGTGCCCACGCCGCGTTCGGTGAGCAGCTCGAGCAGCAGCGCGTGCGGGACTCGCGCGTCGATGATGTGGGTCGCGCAGCCGGAGTCGGTGGCCCGGATGGCCGCCTCGACCTTGGGGATCATGCCGTCGCGGATCACGCCCTGCGCGAGCAGCTCGCCTCCCCGCGCCGCGTCGAGCTGGCTGATCAGGGTGCCCTCCGCGTCCCGCACCCCCTCGACGTCGGTCATGAGGATGAGCTTGGTCGCGTGCAGCGTCACCGCGAGCTCGGCTGCCACCGTGTCCGCGTTGACGTTGTAGGCCTGGCCGTCGTAACCGAGCCCGATCGACGCCATCACCGGGATGCGTCCCTGGTCGAGGATGGCCGTGATCGGCTCCCCGTTGACCTGTGCGACCTCGCCGACGAATCCGAGGTCGGCGCCCCCCGCATCGGCGCGCGGCCGCACCAGCAGCGTCGGTCCATCCTCGCCGGACAGGCCCATCGCGCCGGCGCCGAGCGTGTGGATGCGCGCCACGATGTCAGGTCCCACCTTGCCGGTGAGCACCATCTTCGCGATCTCCATGGTCGGCGCATCCGTGACCCGCAGCCCGTTGACGAACCTGGTCTCGATGCCCATGCGCTCCTGCCACGCGCTGATCTCGGATCCGCCGCCGTGCACGATCACCGGCTTCATGCCGACGAAGCGCAGCAGCACGATGTCCTGGAGCACGGAGTCGAGGTCGCCGGCGACGGACGCGGCGCCACCGACCTTCACCACGAGGATGTGTCCCGAGAAACGCTTGATGTAGGGCAGTGCCTCGATGAGCACCTCGGCCCGCCGGATCCGTTCGTCGATGGTCTGTTCTGGCATGTCGTGCTGTCTTGTGATCTCCGTGTCCATCAGGTGGTGTAGTCGCCGTTGATGCGGACGTAGTCCGCGGAGAGGTCGCAGCCCCAGGCGTGTCCCGATCCGTCACCGGCGCCGAGGTCGATCGTGATGTCGAGACGCGGACGTTCAAGGGCGGTGCGCACAGCCCCGCTGTCCACCGGTTGGGGCGCACCGCGATCGAACACCACGAGGCCGCCGATCGCAACGCGGCAGCGATCGAGTGTGAAGTCGGCGCCGCTCCGCCCCAGCGCGGCGACGATGCGGCCCCAGTTGGGATCACCGCCGTGGATCGCCGTCTTCACGAGCGGGCTCTGCGCGACCACTCGCGCAGCGATCCGCGCCTGCACGACGTCGACGGCGCCGTCGACAGCGACGCGGAAGTGACGCGTCGCACCCTCCGCGTCGGCCACGAGCTGCTCGGCAAGCAAGTCGCACACGGTGAAGAGCGCGCCCTCGAATACCGCTGCCGCGTCGGAGCCGGCGTCGATCGCAGTGCCACCCGCCGCGCCGTTGGCAAGGAGGATGCACGTGTCGTTCGTCGACGTGTCCCCGTCGACGGTGACGCAGTTGAAGGTGCTGTCCGTGACCCGCGTCAACGCCGCCTGGAGGAACGTCGATTCGACGGGCGCGTCCGTGGCGAGGAACGCCAGCAGCGTCGCCATGTCCGGGTGGATCATCCCCGCACCCTTTGCGATCCCGCCGACGGTGTACGTCACACCCGCTGCGGTGAACACCGCCTCCGCGACCTTGGGGACCGTGTCGGTGGTCATGATCGCGCGAGCCGCATCGCCGCCTCCCGCCGGTGACACGGCGAGCGCGGCCGCGCGGATGCCACGCACCATGCGGTCCATCGGCATCGGCCGTCCGATGACACCGGTGCTGCACACGAGCACGTCGCTCGGGTCGAGGTCGAGCGCGTCGCCGGCGATGGTGCACATCACGAGCGCGTCGCGGAACCCCTGCGCGCCGGTGCACGCGTTGGCGTTGCCCGCGTTGACGACGATCGCCGAGATCGGCGAACCGCGACGAAGGGTGAGCTGCGAGATGACGACCGGCGCCGCCTTCACCGTGTTGCGTGTGAAGACCCCCGCCGCGGTCGCGGGAAGGTCGGAACGGATCACCGTGACGTCGGTGCGCGTCTCGTCGCCGTCACCCCGGATGCCCGCCGCTGCCACTCCCGCGCGGAAGCCGAGCGGCGCGCAGACGCCCGTACGCGCGTCGTCAGGCGCGGGCGCGGTCATGGCCACAGCACCCGGGACTCCAGCCCGGCGGTCTCGTCGAACCCGAAGCGCACGTTGAGCGCGTGGACCGCCTGTCCCGCGCCTCCCTTGCCGAGATTGTCGATGGCGACGGTGATCACCGCGACACCGTCCTGCCATCCGACATTGATCGCCGCGCGGTTGGTGCCGGTGACGCTCTTCGTCGACGGTGACAACGGCACGAGATCGAGGAACGGGCTCGTTGCGCAGAACTCCTCGTAGGTATCGCGCACGCGGGCGGCGCTGACTCCGGGAAGCGGACGGAGATACGCCGTCGCGAGGATGCCGCGAGTCATCGGGACGAGGTGCGGCACGAACGTGACGCGCACATCCGCGCCGGCCGCGCGATGCAGCTGTTCGACGAGCTCCGACTTGTGCCGGTGCCCCTCGACGCCGTACGCGCGCACCAACTCGTTCACCTCCGAGAAGCTGTTCACGAGCGTCGCCGCGCGTCCCGCGCCGCTGACGCCACTCTTCGCGTCGACCACCACGTCGGGCTCGACGAGGTGCGCGCGCAGCGCGGGGACGCAGGCGAGCAGCGCCGCGGTGGGATAGCAGCCCGGCACCGAGATGAGGTTCGCTCGCGCCAGCCGCTCTCGATCGAGCTCCACCATGGCGTAGACGGCCTCCCCGAGGAGCTCCGGCGACGGGTGGTCGACGCCGTACCACGCCCGGTACGCCTCAGCGTCGTGGAGACGGAAGTCCGCCGAGCAGTCGATGACGGTCGCACCGTGGGAAAGCCAGCCACCGGCGAACCTGGCCGCGACCGTGTGGGGCAGGGCGGCCACGACCACGTCCGCGGCTCCCGGGTCGAGGCTGTCCTCGATGACCAGCTCCACAGCGCTCCCGGGGACGACATCGCAATACCGGCTGCCCGCACTGCTGCGACCGAGCACGCTGACGAGCTCGACCCCGGGGTGCCCGTCGAGCAGGGCCGTGCACTGCATGCCGATGTAGCCGGTGGCACCGGCGACCGCGGCGCGAAGAGGCGCTGCCTGGGGCATGGTGGACGAGTATACGGCTCGATTGCATAACTATGCATTCACGCCGCGAGCCCCCGCGCCGCGATCAGGCTAGCGCAGCCCCCGGACTCCGAGCCTCCGGTCACGGGCCCGTTCGATGTTGACGGCCGCGCCCACGAGGGCGAGGTGGGTGAACGCCTGGGGAAAGTTGCCGAGCAGCGAGCCGGCACGCACGTCGACCTCCTCGGAGAACAGCGCGAGCGGCGAGCTGAAATGCAGGAGGCGCTCGAAGCGGCGCTCCGCCTCCTCGAGCTCGCCGATGTGTGCCAGCGCGTCGACGAGCCAGAACGACGTCATGAAGAACGCGCCCTCCTGGCCGCGCACGCCGTCCTCGCTGTCCTTCAGGTCGTAGCGGTTGACGAGCGCCCCCTGGCCGAGGTGGCGCTCGATGGCGCGCACCGTCGACCGGACCCGGGGATCCCGGTCCCTGAGGAAGCGCACCTGGCTGATGCGGAGCACCGCGGCGTCGAGCGCGTCGCCGTCGAACTCCTGGGTGAACGAGCGCATGCGGTGCGAATACCCGCGCGACGTGATCGCGCGGTGGATGGCGATGCGGGCTCCGCGCCAGGTTGCCCGGTCGTATTGGAGGCCGTAGCGCTCGGCGATGCGGATGCCGCGGTCGACTGCGACCCAGCACATGAGCTTGCTGTACGTGTAGTGCCGCCGCTCGGATCGGACCTCCCAGATCGAGGAGTCAGGCTCCCGCCAGCGCCGGATGGCGAGATCGACGATGTTGCGCAGCTCGGCCCACAGGGTGCGGCTGATCACCCCTCCGAAACGGGCATAGACGTAGGCGCTGTCGAGCACCTCGCCGTAGACGTCGAGCTGGAGCTGGCTCACCGCCGCATTGCCGGTGCGCACCGGCTTCGACCGCCGGTACCCCTCCAGGTGGTCGAGGGTGCGCTCGGTGGCATGAGCGTGGCCGCTGAGATCGAAGAGATTCGGGATGTCGGTCGCCGTCCGGGCGGCAAGGTGGCGGTGCGAGAGCCAGTGGAAGAATCCCGTCGCCTCCTCGGTGAGGCCGAGCTGGAAGAAGGCGAAGAGGGTGAACGCGGCGTCGCGGAGCCAGGTGAAGCGGTAGTCCCAGTTGCGCTCACCGCCGATCTCCTCGGGGAGGCTCGTGGTCGGCGCCGCGACGATCGCGCCGGTCGGCGCGTAGGTCATGAGCTTCAGCGCCAGCGCAGAACGCCAGACGTGCACCTGGTACGGCCCGCGATAGTCGACCTGCCCGATCCAGCGCCACCAGTAGCGCTGGCTCTCACGCAAATAGCGTCGCGCCCGTTCGAGGCTCCACGCCCGGGCACGGCAGCGCCCCGCGGTCCCGGAGTGCATCGAGAATGCGGCCGCCTCGGTCGCCCGAAGTGTGAACGTGGTCTCCGGACCGGCGAGCTCCACTGTGGAGCTGAGGCAGAGGTGGAGGCCGCGCGCATCGGCATGGAGCTGCCCACCCTCGATCGTGAGCTTCGCCGGCGCCCGGGCGAAGTCGGGCGCCGGATCGAAGCGGTGACGCATGGTCACCTCGCCCGCGAGACACTCGACGAGACGGATCACGCGGGGGTTGTTGTGGGGCCGGGCGTGCTGGAGGACGTTGTGCTCGTCGATCGGCATGAAGTCGGTGACCACGACCACGCCCTTGCCCGTGGAGAAGACGGTGTCGAGGACGTTGGTCCGATCTCGATACCGCTGGTGGACCCGATGCCGGCCGGCCGGGCGGAGCTGCCAGCTCCCGCCCTTGCGGGCGTCGAGGATGCGGCCGAATACCGCCTCGTCATCGAAGCGGGGGAGACAGAGCCAGTCGATGCTCCCATCGACGCCCACGAGCGCCGCCGAGCGGCAGTCACCGATCAGCCCGTATGCCCCGATCGGCAGGTATCCGTCGATCCGCTCGGCCGCGGCGGCCGGTGCGGGTGCCGCGTCGTGCCTAGTACTCGTCCTCGGGGCGGGTGTCATCGTCGTCATCGGTGTCGAGCTCGGGGCTCGCGTCCTCGGCGTCCGATTGGAACGTGCTCATCCCGAGCTCACCGAGGTCGTCCTCCGCGTCGTCGCTCACCTCAGCGCCGAACGTTTCGTCGCCATCGTCGCCGATGGGGCTCGTGTCGATCTCACGTGCCGCCAGGAGGGAGTCCTTCGCGTACGGGCGGAACTCCTCGCGCCGGCCGCCCTTGGCGAGCGGGAAGGACGACTTCCGGGCGTTCTCGGCAGCCTGGTACACCTCCCGGAGAATGATCTCGACGTTCTGCTCGTCCAGGCGGGCGACGGCGGCCGAATAGCGGTTGCCGGTCTCCATGAGCGGGATCAGGCGGCGGGCGATCTTCGTGTCCACCTCGCCGAGCGAGACCCCCCGGGAAGTCTGGGCGCGCAGGGTCATCCCCTCGCGGTACAGCTCGACCACGTCACCCGGCGCGATCGCCACGGTCGCCGAGCGCGAGGGAGCGCTGAGGACGGTGAGCGCGCTCTTCCCGGGTTCCTCGGTGAAGAGCTCCACATCGATCGCCGCGGCGGACCCCGCAACCATTCCCTTGCTCTCGAGCATGGCGGTGAGCTTGCGCACATTCTTCTGAGCGATCAGATTGAGCGGGTTGAGCTGCAGCGAGCTCGAATACGACTCGAGCGCCTCCTCGCGCTGCCCCAGCTCGGTGAGCGCCTTGCCGATGCGGTTGAGCGTGTCCTCGTCCGAGCCATACCGCTCGACCAGTGCCTGGTTGACGGCAAGCGCTTCCGTCCAGCGGCTTTCGAGCGCGAGCTGGATGGCCTCCTCGACGAACATGCCGCGAGGTTTCACCCGTTCTTCGGACACCATTCTCCACTCCGGATTCACAGACCAACGACCGCCGCACGCGAATGCTCCCGTCCAGCGGTCGAGTGGGGCAATCGGGTTCGCTATGATACCTGCTCAGTGAGGCGCGTCTGTTCTCTTTGCGACATCTCGACACCGCCCCAGCAATGACGCGGATCATTTCGGTCGCGAATCAGAAGGGTGGCGTCGGCAAGACGACGACTGCCGTCAACCTCGCAGCAGCGCTTGCCGAGGCGGGAACGAAGGTGCTCGCCGTCGATCTCGATCCGCAAGGGCATCTCACCATCAACATGGGGTGCCGCAGGCCGGACGAGTTGGAGCACACGATCTACGACCTGCTCACCGACCATCGCGTCAACGTCGGCGACGTGCTGCTCAGGTCGGAAAGCATGGGGCTGGACTTCATCCCCGCCAACATCGACCTCAGCGGGGCCGAGCTGCAGCTCGTGACCGAGTTCGGACGCGAGTCGATCCTTCGCGAGAAGATCGAGCCGATCGAAGGTCATTACGACTACGTCGTCATCGACTGCCCGCCGTCGCTCGGCCTCCTCTGCATCAACGCGCTGGTCGCATCGACCGACGTGATCATCCCGCTGCAGTGCGAATACTTCGGCATGAAGGGGATGCAGCAGTTGCAGCGCACCATCGATCGCGTGCGCGTCAAGCTCAACAGCCACCTGCGTATCGCCGGCATCCTGCCGACGTTGTACAAGTCGCGCACCCTGCACAGCCAGGAGGTGCTGGACCTGGTCAAGGGCGCCTATCCCGACCTGGTCTTCCCGATCACCGTCGACTCGTCGATTCGTTTCGCGGAGACGCCGCTCGCGGGCCAGTCGATCCTCGAGTACGCCCCCAACTCGCCGGGCGCTCGTTCCTACCGGGCCCTTGCCAAGGCGATCATCGCCCAGGGTGACGGCGGAGCCGTCGAGGTCTCGGGCAGTGCGGAACGCCCACGCGAACGGGTGCGCGCGGCCCGGGCGTGATGCGCGGATTCCGCCGCGCACAGCTGCGCGGCAGCGAAGAGCTCTTCCGCTCCGCGGAGCCCGAGCAGCTCGACGCCCCGCTCTCGCCCGCGCTCCCCGAGGAGCCGGTCCACCCCGTGCCGGCCGCGCCGTCGCCACACATGCGCTCCGTCCGGCTGACCAACGACGAGCTGCGCATCCTGTCCGACGCCGTGCAGCACCTCAAGTTTCCGAACAAGGCGCCGACGCGCCCGTCGGTCGACGACTTCGAGAAGCTGGAGGTGCTTCGCCAGAAGCTGCTCGACGCGCTGTGACCGGCACGCGCCCGCAGGGCTAGCGCCACGGCGGTCTCATGGTCATCGGCACGCTGAGGGTCACCCTGCAGGTGCCGGACAGCGCCTCGCTCAAGGACAAGCGCCAGGTCGTACGGTCGCTCACCGCGCGGCTGCGCAACACCTTCAACGTCGCGGTCGCCGAGGTCGACGACCAGGACCTGTGGCAGTCCGCGGTGATCGGCGTCGCGTGTATCAGCTCCGACGGCCGCCACGCCGACGAGATGTGCCAGAAGGTGCTGCGCTTCGTCGACGACTTCGGCGAGGCGCTCGTGCTCGGCTCGCATTTCGAGCTCGTCCACCTCTGACCTTGGATCTGCTCGAGGCGTACCAGGCGACGCTCCCGTTCGTCCTCGACGACTTCCAGCGCGAGGCGATCGTGAAGCTCGAGCGATCGCGCGGCGTGCTCGTGAGCGCGCCGACCTCGAGCGGCAAGACCGTCGTCGCCGACTACGTCATCTGGCGCCGGCTCGAAGCCCCCGAGGCGCTGCGCCGGCCCTCCGACGCTGCCGCGGACGTCGTGTACACGACGCCGTTGAAGGCGCTGAGCAACCAGAAGTACCACGACCTCTGCGAGCGCTTCGGCGCGCACCGCGTCGGACTCGTGACCGGCGAGCACACCGTCAACGACGGCGCACCGATCGTCGTGATGACCACCGAGATCCTGCGCAACGTCCTGTACGACGAGCCCGCGCGCGTCGACCGCGTCGGCGATGTCGTCCTCGACGAGATCCACTACATCGACGACTATCCGCGCGGGACCGTGTGGGAGGAGCTGATCATCGAGGCGCCGCGGCACATCCGTCTCATCGGACTCTCGGCGACCATCAGCAACGTCGCCGAGGTGGCGACGTGGATGTCGGGATTGCGGGGCACCATCGAAACCGTGACCCGCACCGAGCGTCCGGTGGCGCTGGAGATGTGGCTCGCGATCGACAATGCGCTGTATCCGCTCTTCGACACGGCGGGAAACGCGGCGCGGGGCACGCTTGAGCTCGCACAGGCGGACGCCGTCCAGCAGCCGCGCTTCCGAGAGGCGCGCCGCGCCCCCGACAACGACCTCCTCCAGGTGATCGACGTCCTGCGCCGCCGCTCGATGCTGCCGGCCATCTACTTCATCTTCTCGCGGCGCGGATGCCGCGAGGCGCTCGCCCGCTGCAATCTGCACGGCGTCGACCTCACCGACGACCTCGAGAAGGAGCGCATCGACATCGCGCTCACACGCCACCTCGACGCGCTGAGCGACGAGGACGAGCGCCGCTGCGTGCTGCTCGAGCTCGACCGCCGCCTGCTCCGGCGCGGGCTCGCGATGCACCACGCGGGGCTGCTCCCCTACGCGAAGGAGATCGTCGAGCGGCTGTTCCAGGAGGGGCTCATCAAGGTCGTCTTCGCAACGGAGACGCTGTCGCTCGGTCTCAACATGCCGGCGCGGTCATGCGTCATCTCGACGTTCACGAAGTTCGACGGCGTGAGCTTCGCGTCACTCACGAGCGGCGAGCTGACTCAGCTCATGGGCCGCGCGGGACGGCGCGGCATCGACACGGTCGGCCATGGCGTCATCCTCAAGGAGAGCGACGTCGACCTCCGCGACATCTACGACGCTGCCATCTCCGGCGAGTTCGCCGTGGACTCGAAGTTCTCGCCGACGTACACGATGGTCCTCAACCTGCTGCGCACGCGGTCCGCCGACGCGGCGGAGCTGCTGCTCGACAGCTCGTTCGGGCAGTACCAGGCGATCGAACGCACGGCCCGCTGGGAGCACCGCCGCACCAACCTCGAGGCGGAGCTTGCCGACCTGCGCACCCAGCGCTTCCGCCATCCGCGCGTTCCCTGCACGGAGCGCACGCTGACCTCGTTTCTCGCCGCCGGCACGCAGCTCGGCGAGACGCAGCTCGCGCTCCGTCAGGCGCGGCGAGGGCACTGGCGTGACGCGCGCCGCGGACGGTACGGCAAGGCGGGGTCCGATCCGGGTCAGCGGTACGAGACGCTGCAGCGCACGGCTCGCTCGCTGCAGGAGCGGATCAACGACTCGCCGTGCCATCGCTGTCCGTATCTCGCCGACCATCGCAACCATCACCTCCGGATCGTCGACATCGAGGCAACGCTCGCAGGCGCCGAGGACGAGCTCGAACGCTCCCGCCATCGCTTCCGCCGCGAGTTCCGCGCGCACCGGGCCGTGCTCCGCGCCACCGGCTTCCTCGACGGCGACCAGCCCACCGACCTCGGCAGGCTCGCCGGGTCCCTGTACGGCGAGAGCTCCCTCCTCATCGCGGACGCGGTGGCATCGGGCGTGCTCACCGGCCTGCAGCCCGAGGAGCTGGCGGCGGTCCTGGTCAGCCTCGTTGCGGAGGATCGCGGGCGGGAGCGCCCACAGCCGTCGCGCCGGCACTTCCCGACGCCCCGCGTCGAGGAGCGATATCGCCGCCTCCGCACCACCATGCGCCGGTTCATGGAGCTGGAGCGTGAGCACGGGCTGGAGACCCTCCCGCCGCTCTCGCTCGAGCAGATCCGGCCGGCATACGAATGGGCCTCAGGAGTGCCGCTCGCCGACATCGAGCCGCCGCCGGGCGCGGATACCGGCGACGTGGTGAAGGCCGTGAAGAGCCTGTACTCGCTGCTTCGCCAGATGGAGCAGGCACTCCGCGGCCACGAGCTGCATCCGCTGGTCGCGCTGACCCGTGAGCGCGTCGAGCGGGATCTCATCCGCCGGGTCTGATCGGCGCGCCGTGACGAAACCGTCGAGGGGTTGCGGCGCGGCGAGCGATGCGTGATAGCATGCCGCCACCATGCTGACACCAGCAGTCGTGCTCGTAACCATGATGATGCGCCGCGGAGGTTTCCGAACGTAACGGCGCATGCGCCCACGTTGCGGAAGCCTCCCGGACCAAGACCCGGGAGGTTTTTTTATGTCCACCATCAGCTTGCTCGAACGCTACGGGAGGGCTCCCTCCGGAGCGCACGTGAGCTGTCTCGTGTGCCGCGCGTGCGGTCACGAGACTCCGATCGAGGCAACCAACATCTGCGAGCGATGCTTCGGCCCGCTCGAGGTGCGATACGACTACGAGGAGGTTGCGCGGCGCATCTCGCGTGAGCGCATCGCGGCGGGCCCGGCGAGCATCTGGCGGTATCGCGACCTCCTTCCCATCGACCTCGACACCACCGAGCCGATCACGCTCGGCGAGGGGTTCACGCCGCTCATCCACGCGCGCAACCTCGGCGCCGAGCTGGGGCTGCAGAACCTCTACCTCAAGAACGACACCCAGAATCCCACCGGGTCGTTCAAGGACCGCGTCGTCAGCGTGGCTGCGACATGGGCGCGCGAACACGGGCTCACCACGATCGCGTGCGCCAGCACCGGCAACCTCGCCAACGCGGTGGCGGCGTACGCGGCGCACGCCGGGCTGCGCGCGGTCGTCGTCGTGCCGAGCGACCTCGAGCCCGCGAAGATGATCGGCACCTCGATCTTCCGGCCGACGCTCATCGCGGTCGACGGCAGCTACGACGACGTGAACCGCCTCTGCTCCGAGCTGTCCGATTGCGTCGACTGGGGGTTCTGCAACCTCAACCTGCGCGCGTACTACAGCGAGGGAAGCAAGACGCTCACCTTCGAGACCGCCGAGCAGCTCGGCTGGCGCCTTCCCGACGAGATCATCGTGCCGGTGGCGTCGGGCTGCCAGTTCGTGAAGCACCGCAAGGCGGCCGGCGAGCTGATCGACCTCGGGCTCGTCGACGCCGGGTCGCGCCTGCCCCGGCTCACGGGCGCGCAGGCGACCGGCTGCTCACCGGTGGCCACGGCGTTCGCGCAGGGCAAGGACACGGTGGAGCCGGTCAGGCCCGCCACGATCGCCCGATCGATCGCGATCGGCAATCCCTCGGACGGCGCCGAGGTGCTCGGCATCGCGCGGGAGACCGGCGGCGTGGTCGAAAGCGTCACGGAGGATGAGCTCGTCGAGGGGATCGAGCTGCTCGCCGCCTCGGAGGGCATCTTCGCCGAGACGGCGGGCGGCGTGACGGTGGCGGTGCTCCGCAAGCTGGCGCGATCGGGCCGGTGGCAGGGTCACGAGACGGTCGTGGCGTACATCACCGGCGCAGGCCTCAAGACGGCCGATTGCGTCACGGCAAGAGCCGAGTTCCCGGTCCCGGTGCCCGCATCGCTGCGCGCGGTGCGGGAGCGCTACAGCGGCCTGATCTGACCCGGCGCCCGCCCCGCGGCCCGGTTTGGGCCCCCATGCGCCCGTGGCATAGTGAGAGCGATGTACCACCAGATCGCTCGCAACAAGCGCAAGAGCGTGATCGTGATCGCGCTCTTCTTCATCATCTGGGCCGCCATCGGCTACGGCATCGGCTTCATCGTCTCAGGCACGAGCGGCGGCATCTCGGGGATCGTGATCGCCCTCATCCTCGCGCTCCTGGCGGTGCTCTGGGCTTTGACCCTCGGCCAGGCGACGGTGCTCGCCGTGTCCGGCGCCCAGGCGGTCACGCAGCAGCAGGCTCCGGTGCTCTACGACATCGTCTCGACCCTCGCCATCGGCGACGGCCTGCCGATGCCCAAGGTCTACATCATCAACGACCCATCGCCGAACGCGTTCGCCACCGGCACGAGCCCCAAGAGCGCCGCGATCACGTGCACGACGGGATTGCTCCAGATCATGAATCGAGAGGAGCTCGAAGGCGTCGTCGGGCACGAGATGAGCCACATTCGCAACTACGACGTGCGCCTCGTCCTCATCGTGTCGACGATCGTGGCCCTCGCCGGACTGCTTGCCAGCCTGCTCTGGCGTTCGCTCTTCTTCACCCGCGGCGGCAACAGCCGCGACGGTGGTTACCTGATCATCATCCTCATCGCCGCCGCCGCGCTCCTCTCGGTGATCGCGGTGATCGTCGGGCCGCTCATGCAGTTCTCGCTGTCGCGGTCCCGCGAGTCGCTCGCCGACGCGAGCAGCGTGGAGCTGACCCGCAACCCCGCCGGTCTGCTCCACGCGCTGCAGAAGCTGCAGCAGAACGAGAAGCCCTTCGCGAAGATGACGCACACGACCGCCGCGATGTGCATCGACGACCCCCTGCAGCACCACGGCGGATGGATGCATCACCTGTTCGACACGCATCCACCCATCGAGGAGCGGATCGCGACGCTGCAGGCGATGCTCCAGGTCAAGGAGACCTAGGGGGCCCGAGGCTCCGCAGCGTCTCAGGCGGGCGGTGCGGCCGCCGGTGGCGGGGGTGGGGTGGCCGGCGCGGACGGGGTGAAGGCGACCGTCGGCGCGGCCCGCTCCGAGTCGGCGACCGCGAAGAACGCGAACGGCTGGAAGCCCATGATGCGGCCGTAGATGTTGGTGGGGAACGTCTGCAGCGCCGTGTTGAAGTCGCGCACGTTGCCGTTGTAGAAGCGCCGCGAGAACTCCACCTTGTCCTCGGTGGTCGTCAGCTGCTCCTGGAGGTTGAGGAAGAGCTCCGCCGCCTTGAGCTGCGGGTAGTTCTCCGCAACCGCCAGCAACTGGTGAGTCGCGTTGGTGAGCGTGTCCTCCGCACCCGCCATGGCCGCCGGATCCCCCGACTTCGATGCCTCGACTGCGTTGGTGCGCGCCGCCGTCACCGCCTCGAACACGCCGCGCTCGTGTGCGGCGTAACCCTGCACGGTGCTCACGAGGTTGGGGATGAGGTCATACCGGCGCTTCAACTCGACATCGATGTCCGACCAGGCCTCCTGGGTGCGTGTGCGCAGGCGGATGAGCCGGTTGAACCGGTATGCGAGGTACAGCACGATGAGCACGACGACGATCAGGACGATGAGGAGCACGGTCATCCGTTCAGTGTCTCACTCCTCGCGCAGCATCGCTTCCGGCACGCTGACAACGCGGTACGGCATGTCGGTGATGTCGTAGTAGCGGATCGGCTTCTTCAACCGCTTCGCGATGCCGATCTGCACCTTGACGCCGAGCGACGGGTTGCCGAACACCCACATCTGGTCGCAGCGCACGATGAGGTTGTTGAACGCCTCGCGCACGACGTCCTTGGGAACCGTGTGCACCAGGTAGTAGTCGAACAGCATGAAGGGCACGATCGGCACCTGCCCCTCGTCGAGCACGAACTTGGTGATGTGCTGCCGCCAGTAGAAGTTGCGATTGCTCAGCGCGCAGTAGATCAACTGCTTGGGACGGCGCAGCGCTCGCTCGGCCTGCTCGGCGGGGCTCGCCTTCGGCGTCGGCGCAAAGATTCGCTCGAGAATGTCCTCAGCGTTCTTGACACCCTGCTGAGCCGGCACCGCCGCTTCGTCGTTGATCACCGGAACGCGCTCACGACGCGGCAGACCACGTTGACGCAACCTTTCTCCCTGTCACAGCAACGAAATCCGGAGAGCCGATGATAGCATCGGCGATACCGCGCGAAAGTGTGGCCTCATCCAGGGGTTTCCGCCCACGGGATCAGCGCTCCCAGCCTCGAGATCGCTCGATCGAGCAGCGCGACGCGGGCGGGGTCGTTGAGCCAGCGGCTCTGGCCCGACGGATGCGGCAACGGCACGAGCGCGGGCGCCTCGCGTGGCGTGTCATCGATGATCTCGCCGTCCGCGGTGAAGGCGCTGCCGATCACGTCATCGAGACGCCGCCCGGGGAGAAACCGTTCGAGCGCGAGTGACCCGATCGGGATGACGACCCGAGGCGCGACGAGATCCAGCACCGTGTCGAGCCACGGCGCGCAGAGCGCAACCTCCGCGGCACTCGGGCGGCGGTCACCCGCGCCGTCGGGACGGCGTCCTGGAAAGCACGTCGTCATCGCGGTCATGTAGATGCGTGCGCGCACGTCCGCCTCGTCATGAAAGCCGGCGCGAACGAACCAGCGCATCAGCTGGCGCCCCGCTCGGCCGGCGAACGGTCTGCTCTGATCCGCCTCCACAGGACCGGGGGCCTGGCCGACCAGCAGCATTCGCTGACCCGCATGACCGCTGAACACCGGGTGCGCACGTGCGATGTAGCCTGCGTCGGCGCATCGCGTGCACGCGCGTTGTTCACGCTGAACCGCTTCGAGTCGATTGGCGAGTCGATCTGCATCGCGCATGCTGGACGGACTTCGACTCGCGGAGGTGGCGTCGCCGGACCCCAGGCGATATCATCAGCAGACCGCTCCACCACCACCCGTCCTCCCCGAGCGGTCGTCGCGGTCAGCCGTCGTTTCACGAGGCTCCATGTCCGACGAGTCTTCGCGCTCTGCCAGGCCATCCGGTCAGCGACGGAACGACGGCGCCCCCACCTGGTGGGGGGCGCTCGAGCGGACCGATCTCCCTGACGGCGACGGCGCTCCGGCCGCGCACCGGCGCTGGTACGAGGACGGCGAGGCCGCCCCTGCGGCGGTCGAGGTGGCGGCCACCGGAGCCGCCCCGCCGAGCCGGCGCGCCTGGCTGATCGGCATGCTCGTCGCCGCCGCCGTGGCGATCGTCCTGCTGATCGCCCTCGTGGTGGACCCGCCCGATGCGCTCCTCGTGACGATGCTCCTCGGGGTGCCGCTGATCCTGGTCGTGATCACCACGCTGGTCGTCGCCAGGCGGAGCCGCTGACCCCGGCATCCCCCGTGGTGTCCAGCGCGTGAGTGACGAGCGCCCGCGCCGGCACGACCGCGGCCGCAGGCCGCGCCGCCCGCACCTCGATCCGATCCCGGGGTTGGCGCTGCCCGCCGGGGATGACGAGACGGCCCCCACCCTTCGAGAGCGATTCGAGGCCGCACTCGCGCCCGGTCCGGCCGAGGGCGCCGCTCCGCGGGACGCCGAGATCGCCCGGTCGCTTGCCGAAGCGCCCGTCGAGCGTATCGCCGAGGTCGTGTACGGCAGCAACGCGGTCTTCCTCCTCGAGCTCGACGCTCCGGACCCTGCCCTCCCGGATCAACCGCTGCGAGCCGTCTACAAGCCCGTTCGCGGGGAGCGGCCGCTCTGGGACTTCCCCCGGCGGACCCTGTACCTGCGCGAGGTGGCGGCCTACGCCGTCGACGCGGCCCTCGGCATTCACAGCGTGCCGGTCACCGTGCTGCGCGACGGCCCGCTCGGGCCCGGCTCCGTCCAGCTCTTCGTCCACGTCGTCGAGGACCGGCTGTCGCCCGAACAGGCCGAGGGGCTCGAAGCCCAGCTTCGCGCGGTGGCCGTGCTCGACGTGCTCATCAACAACGCCGACCGCAAGCGGACGCACCTCCTGGTCGTCGACGGACCGCGGGTTCGCGCGATCGACAACGCGCTGAGCTTCCTCCCCTACCCCCGTCAGCGCACCGCGCTGATCTCCCTGGGGGGATCGCAGCTGCCGGCGCGGATGGTGAAACGGGTGCAGGGGCTCGCAGGCGATGCGACGCGGATGACCGCGCTGCAGACGCGCCTGCGGCAGCTGCTCAGCGGGGCCGAGGTCGAGGCCTTCAGCCACCGGGTGACCGAGCTGGCCGCCGACCCGACCTATCCGAGGCTCGACGACTGGGATGGCCGCCCCTTCGAGTGGTGGTGAGGCGGCCCGCTGCTCCTGCGGGCCGCCTCGGGGGTAGGGAGGATGGTTCCGGCTAGCCCGACGTGGACGTCGAGCCGCCCATGTTCGGACACGGCGAGTGGGTCGCCGGGGGCGTGGTGGTTGCTGCCGGCGTCGACGACGTCGCCGTCAGAGCGGCGTTGGTCGATGCCGGCGATGACGAGCCGCCGGCCGCCTGTGCGATCACGAAGCCGCCGATCCCGGAGCCGGCGAGCAAGCCTGCCGCGAGCAGGGCGGTCGCCGCGATCCTGCGAGGACCCCGGGCCCGCGGTGCCGGCTGCGCCGGGGGCGGGGGCGGGGGCGGGGGAGTGAACTGGTCGCCGTCCATTGGTGTGTACCTCCTTGTGGTGGACTGACGGTTGACGTCGACCAGCGTCGCGCCCGGGCGTGAGAACGCCGTGGGTGCTCCCTTGGAGATCCCTCAGAGTTGGTGAGCGACGGGCTCATCGCTACCCTGATCGCATGCACGCGTCACGGGACGATCGGTGAGCTTCGTACTGACGCACGCCGGCGACGCGCTGCGTCTCGCGTTCGCCATGTTCTGGACGGTCCTCTGGCCGCTCGCCCTCGGTTTCCTCCTCTCGGCCGCGGTGGAGACCTTCGTCTCCAAGCAGGCGATCTCGCGCGTGCTCGGCCGCGGCGGCGCACGGCCGGTGGCCCTGGCGACGCTCTTCGGCGCCGCGTCGTCGTCGTGCTCATACGCGGCGGTCGCGGTCGGCAGGACGCTGTTCCGCAAGGGTGCGACGCTCCCGAACGCGATCATCTTCGAGTTCGCGTCGACCAACCTCGTCTTCGAGCTGGGGCTCGCGCTCGTCGTCCTGCTCGGCTGGGGGTTCCTCGCCGCCGAGTTCGCGGGGGGCCTGCTCATGGTCGTGCTGCTCGCGCTGCTGTTCCGGCTGACGATGACCCCGCGGCTCAGCGAGCGCGCCCGGCAGCAGGCTGCGCGCGGGTTGCTCGGAAAGATGGAAGGGCACGCCGCGATGGACATGTCGCTCACCGATGGGCCGTTGGTCAGCCGCGTGCTGTCCCCACGCGCGCTGACGTCGGTGAGCCACTACTTCTTCATGAACGTGTACGGGCTCTGGTGGGACCTGCTCCTCGGCTTCCTCATCGCCGGCGCAATCGGCGCGTGGGTGCCGTCAGCCGTGTGGTCGCATCTCTTCCCCGGCGGCGGCGGTTTCGGGGCGCAGCTGCTGAGCGCGCTGATCGGCCCGATCGTCGCGCTGCTGAGCTACGTCTGCTCGGTGGGCAACGTGCCGCTCGCCGCGGTGCTGTGGCGCAACGGCATCGGGTTCGGCGGCGCGATCGCCTTCATCTTCGGCGACCTGATCATCCTTCCCATCCTCAACATCTATCGCAAGTACTACAGCGCTCGCGTCGCCGCCTACCTGCTCGCAGTGTCGTACGCGACGATGGTGGTGGCGGGACTCGTGGTGGGACTCGTGTTCACGGCGGCGGGGTGGGTTCCCGGCAGCCGCAGCGTCACGGCATTCGACACCACCGTCACGTGGGACGCGACGACGTACTGCAACCTCGTCGTGCTCTTCATCATCGCGTTGCTCCTGGTGCGCTTCCTGCGCACCGGAGGGGTCGCCATGCTGCGCATGATGGACATGCCTCCCGAGCAGATGCAGCATCACCACCACCACTCGGCGGCGGCACACCCGAGCGAGTAGGGGCGCGCGCGACAGCGCGGGAGGCTACGCCCAGTCCGCCTCCGCGATCCCCGCGGCGCCGAGTGCCTCACCACGCGTGAGGTAGTCGTCCATCCGGATGATCTTGCCGTCGCGGATGGTGAAGACGATGAAGACCTGCTGCTGATCGCCGACACCCGGCCGCCCGGCGAAGTTCGGACCCGCGAGACCGACGACCACGCGGTCACCGGCGTCGACAAGTTCCAGGTGCTCGATGCCGAGGTGCTTGTGTCGCATGCCGTGGCGCACGTTGTGGAGCACCGCATCGCGACCGTCGCAGACCAACTCCTCGCTGTATCCCTGATGGACGACCGCGGGATCGAGGAGCGATGCGACCGCGTCGATGTCACGCCGCCGCAGCGCGCTGAGGTGATCGAACACCACCTCGAGCGTCTCGTTGCTCATCGTTCACTCCCTGGAAGCATCCGCACGATGGTACGCCGGGATGCCCAGGCAGGTCTCCGCGGGCGGTCCCGGCCGCTGCTTGAGGGCTCACGGGAGCGGCCGTTGACAGTGGCACAGACTTCATGTCAGTATCACTGGCATGAATGCGAAAGCCGCCTACCACTCGCCGCTCCGCGCGGCGCAGGCGGAGGCCACCCGGCAGCGGATCGTCGAGGCATGCCTGGCGACCGTGCAGCGTGGGGGCGACCTGACCTACGCGGCCGTCGCCGCGGACGCCGGGGTGCAGGAGCGGACGGTCTACCGGCACTTCCCGCGCAAGGAGGACCTCGAGGGCGCCGTCTGGAGCTGGATCGTGGGGCACCTGACCCACGTCGATATCGCGGCCAAGGACGAGGGGCAGCTGATCGCCGCGATGCGTCAGTCCTTCGCGGGCTTCGACGCCGGCGCACCGCTGATCCAGGCGATGCTGCATTCGTCACAGGGCCTCGAGGTGCGCCGCCGGCAGCAGCCGGCGCGGCGCGTGATGTTCGACGCATGCATCAAGGACGCCATCCCCGAGGCGCCCCCGAGCATTCGCAATCGCGCGTCCGCGGTGCTGCAGGTCCTGTATTCCGCATCCTCCTGGGAGCTGCTCCGCGACTTCTGGAGCATGAATGCCGACGAGGCGGCCGACGCCGTCGACCTCGGCATCAGCTGCTTCCTTGCCGGGCTTCGTTTGCACGTCAGCCGTCAGTCCAGCAACCGTCACGCGGGTACGAACCGCAGGAGGAGCAAGCCATGACAACAAGTCCAACCGCAAGCCGGCGCGCGGCCAAGACCGCGAACGGCGAGGGCGAGGCCTACTGGTTCTATGCCGACAAGGCCATCCTGCGCTCGCCGGAGGGTGCGTTGCCCATCATCATCGAGCACCACGTCGGCCCCGGCGCTCATGCGCCGCTCCACATCCATCACGACGTCGACGACAGCTTCTATCTGCTCAAGGGTCAGCTCGCCCTGCGCTGTGGTGATGACACCTTCGTCGCCAACGCGGGCGACTACGTCTCGCTGCCGAAGGGCGTGCCCCATGCGCTGAGCAACGTCGGTGACGTGGAGGCGGTGCTGCTGCAGACACATGACGCCGACTCCTTCCTCACCTTCATCCGGCGAGTCGGCGTGCCCGGCGACCACCCCAAGCCTGATCCGGCCTCGCTGGACTTCCAGGCGATGAACGCCGTCGCGGGTGAGACGCAAACGCCGGTGGTGGGACCGCCGATGTCGACCGAGGAGGCACGCGCGATCATCGCCCGCGATCATGAGTGCCAGGGAGAGCTCGTTGATGGTGGAGTACGCCCGGAGGGACTTGAACCCCCGCACCCGGCTCCGGAGGCCGGCGCTCTATCCAACTGAGCTACGGGCGCCCGTCGCGGTTCGCCGGACCACCGTTTCCCAGTATACGGCTCAGTCGGAGTCGTCCTCTGAGGCGAACATCAGGCCGTCCTGGACGTCGTAGAGGGCGTCCATCCACTCGGAGATGACGAGCTCGCTCGGCGCACGTCCGGCCACAACCTGCGCGTCGGTGCCGACCAGGGCCACCGCCCTGCCGACGAGCTCGTACGGCACCTCGACCTCGTCCGCCAGGTTGAGCTTCTCGAAGGCATCGATCAACTCGTCGATGTAGCGGATCTTCTGCCTGCGCGCGTTGCGTGCTTCCCTCAAGGAGGTCCAGCGAGCTTCCAGCTCACCGATCTCCACACACGTTTCCTGGATCATTGCTCCTCCACCCTCAAATCGTCCATCCCCCGCGGGGCTCCATCGTATGTCGCTCAATCTGACCGGTCAAGAGTTGCGTTTTCCAGGGCTGCGTGTCCGGCGAATCGCTCGCACCCGGAGCACCCAGGACGTGGTCCTCCGCGCCGCCCGCGACGGCGCCGCGGAGGGCTTCTGCTGTCTTGCCGAAGAGCAGACCGCCGGGCGCGGGCGCCAGGGGCGCAGCTGGGTTGCACCTCCGGGTTCGGCACTCCTCACCTCGGTGCTGCTCCGCCGCCCTCCGGCGATCGCGACCGGCATCCCCTTCGCCGCCGGGCTTGCCGCCGTCGAGGCGCTCGCGACGACCTGCGGCGTCGATGCGGGGCTCAAGTGGCCCAACGACGTGCTGGTTGGCGGTCGCAAGCTCGCCGGCATCCTCAGCGAGGTCGAGCCCGGTGCCTCATCGGCCACGCGGGGTCGCGGTCGCGCTCGGGCTTGGGTTGAACCTGACGGTGAACGCGTTTCCCGGCGACGTCGCCGGCACCAGCCTGCACATGCTCGCCGCCCATCCGCCGTCAGCCGAAACGCTGTTGATCGCCTGGCTCGACGGGCTCGCGGACCGTATGGCGACCCTCGAGCGGGACGGTCTCCCGCCGATCATCGACGAGTGGCGCCGGTCCGCCGTGGGGCTGGGTGGCCCGGTGACGGTCCACGGTCCGGAGGGCAGTTTCGAGGGGATCGCCGTGGACGTCGGCGACGACGGTGCTCTGCTCGTGCAATCCGGCGCCGAGGTGCGCCGGGTCCTCGCCGGCGACGTGCATCTGGGCTTCGCTGCGAACGGCTGACGTCACCTCAGCGTTGCCCCCGCGAGGGTGACACCCGATCCGGGCTGTCCCTCATGCAGCCGACGGTCTGAGCCCGCGACCCGGGCGGTCGGCGCGGGCTATGTAGCCGGGGTCGGTGTCGGAGACGGTGTCGGGAAGTGACGGTGTTGCCGACGCGCCAGGCGATCCACCCGGCGACGCCGACGCGGAGGCGCTGCTCGCCGGCGGTGCGGCCGACCCGGAGACGGTGATCTCGCCCTTCATGTTCGGCGCGTGGATGGTGCACAGGTAGTTGAACGTGCCCGCGGCGGTGAATTTGACCTGCCACGACGCGCCGGGATCGAGGGTCGCGTCGGTGAGGCATCCGTCGTTGTTGTCCTGGAACGTGACGTTGTGCTCGACGGATCCGGTGTTCTTGAACTCGACGACCTCACCCACCTGTGCGGTCGACGACGCCGGCGAGAAGACGAGGTTGTCCGTGGCGTCGATGGTCATGTTGGCGGTGCCGAGGCTGCTCGCGGCGGCCGAGCCATCGCATTTGCCACCACCAGGGCTGGTGCCGCCGCCGGGGACGCCGTTGCCGCAGGCGATCAGTGCAATCGCCACGCACATCGCTACTCCCACCGCCAAAGTACGCAGATGAGTCAAGTGTTCTCTCCTCGGGCCATCTTAAAGGATGGGTGCGCCGGGACGCCCCTGCGGATCATCGGAGCGCCTCGGCAATGGTGTCCGCCGCGACCTCCTCATCCCGCGCGGGATCGGAGAAGAGCCGCATGAATACGACGATGATCGCCAGGAAGTACACGATGTTGCCGACGCCGAGCATGATCACCCCGCCGTACTGCTGATCGGTCAGCGGCGACACGCCCCAGAGGCGCGGCGCCTGCACGTAGAAGCTGTAGAGCGGCGCGGGCGCAAGCGCGAACACGATCCCGAGCACGGTCGGCGGAATCCCCGCGATGCTCAGCGCGGCGATCTTCGTGAGCGGGTTCACCGTCACCGTCAGCTCGTCGCGGATCGGGTCGATGACCGGCCACCACAGGATCAGACCGACCGCGATGAAGCTGATGTGCTCCACGATGTGCACGGACACCGTCGTCAGCGTGGTGTCGTAGAGCGAGGGGATGTGCCAGATCAGCAGCACCGCATTGAAGATCGCCACCGCGGGCCACGGCCGGGTGATCGCCCACCAGAACGTGCGCAGCGTGCGATGCCGCTCGCGTGGCTCGGGGCGCGCTCCGGCGATCCCGAGCAGCAGCAGTGGCGGCGCCACCATCATCAGGAGCATGTGCTGCACCATGTGCAGCGAGAAGAGGTAGAGATCGCCGCCGCGGTCGATCGGCGACTCGAGCGCGACGAAGGTGATCAGGAGTCCGGCGAAGAAGAACACCGGGCGCCAGCGATGGTTGCGAAACCACGGGGTGACGTCGTCGTTCGGACCGATCGCCCCGCGCCGCATCGCGACGATGTACCCGACGGCCACGGCCGCGAGACCGCACACGATGGTGGGATCCCACGACCAGTCGCCGAATCCCAGATGAGCCGTCAGTGCCCTCCGTCCTCCGGGAGCTCGAGATACTCATTCCGCGCGCCGCGCGCCCAGAAGAAGCCCGACACGATGAGGTAGACGAGGCCGAGCCCCCACATCAAGGGGCCGACCGCGTTGCGGATATCGGTGAGGAACCCGGTCAGCGTGATCGCGAGCGCCAGCGCGACGTTGATGGGCGCGAAGCTCGGCGGGGGAAGATGCGGAGTCTGGTGGCCGTGCTCCTCGCCGGCGTCGTCGAGCGCCGTGGCGGCGCCGTTCTCGCTCACGGGTACGTCCTCATTTGGTCACCGCCAGGAAGATCGCCCCCCAGACGAAGGCCGCGCCCATGAGCACGAGGAGCAGGATGAACATGGAGACGCCGAAACGGATGTTCTTCCGAGCGAGCTTCCGGTTCATCGGGTCATCCTCCTCAGAGGCCCGTCACGCGGTCGATCGCCATGACCGCGAAGAGCAGAGCCAGGTACAGCATGGAATGGTAGAAGAGCCGCCGTGCCGAGCGCGCCGTCGGCCGGCGTGAGGCGATGACGGCGTCGGTCAGCAGGATCGTGTCGAGGACCGCGGCGCCGCCGAGATACACGGCCCCGAACGACCGGGTGAGCAGCGGGAGCACCGTCACGAGGCACAGGACGATCGTGTAGAGCACGATCTGGTACCGGGTCTGGCGCTCGCCCTGCACCACGGGCATCATCGGCACGCCGGCGCGGGCGTAGTCGCCCTTGATGAGCAGGGAGAGCGCCCAGAAGTGCGGCGGGGTCCAGTAGAAGACGACCGCGAAGAGGAAGATCGCGGTGATGTCGAGGCTGCCGGTCACGGCCGCCCATCCGACCAGCGGCGGGATGGCGCCGGCGGCGCCGCCGATCACGATGTTCTGCATCGACGACCGCTTCAGCCACATCGTGTAGACGAACACGTAGAAGAGCAGTGCGAGCAGGGCAAGGGAGGCGGCGAGCAGGTTCACGGTCGTCGCGAGCAGCGCGAACGAGGCAGCGCCGAGCGCGATGCCGAAGGCCAGGGCCTGGCGCGGTTCGATGCGACCGGCGGGCAGCGGGCGGGTCCTCGTCCGACCCATGCGGAGATCGATGTCGCGGTCGAACCAGCAGTTGATCGCGTTGGCACCCGACGCCGCGAGCCAGCCGCCGGCGACCGTGAGCGCGACGAGGCGCCAGCCGGGCCAGCCGCGCGCCGCGATCACCATCGCCGCGACGGCGGTCACCTCGAGGAGAACGATGACCCGAGGCTTCGTCAGGGCGAGATAGTCGCGCGCGACGTCCGAGACGCGCCGGCGCGCGAGCGGGGCCTCGAGGGTGACCGCAACAGTCACAGCGACGCCACCTTCGCCTGCGGCCGGAACGGACCGTCCCGCTGAGCGGAGGCCACCGGCACCGAGGCCCCGAAGGGATGACGTGCTCAGGACCGCCACGAGGACGACGATCCCCCAGAGCAGCGACGCAAGCGCGATGTGCAGGCCGCGCACCCAGGCAGGCATGCCGAGCAGCACGACCAGCGCCCCCGCGGCCACCTGGAGCACGAGGAGCAGATTGACCACCATGGCGGCGATGCGCACACCGCGATCACCGCGGCGGCGCCGGATGATCATGGCCATCAGGCCACCGAGCGCCAGCACGACAACTCCCGCGATGAGCCGGTGGGCGATGTTGATGGTCGCGGCCTGCCCGGACGGCAGTGAGAACCCGCTGCCGCACAACGGCCAGCTGGTGCAGCCGACCCCGGAGCTGGTTTCGACCACGAACGCTCCGCTCATCGCGACGAGGTACGTGGCGACGACGGCGACGATCACGGGCCATTTCACCGACGGCATGAGCGCGCCCGCGAGCGAGGGTGACCGCTCGGCCGTGCCCGTCGTGTTCGCGATCACCGCGACATAGATGAGGACCCCGAACAGCAGCAGCGCGTTGGCGAGGTGGATCATCACGACGCCGCCCGGGAGGTTGAACTCGACGGCGAGCGCCCCGAGGGCGATCTGCACCACGAAGAGACCGGCCGCGACTGTCGTGCCGACGAGGATGTTGCGCCGCTGCCGGTGCCAGATCCAGACCACGATCGTGAGGATGACCACGAGGATGGTGCACAGGGACGCGATCCAACGGTGGGTGAACTCGATGATCGTGTTGATCTGCCACGCGGGCAGCAGCGAGCCATGGCACAGCGGCCATTGATCGCTGGTGCCGCAGCCGTTGCCGCTCCCCGTGACGCGCACGATCCCACCCCAGACGATCAGCAGGTACGTGAGGACGGCCGTCGCCACCGCGAGGCGGCGGAACCTTACCGAAGGTCGCAACGGGATCACCATGCCACCAGCGGTTACGCGGGTGCTCCGGCGGCGGCCTTCTTCCGCGCGACGCGCTTGTCACGAACAGGACGAAGGCTGTGCACCTCGGGTTCCTCGTCGAAGTTCCATGGCGGCGGCGGGGACGACGTCGCCCACTCGAGGGTGTTGCCCTCCCACGGGTCATCCGGAGCGGTCTTTGGCGCGCGCATGCTGATGACGAAGTTGATCAGGAAGATGGTGACCGAGATCGCGATCACGAAGGCGCCGAAGGTGATCAGCGAGTTGATGTCACCCCATCCGCGGTTGTCGAGGTAGGTCGCGATCCGGCGCGGCATGCCGAGGATGCCCAGCGCGTGCATCGGGAGGAAGGTGAGGTTGATCCCGATGATCATCGTCCAGAAATGGACCTTCCCCAGCTTCTCGTTGAGAAACCTCCCTGTCACCTTGGGGAACCAGTAGTAGAACGCCGCAAACACGCCCATGACGCTGCCGCCGAAGAGCACGTAGTGGATGTGCGCCACCACCCAGTAGGTCCCGTGGACGAGCCGGTCGACGGCCAGGCTCCCGAGATAGACGCCGTCGATCCCACCGATCAGGAACATCAAGAGGAAGCCGCACGCGAAGAGCATGGGCGTGTCGTATTTGATGCTCCCTCCCCACATCGTCGCAAGCCAGTTGAAGATCTTCACCCCTGTGGGGACGCCGATGATGAACGTCGTGAATGCGAAGAACGTCTGCACGACGAGGGGCAATCCGGTCACGAACATGTGGTGCACGAAGACGATGAAGCCGAGCACCGCGATGGCCGCGATCGAAGCCGCCATCGCCTTGTAGCCGAAGATCGGTTTTCGGCTGAAGACCGGGATGATCTCGCTGATGATCCCGAACGCCGGCAGGATCATGATGTACACCGCGGGGTGCGAGTAGAACCAGAAGACGAACTGGTAGAGCAGCGCGCTGCCGCCGTTCACCGGATCGAAGAAGTTCGTGCCGATCTGGCGGTCGAGCAGGTTCATCGCAAGCCCCGCCGCCAGGAACGGCGACGCAAGCACCACGAGCGCGGCCGTGATCTCCTGCGCCCACACGAACAGGGGCAACCGACCCCAGGTCATTCCCTTGGCGCGCATGTTGTGGATGGTCGCCAGGAAGTTGATGCCGCCGAGCATCGATGAGATGCCGACGAGGTGGAGGCCGATGATCCAGAGGTCCTGACCCATGCTGCAGCTGTAGTGCGAGCCGGTGAGCGGCACGTAGCCCGTCCATCCGGCGTCACCGGGACCTCCGGGGCAGAGCAGCTGACCGTGCGATCCCATCACCGCGGGGACGAGGAAGCCGCTGTACATGACGATGCCGCCGAGCGGGATGAGCCAGAACGAGAGCGCGTTGATGCGCGGGAACGCCATGTCGCGCGCGCCGATCATCAGCGGGACCATGTAGTTGCCGAAGCCCGCCCACACGGGGATGATCCACAGGAAGATCATCGTCGTCCCGTGCATCGTGAAGATCTGGTTGTACTGCTCGGGAGTCAGGAAGGTGTTCTGCGGTTCCGCGAGCTGAATGCGGATGAGCAGCGCCATGACGCCGCCGACCAGGAAGAAGAAGAAGGTCGTGAACAGGTACATGATCGCGATCTTCTTGTGGTCCACCGTCGTCAGCCAGCCGAGGATCCCCTTCGACTTGTCGTAACGAGCGAACCGCGTGCGCGGGAGCGTCGCGTCCATGACCGCCATCAGGATCCTCCGAGAGTGCACGCTTTGCTGGTGGCGTCGATCGACCCGCTGGGATTGCCGAACACGCACGATTGGAACTGATTCATCGGGAGAGCGACGACGACGAAGGTCATCTGCGCGTGACCGACGCCGCAGAGCTCGGTGCATTGTCCGTAATAGGTGCCCTGGCGCGCCTCGATCGGCGCGGTGTTCACGTCACCGGGTATGGCGTTCATCTGCTGTCCGAGGGCGGGAGCGTAGAAGCTGTGGTTGACGCCACACCCCTCGTTGGCGATCGCCGTCGCAAGGCTGGTGCCGGACGACGCCGACGGGCTCGCGTTGCACGGGGGATCGGTCGAGACGATGTTGAGCCCGACGTCCGTGTTCTCCGGGACGTAGAGCGTGCCGAAGCTGCGAATCCGCTTGCCGCTCTGGCTCGTGCCGTAGTCGAACGTCCAGCTGAACTGCTGCCCGATCACCGTGACGGTGTACTGCGTGTTCGCATGGATGTCGTTGATGAACGGCATGTTCACCGCCGTCAGACCGAAGAGTGAGAGAAAGGTCGCCAGCGGGACGAGCGTCCAGGCGATCTCGAGCCTGGTATTGCCGTGGAACTGCGGTGGATCGTCGTCGTCGCTGCGCCTGCGGAACTTGATGAATGCATAGATCAGCAGTCCGGTGACGATCACGCCGAGGACGACCGATGACCAGAAAACAGCGGTGTAGACACCGAGTGCCCGGTCGCTGATCGTCCCGCCGTCGCCAAAGGGACCGGCATTGTTAACGCAACAGGTGGACGCTGCGAGCAGGTTCATCCGCGACGCAGGATGATCGCACAGCGGCGTTCGACCGGGCAAACCGAGCCGGACACCCCGGCGTGACGTGTGCGCCCGGTCACTTCTGCCACGGCTTGGTCTTGGTGTGGATCTCGCGTTTCACCAATTCGGTGATGTCCGTGTTGATGAGCGCCGCTCGATCCCACGACCCGCGGTTCGAGGGTGGCAGGCCCGGGTCGGGCAGCACCTCGCCCGTCGCGGTGGACCGCTGGCGCCGCCGCAGCCGGCCGAGCATCGCGATGGGGCTGGGCGGGCTCACAGCCGGAACATCCTTCGACGCGACGCGGCCTCGACGTCCCCCGAACGGAGCGCCTTCGCGCTCTGCCAGGCGTCGATCGCCGCGCTTGCCCAGGCGAAGAGGCCGGTCAGGAACAGCCCGATGAAGACCATGACGGACAGGAGCGCGAAGATGAGAAACAGGCCGTCGGAATGCCGCGCGAGCAGTCCATGCCCGATGTTCTGGCCCTCGGTGATCAGCAGGATCGCGGGGCCGATCGTGAGCAGGGTGAAGAGCAGGAAGTACACGGCCTTGCGGGGCTGCCCGCTGTAGAGCTGCCCGAGACCGGGGATGAGCGAGAGGCCGGTCGCCACGTAGGGGTTCGGCCGGCGCAGCGGGCTGATCCCGCTCGCCTCAGCCGCCATCACCCGCGCGCCGACACGCATCGTGGGCGCGGCCGCCCTCCGACGTCCTGACCGTCATCGGCTGGTGAACGCCCGGTAGAGGTAGTAGGCGGCAAGCAGCAGCGTGCCGAACGCCCAGATGGCCACGAAGAGGACGTCGCCCCAACCGGCTTCACCGGGGTAGAGCGGGTTCTGCAGCAGACCGGCGAGTGCGGGCATGTATCAGTGCGCCTTGAAGTTCTCGAGCAGGAACTCACCGTAGATGAGCACGAACGTGAAGACGAGCAGCCCGAAGAAGACCAGCACGGTCCCGATCAGGTCTCTCGCGAACGTTCCGCGGCGTTTCACTGTGGTGCGCTCATGGAAGGGTGGTGTAGTTCTCCCACTGACGGATGAACTGGATGAGGATATTGATCTGTGACTCGGTGAGGACGCGCGACTGGTTCACGACCGAGCCCGCGCCGGGAGGATTGTTCGTCGGGTTGTAGTCGTTGGCGATCGCGCCCCAGTTGGGCATGATGCTGCCGTAGTGCTCGAATCCGGTGAACCCGTATTCGATGCAGCGGTAGTAGTAGTCCTCGTTGAAGTACCCGAGGCGGTCCTGGTTGTTGAGGGGCGGCCCCGCGCCGCCCTCGCCGAGCCCGCCGTGGCAGCGGGCGCAGTTGGCGTAGTAGAGCTGGGCTCCCTCGGTGAACGAGTACTCCGGATTCACGATCAGGTTCTCGTGGGCGTTGGTCTCATCGAGACCGAGCCGGTTCCCGTTGTGGCAGACGACGCACCCGACCTGGTCGATCCCGAGCTGGCCGGTCGGCGTGCCCGAGCCGCCGTAGTCGGTCGAGGGATTCAGGAATGCCGGCAGCGGCCCGGCTTGCTGGACCGTCACCGGCTTGGCCACGGGCTGGCCCGGCGCCGTGTACGGCGTGAACGTGTACGAGGTGAACCCGTCCGCGCCGTACGCGGCGTAGCTCATCGATGGCGGGTAGTTGCTCCCGTTGGCCGTGATGTAGGCCGGGTGCACCCCGGTCAGGTGGTACTCCGCAGCCAGCTGCTTCGCGTCCGGCTCGTACTTGAAGAAGTCCTGGCTGAGCCGCTGCGCCGCCTCCACCGGCCCGATCGTGCCGATGTCCGGGACGTGACACGAGATGCACCGCTCGACGCGGTACGTGTCGCCCTCGATCGTCGCCTGGGGGAAGCTCGGGAACAGCTGCTGGATCTGAACGTTGAAGTTCGAGGCGGGGTAGTCCTTCTGATACTGCTGCTGGATCGCGATGTAGGTGCGCGAGGACGAATCCTTGAAGGCGGCCCACGCCACGAGTCCGAGCAGTGCCACGCCGAGCCCGACGAAGAGGATCCTCGTTCTCACACCGGCGAGCTCAGTCCCGGGTGGCCGAAGATCAGCGTCCAGTCCCAGTTGAAGGCCTGGCCGCGGAAGAACTCACCGATGACCACGAACGCGACCGCCAGGCAGACGTAGATGGTGAAGAGCACGATCGCGACCTTCCGGTCCTGCGGACGGCGGCTCGGATTGCGGTCGAGGTACGGCGTCAGGATCATGAAGATGATCACGAAGCTCGGGAACGCGACGCCGGCCATGATCGGCGGGAAGCGCTCGAGGAGCTCCTGCAGGCCGACGAAGTACCAGGGCGCCTTGGCCGGGTTCGGCGTGATCGAGGTGTTGGCACGCTGCAGCAGCGGCGCGTTGACCTGGATCGAGACCAGCATCAGGAAGACGAACGCCGCCAGCCCCGCGAGGAACTCGCGCCACACGAGGTAGGGGAAGGTGACCACCGTCTCCTCGTCCTCGCGGCGCCGGATGACGAGCGGCGTCCGTGCCAGCTCGGGCCCCGAGATCGGCGCCTGCGGACGCGGAGTCAGGCCCCCCTGGGGGTCGCGTCCTCCCTCGACGACGGTCGCCATCAGAGGCCTCCTGTGAACCCGTCTTTACGGACGCGCCAGAAGTGTACGACCATGAGTAAGAAGCCGATCAGGGGTAAGGCGATCACGTGTAAGACGTAGAACCGGATCAGAGCACCTTGTGCTACCTGATCGCCGCCGAGCAGGAGGTATCTGGTGTACGGCCCGACGATCGGGGCGTACTTCGCCATGTTGGTGCCGACCGTGATGGCCCAGATGGCCAGCTGGTCCCAGGGCAGGAGGTAACCGGAGAACGACAGAAGGAGTGTGATCAGCAGCAGGAAGGTGCCGATCACCCAGTTGAACTCCCGGGGCGGCTTGTACGCCCCCTGATAGAACACACGCGCCATGTGCAGCCAGACGGTGATCACCATGCCGTGCGCCGCCCAGCGGTGCATGTTGCGAATGATGTCCCCGAACACGGCGACGAACTGCAGGTCCTTGACGTTCTGATACGCCGAGTCCACCGAGGGGATGTAATAGAACATCAGGAAGAGGCCGGTGATCGTCAGCAGGATGAACAGGAAGAACGAGAGGCCACCAAGGCACAGCGTGTAGGAGACACGCACCGCCGACTTCTTGACGCGCACCGGGTGGATGTGCAGGAAGAAGTTGGTCAGCGCGGTGCGCGCGGCGACCTTGTCGTTGCTCGGCAGACCGTGGCGGAACACGGACCCCCAGAGTTGCGCGACGAACGCGCGAACTGGACTTGCCTGCCCCGGGGTTGCGCTCATCGACCGTGACCCCTCATTCGCGAAGCCCGCCTCCTCTTAGACCCCATAGGTCTTGCCGTTGGTCTTCTTCGTGCCGACGAGCAGCCGCCATTGTGGCGCAGTGCCGTCTCCAGGTCCGCGTGTCGCGACCAGCGTCGCCCGGTCGACCGCGAAGTATCCGTCAGGCGTGACGCTGATGTCGACCCAGTCCATCGGCCGGGGCGCCGGCCCGTAGAAGTTGGTCGAGTCGATGAAGTACCGGCTGCCGTGGCAAGGGCAGGCCCACCCGTTGGGGAGGCGCTGGTCGGGCTGGCGAACCCCTCGGGCCTCGGCGACCGAGGGCGCGACACCCGACCCGGTGATCACGTCGGTGACGTAGTTCGGCGTGCAGCCGAGGTGCGTGCAGACGAGGTAGACCGCGTAGATTCCGGCGTCGTCGAGCACGACGGTCACGCGCTTGTCGGTCTCCGACAGGACGTTGACCGGCGTCTGCGCCTGGCCGCCTGTCACGCCACCGGTGAGGTCGTTGAAGGTGAACGAGGTCTTGAAGAGCGCCGGCGCGTTGTCCGACGCGACCGGGAACATGAACCTGAGCACCTCGATGCCGCCGAAGAGGGTCGCACCCAACGCCGCGAGCCCACCCATGAGCATCAGGAACTGGCGCCGAGTGGTCTCGGCACGAGCACGCATCCTCCCTCGAGCGGATTCGTACGGATTCAGCGCCATGCTGTCCTCAGAAGGAGCGTCGTTCTGCGGGCAGTGTCGGAGGTTGCCGCTGGATCGCCGCCGGGTACCGGTGTGGTGATGAGGCTCATCCTGCTTAGAGGAGTGGGTTGCTCGCGGGGGGCGTCAGGATGTTGGCGAACACGATCGCCGAGATCATGATCACGATGAACGCCACGATGATGGCGAAGCATCCGAAGTCGGTGCGGAGAGCGACGATGAGGCGTTCCATATCTCGTGTTCGGAGCGTCGATGGGGCGTCGGTCGGGCGAAAGGATACGTCACCGCGCGCTGATCACGTGCCTCGACGCCGCGTGCCCGGTGCGACCGCCGGGGAGTAGCCTTTCGATCCTGTGAGCGGATGGCGTGAGGTCGAGGTCTACGGCACCTTCATCCGGCTGACCGGCGAGCTCGAGGTGATCGGCGCCGAGCGTCTGAGCGACAGCATCAACCGGTTCGGCGCCTTCCTCCAGGTGCGCAACTCGCGTGCGGAGCCGCTCTCGACCAACTACCCGGTGCTGAGCCGCCTCGAGCCGCGGGTGACGATCGCCAAGTCGGGAGTGATCCTCGTCTGCCCGCTCGAGGACGTCCCCGACGGCAACTCCGCGATGTGGCGTGAGACGGTCCCGTATGCCGCGTCGATCAACACGTCGGCCATCTCGCTGGTCGGCGACGTCCACCTCTCGCCGGGGAACAACCTCCAGGATCATCTCGAGCGCCACCCCGGTGACTTCCTGCCGGTCACCAACCTCTCCGCGCTCTGGATCACGGCGATCACCAACGAGACACACGCGGTCCAGCGCGCCTTCGCGCTGCTGAACCCGTCGTCGATCCTCTCCTTCTCCCTCAGGTAGCGGCCCTCGGCCGCTGAGATCGTCCGGGCCGCCGAGGTCAGACGGCCGCGAGCGCTTCCTCGCGCAACTCGCGGTTCTGCGCGGCGCCCCGGGCGAAGCCGGTGATCAAGCAGAGGATCGCTATCGCCGCGAAGCCCATGCCGATGAACTCGTTGATGGCGCGCTGACCGATCCCGAGCGTCGCCAGCCCGGTGCCGCTGAGGAAGGTCTTCTCCGCCGGGGCGCCCCAGACCGTGCTCACGAACGCCGCGAGCATCCAGAGCACCGCGTAGAAGTGCCAGATCGCGGCGGTCCTGATCCTGCCGTGGCGCGGCTTCGACGTGTAGTAGAAGGCGACGAGCGCGATCACGGTGAGCACCACGTACGCGTTGAAGATGACGAACACGATGAAGAACGAGATGATCTGCGCGGTGGTGAGCCCGTTGAACCCGCTGATCGAGAACGGGAACGGGTTGTTGACCGCAACCAGGTTCGCGAGCATCTTCGACGCGGAAGCGTACAACAGCGCCCTGATGACGTAACCCCCGGGGCTCGCCTAAGCTTCTGTGCAGATGGCGATCGTCCGCGCCCCCGCGTCAGCGACGTCCGGGGCACCACCCGGCGCCACCAGGACCGCGGCGATCCTGGGAATAGCCTCCTACGTCCCGGACGAGATCATCACCAACGCGCACCTCGAGGCGATGGTCGACACCTCCGACGCCTGGATCCTCGAGCGCACCGGGATCCGGGAGCGCCGCAAGGTCGCCTCCGGCATGACCACGTCGATGATGGCGGCCGAGGCCGGGCGCCGGGCGATGGCCGCGGCCGGGGTCGACAGCGTCGACGCGCTCATCGTCGCGACGGTGTCCCCGGACACACCGCTGCCTTCCACGGCCTGCCTGGTCCAGCGGCGGCTCGGCATGGAGGGCATCCCCGCCTTCGACATCGCGGCCGCCTGCGCCGGGTTCGTCTACGGGGCGGTCCTCGCCCGCGGCCTCATCGTGGCGTCGGGCCTGAACCGTGTGCTCGTCATCGCCGGCGACGCGCTCACGTCCCTCATCGACTACAAGGACCGCTCGACCTGTGTGCTCTTCGGCGACGGCGCCGGAGCGGCGGTGTTCGGCGCCTCCGACGCCGGTGGCATCGAGGGCGTCCACTGGGGCGCGGACGGTGGCGGCGCCGACCTCATCTACTACGGCCCCAGGGCCGGTGAAGAGGAGGGCGAGGACGGACTGCGCATGCACGGCAAGGGAACCTTCCGCCTCGGGGTCGAGCGTATGGCCGAGGCGGCACGCCTCGTGTGCGCCGAGGCCGGCTGGGAGCTCGAGGACGTCGACCTGCTGGTCCCCCACCAGGCGAACCTGCGGATCATCGAGGCGGTTGCCAAGCGGCTCGACATGCCGCTCGACCGCGTCGTGGTGAACATCGATCGCTACGGCAACACGAGCGGTGCGTCCATCCCGATCGCGCTCGCGGAGGCCGTCGAGAGCGGCAGGGTCCGCCAGGGCGACCGCCTGGTCTTCATCGCCTTCGGGTCCGGCGTCGTGTGGGGAGGGATCGCTCTGCGATGGACCGCGCCGACGCCTTGACGTCGCGGCGCCAGGCGCCACGTCGCAGGCTGCAGGCCCCGGGACCGGAGCTCCGCCCGACCGCGCCGACCGCCGGGACCGTGGCGTGCCCACGCTGCCATCGCCGTTTCGTCGCCGATCGCTATGCGGCCGACCTCAACGTCTGCTCAGGCTGCGGGCATCACGGAGTCGTGGGCGCTCTCCAGCGGATCGAGCAGCTCGCCGACGCCGGGACCGCGGAGCTGATCATCATCGACGCCGGAGACCGCGATCCGCTCGGCTTCGACGATGGCGTGCCGTACCCGCAGCGTGTCGTTCGCGCTCGCGAGCGCACCGGTCTGCACGAGGCGTTCCAGATCGCCAGGGCGTCCATCGGCGGGAATCCCGCCGTCCTCGCCTGCATGGACTTCGCGTTCCTGGGTGGGTCGCTCGGGAGCGGCGCCGGCGAGATCTTCGCGCAGGGGTGCGCGGCCGCCGTCGCGGAGCGGCGGGCGCTCGTCGCGGTGTGCACCTCGGGCGGGGCGCGGATGCAGGAGGGCATCGCATCGCTCGCGCAGATGGCGCGGTGCTCGTCGGCGGTGGCCGACCTCGTCACCGCGCGGCTTCCGTACATCAGCATCCTCGGCGATCCGTGCTTCGGTGGCGTGACCGCCTCGTTCGCGGTGCAGGCCGACGTCATCCTCGCGGAGCCGGGCGCCCGCATCGGGTTCGCCGGCGGGCGGGTCATCGAGCAGGCCACCCACGACAAGCTTCCGGACGGATTCCAGACCGCCGAGTTCCTCCTCGCCCACGGCATGGTCGATGCGGTGGTCGAGCGCGGCCGCCTGCGCGACACGCTGGCTACTCTCATCCACGTCTATACGGGCCGCGCATGACCAGCACCATCGAGACCACCGAGCGCGAGCGCCGCGCCTTTGCGGCGGTCGAGCTTGCACGTCACCCCGAGCGCCCCCGCGCGCTGCAGGTGATCTCCTCGATCACCGTCGACTGGACCGAGCTGCGCGGCGACCGGCTGTTCGGCGACGACCGCGCGGTCGTCGGCGGACCGGCGAGGCTCGGCGGCCGGTCGGTGATGCTGATCGGCCAGGAGAAGGGCACGGATCCGATGACCCGCGCGCTGCACAACTTCGGCATGCCCCACCCGGAGGGTTACCGCAAGGCGATCCGTCTGATGCGCCAGGCCGAGAAGTTCTCGATGCCGGTCGTCTGCCTGGTCGACACGCCCGCCGCGCACGCGGGCATCGGCGCCGAGGAGCGGGGCCAGGCGTGGGCGATCGCCGACGCGCTGCTCTGCATGCTCGGGTTGCGGACCCCCACCGTGAGCGTGGTGCTCAGCGAGGGCGGTTCAGGCGGAGCGCTCGCGCTCGCCCTCGCCGATCGCGTGCTCGCGCTGGAGAACGCCATCTACACCGTCGCACCGCCGGAGACCTGCGCCGCCATCCTCTACCGCGATGCCGGGCAGCGAGCCCGCGCGGCCGCGGCGCTCCGCCCCGGTGTCGAGACCGCGCACCGGATCGGGCTCGTTGACGAGCTCATCCCCGAGCCACCTCCCGGTGCTCACGCGCACGCGCCGCTCGTCATCGCGGCGATTCGCGGCGCGGTGATCCGCCACCTCGACGAGCTCAGCACGATCCCGATCGACGAGCTCGTGGCGGAGCGGCGCCGGCGCTACAGAACCGCGGGAGGCTGATCGGCCCAGGCGGCGAGCAGCTCGCGCTCGCGCTCCGGGTCCATCCCGACTCGAGCGCGGACGGGCGTGACGACCGGGGTCCATTCGCGGTTGGCGCGCAACCACGACCACGTATCCGCGACGGTCTCCCGTGCGCTCCGGCAGCGGAGCCCGGAGCGGTGGGCGAGCGACGAGTCGACGTGATAGAAATCGGTGGTCTCGCCGACGGGCGGGACCCAGATCGGCAGCTCCACCCACGGTCCGACGTCGTGCGCGAGCAGGAACTCGGCATCGACCCACGTCAGCGTTGCGGAGGACCCGGTCACCTCCTGGCAGAGCGCCAGCAGCTCGGCCATCGTGGTGTGGCCGGGCGGGCTGAGCACGTTCACCGCGCCGCTCAGCGGCGTGTCGATCGCGAACGCGGCAAGGTCACGCGCATCGATGTACTGCAGCGCGTTGTCGGGCGGGCCGGGTGCGACCACGGCGCCACCGGACGCGATGCGGCGGAGCCACCAGGGCAGCCGGCCGATGTTCTCGCGCGGGCCGATGATCAGCCCCGGCCGCGCGAAGAGCGCACGCTCGGGGCCGAAGATGCGCTCGATGGCAAGCTCGGCGCCGCGCTTGTCCGCCGCGTAGTCGGTGCTGTCTGACTCAGGATCCGCATCGACGACCGGGGACGCCTCGTTGATCGCACCGTCGTGCTGCTCAGCGTAGACGGAGATCGTCGAGACGTAGACATATCGAGCCGCGCTCAACTCCAACGCCGTCGCCGCCTCGAGGACCACCCGCGGAGCTCGCGGCCACGTGTCGACCACCATGTCCCATTGCTCTGCGGCAAGCGGAGCGAGGTCGGCAGCGCGAGTCCTGTCGCCCCTGACGACACGAACCCCTTCCGGTTCGACGCCGGTCTGCCCGCGGTTGAAGACCGTGACGTCGTCGCCGCGCGCGAGGGCGGCATCGACGATGGCGGGACCGACGAAGTCGGTGCCGCCGAGCACCAGGATCCTACGCGGCATGCGGAAGCGGTTCCGCGACTGCTCGCTCAGGTCTGCGCAGGAACAGCGCCGGAATCACACCGAGGATGGTGAGCATCGCGATGAACGCGAACGTGCGGTCGAACGACGTGCTGAGCGCGTCGGCGGCGTACTGCCGGCTGAACGTCGCGACGACCGGTGCGACGTGCGACGTCGTGCTCGGCTGACCACCATTCTGGATCAGCGTCGAGAACTCGCTCTTGAGACCGCCGCAGAACTCGGCGCTCGTCAGCGTGTGCCCCGGGGCCGATGCTGCGCTGAGCACTGCCTGCGACGGCGCGCACGATGCCTGCCCGATCGCTGTCGTGAACTGCGCTGCGAGCACGGTGACGAGGATGGCGATACCGACCGACGATCCGATGCGCTGCAGGCTGTTGGAGATGCTCGAAGCGCTGGAGCTGAGGTGGTGCGGCACGCGCGCCATCGCGGCCGCCATCGACGGCATCATCGAGAACCCCATCGCGAATCCGCGCAGCAGCAATGCCGCGACGACGAGCCAGTTGGACGAGTCGGGATGGATCTGCGCGAGCACGAGGCCCCCGACCGCGAGCATCACCATGCCGGTCGCCACCACCGGGCGCGGACCGAAACGATCGGTGAGGTAACCACCGAGCGGCATCGCCACCGCCGCCGTCACCGCCTGCGGGAGCAGGAGCAGCCCGGTCTCCAGCGCGCTGTATCCGTGGACCTCCTGCAGGTACAGGGGGAGCAACAGCATGCCGCCGAAGAGCGCCGTCACGATGATGAAGCTGAGCCCCATCGACCACGAGAACGTCGCGTCGCGGAACAGCCGCAGCTGGAGCAGCGGTTCGGGGCTGCCGCGCCCGCCGATGACCAGGTTGATCGCCGCCAGTGCGGCGAGCCCGAGCATCACGAGCGTGTCGAGCGAGCCCCACCCGTCGACCGCACCGTTGCGAAGGCCGACCAGCAGGGCGCCCACGGCAAGCGGCGCCATCATCAGTGCCGCCGCGCGCCGGCGTCCGAGCTGCGAGAGGACGAAGGCCGCGATGAGCGCGGCCGCTCCGGTGAGCATGCTGATCACCAGCACCGAACCCCACCCGAGCGTGACGCTCTGGTTGACGGCGTACATCACGGCCACCGCCGCCGGTGGCGCAGTCAGCAATCCGAAGGTGTCGAGGCGGAGGCCACCCTTCTTCGACGTCTCGGTGAGGAACCGCCACGCCGACACCAGCGCGATGAGGCCGATCGGCACGTTGACGTAGAAGATGAGCCGCCACGAGAAATCCTGCACGAACCATCCGCCGAGCACGGGCCCGACCGCCGGCGCGAGCAGCATCGGGATGCCGAAGATCCCCATGACCCGCCCCATGTTCTGGGGGCCCACCGCGCGCATGATGATGGTCATTCCGATCGGCATCAGCATGCCGCCGCCGAGTCCCTGGAGAACGCGGAAGAACACCAGCTCGGGCAGCGTCTGCGCGACGCCGCACGCCATCGAGGCGAGCGTGAACAGGGCGATCGTGACGAGATACAGCCGCTTCGTGCCAAAACGATCGCTCGCCCATCCCGCCATCGGAATGACCGCGCCCTGCGCGAGCATGTACCCGGTCACGACCCACGAGATGTCCGCGTAGGAACCGGCCTTGAGATCGGACTGCAGCGTCGGTATCGCGATGTTGACGATCGTCGCGTCGAGGATCGTCATGATCGTGCCGAGCAGCACGACGCCCAGCGCGATCCACTTGTAGTCGAACCGGCCGGTGCGTGCCTCGGCGACGGAGGCGGTGCCGTCCGCCGGGGCGATCGCGTCGACCTCGGCGCGGTCGAGCACCTCAGTCATGCGCGACCTCCCGCGGGTGTCCGGGCTCCGGCCAGTCGACGATCTTCGCCATCAGCGCAACGAGTGTCTCGAGATCCTCGTCGCTGAGCGGGGCGAGCGCCTTGAACGAAACGGCCTTGCGAGCATCGTCGAACCGGTCGAGCATCTGCTCGCCGAGCGCCGTTGGAACGATGCGGATGATCCGGCGATCCTCCGGATCGCTGCGGCGCTCCGCGAAGCCGAACCGGATCAGGCGGTCGACGAGCGCGCTGGCCGAGCTCAGCGCGCACTGCTGCATGCGTGCGATCTCGTTCATGGTGGCCCCGCCCGACGTGCTCGTGGCCGCGCGCAGCTGCTCCAGCGCCCCCACCTGGTGCCAGGTGACCCCGCCGAACTCGCCCTTGAGCTCGTCGGGGACACTGGCCATGAGGCGGCGCTTGAGCCCCCCGATGTACCCGAACAGGGCGTCGGCGAGCTCGTCACGACGCGTGGCGGGCCGGTGGGCGCGGGACGCGCCTGCGCGTTCCGCTGTGGAGACTTCGGTCACACGCTCTCTCGAGTGTTCGGCTGACGAATGGTTCGAGTATAGAACTATTCGACACTCGCCGGGCCCGCCCGGCGACCAGTGGTCGACCGGCGTGAACGACCGGCACGGTGATCCCGTCGGTCAAGTCGCGGTCGGGTCCCCCACCTGGCTCCGCTGGCGGGAGCGTCCGGTGAGCTCCCGCGAGCCCCTGGCAGCTTCGAGCTCGGTCGATGCCACGGAAAGCAGCCCGTCCACGTCCTGCGAGTCGCCCGGGTACACCGCGACGCCGGCCGACGCCGACGCCCGCACCTCCCCGAGCGATTCGTCGTCCGACGTCACGGTGGCGAAGCGCTGCTGGATGCGCGCGACGACGGCGCGTGCCTGATCGCGATCCGCGCCCGGCAGGACGCAGACGAACTCGTCCCCGCCGGAGCGAGCGGCGCTGTCCTCCCGGCGAAGGATGGATCGCAGGACGTCGGCGAAGGCGCCGAGCACCCGGTTGCCGGTCTCGTGCCCCAGCCGGGTGTTGAGGTCGCCGAAGTCGTCGAGATCGAACTGGATCAGCGCCAGCGTCCCCTCGCTTCTCGAGGCGCGAGCCAGCTCCTTGTCGATGACGGTGAGCACCTGCCGGCGCGTCGCAAGGCCGGTGACCGCGTCGAGGAGGGCATGGCCCATCTCGTCCTCGTGCCGCCGGGCGCGTTCGAGTGAACGAGCCGCCTCGTCCGCGAGGGCTTCCATGATCGCGATGTCGCCGTCGCCCCAGGCGTGCTCGCGGCGTTCCGAGGTCAGCAGGATCATCCCGATCGTGGCGCCGTCAACCCGGAGTGGCGCGCCGATCGCCGACCGGATGAAGCCCAGCTTCGATTGACGCAGCCGTATTCGGTTCGCCTCGCGCAGGCTCGCCTGGGCCATCGAGGCCGACAGGGTGGTCGGCCACAGCTCCGCGCGGTCTGATTCGAAGACCGCGCCGCCCAGTCCCTCCCCCGGGGCCAGCTCGTAGCCCGGGCCGCCCGGGGCAACGCCGGCTGATGACAGGTACACCCCCGGCGACTTGAGCAGCCCGTCGGACGGGTCGCTGATGAGGATGACGCCGGTCGACGCCTCGGGGAACGTCTCGTGACACGCATCGAGAACGGCGGTGGACACGGACAGCACGTCTCTGCCGACCCCGACCTTCCGTCCCAGCGTCGCGTACACGAGCCCGCGGCGCGTCTCCGCGTCGATCCTCGAGCCGGCTCCGACCGCCGCCCCCACCGCGAGCAGCTTCATGCCGGCCAACCCCACCACGGCGACGATCAGCGACGCCGGCTGCGAGCCGTGCGGCGCGCCGGCCAGCCAGGCGACCACGAAGATCGCGATGACGCCCACGCCCGTGGCGAGCTGGAGCGTGGGCGGGCTCCCGGCGTCGATGCCGACGAGGATCGCCCCGAAGCCGATGGCGGCGATGAGCGTGAAGTCCGGCAACCCGCCGCCGGCCGCGGCGACGGCGACGCCGGTGAGAACCGCGAGCGCGATGGACGCGGCAACGCCGATGGCGCTGCGTGCCGGCTCCCACCGTGACGGCAGCCGGAGCAGTGCGACTCCGATGCAGATCGCGACGCCGGCCATCACCGCCTCGAGCGCGCGAACGCCTGGCGCGACGGCGAGCGTCAGCATCCTGACCGCCACAGCCGCGCCGGCAAGTCCGGCCCCCGCTCGGCTCCAATGCCGAGACACGTTCACGTGCAAGTCCACCTGACCCCCACCCCTGATCGAACGAGATTCCAGGCCACCGGCCAATTGGAATCGCGTCAGTCCCACTCGATTGTGGCAGAAGTTCCACCGGATGACCGTGTGATAGGCTGTCCCGAACTGACGTTCGCCCCGGGCGTGATGCACTCCAGCCTCTCCAATGAGCATGCGTCTTCTCCATCTCGCCGACCTGCACCTCGACCGGGCATTCGCCGCCATGGGCTGCCAGGGTGAGCTCGCGCGGCGGAGACGCCAGGGGCTTCGCGAAGCGCTGACCGGTGCCGGCCGGCTTGCCGTCGAGCTCGGATGCTCGGCCGTCACGATCGGCGGCGATCTCTACGAGCACGAACGCGCCGGGGTGGGCACGGCTCGCTTCCTCGCCGACACGTTCGACTCATGGCAGCCGATGCGGGTGCTGATCGCGCCAGGAAACCACGACGCGCTGCTCCCCGGGTCGCTCTACCGGCGGACCGACTGGCCGTCGAACGTCTTTGTCTTCGGAACGTCGCGTCTCGAGCCCATCGAGCTGGCGGACGGCGTCACCGTCTGGGGCCTCGCGCATCGAGAGCCGGCGTGGCAGGGTGATCCATTGGCGGAGGTCCAGGTGACCGCCGGGTCGGGGGTGCACCTCGCCCTCTTCCACGGCGCCGAGCTCGGGTCGCGCCCTGATGGCAAGTCCATCCACGGACCGTTCCGCGCCGAGCGGATCCATGCCGCCGGGTTCGCCGCGGCGCTCTGCGGTCACTATCACCGCCGCCGTCTCGACCCTGCGACCGGGCTGCTCTACCCGGGAACCCCCGAACCACTCAGCTTCGACGAGGAAGGCCCCCGCGGACCCGTGCTCGTCGAGGTGACCGGGCGTGGCCACGTCGAGTTCATCGCGCAGGAGACGAACCGCTGGTCGGTGTCGACGATCGAGTGCGACGCCGGTGGGTGCGGGTCGTTCGAATCGATGATCGAGGAGGTCACCCTTGCGTGCGCGTCGCTGGGTCACCGCGATCCGGAGCGAGCCATGGTCCGTGTCGACCTCGTCGGCGCCATCGACGCCGCGGTGTCGCTCGACGCCTACACGGTGGAGCTCACGGTCCGCGAGCGACTGGGGCTCGCCATGGTGAAGGTGCGCGACCTCACGGCGCCGCGCATCGACATGGACGCCGCCGTGACCGAGGAGAGCACGCGCGGCGCGTTCATTCGCGCCGCCACCGCGGCGGCAGCCGAGCTCGACGGCGACGACGCCGCGGTCGCCGACGACGCCCTCCGCTACGGCCTCATGGCGCTCTCGGGCGCGGAGATCGGGTTGCGATGATCCTCGAACGCCTCGAGATCACCGGCTTCGGCTGCCTGCGGGATGTCTCCGTCGATCTCCACCCGAGGGTCACCGTCATCGCCGGACGCAACGAGTCAGGCAAGTCGACGCTGCTTCGCGGGGTGCGCGCGGCGCTCTACGGCATCGACGCCGGCGGCCAGGGACGCCCGGTCGATCGCAGTGACTGGGCGCGCTACGAGCCCTGGACCCGCGGCGCCTACGGTCTGGCGCTCACCTATGTGCTCGACGACGGCCGCCGGATCCGAGTGGCGCGTCGCCTCGACACCCGCGAGCAGTCGGTCCAGGTGCTGGAGCTCGGCGGCTCCGAGCTCACGGACGAGCTGCGGAGCGGGCGGGCGGTCACCCCGGGCAGGTTCCACCTGGGCATCGACGAGGCGGTGTTCTGCGCCACCGCCTGGCTCGGCGACGAAGGCCTTCGCATCGACGCGCCCGAGGGCGCCCGCCAGCGCGCCGGCCAGCTCCAGGAGGCGATCGAGCGGCTCGCGGACACGCGTCGCGGGATCACGGCGGCGCAGGCGCTCGGGCGCCTGCGCGAGGCGATGGATCGGGTCGGCTCGGAGCGCCGCGCGACGAGTCCGCTCGGCGTGGCGACAGCCCGATTGCGCGCACTCGACCGGACCCTCGCCGACGCGCGCACCCGCCTCGCCGCGGTCGCGGTCGAGCAGGAACGCCTCGCGGGGCTGGAAGCGACGCTCGCCGACGAGGCCGGGGCATGGGCCCAAGCGGAGCGCGCCCGCGTCGCCGGCCGGCTCGCCGACGTGGCCGATCGCCGGAACCGCTACGCCGGCCTGGTGCGCGAGGCGACGCTGCAGGCCGCGGCCCTCGAAGCGACCCGGGCGTACGCGAAGTTCCCCCTTGATGCCGAGTCCGAGGTAACCGCGCTGGGGGGCGAGCTCGCCCAGGCACGGTCCGCGGCCTCCGGCGCCGAGGCGCGATGGGGAGCGGCCACCGAGCGGCTCCGCCCGATCCGCGCGCGGCGTGCAGCGATCGCGGACGGCCTCGCGGCGATCGGCGCGCCGGGCGAGCTCACCGGTGACGTCGGTGAGCGGGCGCAGCGTCTCCGCGGTGAGCTCACGGCGGTGGCGAGCGTGGCGCAGCATGCGCCGCGCGACAGCGCTCGCGAGGCTGCGCTGCGCAAGGAGATCGCCGCCACGGGGCTGCGCAGCCTCCCCGCGGCGGTCATCGACGACCTCGTCCCGCGGCTCGAGGAGGCCAGACACGGCGGCGGGATGCTCGCGCTCGCCGCGGTCATGATCGCCGCGGTCGCGGCCGCGGCGAGCCTCGGGTTGGTCCGCGCTCACCTCGGTCTTGCAGCGGTGCTGGTCGCGACTCTCGGCGCCGCCGTCACGGTCACCTGCGGCGGGCTCGCCATGCGACGGGGGCGGTCCGCGGCGCGGGCCCGGGATGCGGCGGCGGCGCTCGCGCTCGATGCCGGGATCGACCCGGCGGAGCTCTCGCGCCTCTCCGGGCGTCTTCCCGTGCTGAGGACCCTGCACGAGGCGCTCGATGACATCGAGCATCGGACATCGCGGCGCCGTGCCGATGCCGAGGCGGTCCAGGTCACCCTCGCCGCGCTCCTCGAACGGTGCGAGGCGCTCGCCGCTGAGGCCGGCGTCACCCGGCATCGGCGCCACGACGCACTCACCGTCGACGCGGCCGTCGGAGCTGCAGCGGCGATCCTCGACACCGTCGACGCCGCCGTCACGCGATCCCGGCGTCACGCCGAGCTGGTGGCGGAGGACGCGGTGCTCGGAGCAGAGGAGGCGGGCTTCACGCAACTCCGCGACGACGTGGAGCGGTCGGGGCGCGCCGTTGCAGCGCTCGAAGGACGTCTCCGCGCCATCCTCGGTGCGGCGGGGGTCGTCCCGGCGAACGCCGACCCCGCCGCGGCGGTCGCGGGCTTCCGGCACGCGTGCGAGGAGCGCCGCCGCCACGAGGACGCGCGCCGCACCCTGGCGGACATGCAGCGATCGGCCCAGGCGCTCGGCGGCGACGCCGCGGTCCTCGACAGCCTCGCCGCGGATCTCACGGACCAGCTGGTGCGGTGCGGTGGCAACCCCGCCTCGGCGCTCTCCCTGGCGCCCCCCGATGCGGCGACGCTCCAGCAGCTGGACGCTGAGGCGGAGCGGGCACGGCGCGCGGCGGCGTCCGCGAGCGACCAGGCGCGAGAGCTACGCGCCCGCCTGGGCGGAGTCCTGGAGACGCTGCCGGCGATCGCGGATCTCGAGGACGAGCGCGACGCCTGCGCCGCGGCGCGGGAACGAGGCGTCCGTCAGCTCACGGCGCTCCGCCTCGCCGCGGAGATGATCGAATCAGCGTCTCGGGTCACCCATCGCGAGCTCGCCCCGCGCCTCGCGTCGTCCCTTGGCACGCGCCTGAGCCTGCTCACCGCGGCGAGGTATGTCGAGGTCAACGTCGACACCGACCACTTCGCGTTGTCGCTGCTCGGTCGCGAACGGCCGGACATGGTGCCGCTCGATGCCGTGTCGCACGGCACCCGCGACCAGGTCGCCCTGCTGCTCCGTCTCGCGCTGTGCGAGGTCCTCGGCGGTGCGGGTGAGCGCGCACCGCTCCTGCTCGACGAGCCCCTGCTCACTGCGGACCCGGAGCGCCGCGAGCGGTTCATCGAGTTTCTGCAGGAACTGTCTACAACTCACCAGCTCCTGGTCAGCACCGCGGATCCGGCGATGACCGAGGCGATCCTGCGCGTCACCCTCGGCGACTGCGCGGTGGTGCGGCTCGACGACCCCACCGCCCTCGACGCCGGCGCCGAGTCCGGGGCGATCGGACGCCACGGCGCGCGGATGCGCCTGCTCGCCGGGCAGGGCTGAACCGGGAACCCTCGGGCCGAGCAGGGCCTTCCTACAGCACCTTGGCGATGCGGACCAGCCCCTCGAGCTCCGACACCTCTTCACTGAAGAGCGGGACGCGCACGATCGGGACGTCGACGTCCCGGCTGAGACGTTGCATCTCACGAGCCTCGCGCTGCGCCAGCGTGCTGCGACGCAGGTAGGTCGCACCGGTGAGGCGCACCGTCTCCGCGGACACGCGCAGGTGCAGCGCCTCGCTGAGCCACGCGGCGGCCTGTGCGTCCTCGACGAGGGTCGTCGCCGCGATCCTTGCGCCGGGATCGCGGAAGACATCCGGCAGTACCCGGTTGACCACGATCGCGCGCAGGGGCATCGCGAACTCGCGCAACTTCGTGCAGAAGAACTCGGCCTCGGCAAAGGGTGCGTGCTCGAGGGTTGTCACCACGACGAATCCCGTCTGCGGGCTGCGCAACAGCCGGTACACCGATCGCGCCCGTCCCTGCACGCCGCCGTAGAGCAGCTGCAGCTGGCGCACGAAATCCGAGACCTCGGCGAGCACCTCGGCGCCGAGCAGCCGGTCGGCGAGGCGGAGGAAGGGCGTCGCCGCGAAGTTGAGCGCGCGGACGCCGATGCGCGACGGGCCGGCGAGCAGTGACAGGAGTCGCGCGCCGACGTAGTCGGTGAGGCGTGTCGGCGCCTCGAGGAAGTCGAGCGCGCTGCGCGACGGCGGCGTGTCGACCACGATGCAGTCGTACTCCCGGGCCTCGTGGAGCTCGTAGAGGCTCTCGATCGCCGCGTACTCGTGAGATCCGACGAATGAGTCGGTGATGCGCTGGTAGAGCGGGTTCCGAAGGATGCGCTCGGCGGTGGCGCGGTCCGGTGAGTAGCGCTCGATCATCCGGTCCCACGCCTGCTTCATGTCGAGCATCGCGGCCTCGAGGTCACCGGTGAGCGTGAGGCCGGCCTGGCGCAGACGCACCTTCGGAATCCGGACGGGATCGGCACCGATGCCCTTGATGCCGAGCGCCGTGGCAAGTCGCCGCGCCGGGTCGACGGTGAGCACGAGCACGCGCTTGTCGGCCGAGGCGGCGATCGCCATCCCGAGAGCGGCGCTCAGCGTCGTCTTGCCCACGCCGCCGCTGCCGCAGCAGATCACGACGTCCAGTGACGACAGCCGCTCCCCGAGCCCCGCGGGCTTCTCGCGCTGGCTCGCGCGCCGCTCCCGCCCTTCCGGGGCGGCCGGTGCGCTCATGCGAGCCTGCCCTCGATGGCTTCGGCGACCGCGCGTGTCGTGCTCAGCCCGGCCCGCTCCACGATGGCGGGCACCGGCACGATCGGCATCGGCAACTTGCTGCGGAGCAGGCGCGTGTACCGGGTGGTGGTGTCGTAGAGCCGCTCCTCGAGAGCGAGGCCCGCCTCGAGCGGTTTCGGCGACCCACCAAGCCGTTCGGTCACCGCGGCGACGTGCTCGGGATCGATCATCGCCGACACGAGCCGGCGCTGGACCGCGGTCACCGGCTCGATCGTGGCGCGGTTGAGGAGGCAGACGTCGACCGCCACGCCCGACCCACTTCGGAACTTCTCGTGCAGCTCGATCGCCTCGGTGACCGGCATCTCCTCGGGAAGGGCGCAGAGCACCACGGTGGTCCGGCGCGGGTCGCGGACCAGCGCATTGATCCATTCCACCTGAGCGCGGATCATGCCGCCCCGCACCAGGGTGAGCATCGCCTGCGGTGCGGCGAGGTGCGACTCGACCTGGCCGCCGGCGGCGGAGTCGACGACGATGAGATCCCACACGGGTCTCCCGCTCGGATCCTTGCGCCGCTCCTCGTAGGCGATCTTGCCCACCACGAGCATGTCCCGAGGACCCGGCACACCCGTCGCGATGAAGTCGAAGACCCGGGCGAGCGGTGTGAGGCGGGCGAGCCGAGGGACCTTGAAGTAGATGCTCAGGTATTCCTGGAACGACTCGTCGGTGCGCAACTCGAGCACCGAGAGGCGCTGCTGGACCAGGCGCGGCGTGAAGCCCGCGGGTGGCGATCCGAGGGCGGCGGCGAGGTCGCCCTTGGCGTCGACGTCGATCGCGAGCACCCGCTTTCCGGCGCGGACCGCGATCAGGGCCAGCGCCGCGCTGATGGTGCTCCGGCCCGTGCCACCCTTGCCCGCGACAAAGATCGCCCGCCGCCGAAGCAGCGTCGCGAGGTCGATCCGCTCGCCGGCGATCGCGCGCCTAACCGCCGTTGACGGCCTCCAGGACTTCGGCGGCGTGCCCGCTGGGCTTGACATCCCGCCACTCACGCTCGATGGCGCCGTCCGGTCCGATGAGGTAGGTGGTGCGTGCGACCCCCATATAGGTGCGCCCCATGTACTTCTTCTGCACCCACAGGCCCTGGGACTCGATCAGGCGACGCTCGGGGTCGCTGATGAGCGGGATCCCCAGCGAGCATTTGGTGATGAAACGCTCATGGCTCTTCGACGAGTTCAGGGGAGACGCCGTAGATCGCCACACCCGCCGTGGCGAACTCCGGGCTGAGGCGGGTGAACTCCTGACTCTCGAGGGTGCAGCCGGGAGTGTCGTCCTTGGGGTAGAAGAACAGCACGGTCCGGTGCCCCTGAAGGTCGGCGTTGCTCACCCTGCCTCCGGCGGTGGTCTCGAGATCGAAATCTGGCAGGCGGTCCCCCACCGGCATGGCCCGAGTCCTCCGTGCTGTGCCGCTTGTGTTCGCCCAAGTGTAGGAGAGCAGCACGCGCAATCCGCCCGCGCCCGCCGGCCCGGAGGGTGGGCCGCCGGCCTCCCTATACTCGGCCCATGCCCGCGACCTCACGCCCCGGCGTGACCGCGCCACGCAAGTCGTCGCCGGCGCGGCGCCCCGCTCACGACCCCGCGCAGCCACGCCCTGTCCTCATCCTGCTTCGCTACATCTCGTGCGGGCTGCTCTCCCTCGGCGGCGGCGCGGCCTGGCGCTTCACGCTCGCGCCCCAGGCGATCGGCATCGGCACGGCGTTCGCCGGCATCTTCTTCCTGCTCATCGGCTTTCTCGTCGGCGGCGTTGCCTGGTACATCCGCGACCTTCGTGTCCGGGCGCGGCGGCCCGAGGAGATGCCTGACGAGCGGCTGGTCTTCTCGTTCGTCGTGTTCGTGATGGTGCCGTTCGCCGTGCTCGTGGTGATCGGGCTCGTGTGGCTGCTCTCGTACATCATCGGGGTGCACTGAGCAGCGCCACCGCGTGGCGGATCCGGCGATCAGTTCAGGAAGGCGCGCAGGCGGCCGGCAACCTCGGTCATCGCCGTCCGGTCCGTGCAGTCGTCCGGGGCTTCGTCGAGGTACCCGGTGATGTCGGCGAGCGCCGCAACGATCCGCCCCATCCGCCACAGGAGCAACCCGCGATCACGCCGCTCGGCGGGAGCGGATTCGAGCAGGTCGACGCAGCGGTCGGCCGAGCGCAGCGCCTGATCCCAGCACTCGAGGCTCGTATAGCAGCGGCGGAGGTTGCGCGACATCCGCGCGAGCATGTCGCGCGCGCTCGCACGTTCGAGGCGCGGCGCGTCGGGGACCGGCACGTCCTCACGACCGGTGGACGTCGAGACGAGCCTGTGGAGGTCGTCGTTGTCGAGCGGTTCGCCGCTCGCCACGGTGTCGAACAGGTGCCCATCGACGCGGACCACGAAGTGACCCGGGAGGTTCACGCCTTCGACGGGGATGTCCGCGCGCGCGCCGACCGCGATCCAGATCGCCGAGCAGGCAATCGGCACGCCGGCGCCGCGGTCGAGCACGTGGTGCAGGTAGTGCGCGCGCGGATCCCCGCCTCCTGCGCCGCGGAGACGGAGGCGATCACGGAGCAGCGCCCCCACGAGCGGAGCGTCCGCCGGTCCGCACCCGTCGAGGCCGCAGCGCGTGCGCAGCTCGCCGGCCAGCTCGTCCAGACGCGCGAGCCACCGACCGGGCTCGACACCGGGGCAGTCGTCGGCGGCGAGCCACAGCGCACCCTCGGCGATATCACCGTCGCGAGCGGCACAATCCAGCACTGCCTCGCGAGCGTCCATGTGCGACATGGCCGGTAATCATGCTCCGCCACATGGGTGTGCGGGCTTTCACGCGTTGGCCTTGAGCGGCGCGCCTCCACTAGACTGACCTGGTGCTGCTCGAGGAGATCTCCGGACCGGAGGACCTGCGCGGGCTCGGACCAGAAGACCTCACCCGCCTCTGCGCGGAGATCCGCGAGGTGCTCATCAGCGCGGTCTCGCGGACGGGCGGGCATCTGGGCCCCAACCTCGGGGTCGTCGAGCTCACGGTCGCGATGCATCGCGTCTTCGACAGCCCGCGGGACGCGATCATCTTCGACACCGGGCATCAGGCCTACGTCCACAAGATGCTCACGGGCCGGTTGCTCGAGTTCGAGACGCTTCGCCAGCAGGGCGGCCTGAGCGGGTATCCGTCCCGGCGCGAGTTGGACCACGACCTCGTCGAGAACTCGCATGCGTCGACCGGGCTGAGCTACGCGCTCGGGTTCGCCACCGCGCGACAGCTCCGCGGGGAGACCGGCAAGGTGGTCTGCGTGGTCGGCGACGGCGCGCTCACCGGCGGGATGGCGTATGAGGCCCTCAACAACATCGGGCAGCTGAAGCCCGAGATGGTGATCATCCTCAACGACAACGGCCGCAGCTACGCGCCGACCGTCGGCGGGATGGCGGAGAACCTCGGCCACCTGCGTCTGTCGCCTCGGTACGAGGCTGCCAAGGACGCCGCGGGGATGGCGCTCCGCTCCCTGCCCGCGGTGGGCCATTCAGCGTACGAGACCGCGCGGCGCATGAAGAACTCGCTGAAGCAGCTGGTCGCGCCGATCTCGATGTTCGAGACTCTCGGGCTCAAGTACGGCGGCCCGATCGACGGGCACGACCTCCAGGCGGTCGAGAAGGCGCTCCGTGACGCCGCTCACATCCGCGGGCCCGTCGTCGTGCATGTCGTGACCAACAAGGGGCAGGGCTACGGCCCCGCAGTTGCAGACAAAGTTGACAAGTTCCACGGGGTGTCGACGTTCGACCCCGACAGCGGGCTCGCCGTCAAGAAGGGCGCCGACTGGACCGACATCTTCGGAGCGGCGCTCTGTGAGGCCGCCGAAGCCGACCCGCGGATCGTCGCGATCACCGCGGCGATGGCGTCGTCGACCGGACTCCTCGAGTTCTCGCAGCGCTTTCCCGAGCGGTTCTTCGACGTCGGCATCGCCGAGCAGCATGCCGTGACGTTTGCCGCGGGGCTGGCGATGCGCGGGATGCGTCCCGTGGTCTGCATCTATTCGACGTTCCTGCAGCGTGCATTCGACCAGATCACATGCGATGTCGCGCTCCACCGGCTTCCGGTGACCTTCGTCATCGATCGCGCGGGTATCACGGGGGCGGACGGGCCGTCGCATCACGGCATCCTCGACCTTGCGTACCTGCGCTGCATTCCCGGGATGACGATCTCCGCGCCGAGCTCGCCGGACGAGCTGCGCCGGATGTTCGCCACCGCCCTCGCCGGCGACGGACCGTTCTCCATCCGCTTCCCGCGGGGTCCGGCACCCGCTCCCGGCACCGCCCCGCTCGAGGCGATCCCGGTACCGAGCATCGAGATCTGCCGCCGCGGCCATGATCTCGCGCTGCTCGCCGTCGGGAAGATGGTCGGCGTCGCGATGCAGGCACAGGAGCGGCTTGCCGGTCGTGGCATCTCCACCACCGTCGTCGATGCGCGATTCGTGAAGCCGCTCGATCCGGAGCTCAGCACGATCGCGGCGCGTCATCGCGCCGTGATCACCGTGGAGGACGGCACCTCGGTCGGCGGCTTCGGGACGGCGGTGACCGAGCTCCTGACGGCCGATGGGGTCACGGTGCCGATCGCGCGCATGGGACTGCCCGATCAGTTCATCGAGCATGGTGCGCAGGGATCGCTGCTCAGTCAGTTCGGGCTGGACGCGGACGGCATCGTCGCCGCCGCCCTGGCGCTGCTGCCGGCTGCCGAGGTCCTCGCCGGCTGACCACGCCGCACCGGCCCGCCCCGGCGATCAGGCGTAGTCGACCGGGGTGAACGAGCTGATGTGGGCGCCGACGTAGCGGTCGTATCCCTGCGAGAACGGGCCCCATCGTGCGAGGAACAGGCGCTCGTCCTCCGCGGGATGGCGCCGGCCGCGAGTCGCCAACTCGAGGTGCGTCAGCTCCGCGAGCGGTGTGTAGACGTTGCGATAGCCCGCCCGTAGGAGGCGGAGGCAGAAGTCGACGTCATTGAGCGCCACGCCCAGTGACTCGTCGAACCCGCCCATCTCGGCCCAGAGTGATCGCTTGACCATGAGGCACGCGCCGGTCACCGCCGACACATCGCGGGTGACCAGCCCCATGCCGAAGTAGCTCGAAAGATCGAGATTGTCCGCGGGCCCCCCATGCGTGCCCACCCAGATCCCCTCGTGCTGTGGGGTGCCGTCCTCGAGGAGCAGCCTGCCGCCGACTGCCCCGATCGCCGGCCGCTGGCTGTGCTCGACGAGAGCACCCAACCATCCCGGGCGCGACTGCACGACGTCGTTGTTCAGGAGGAGGACGTGATCCACGGGGCCGGCGGCGGCGACGCCGATGTTGACGATGCGCGAGAAGTTGAAGGCGCCGGGCGCGCGCACGACCAGATGCCCAGAATGCTCGAGGTAGTCGAGCGTCGCCGGGTCCCGGCTGTCGTTGTCGACGATCACAAGTCGCACGTCGTGCGCCGTCGATTCGCCTTCCACGCACGCGACCGACAGCCGGAGCAGGTCGACCGCGTCACGCGTGGGGATGATCACGCCGATCACCGGAGTGCCGGTGATGGCGCGGCGCAGGTGGCAGGCACCCTTCAACGCGGACTCTTCCACAGTGCCCTGCTCCCCCGAACGTGCGAGCCGCTCCTCCAGGATGCGCACGTTCGCACCGTACGACGCGGGCTTCGCGGTCGTGCTGCCCGCGGCGGAGCCGACGTTGATTCGCCAGCTGTACAGCACCTCGCGCACATGACCGATCGCCTTCGCGAGCTCTGAGCATCGCAGGAAGAGATCGAAGTCCTGGCTGCCGTCGAAACCGGCGCGGAATCCGCCCGCGCGCTCGAAGAGCTCGCGACGGATCACGGTGAAATGACACATGTAGTTGCAGCTGTCCATCAGCTCCGGCGACCAGTCCGGCTTGAGATGCGCCGCGATCCGGCGACCCCACGGATCGAGCTTGTCCTCGTCCGAGTACACGAGCTCACACTCAGGATGCGCGCGGAGGTGGCTGACCATCTCGAAGATCGCGTGAGGCTGCAGCACGTCGTCATGGTCCAGCAGCGCGATCAGCTCACCGGTCGACATGTCGGCCGCAGCCTGCGTCGCCGCCGCGATGCCCTGATTGACGGGCTGGCGCGCGAACCGGACGCGGGAATCGCGACTGAACTCGGCAGCCGTCTTCGCCGCCGTGTCGCTGCGCGACCCGTCATCGACGATGCACAGCTCCCAGGACTCGTACGCCTGTGCCACCACCGAGTTGATGGCGGCGCGAAGGAACCGCGCGTTCGGCTCGTAGGTCGGCATGAGGATGCTGACGAGCGGGCGATCCCACGTGCCTGCGACCGCGCGCATCTCCCGGAGCCGCGCAGCACTCGGATCGTGGCGCTTGCAGAAGCGATTCCATCGCAGATCGGTCTGGTTGAGCCGCGGGCCGCGGCTCAGCAGCAGCCGCGGGTCGGCGCGCGCTTCCCGTGCCACTGCCAGCATCGACGAGAGCGCTCGCCGTCGCGCGGTTCCTCTGGGAGCACCCTTGACCGACGTGGCGGCGATGAGCCGTCCGAGCCGGTACGAGCCGTTCATGAGGGTGTTGAGCTGGTCCTCGGCTTTGCGCAACTCCGCGTAGACGTCATGGAGCTCCTGCTCGAGACGGCGAACGTCCTCGGCGGCGAGGCCTCGATCTGACGCCGGTGCGGGTGCGACGACCTCGCTGTCATCGGACGAGTCCTGGGCCGCGGCGCGCTCATGGGTCCGGCGTGCTGGCGTCATGACGTCGCTCTGCACTGTAGAGGATGCCTCGGCGCCGAACGCAGGGAAGGGGGACGGTTCCATAGACTCGCGCCATGACACTTCAATGGCAGAACATCGTCATCGACTGCAGCGACCCCCTGCTGGTCGGCTCCTTCTGGAGTGAGGCGCTCGGACTCGAGCTGCACGGACCCGAGGACGGGGAGTTGTGGCTGGAGCCGGGCGGCAGCAGCCCGGACATCCTGTTCCTGCAGGTCCCCGAGGGAAAGTCGGTGAAGGACCGCATCCACCTCGACCTGCGTCCTGATGACCAGGATGCCGAGGTGGAGCGCCTCATCTCGCTCGGCGCGCGACGCATCGACATCGGCCAGGGTGACGTGACCTGGGTGGTCATGGCCGACCCGGAGGCGAACGAGTTCTGCGTCCTTCGGCCGCGAAGCAGCAGCTAGCGCGCCGGCCCCCGGACATGGAAAGGGGCCGGGTCGAGTGCAACCCGGCCCCCTGTCCAGGAAGGGAGTGTGCTGAGCAGGTCTGAGCCGAAGCTCAGCCGTCGTAGTAGAGGTGGAACTCGTACGGGTGGGGCCGCAGCGCCACCGGATCAACCTCACGTTCGCGCTTGTACGAGATGTACATGTCGATGAGATCCGGCGTGAACACGCCGCCCTCGGTCAGGAAGTCGTGGTCCGCCTCGAGCGCGTCGAGCACCTCCGTGAGCGAACCGGGGAGGTCCTTGACCATGGCCTTCTCCTCGCCCTCGAGCTCGTAGAGGTCCGCCTCGACGGGCTTCGGCGGCTCGATGCGGCGCTTGACGCCGTCGAGCCCTGCCATGAGGCAGGCGGCGAAGGAGAGGTACGGGTTGCACATCGGGTCCGGCGACCGGAACTCGAGACGGCGGGCGGCCGGCGCCGGGCTGTAGGTGGGAATGCGGATGCAGGCGCTGCGGTTGCGCGCGCTGTACGCGAGCTTGATCGGCGCCTCGTATCCGGGCACCAGGCGCCGGTAGCTGTTCGTGGTCGGCGCGGCGAACGCGAGGATCGCGGGCGCGTGCGCGAGCAGGCCGCCGATGTACCAGCGGGCCGTGTCGCTGAGCAGCGCGTAGCCGTCCTTGTCGTAGAAGAGCGGGACGCCGTCCTTCCACAGCGACTGGTGGGTGTGCATCCCGCTGCCGTTGTCACCGAAGAGCGGCTTGGGCATGAACGTGGCCGAATAGCCGTTCTGGTAGCAGACGTTCTTGACGATGTGCTTGTACATGAGCACCTTGTCGGCCATCGTCACCAGCGTGTCGAAGCGCATGTCGATCTCGGTCTGTCCCGCGGTGCCGACCTCGTGGTGGTGCACCTCGATGGCGATCCCCGCGTCGATGAGCGCGAGCACGATCTTGCTGCGCAGGTCCTGCAGCTTGTCGACCGGCGGCGTCGGGAAATAGCCCTCCTTGTAGCGCGGCCGGAACCCGAGGTTCGCCGTGCCGTTCTTCCCGGAGTTCCAGATCCCCTCCTCGGAATCGATGTGGTAGTAGCCCTCGTGGCTGTTCTGGTCGTAGCGCACCGAGTTGAAGATGTAGAACTCGCACTCGGGACCCCAGAACGACGTGTCCGCGATGCCGGTGCTCAGCAGGTACTCCTCGGCCTTGTGGGCCACGTAGCGCGGGTCGCGGCTGTAGGGCGCGAGGGTCAGCGGGTCCTTGATGTCACAGATGATCGCGAGCGTCGGGATCTCGAGTGTCGCGTCGACGAAGGTGCGACCGGGATCCGGGAACAGGAGCATGTCGCTCTCGTGGATCTTCTGGAAGCCTCGGATGCTCGAGCCGTCGAATCCGATGCCGTCCTCGAACAGTCCCTCGGTCATCTCGCCGACCGGGATGCTGAAGTGCTGCCAGCTGCCGATCAGGTCGGTGAACCGGAGGTCGACGATCTTGATGCCGCGTTCCCGCGCGTCGCGGATGACATCGGCCGGACTGGGTTTGGTGGTGATGGTGGGGGACATCCTGGGCGACACCTCGTTGAGAACTCGCACGGCTAGCGACTCGTCGACTGCCATTGGACTCCTTCCGGGACGGTGGCTGCTCTGCCGCCGCCACCGAGGTACCCCGCCGGTCGCTGCGGCACTCTACGAAGAGCAGCCTAGGGATCCCACGAGCCCCGGACTATGGACACCCGGACCGACGATTCGCGCAGGTGATTTGGGCGGCGCGCACAACCCGGCAGCTCACCCCGCAGGGACCCGCGGCAGGAAGAAGGCAAGGAGTGGTCGAGCGACGAGCAGCGGTTGTCCACCGTTGTCGGCGGCGGTGTGGCCCACTCGGGGCAGCACCACTCGCCGCGCGTTGGGCAGCACGTGGCTCAAGCCGTCGAGGGTGGTGGTGAGCAGCCGGTTGCTGCGGGTTCCGCCCATCAGGAGCACCTCACAGGTCAGGGTGCTGAACCGCTCGAGCCTCCCTTCGGCCTGGATCACCGTGTGGGCGTCGTTCCGTACGGTCGAGATCAATTCACGTGGTGACACCGCGCCATCCGGCGCGGCGCGGTCCGCCGTGTGCCGGATCACGAGATCCAGCGGGAGGGCCAGCAGGGCGCTCGGCACGAATCTGATCACCGAGGTGCGGTCACCGGTGCCCTTGAGGACGGTGATCAGCGCTGCGCCGGGCCGGCCCGCCTCGAGGTACCGCTCGTAGCGGGGCACCCAGGTTGCGTGTTGAACACCGTTGAAGGACAGCGGCGGTTCGTAGAGAGCGAGCCTCCGAATGTCCGGTCGCAGGAGTGCCGTTTCGATCGCGATCACGGCGCCGGCGCTCAAGCCGAACACCCGGGTGGCTCCGGACGTGTCCAACAACGCGCAGAGATCCTCAACCTCCGAATGCAGACCATGGCCTTCACGGATCGGTCCGCTGAGGCCGCGACCACGGCGATCCGGCACGTAGACGGTGAACCGACCGGCCAGCGCCTGCGCGAGTCTGGTCAGGTTGCTCGGACGACTGGCCTGCGCCATGCACCAGGACGACCGCGGACCCGCGCTCCCCGATGCGCCGGTAGCCGATTGTCGTTCCGTCCCGCGAGGTGACCGAGCCGGTCGCAGTCCCCCTCAGGGCGGGCTGCCCTCGATCGTTCAGCTCGCCGGAGGCGGCTTGAACTCCGCGACCTGCGTCCTGGCGAGCGCCTTGTCCTTGAAGTAGACCTTGTTGATGTCCACAAAGCGGATCTGCGTCTCGGGGACATCCTCCTCGGCGAAGATCGCGTCCACCGGGCAGGGATCAACGCATGCCCCGCAGTCGATGCACTCGTCGGGATCGATGTACACCATGCGGTCCTCGTCCGCCTCGTGGATGCAGTCCACGGGGCACACCTCGATGCACGACTTGTCCTTGAGATCGACGCAGGTCTCGGTGACGATGTAGGTCATGTCCGCCCCGAGTTTACCAAGGGCACGCGCTCACCCTCGAGCGTAACCGCGCCCCGTACGTCTCCATGTGGCGCCGTCGGAGGCGGTCCGGGAAGGCTGTCCGGCGTCCAGAGGGACTCCACCGTGAGGGGACATCGAATCCTCCGGCGCGTGGCGACGGTCGCCATTCCAGTGGCCGCAGTTGCGCTGAGCTCGATGAGCGCGTCCGCGGGCGGCTCATTCATCGGCGGGCTCACGAAAGTGACGACGCTCGGCTCGACGGTGCCGTTCAACGGCGACGTCAACCCGTACGGCATGGCGCTGGTCGGCCAGACACGGGGCGATCTGGTCAAGGGCGACGTGCTCGTGAGCAACTTCAACGCGGCGTCGAACGCCCAGGGCACGGGCACGACGATCGTCGAGATGACTCCGCACGGCGGCCGGAGCGTCTTCGCGCACATCACATCGAAGGACGTGCAGGGGATGTGCACCGGAGGCGTGGGCCTCACGACGGCGCTCGCGATCCTCCAGAACCGATGGGTCATCGTGGGATCGCTGCCGACGTCGGACGGCACCGCTGCAACAGCGAAGGCCGGCTGCCTGATCATCCTCGACAGCGACGGCAACGTCGTCGAGACCCTCAACAACGAGGATGGGATCAACGGCCCGTGGGACCTCACCGCGGTGGACCGCGGTGACCTCTCCTACGTGTTCGTGACCAACGTGCTGAACGGAACCGTCGCCGCAAGCGGCTTCGAGGTCAACGAGGGCACCGTGGTTCGCATCGTCCTCCACACCGGCGGCAGCGGTGCGCCGTGGGTCGTGTCGAGCAGGGTCATCGGTTCCGGCTTCGGCGAGCGCACGGATCCTGCAGCGCTGGTGATCGGCCCGACCGGCGTCGCTGTCAGCGCGTCGGGCACGCTGTACGTCGCCGACACGCTCGCGAACCGGCTTGCGGCCATCCCGAACGCGTTCACCCGTATGAGCACCGCCTTCAGTGGCGCCGATGTCTCGAGTGGTGGATGGCTCAACTCACCGCTCGGCCTCACGCTCGCGCCCAACGGCGACATCCTCACCGTCAACGGTGGTGACGGCCGCATCGTCGAGACCACGCCGGCAGGTGTCCAGGCGGCGTTCATGTGGCTTGACAAGAGCGGCTCCCCGCCGGGCGCCGGCGCGCTGTTCGGTCTCGTGGTCACTCCCCTCCGCAACGGCGTGTACTTCGTGGACGACGCGACCAACACGTTCGAGTTGCTCCACTAGCAGTACCCGCCGCCAAAGGGCGCTCAGCTGTCCGGGACTCCCTCCGGCTCCGGCTGAGCGCCCCGCGCGGCACCCGCCTGCAGCACGTCGCGAATGCGCAGGCAGAGGTGCAGGTTGAGCCGGGTCGCGGGATCGTCGAGACGGAGACGCCCGACCTCCTCGATGCGCCGCAGGCGGTAGAGGACCGTGTTGCGATGCAGGCGCAGCCGCTGCGCGGTCTCGGTCGGTGACCCGTTCGAGGCGAAGAAGGCGTCGAGGGTCGCCATCAGACCGGCGCTCGAACGCTCGTCGTACGCGAGCAGATCGCCCACGGTGCCCCGGTAGTAGTCGCTGAGCTCCGGGTGCTGTGCCATCGCGAACAGCAGGCGGTGCAGCCCGAGATCCGCAAAGCTCGCCTGGCGCCCAGGGCCCAGCAGGCGGCGGCCCATCTCGAGCGCGTGCTCGGCTTCGCGATAGGACTGCCTGACGCCCGCCGCGCCCTCGTGCGTCCGCCCGAGCCCGAGCGAGGTCGACGCGTCGCCGGTCGCGCGAGCGCACTCGCCGCGCAGCAACTCCGCGAGCCGGTACGTGACGTCGATCGCCGCGTCGGGCTCGGGCATCGCCACCACGCAGATCGCGTCCTCGTGCGTCGCGACGAGCGCCCGGACCTCACGCCGTGCCACCACGTTCTGGGCCGCCCGCAGTGCCGGCGCCTCCCATGCCGGCGACCCCGGGGAGCCACGCAGCGTCATGACCGCGACGTGCCCTCCGAGGTCCGCGCCGAGCCGGCCCGCACGTTCCTGCGCGACGCGCTCCGAGGAGTACGACCCGGTGAGCAGCGAGGCGATGAACTCCCCCTCGAGCCGGTCGCGTGTCTCGGTCACCGCGCGCTCCCGGTCGAACTCGATCGCGCATGCCGACGCGGCCCGCGCCACCGCGAGCCGGGCGATCTGGTCGAGTCGCTCCTCCTCGCCGATGACGGAGACGAAGCCGCCGACACCGCTCCGCATCGGGACGGGGCTGACGAGCGCGGAGAGGCCGCTCCTCCCCAGGGTGAACTCGCGGACCGGCGGGTCGGCGCCCAGGGCGGCGATGGTCCCGCCCCACCGGCGCAGAGCGTCGGCGCCGCCTTCCAGCTCGTCGGTGATCGCAGGATCGGTTCCCGTGATGTGTCGCACCCCCCCGGCCTCGTCCTGCCAGGCGGCGGGCAGCCCCGTGATCTCCGCGAGCCGTTCGATGATGCGGTCGGGCCCCGCCCCGCCGAGTGCGAGGTCCATCAGCGAGAGCTGCAGCTCCTGCGCTCGTTCGTGGAGGAGCGCGCGCTGATCGAGGATGAACCGGATGCAGGTGTGATGCGCGTCGGTCGCGTGCACGCTGTCCGGCAGCCGGAGCAGCGGCATCATCAGCCGGTCGGCCGCGGCGATGCTCTCGAGCGAGACGTCACCCACAACCGCCACTGCGACCCCGCCCTTCTCAGCGAAGCTCACCATCACCTGGGGGAGATCGAGCCGCTCGTCGAGGAGGCGGATGCTCTTCACCGGTACGAAGGCGATCTCGCCGCCCTTCACCGCCTCGAACGCGGGGGGCCGGGTGCGCAGCGCGCAGGCCCACTCCACTCGGCGCTCGAGCCCGCCACCGCCACCGAGCAGATCAGTGCCGGGTGGAAGGACCCCCCGCCACACGTCCTTGACCGTGATCGTCGGCGCGCTCACGTCGCGAGCACTCCCGTCAGCAGCGCTCGAGGTACTGGTCGAGCTCCCACGCGGTCACCTGACCCCGGTAGTCCCCCCACTCGAGGCGCTTGGCCGCGATGAACCGCTCCGCGAGATGGTCGCCGAGGGCGTCGATCACCACCTCATCCGCCTCGAGCGCGTCGACGGCGTCCTTGAGGTTGTCGGGGAGGACGCCGACGTTGCGCCGCTCGAGCTCGGTCTCGTCGAACCCGTACAGCGATTCCTCGACGGGGGGTGGCAGCGGCAGCCGGCGCTCGATGCCGTCGAGCCCGCAGCGGAGCATCACGGCGAAGGCGAGGTACGGGTTGCATGAAGGGTCGGGGCTGCGCAGCTCCACGCGGGTCGCCTCCGCGCGGCCGACGTGGGGTACGCGGATCAGCGCGCCCCGGTTCGTGCGCGCCCACGAGATGAAGATCGGCGCCTCGAAGCCGCGCACGAGCCGCTTGTACGAGTTGACGAGCGGTGCGAGCACCGCGCTGATGCCGGCGGCGTGATGGAGCTGTCCGGCGATGAAGTGCTGCGCGACGCTGCTGAGCCCGTACGCGTCGTCACCGGCAAAGGCGTTCGAGGAGTCGCGCGGGTTGACGAGGCTCTGGTGCACGTGCATCCCGCTCCCCGGCTGCCCGTCGAAGGGCTTCGGCATGAACGTCGCGATCACACCGGCCTGCTGTGCCACCGCCTTCAGCGCATAGCGGAACGTGATCACGTCATCAGCCGCCTTGAGCGCCGGTGCGGCGTCGATGTCGATCTCGTGCTGCCCGCCGGCGATCTCGTGGTGCGAGGTGTTGACCGCGATGCCCATGCCGAGCAGCGCGCTCACCATGTGCTGCCGGAGGTCGCGGTTGCCGTCGCTGGAGAAGTCGAAGTACGAGCTCCGGTCGTGGCGGGTGGGGCCGAGCGAGCCGTCCGCGCCCCGCTCGAGGAGGAAGAACTCGATCTCGGGGCCGACCCGGTACTCGAAGCCGGCACGCGCCGCGTCCTCGATCGCCCGGCGGAGGACGCCGCGCGGGTCACCCGGGTACGGCTCGCCGTCCGGCGTCGTCGCCCAGCAGATCAGCCGGGCGGTGCGCTCCTGCGCCCACGGCAGCAGCTGGAAGGTCGACGGGTCCGGGATGAGGTACATGTCGGACTCGGCGGTGCGGGCGAACGAGTCGACCGACGACCCGTCGAACCACGTGCCGTGCGCGATCGCCTCGCCGAGCTGGGAGGCGGGGATGGTCACCGTCTTCACCCCGCCGATGACGTCGGTGAACTGCAGGTCGATGTGATGGACCTGCTGCTCTTCGACCCTCGCGATGAGGTCGGCGGCTGCCTCCTTCCGGCCGGGCGTTGCCAAATCTGCGTCTCCCACTGGGCGGCTCGCACAAGCGAAACTGGTTTCGCAGATTCTAGCCCAGCCTGGGATTCCCTCCGGCGCCACGTTCACCACCCAGCCTCGTACGGGGCGCACAGGAGCCGCGAGGCCGGTTCAGCCCGAGACCGCGATCCCCATGCCGCCGAACGTGGTCATCGCGGCCGCGAACGCCTGGGTGCTGAACGTACGCACGACGCCGTACAGGACGTCGACCACCGTGATCGTGTCGCGGACCGGGTCGTACCCGATCACCGGCACGGCGTGCTCTCCGATCGCCCATGGGATCCGGCGCCCATCCCACGCGGTCCAGTACCGGGGCACGTGGGGCTTGAAGTCCGAGGTGAGCCACACGATGACCGAGTTCCCCGCGCGCAGCTGCGCGACGATCTCGGGGATGGTCCATCCGGTCCGTCCGACCGCCTGGGCTCCGTACCGCTCGGCGGCGGCGACGATGGGCGGGTAGTACACCCCGTAGCCGGTGAAGCTCGGCTCGAACCCGTTGACGTCGCCGACGAAGTCGACATAGGGGTCGCCCCAGCGCTCCGGGGAGCCGTCGGGGCTGAGTTGCACCGGTCGCGCGTCCTGCGGCAGGCTCGAGAAGATCTGGTCCTGCGTGACGTCGATGTGCTGCACCGCCAGCGCGACCTGCAGCGCCGCCAACTCGCAGTCGAGCGCGAGGTCCTGCTTGATGACCGGCCCAGGAAGGGAGATCGACCCCGCATCGGTGATCAGCGACGCCGACGGGGTTCCCGAGGTTGACGGCGGGAGCGTGCCGGCCGGTGCAGTGGGAGGCGGGGCGGTCGAGTGCGAGGTGCTCGCGTCGGCAAGCGTCCAGATCGGGAGCGCGACCGCCGCTGCGAGCGTGAACAACCCCACCACCGCGATCGGCAGCCGTCGCAGGCGAATCATCGGTGTGACCTCATGTCAGGCATGTCACTGTACCCAGCGCCGCACGAATCTCCGGCATGCGCACTCAGCAGTGTCTGCCATCCGAGCCGGAGAGAACGGCGCCCTCACGAGGGCGCCGTCTACTGGGGCACGTTGATCCGCCCGCCGAGCTCGCGGAACTCGATGGCCTTCTCCTCCATGCCGAGGCGCACCGCCTGGTCCTCACCCACCCCGTGGTCGCGGGCGTAATCGCGGATGTCCTGGGTGATGCGCATGCTGCAGAACTTCGGGCCGCACATCGAGCAGAAGTGCGCGACCTTCGCGCCGGCCGCGGGCAGGGTCTCGTCGTGCATCGAGCGCGCCGTCTCCGGGTCGAGGCTGAGATTGAACTGATCCTCCCAGCGGAAGTCGAATCGCGCCTGTGAGAGGGCGTCGTCCCACCGCTGGGCGCCGGGGTGTCCCTTCGCGAGATCGGCGGCATGGGCTGCGATCTTGTACGCGATGACGCCGTCCTTCACGTCCTGCCGGTCAGGCAGACCGAGGTGCTCCTTCGGCGTGACGTAGCAGAGCATCGCGGTCCCGTACCAGCCGATCATCGCCGCGCCGATCGCCGACGTGATGTGGTCGTAGCCGGGAGCGATGTCTGTGGTGAGCGGTCCGAGCGTGTAGAACGGCGCCTCGTGACAGACCTCCATCTGCAGGTCGACGTTCTCCTTGATCTTGTGCATCGGAACGTGGCCGGGGCCTTCGATCATCACCTGCACGTCGTGCCGCCAGGCGACCTCGGTGAGCTCACCGAGGGTGCGCAGCTCGCCGAACTGGGCGTCGTCGTTGGCGTCCGCGATCGACCCGGGGCGAAGGCCGTCGCCGAGCGAGAACGACACGTCGTACGCGCGCAGGATCTCGCAGAGCTCCTCGAAATGCGTGTACAGGAAGTTCTCCTCGTGATGGGCCAGGCACCACGCCGCGAGGATCGAGCCGCCCCGCGACACGATGCCGGTGATCCGCCTCGCGGTGAGCGGCACGTAGCGCAGCAACACTCCCGCATGCACGGTGAAGTAGTCGACACCCTGCTCGGCCTGCTCGATGATGGTGTCGCGGTAGATGTCCCAGGAGAGCTCCTCGGCCTTGCCGCCCACCTTCTCGAGCGCCTGGTAGATCGGGACAGTTCCGACAGGAACTGGCGAGTTCCTGATGATCCATTCCCGCGTGGCGTGAATGTCCTTGCCCGTGGAGAGGTCCATGATGGTGTCGGCACCCCATCGGGTCGCCCAGCGCATCTTCTCGACCTCGGCGTCGATGCTCGACACGACCGCGGAGTTGCCGATGTTGGCGTTCACCTTCACGAGGAACCTGGTGCCGATGATCATCGGCTCGGCCTCGGGATGGTTGATGTTGGCGGGGATGATCGCGCGGCCGCGCGCCACCTCGTCGCGCACCAGCAGCGGCGACACGTTCTCGCGAATCGCGATGAACTCCATCTCCGGTGTGATGGTCCCCTGCCTCGCGTAGCGAAGTTGTGTGACCGACGCGCCCGGGCGTCCCCGCAGCGCGCGGCCGCCGGATCCCGCGGTTGCCTCGACATCACCGCGCTCGAGAACCCACGGCCTGCGCAGTGGTGGCAGCCCGGTCTCGGGTGCGACCCGGATGGCGGGGTCGCCGTGCGCGCCGCTCGTGTCGTAGCGGCGCAGCGGCGGGTTGGGCGTGTCGCCGCTCATCCCGCGCGTGGGCGCCTGGGCGACCTCGCAGAAGGGCACTTTGATGTCGGGCCTCGAGCCCTGCACATACACACGGCGTGCGCCGTTGTCCGATGCGCTCGTCGTGGTCGTGACCCCCTCGCGATCGATCACCTCGGTCATGTCCGCCTCCATGTGAGACGACGCCCGGAGAGCCGTCCTCCAGCGGAGGCGGTCCGCTCCCTGCGCCGGCATTACCCGGATCAGGTTCGCCGGTCGGCCGCCCGCAGCGGCCCTCTCAGCCCGGTCCCGCCGAGCTCCCGCCACTGCATGGTACGCCACTGCGCCGCTTCTGTAACGGCATTGCAGAGATATCTCTCGAGAGCTATAATTCGAGACATGAACATCGAGACCACACTCTCCACTCCTGACGGTCTCGATCAGATCGCCCCGCTTCCGTCGCCCGAGCCGCGCAAGCTCACCGATCCGCGGGCGATGCGCGCCGTCGCCCACCCGGTGCGGATCGCGCTGCTCGAGGTGCTCGGGACCGACGGCCCGCTCACGGCGACCCAGGCGGGGGAGCACATCGGCGAGAGCCCCACCACGTGCTCGTTCCACCTCCGTCAGCTCGCCAAGTACGGGTTCATCGAGGAGGTCGGCGGCACCGGCGGACGCAGGCGCCCGTGGCGCCTGGTCAACACCGGGCTCACCTTCTCCGACGTCAGCGACGACGCCGAGACCCGTCTCGCGGCAACCGCGCTCAGCCGCGTCATGCACGACTTCTACCTCGACCGTCTCAAGGAGGGGCTCGCGCTCCGCCGCGACACCCCGACCGAATGGCAGAAGGCGACCGGCGCGAGCGAGTTCCTTCTCTACGTCACCGTCGACGAGCTGCACGCGATCGACGAGCAGGTGCAGGCGCTGATCACCCCGTACATCGAGCGGATCAGCAACCGGAAGAAGCGGCCGCGTGGCTCGCTGCCGATCGAATTGCTGTTCTTCGCCTATCCCCGTCCATCCCACCGAATCAACTGACCACAGGAGCAACGAAATGAGTGGCCTCGTCACCATCGAGCTGACCCGCTCCATCGAGCTGGCCCGCTCCGTCGAACGCGGACGCAGCGTCTATTTCGACTGCGGTTGCGCGCCCCGCACCGTGTTGCAGCGCGTCTCCGCAAGGATCAATCCCTGGGCCGACCCGCACGACTGCTTCTGACGCCCGGCACCCGCGGATGCCGGGACCGGCAGGCGCGGGTCAGGTCCTTCGGCGGCCGCGCCGCGGCTGTGGCGCAGGCGGCTCAGCGATGACCGTCTCGTCCGGCACGACACGAGAGCGGCAGATCTCCGCGTAGTACGCGGCGCTCGGTTTGGCGATGCGCTGCAGGGTCTCGCCGTCCACGCTGAACAGCCCGAACCTCTTCGTGTAGCCCTCGGCCCACTCGAAGTTGTCCCACGCGGTCCAGTGGAGATACCCGCGGACATCGACGCCCGCCTCGACGGCATCGATGACGGCGCCGAGGTGATCGCGGATGTATGCCGGACGCAACTCGTCGCTGTCGTCGGCGACGCCGTTCTCCGTGATCATGATGGGCAGGCGGAACTCCTCCCACAGGTTGATGAGCGCGAGGCGAAACGCCGCCGGGTCGATGGTCCAGCCGTAGCTCGAACGCGGCAGATCGGGGATCGGCTCCTGCCGGGTGAACAGCCTGCGCGGGGCGTGCAGGTCGAGAGCGACCGCCTCATTCGAATAGTGGTTGACACCCAGGTAGGTGAGCGTTCCGGCGAGACCCGGCACCGTCTCGCCGCGCCCGAACGGTGGGAGCATCCGACCGGCGACGCAGGAGCGCAGAAACCATCGATTGATCAGGAAGTCCGGCAGCGCCGCCACCGCCACGTCGCGCCGTGACCTCGGGTCTCGCGGCACGATGCGTCGCTCGTGGTGCGCGATGGAGACCTCCGCGACCCGTCCGTGACTGCGCGAGACCGCGTTGATGGCCTGCGCCGCTGCGGCATGCATGCGCAGGAGACCGCGTGACGCCACCACGGTGCGTGGCAAGGACTGCTCGCCGGGCGGCCAGACACCCTCGAGATAGCCGAGCGTCGCAAGCACCGTCGGCTCGTTCACGGTGACCCACCAGGTCACCATGTCCCCGAACGCTTCCACGCACGCCGCGACGTATCGCGCAAAGCGCGCCGGCGCCTCAGGCGCGGTGACACCACCGACGGCCGCCAGCCACGAGGGCAGCGTGAAGTGGTGCAGCGTGACGATGGGTTCCATGCCGAGCTCGCGGCACATGCGCGCGACGTCGGTGTAGTGCTCGAGCGCCGCGCGGTCGAAGCGCCCCGGCTCGGGCTCGACCCGGGCCCACTCAACGGAAAAGCGATGCGCGGTCTGGTGCATCGACGCCAGCTGCGCGAGGTCCTCGCGATACCGCCGGAAGTGGTCGATGGCGACGGTCGCGTCGCCACCGCCCGCGATCGCCTCTGGATGCTCGTCGGTCCACCGCGACCAGTCGTTGTCGAGACCGCCCTCGACCTGGTGCGCCGCCGTGGCGCACCCCAGGAGCATCCCCTCAGGCAGCGGTCGTGGCGTCAACCGCCCGCCGCGGGCCGCTCGAGGACGAGGCGGCGAAACCCCTCCGCGGGCTCGTCGATGACGACCGGGACGCCCGTCTTGCGGCTCCACGCCCGGACCGCGAACGTGTGCTCCGCGATCGGAGACCGAACCTCGAGACGCCCTCCAGGTGGGAGGCCGGCGTACGCGGTGCGCACCTGGTCGAGCGCGCCCGGCTGCGTGCACAGATCCTCGGCGCCGGTGAGGTCGACGAGTGCGGGCGCCGCGCTCATGTTCCCGTCACAACCGTCCGGATCGTCGTGCTCACGACACCAGAATACGTGCGGCGGTCCCGGCGGCGGCGGGACCGCATCCGGCAGGCCCCCCGAGCCGCGCCCATAATGCTCGGATGCCCACACCAGAGCCGGACCCTTCCGACGTGGACGAGTCCGAGCACGACCGCCCACCCCGGGTTGCCGGCACCGTCCGGCTGATGACCGAGGACCCGTTCGAGATCGACGAGGCGGATTCCGGTCTCGGAACGCGCCTCAAGACCGTGGTGGCCGATCGACCGTGGCTCATCCCCGCCGTGCTGCTGGGGCTCGGCGTGGCTTTCCTCGTCCTGCGCCGCCGGCGCTGACCTCGAGCCCGGCTCGCGGAGCGATCTCCACCGGCGGGGGGCTGTCCGGCCCGGCGAAGATGTCGAGCAGCAGCGCCTCGAAGGCCAGGCGCGGCTGCGCGTAGTTGGCGACCGCCTCCGCTGTTTCGAGAATGCGGGCGAGGATTGCCACGATGCGCGTCAGATCGAGATCCTCCGCCCAGCGCTCCAGGGCGGGGCGGTAGGCCTTCCAGACCGCCAGCTCGGGAGCCGCCGCCGCGAAGCAGGCCGCATCGCGAACGAATGACGCCCATGCGCCGAGCGTCACGAGCGCCTGCTCGCGCACCTCCGCACTGCGCTCGGTGCCCGCTGCAGCCGCGACCGTCACGGCGGCCGCGGCGCGAAGCGCGCCGGCGCTCCCACCGCCGCCCGCGCCGATGAACCGGTCGAGCGAGTCCAGCTCCGCGGCGAGCGCACCGGACTCCGTGGCGAGGCGAAGCGCGCGGCCCGGACGGCCACCGGCCAGCGCGGCCGCCAGCTGGGCGCCGTGCTCATCGACGCCGTGCGCGCCCCGCAGCCAGGTCTCGATCACTGGGGCGGGCACCGGCCCGAGGACGACGGTCTCGCACCGGGAGCGGATCGTCTGCGGCAGCTGCTCGGGATGGGCCGTCGTGAGCACGAGGTGGGCTCGCGGTGGTGGCTCCTCGAGGGTCTTCAGGATGTTGTCGGCAGCCTGCTCGGTCAGGCGATCGGCGCGTGCGATCACGGCAACGCGACGCGCGCCCGCGTACGCGGCGAGCGAGAGGAACTGCTGGAGCGAGGGCCCCGGGTCGTCGTCGGCGGCGCGGCGCTTCGGTGAGGGGCGCATCCGGTCGATCCCGAGGTTCTCCGCCGCCGAATCCTCCACCCAGCAGTCCGGGTGCGCCGCGAGGCCCCCGGGCCAGGCGTCCGCATCGAGGAGCCCGGATGCAAGCGCGAGCGCCGCGGTGGTCTTGCCGACGCCCTCGGGCCCGATGAGCAGCAGGGCGTGCGTGAGCTCATCGTCGATCGCGCTCGCCATGAGGCGCTCCAGGATTGGGCCGTGGCCGATCACCGGCTCGAGCGTGGTCACGGGAGCGATTGTGCAGAATTGCCCGCGGTGACTCAGTCCCAGACGCCAGCGCCGGCAGCAGAGCGTCCGCAGCAACCGGCCGAGAGCGGGCGTCACTACGCCGCGAGGGTGATCCTCTACATGGAAGCGGCGTTCCTCGTGCTGATCGCGTTCGGATTCCTCACCGGGGCCGAGGGGAGCGATCTGCTCACCGTCGCGGGCGGCGGCGGCCTGTGTGTGATCGGAGTCGTGATTCTCGCCGTCGGTGCGACGCGGATGCGGCGGGACGTGCCGGTGACCCGCGATCCGGCGGAGCCCGACCCGAAAGTTCCCTGGGATTGGACCGATTTCGTCATGTTCTGGCCCGGGTGGTTCAGCGCGTTCCAGCTGCTCGGCTCCGTTGCGGTCATCCTCACGAATCTCATCGGCAGCAACGCGGATCCCACGGTGCGCAACGCCATCGAATCGTCGGTGCTTGCGGTGTGCCAGTACGGCGGGATGCTCTTCAACATCTTCGTGCTGGGCTTCATGCGGCGCGGCGGCACGCTGCGCGACCTTGGCTGGCGCGATTTCAAATGGTGGTGGCTGCCGATCGTGCCGGTCGCGGCGTACGTTGCGCTCATCGGCGCCGACCTGCTCCAGACGGTGAATCAGAACCTCTTTCCCGGCGTGTCAAACGGCCAGTGCGTCACCGTTCGCCACGACTACAGCCACTACTACCTGCTCGCGATCATCGTCGTCTGCGTGATCGCACCGATCTCAGAGGAGACGATCTTCCGGGGCTTCATCTACGGGTGGCTGCATCGTTGGGGACCCGCCGTGCTGGCGATCCCGCTCAGCGCCGTGATCTTCTCGGCGATGCACCAGCAGCTGGTGCTGTTCCTCCCCCTGTTCCTCGTGGGTGTGGTCCTCGCGACGCTGTATCAAGGGTCGCGGAGCATCATCCCGGGCATGCTCACCCACGCCCTGTTCAACCTGCCGAACATCATCGCGATCCTCAGCACCACGCAGACCTGCTGAGTGCGGTTTCGCGCGCGGGGACGACCGCGTCCGGTCAGGTCACCGCCTGGATCTGGCCGCCGTCCACAGCGAGCGCGACTCCGGTGACAAAGGACGCCGCCGGCGAGCAGAGGAACACGGCGACCCGCGCGATCTCAGCCGGCTCGCCGACCCGCCCGAGCGGGTTGATGTGCCCGACCCGCGCGAAGTGGGCCTCGAGGTCGCTGACCCCGGCTGCCTTCGCGATCTCGATCTGACGGTCGGTGCGGATCGCGCCGGGCAGGATGGAGTTGACCCGGATGTCCGGCGCAAGCTCGTTCGACAGCGTCTTGGCGAGGCCGTTGACCGCGCCGCGGATGCTGTTGCTGAGGGTCAGACCGCTGATCGGCTGCTTGACGCTCGTGGACGCGATGAAGAGGATCGCCGCGGCGTCCGACCGGCGCAGCGCCGGCAGCGCCGCCTGGATCAGATGCACGGCGCTCATGAAGGTCAGCTGGTGGGCCGCCTCGAACCCGACATCGTCGAGGTCTGCGAAGACGCCATGCGACGGACCGCCGGCGTTGACGACGAGCGCGTCAAGGCGGCCCAGCTCGGCGATGGTGCGCTCGACGGCGATGCGGGTCTGCTCCGCGTCGGCGACGTCGGCCGCGGTCGCGACCACCCGTCCGCCGTGCGCGCGGATCTCATCGGCGGCCGCCTGCAGTGTCGACGCCGAACGCGAGCACATCCCGACGTCCGCGCCTTCCATCGCGAACGCTTCCGCGATGGCGCGGCCCATCCCCTTGCTCGAGGCCGCGACGAACGCCGCGCGTCCACGCAAACCCAGATCCATTCCGCGACACTATCAGCTTGGTGCACCGGTGACGGGACGTCCGCCGAGGGTCCGCCGCGAGGCGGCATCCCCCACCTCACGGCTCGCATACTGATGACATGGTGAGCGAGTTCGGGAAGGGGGCATTCGCTGCCACTCCTCCCATCAGGCACAACGCTTTTCGACGACCTGCCGGCGGATGCCGTCGTCCTCGACGCGCTCGCCCCGGCGGTCGGCGACGGGGTGATCACGGTGCGCGACGAAGCCCGTACCGGAATCCTCGTCATCCGGGCAGGCGGCATCGCCGATGCGCTGACCGTCGACGGTGGCGTTCGCGCCGGTGGCGAATCCGCGCTGGCGTCGATCGCGGCCTGGCGCTCCGCGAAGGTATCGGCGTGCCGGTTGAGCGACGATGCGATGGCGTTGCTCGGACCGCTGCTGCGCGGCGAGCCCCGCTACACGGATCTGCGGCTGGAATGGACGGTGTGGGCCGAGCTGCTGAGGGATCTGCGCTCGCGCGGTGGCACGTTTGTAATCGAGCTGCGCACGCCGGCGGGTCATGGCGTGACGCTGATCCGCGATGGGCAGCAGGTCGCGACGTACACCGACTCCCACCCCTCGCTCGGCGGCGCCGAACTCATCGATGCGCTCGCCGCCGGAGGCACCGGCGAGGTTCGGGTGCTGGTTGCACCGAGCACGGTGTTGAGCGAGACACCACGTGCGGCGCTGAGCGACGCATCACCTGCAGTGCCGAGCAACGCATCAGCTGCGGCAGGGAGCGACGTGTCGCGCGCGCCGGAGCAACCCTCGCCTGCGTGGCTCGGCTCGGGCGCCGACACGCCACGCGCGTCGTCGATACGGGTGCTCGATCGCTCCCGTGACCACGCCCTCACCGAGGCGTCCACGCTGGTTCCCGACCTGAAGCTCCTCGTCCGCAAACGGCTGCAGCGATCGAGTGGATCCGTCGAAGAAGTGATCGAGCAGGCCGCCTCAGAGGGTCAGAGCATCGAGTGGCTGGCGGACGAGGTGCGCGCTATGCGGGTTCGCGGGTTCATGCCGGCTACCTTCGAGCGACTCGCCGACGACATGCTGTCGCTCGCCGACCGAACCGGCGCCTGACGATTCCCGAGCACCGGCAGCGTCGTCGACGCTCCAGCGTCAGCGGGGCACGTGTTCCGCGGCGCGAAAGAACCCGACCCGGGCGAGCCGGCGATACCGCCGTTTCCTGAACCAGTACGGGAGGTCGACCAGCGCCGGCGGGCTGTCGCGATGAATCACGATGCCGCTGCCTGCGCGCAGCCGGCGCAGCGTGTCGGGGGTGGCCATCAGGTCGTGACGTGTTGAATACGAACGACTTTCACGTCCCGATGGGTCGAGGCTCACCTGGAGATCGGTGAACGTGCTGCGACCGATCAGCCTGCCGAGCACCTCTGCCGTCTCAGGATCGCTCAATCCCGGAAGGACGACCTTGCAGCCGTGGTTGTTCAGGATCGTGTTGGCTCGATCAATACCGTACCGAGTCCGCAGCTGGCTCAGATCCTGGACGATCGACATCAACATCACGCCTCGTCCCGCTCCCTGCGACGCCAGCGACGGAAGATCCTCGATGGGGACGACATTGGCAAGCTCGTCGAGGAACAGGCCGAGATTCGAGTCGAGCCTGCGCCCGGGGGTGCCGTCCGCCATCTTGTAGGCGGAGGTCACGACGGTCATGAGGATGCCGACGAAGAGGCTTGCCACCCGCTCGGGAGTCTGCCGCGGGGTGCAGAGGTAGAGCGTTCCCCGGCGGCGCAGGAACTCGTCGGCGTCGAACCTGCTGGACAGCGCCGACTCTGCCACCGCGCGCTCGGTGAAGACGTTGAAGATGCGCATCACGGTCGAGAACACCGTGCCGCGCTCACGCTCTGGACGCTGATCGACCGAGGCGAGCATCGACATCGCGCGGATCGGATCGGCGTCACCCGCGATGCCCGGGTCGAGGAGGAGCTCCTCCAGCATGCTCATGGGCGTGGCGATATCGAAGCCGTGGATCCAGTTGCGGACGTCGACGATGGTGTGCCCCGTCATCGCGGCAACGAACAGGAGCGGGGCGATCAGCAACTTGCCGGATTCGGACCAGTGCATCCAGTCCGAGTCGCCGCGACCGCCCCCCTGCTGGAGCGCGGCGCTCAGCCATGAGGCGACCATCCACGCCCGGTCGAGATCTTCGCAGCCCGTGATCGGTGACCACGTGACCGTCCGAGACCGACCGCCGACCTCGCCCGTCGGGTCATACACGAAGACCGGTCCCATCGACTGGCGGTGACCGGCGGTCAGATCGACGAGCTCGCTCTTCGTGCTCGTTGCGATCGCGGGGCCATGCCAATCGAAGAGATTAGGGATGACGAGCCCGGTGGTCTTCCCGGACCGCGTCGGTCCGATGACGAGCACGCTGGTCTCCGGCTGTGTGACCAGGGTGGTGCGTCCGTGCGTTCCCAGCAGGAACACCCCATGACGGCGTTTGCGGGCGAGCAACGCTCGCAGGTCGCGACGTCGCGCCCAGTGTGCTGTTCGAACGACACGGCGTTGCGGCACGAGCAAACGTCGCAGGATGCCGGCTCGACCGAACCCCGCTGAGCGGCGCGCGCCGACGAGAAGTCCAGATGCGATGACCGCACCGCCGCCGAGGCTTGCCCAGAACCGCCACGCGACGACGGGTGAGGCGGGGTCAACGAGCTTCCACCAGCGGGAGAGGACACCCCCAGACGCAAGTCGGCGCGTGACCTCGGCTGGATCGATGAACCCCACCGGGGAGGCGGTCGGGTGCCCACCGGCGATCCACGTGCAGGTGCTCAACAGAAGCCAGGGGACGAGCCAGAGCGCGACGAGACCAACGGTGGCGCGGACGTCGCGCCATCGATGCGCCGAGCTCGACGTGGTCGCTGCCATCCGCGCCTCACGATGCCGCAGCGTTCCGGACGTGCTCAGGACAAACCCGCGGCATGCCCCGGTGTCAGAAAGCGCCGGCTCGGGAAGCGCTCAGCGCTGCTGGTTGATGCGGATGAGGTTGCCCGCGGGATCGCGGAACGCGCAGTCGCGGATCCCGTAGGGCTGCTCGGTCGGCTCCTGCACGACCTCGGCGCCGCCTGCCTCGAGCTGCTCGAAGACGCCGTCGAGGTCGGCCGTGGACAGGGTCATGATGGCGTAGGTGCCCTTGGCCATCATCTCGACGATGGTGCGGCGTTCGTCGTCGGTGATGCCGGGGTCGGCGCCCGGCGGGTACAGGACGATCGACGTGCCGGGCTGGTTGACGGGACCGACCGTGATCCAGCGCATCCCGCGGTATCCGACGTCGTTGCGGACCTCGAAGCCGAGGGTGTCGCGATAGAAGGCCAGGGATGCATCGGGGTCGTTGTGTGGGAGGAAGGTCCCGTGAATCGTGATGTCCATGGCCGTCATGCTAGCCGCGCGTCGCTGACCGCGCTTCTCGATTCCTGACGGGTCCGGTCGCCTGTTTCGAGGGTGTCTGCCGGTGTCGGTCAGCGCCGACGTATGCCGCCAAGTGCTTGCCGGTGAGGGTGGAGTGCGCCGCGACAAGGTCGGCTGGAGTGCCCTCGTAGACGATCCGGCCGCCCTCGTGACCCGCGCCGGGACCGAGATCGATGATCCAGTCGGCGCGCGCCATGACCGCCTGGTGGTGCGCGATGACGATGACGGACTTGCCGGAGTCGACGAGCCGGTCGAGCAGCCCGAGGAGCTGGTCGACGTCAGCGAGGTGGAGCCCGGTGGTCGGCTCGTCGAGGACGTAGACGTCGCCCTTCTCGGCCATGCGCGTCGCCAGCATGAGCCGCTGCCGCTCCCCGCCGGACAGCGTCGTGAGCGGCTGGCCGAGGCTGAGATAGCCGAGCCCGACATCGGCGAGCCGGTCGAGGATGGCGCGCGCGGCCGGGATGCGAGCCTCGCCGGCATCGAAGAACTCCCCGGCCTCGGACACCGACATGGCAAGCACCTCGCTGATGTCGCGGCCGCCCAGGTGGTGTTCCAGCACCGATGGCTGGAATCGTTTCCCGTCACACTCGTCGCAGGTCGTGGCGATGCCGGCCATCATCGCGAGATCGACGTAGACGACACCGGCACCGTTGCAGTTGGGGCACGCGCCTTCGGAGTTGGCACTGAACAGAGCCGGTGCAACGCCGTTGGCCTTCGCGAACGCCTTGCGGATCGGGTCGAGCAACCCGGTATACGTCGCCGGATTGCTGCGTCGCGAACCGCGGATCACGCCGTCGACCGACACCACACCCGCGCCTGCCGGGATCGACCCGTGCACCAGCGAGCTCTTGCCGGAACCTGCGACCCCGGTGACAACGACCAGCACACCGAGCGGGATGTCGACGTCGACGTCGCGCAGGTTGTGGGTCGTCGCCCCGCGGATCTCGAGCGCACCCGTGGGCGTCCTCACCGTCTCCTTGAGAGCCGCTCGGTCGTTGAGATGGCGGCCGGTGACGGTATCGCTCGCCCGCAGTCCCTCGACGGTCCCCTCGAAGCAGACGCTGCCGCCCAGGGTCCCGGCGCCCGGGCCGAGGTCGACGACGTGGTCGGCGATCGCGATCGTCTCCGGCTTGTGCTCCACGACGAGCACGGTGTTGCCCTTGTCGCGCAGTTGCAGCAGCAGGTCGTTCATGCGCTGGATGTCGTGAGGGTGCAGCCCGATCGTCGGCTCGTCGAAGACGTAGGTGACATCGGTGAGGGCGGAGCCGAGGTGGCGGACCATCTTGACGCGCTGCCCCTCGCCGCCCGACAGCGTGCCCGACGGCCGGTCGAGGCTGAGGTAGCCGAGCCCGATCTCGCCGAACGAGTCGAGGGTATGCAGCAACGTCGCCAGCAGCGGCGCGACCGACGGCTCATGCAGACCATGCACCCATGTGGCGAGGTCGCTGATCTGCATCGCGCAGGCATCTGCGATGTTGATGCCGTTGATCTTCGAGGATCGGGCCGACTCGCTGAGCCGTGATCCGCCACAGTCTGGACAGGACGTGAACGTCACCGCCCGCTCCACGAAGGCGCGGACGTGTGGCTGCAGCGCCTCGACGTCCTTGGACAGGAACGACTTCTGGATCCTCGGGATCAGGCCTTCGTACGTCAGGTTGATGCCGTCGACCTTGATCCTGGTCGCCTCCTTGTGGAGCAGGTCGTGGAGCTCTTTCTTCGTGTACCGACGGATCGGTTTCTCCGGATCGAAGAAACCACAGCCGCGGAAGATGCGGCCGTACCAACCGTCCATGCTGTAGCCGGGGATGGTGAGCGCACCCTCGTTGAGTGACTTCGTGCCGTCGTACAGCTGAGCAAGGTCGAAGTCGGTGACCGAGCCACGTCCCTCGCAGCGTGGGCACATGCCGCCGGCGCGTGCGAAGGTCACGCTCACGGTCTCGCCCTCACCGCGTTCGATCGTGATCGCGCTGCTCGCTCTGACGGAGGGGACGTTGAATGAGAACGCGTTGGGTGAGCCGATGTGGGGCTGCCCGAGCCGGCTGAAGAGGATGCGCAGCATCGCGTAGGCGTCGGTGGCGGTACCGACCGTGGAGCGGGCATCGGCGCCCAGACGGCGCTGGTCGACGATGATCGCGGTCGTCAGCCCTTCGAGGACGTCGACCTCAGGCCTCGCGAGTGTGGGCATGAAGCCCTGCACGAAGGCGCTGTACGTCTCGTTGATCAGCCGCTGCGACTCGGCCGCGATCGTGTCGAACACCAGCGAGCTCTTGCCTGAGCCGGAGACGCCCGTGAACACCGACAACCGGCGCTTCGGGATCTCGACGCTGACGTCCTTGAGGTTGTTCTCCCGCGCGCCGTGAACGCGGATCAGATCGTGGCTGTCCAACGCATGCATCGATCTCGAGGGAGCAGCCTTCACCGATCCTGAATCAACCCGAGGACGTTGCCGTCCGGGTCGGTGAACGCGGCCACCAGCCGGCCACCACCGACGTCGTGGGGGAACTCCTTGACAGTGGCACCTGCGGCGGTCACCTCGGCCAGCTTCGCCTCGATGTCGGACACATGCCAGTAGGCCACCGGTCCTGTCATGCCCTGCGCTCCACCGCCCGGCACCAGGCCGATGTGCTGCCCCGAGACGTCGTAGCCGACGTAGTAGGGCGCCTCGTGCTGCGGTGGAATGCCGAGCAGCGCGGTGTACACCGGCGTGGCCTTCGCGAGGTCGGAAACGGGATGCAGGACGGTCTTGATTCCCTCGGTGGTAGCAACGGTCATGTTCGTTCCTCGCCGTGTGGGTCATTTCGACCCGTGGTGTCCATGACGGTCATGCTAGGTGCGGCTCGGTGATGGCGCTTCTCGATTCCTGACCGGTCTCGTCACCTGCTTCACCACGCACGACGGCATTCCCGCCGTGGCGCGCGCAGCCTCGCTCCGATACGCGCTGGGCGACATCCCGACGAGTTCGGTGAAGCGCGTGCTGAAGGTGCCCAGGGACGAGCAGCCGACAGCGAAGCAGACCTCGGTGACGCTGAGATCGCCACGGCGCAGCAGTGCCATCGCGCGCTCGATCCGTCGCGTCATCAGATAGCCGTAGGGTGACTCGCCATATGCCACCTTGAACTCGCGGCTGAGGTGGCCGGCCGACATGTTCGCGCCGCGGGCGAGCGCCTCGACGTCCAGGGGCTGTGCGTACTCGCGGTCCATCCGGTCGCGAACGCGGCGCAGCCGCGCGAGGTCGCGCAGGTGCTGGATCGCGGCGGCTTCAGTGGTCATCCACCAGATCGTGCCACGTCGCTCCCGGGTTGAGACTGATGACCCTCAGTGCCCGACCGGAAAGGGAACGGGGATCAGGGGGCTCCCACCCGGCACCGCGATCGCGATCTCGACTCCGTCGCTGTAGCGGCGATGCCAGGTGCTCGACGCATGGTCGAAGATGTCGTCGGCTGTGAGCCGGGTCGTCCCGATGCTGAACTCGCATGCCTCCCCGGTGGCGTGCCTCGTCATGCGGACCACGCATCTGCCCGTGGTCGCGTGACCGTTCCATGTCATCACGGCGCCGCCCCGCATGACGCCCGGAGCCGCCTCGTGGAGCGCGAGAGTCGCCACCCCCGTGAACAGTTGGAACTCTGCGCTCGGCGCAGAGGCCACGCGCGTCAGCACGACCTCATCCACGCGCACGCCGACGGCGTTCATCGACACCACGTGCCCGCGCGGGCTTGTCGACAGCCCCACGCCGATCCCCGCCGCGATCAGCGCCAGCACCGTGAGCGCGCCGGCCTCATGCCGCCGCCATCGGCGCAGCCACGCATTCTGCCGACGATGCACAGGGAGCATGCCACCGAGTGGCACCGGCAGGATCTGATGCCCGCCGTCTCCCGGGATGACATGGCGAGCGCTCCGGTCAGGCATGGCGCGGGGTCACCGCCGTCACCACGCAATCGATGACTCTGACGGGGTCAAGTTCGACCCACATCGTGAGGCGCAGGCGCCGCAGGCGAGCAGGGACGAGGCCGCCGTCCGCCGCCTCGCGAACGCATCTGTCGTCGAACTCCAAGACCGCGAGCACCGGCTCCGCGGACTGCAGCAACTCGCCCTCGATTCGAAGATCCCCAAACGCTCCGAAATCGGGGCGCATCACGTCGCCCCGCGTGAGGAACGGCCGCAGTGCGTGTTGGATCCGGGCCAGCAACTCAGGTTCGATCGATCCGGCCGGAGCGTCGTGGCCCGCGATCATCATGCCAAGCGCGTAGCTGAACTGCTCGACGCCGTCGCGAATCGCTTCGAGGCATTCCTCACGCCGCGCGTGGTCGGCGGCGCGATCGGACCGGGTGCCTCCTCGGAGCAGCGCCGTGAGCGCCGGGGTCACTGGTGCTCAGGCCGGGGCGCTGAGGCAATCGCCTCAGCGAGCTCCCGGTACGCCGCCTTGAGAGCACTCGACACGGTCTCGACGGGGACACCTTCCATGCCGGCGTACCGCACCCGCTCGGCCTCGTCGGGAATGTCCACCACTCGATAGGCCCGTTGCGCAATCGCCGCCATATATCGCTTGGCGAGTGGATGCTCCCGGTTCCGCCGGGTTCGTGGCACAAGCGACGCGACGATCGCCGGCGGGATGTCGCGCACCTCGAGGTAGTCGAGGACGCCGTTGAAGTCCTGCTTCGATGCCGCGCTCGGCAGTACCAGCACGTCAGCGTGTTCCAGCCAATAGGCAGCCGCCGCCGCCTCGGGGCCCGCAGTCGGATCGGGAAGACGATTGCTCATGTCCACGACGACGAGCGGATAGCGGGCCCGAAGATGAGCGGCGAACATTCCAATCTCGGTCCTCGAGTACTCCGAAGCCTCTCTCGATTCCGGAAAGCACGCGAGCGCCGGGGTCGACGCGTGCACCGGGCGCGGCGGGTCGTGATTGACGGCGAGCGCGGCGATCACGTCGCGAACCGTCGCGGCTCCGGGAGGAAGATTGAGCTGTCCCCAGGCATCCGGATTCGCGATGTTGGCATCGACGATCGCCGCGCACCGTCCGACCGAGTCGAGCGCAGCCCCCGCCACAATCGCCACCCCTGCGGCGTGGCTGGTCTTGCCGACTCCACCCTTGCGCGACCCGACAGCGACTATGGTCGAACTGCGACTCACGAGCGTGGTGGCGAGATCGCGGTCTGCGACGTCATCGCGCTTGCCAAGCGCTGCGACCCGCCTCGTCCATGCAGGGAGGCGGAGGCCACGCCGCGCGGACGCGGGAGCATCACCCACCTCAGGAGCGAGCATTCGCGGCGATGCCGGTGCGACGTCGCGGTCGGGCGCGGACATCGCGATCAGCAGGTCGAACGGGTCAGGGCCGATACCGGCGTCGATGTGCCCGACCCGAGGCACCGGCGCGAGCTTCGCCGCCTCCCGATCTGGTATCGACGCTGCGAGCGATCGCATCCGCCTCGCTTCGGTCTCACCGTATACACCCGATTCGACGAGGTCGTTCATCAGCGCCGCGGCATAGTCGAGCGGGCTCCGAACGCACACGACGCGCGCTTCGGTGCCCTCATATGCGGAGGCCTCGGCGTCGGAGCGGACGCCGACGTAGCACGATGCGTCGAGCCCGACAAGCCACTGCGCAAGATCGTGGTGATGGTCCACCACGAACACCGGTGTCGCTGCTGAGGGGATGCGAGCCGCCCACCAAGCGTCGAGCTGCCGCTGCACGGTGGCGTCGGCGAAGAATGCCAGGCCGCGCACCGGTGGAAGGCAGACGACCGTCTGCGCCTCGTCTGCTGAAAGATCTCCAAGCATGCGAGCGAGCGCGTCCGCGTCCGCGTCATCATCGAGGAGCACGACGATCGCGTGGGCCGTGCGCCGATCAGTGAGCAAGTTGGGTCGCCTCCTGGATTGCGCCGTGCCCGGAGCCACAGCAGACTGATGCTGCAGGAAGCGAGCGATTGATGGCACTGACCACGAGCAACAGCAGTCCCGCGACGAGGAACAGACTCGCTCGGGCTGACGGATGGCCCGCAAACCGCGACCGCCACAGCGACATCACAGTGCTGAGGGCGGCACTCGCAGCCACGACGAGCACCACCGACCATGCGACCAGTGCCATCACCGCCTCTCCCTCATCCAGCGTGGGCGTCCCGCCGTCGAAGAACGCAGCCGAGCGCACGAGGTCCGGCGGACCGATGACAAACCACGCTGCGGCGACCATGCCGACCGTCATCGCGAGAAGAGGTACGAGGCGCAGCTTCATACGTTCACCCGCCCAGTCCCGACGAGATCGCGTGAAACGTCGGTGCTCCGATGAGCAGGAGCAGCGGCACGAGCATGCCGGCGATGGGCAGCGTGATCAGGATTCGCGCTCTTGCAGCCCGCACCTTTGCATCCGCCAGGCGGTCCTGATAGATCGCAAGCGCGAGTCGCGTGAACGCCTCCCGCTCCGGAACTCCGACGTTCGTCCTGGCCGCAGCGTCGGCGATCTGACCGAACTCCGAAATCCCATACGCATCGTTGATGAGCCGGTACTTCTCTTCCGTCGATCGGAACGATCCGGCGGCAAGTCGCTTGAACCCGCTGCGGTCAAGGAGGCTCTGCAGCGCGTCGTCCCGGGCGCAGCGCGACATGATGCGCACCGCGTCATCGAGTTGCAGACCGCGTGTGTCCGTCATCACCGCGACGGCCATCAGCGTGTCGCCCAGGATCCGGGCCGTCGCCTCCTGGGTGCGCCTCGCCCTCCGCCGCAGCTCGAGGAGTGACAGCGGGGCGACGCGACAGCCCGATCACCACCGCAACCCACGGCGGCGCCGGCCACTGGCCCTCAACCGCCCTCGCGGCCGCGATGACCGTGAGCAGCACCGCAAACGTCATCAACGCGATGGCGCCTGTCCGGGCCGCAAAGCCGGCCACGGTGTCGTCTCCGTGCGTCTGAGCGATCAGACGCTCGAGATCGAGCTCCTCCTGAACACGTCGCAACACCGGAGCCCGCCGCGTCACCCGTTCGAGGGCTGATGCCCTCGCCGCGAAACCGCGAAGCTGGCTGATTCGTCGCCATGCCCGGACGTCGGGTGTGGTCAGGACGTCGAGGAGCACGATCCCCCCTATCCAGGCCCCGATGATCAGCACCGCGACCGTCGCGTACGGGAAGACGTCAGCCATGAGGATGCACCTCCTGCTCCGCCACGCGCCGAAGGTCCCAGCGTGTCCATTGGGCAACGCGAGCGATGCGGCCCAGCATCCCGATGAGCGCAAAGAAGATGCCGACCGCCACCAGCAGGACGACTGTCCCCGCGAAGGTCTGGTAGTACGCGCGGAAGCTCTCGACACGGACGATGCTCACGAACATCACGATCATCAGCCCGGACATCGCGAAGGTGACCGCTCGCTGCTGGCTCAGCGTGACGAGTGATTCCTCTTCGACCGCGAGATGTGCCTCGCCAACCGGGATGAGGACATCGTCGATTGCGGCGATGAGCCCGTCGAGGCTGCGCGTCCGTGCCCAGATAAGGACCGCGCAGGCGTGCTCGACCAGCGGAGAGCGTGAACGCAGTCCGCTCGCGACGATGTTGGCGGCAACCGCGCCGCCGTGCGCCCACGGCGCGAGGACGTAACGCAGCTCCGGCCCAGGATCCCGTCCGATCTCCTGGAGCGCTGAGTCCAACGACTGGTTCGCGATGGCCATTCGATCACGAAGCGCACGAAGCTGCGCCAGGAATGCCCGCTCCATGCGCAAGCGACGCCGCGCCGCCCGTCCGGCGACCGCAAATCGGACCCCGAAGAAGCCGACCGCCCCCAGGAGCGCCGTGAGCAACGGGATCTGGGTGGTCACGCCGACCGCGATCCCGGCGCTCGTGACGAGAGCACGCGTCGCGACCCACGTGTGCCATTGCCAGCCGAGAGCGGCGGCAACGTCCTTCTCGTGTTCGAGGAAAGGAAGTGATCGCGGTCGATGACTCCGCGTCAGTCCGTCGATTCCCAGGATCGATGCGCTCACGGCGCACGCGCACGCCACGATGACGGCGATCCCGGCCGTCAGGAGGATCGGCTCCGGGAGCCCTCCCGCGATGGTCATGGCTCGGGGACCTCGTCGCCCCGCAGCTGCTCGCGGAGGCGCGGTGCCAGGCGTCCGAGATTGCCGATGAGGTCGGTGGCGCGAACAAGTCCGCCGCTGTCGACCTGGCGATACACCCACTTGTGATTCCCGCCGCGCTCGACCGCGACGATGCCAGTGACCCGACGACGGCCGTCCTGATTCGCAATGTGCACGACCACGTGCACCGCCTGTTCGACGATCCGGCGCGCGAGCCGCTCGTTTCCTGCGAATCGCGGGTTCTCCATCACGTACTGCACCGCCTGATCGATGGCGAGCTCGGCGTCCTCCGCATGGATCGTCGTCATCGAGCCGTCGTGCCCGGTCATGAGCGCTTTGCACACCGCGGCCATCTCCTCGCCGCGCGACTCACCGAGGATGAGCCGATCCGGTTGAAACCGCAGCGCATGCCGAACGAGATCGAACATGGTGAGGTGCTGTCCGTCGCCCTCCTGACGGATGGATGGGATCGTCGAGACCGCCGTGGTGAGTGCATGCCACGGGCGGCCATCGCCTCGATCCTGGTCGAGGTGCAGCTCGGCACCGTCCTCGACCACGACGATGTGCTCCTCCGCCGGCACCATGCCGGCGAGCACGCGCAGCAGCGTGGTCTTCCCTGTCGACGTGCCACCCGCGATCATGAGATTCGCTCGCCCACGAACGCACGCCTCGACAAAGTCAGCCACGCCTCGGGGCATCACCATCTGCGCGACGTAGTCGGCAAGGTCACGCACCTTCGAACGCGCCGGGACCCTGATGGCCGCCTTCACCGCTGATCGGCCGGATACCGCCGGCCGTTTGGCCACGCAGAGCCGGATGACGCTGCCGACGTTCGCTTCGGCGATCGGCGCGGCGTCGGTGATGGACTGGTCGCCGGTGACCCCGCGCAGGCGGATGACGCGCCGAAAGAATTCGAGCACCTCGTCGTCGCTCGAAAACGGACTCGCGCCGATCAGCGAGAGCTTCCTTCCGACCGTGCTCACGAGCCAATGGTCGTAGCCGAGACAGGTGATGTTCTCGAGCTCGGCTCCGTAGATCAGCATCGACAGCGGATGGAGGTGCGAGGCAAGGATGACGGCATTGCGCTGCGTCGAGGCTCGGTAGTGCGGGTTGCCCGCGAGCTCGGCAACCACCGCGAGTGGCAACCCGCTCCCCTGGGGCGACTCGATGGCGTGGGAGATGACGGAAGCGACGTCGGCGCCAAGACGTTCCTCGTGCAGCACCGATGCGGGCTCACCCTGTCGCGCTCGATCCACCGCTGCGGCGATGATCTCGGCCACCTCGAGCTCTTCGGCGGGGATGTGCGGCCATCTGCTCACGCGCACCGCATCGGCGGTGTTGCCATGATGCACCGCCGGTATCTCGATGTCAGTCGCCGTCATATGTGCAGCTCCGCCTCCACGCCCGCCAGGGTCATCGGCGTTCCGGTGTCGGCCATGCGCGCGGCTCGGCGCTCATCCCACTGCCACCCACCGCGGATCGGGAGGTTCGGGAACTCACGTTCCATCGTCTCCGTCATGACCCGCCGATGCGCGGTGCCACGTTGCTCGCAGACGATGAGCTCGCCGTGCGGCGGTTTCGCAGTCCGCAGAACGTCGATGCTCCGTGACAGCAGCGCGGGGTCATCGCGAAGCACGATGAAGACGCGATGAAAGACCGAGCACACCGCGTCGGCTGCCGCCCTCGGTGATCGCAGCCCGGGGTGCGCCCAGGGGTGGCCCAGATCGACGATGACGACATCACACCTCAGCTCACTGAGGGCTGGGGCGATGGCACGCAGGCATTCGCCGATCTCGTAGCCGAAGGCGCTTCGCAGTCCTGGGATCACCCGAAGGTGAGGACGATCGGGCACCGGGATCTCCTGTGCCGCAAGCACGGCCCCCGTGACGGGCCGGCCGCCGAAGCAGTTGGCGAGGCTCCGGTCGTCGAGACGAAGGTACAGGAGATCGGCGATCGTCCCTCCCTCCATGTCGCAGTCGACAAGCACGACGGAACGCTGTGCTGCAAGCGACCAAGCGAGGCTTGTGGCCCACGACGTCGAGGTCTGACCGCCACGGGTGGTGCACACGCCGATCAGCGTGCTCACGGCGTGGGCGTGGTGGTGTCGGTGACGTCGGCACACGCAGGGCCACAGAGACTGCGTATCGCGTCGTCCGCACTCTGCGGTGACGGCGCAAGCTGCGCGCCGGGCACGGTCAGAGCAACGTGCAGTGCCACGTTTGAGGATCCGACCGCGATCCACGATGCTTCGTCGGCCACCGGGACCAGCACCGTCACCGACCCACCCGACACCGTCTGAATGATGAGGTCGTGCCCGATCCTCACCTGTTGCCCGTCGGGCAGCGCTGCAAAGACGTCGACGTCCGCACCGCCGGTGAGTGGAGGAGGGTCCACGACCGTCAAGGCGATCTCGGATTGTGCAGAATCCGAGACGAGATCGTCGCCGCGAAGGATGTCGTTCGTGGACAGGGTTCGAGCGAAGCGCGCGGGGAAGGCTGCCGGACTGAGTGTTTCGTAGTTGAAATCGCCGATCCCGGCTCGAATCTCGACGCGCTGCACGTCGTTGACGGTGTACGGCGCGCCCGCCGTGACGTCATGCGTCACGATCCATACCGACACCGTTTGTGTCGCATTGGAGCGCTCCGTATATACGATGAGCGCAAGGACGAGAACGATGACGGCGCTGAAGAAGACGGCAGCGGCAAGCCTGCGACGGCTCATGTGTCGCACCCCTCTCTGAAGAAGTCCCCGCCCGCCAGGCGGCACCGAGCATAAGACATGGGGGCAGGGGGAGGTACCTCCGCGATCACGGCGGAACTGAGCCCCAGCAACGCAATCCGCTCGGATCGTGCGCAGCGGGGTATCCCGCGGGAAGCAGCGGGCACGGGTCGACCGGCCGGCCGCCGGAGATCACCTCGAAGTGAAGATGAGGGCCAGTCGCGCAGCCCGTCGCACCCTCGAAGCCGAGCGGCTGTCCTGCAGCCACCAAGGCGCCGTCGGACGCCACGAATCCGTCCAGATGACCGTATACGAACGTCTGAGCGCCAGCATCGAGTTCGCCGTAGGTACCGAGACCGCCCGTCCGCCCGATCGGGAAGAGGCATGGCTCGGGTGCTCCGTGGTCACGGTGAAAGACACCCGCGACCACGGCGACCACCAGCGTGTCCGGAGGGCACACGATATCGATGCCGGTGTGGGGATGTTCCCACGGCGTATTGCCGAATCCCTGAGTGACCGAGAGTCCGCGACAGTTCATCGGCACGCCGACGCGGGCCTCGGCGACCGGGACACACGTCCGGTCGGCGGCACCGTGGCATCCACTCGCTCCGACGCCCTCGACGCCCCCGACGAGCGAAGCCGTTGCGGCAACGAGTGCCGTGCCTGCCGCGAGCGCAAGAATGCCGGCAACGAACGCGCATGCAGCGCACCCCGCGCACGTCGTGAGGCAGCACGATCGGGAGCGCTTCCCCGTGGTGTCGGCGGGTGCTTGCATGAACTCGCGCCCGAGCGCGCGCATGGATCGAAGCCTCGCCAAGGTCGCGGCGAGCGCTGCAGGAGCCGCCACAAGTCAGCCTGACGTGATTACAGCCGGCTGCGCCCGCGAAACCGGCGACGAGCTCGCCAGCGCCAGCAGTCCGTGACCCGGCACGACTCCGACCACAGTGCGCTCGGCCCCGGAGAGCAACACCGCGCGACCTTGGACTGACGGGTTGATCGCCGCAGCCTCGTCGTCACGCAGTCCGAAGACTTCGCACACGTCAGCAAGGGCCGCCTCTTCGCACCCCAGGATCATCTTGGTGGCGGCGGTGGCCACGAGTGTTCGGCCGAGATCGTTGCCGACAAAGTCGTGGATCTGCTGCGAGCACATCCACACGCCGGCGCCGTGCTTCCGAGCCTGGCGAACCAACTGACCGAGCACCTCCCCGGCATCGGGGTCGATGGTCACTCGGTGCGCCTCGTCCACGACCACGATGAGTCGACCGTGTCTGCGTGCCAGCGCCGCGAGCACCGCGGTCAGGACGACGGCAAGCGCCGGCGTGAGATCCGCCGCGTAGGTCAACGCGAAATTGCGCAGACCGACCGACACAGGACGATCGCCGACACTGAAGGTCGAGGGACGGTCGAACACACGCGCTCGGTCACCCTGGGTGAAGCGTCGCAACCGGGCCGTGATGATGCGGCACCGTTCACGCTCACGACGGGTGAGCGCACGGAGGGCCGAGCTCGTCTCGATGTAGGCGACCAGATCGTGGATCAGCGGTTCGCGTCGCCCGGAGCTTCCAGGCCAATCACGGTAGAAGGCCGCGATCTCGCCATGAATCCAGCCTTGATCCTCGTCGGGCAGCCGGCGTATCGGCCGTCCGTCCCTCACGCCTTTCTCGTCGCCCGCCATGACGCTCAGCACCGGGAGCACCAGTCCCGCCGCAACATCCGGTGACACATCGACGCCAGGTGCAAGGGGGTTCAGCGCATCGCTGCCAAGTTCGAAGTGCAGCCCTCCGATCGCGTTGATGACGTGCCGATACTCGGAGTCGGGATCGATCACGACAGCGGACGCACCCTCCATCACGTGCCGCACGAGCATCGTCTTGGCGGCAACGCTCTTGCCTGATCCGGAGCTGCCGACGATCACCGCGTTGTGGTTGGGCCGGCTCCAGATGGAGAGATACGCCGGCGCCCCCGTGAGCTGGTTGATGCCGACCAACGGCTGACGCTGATCAGCGAACGGCGTGCCGAGCGCCGGGACCATGCACGCCGCGACGATGTCGGCCGTGAGGTGCAGCCCCCGTCCGAGTGGCGCGCCACCCGGAGCGACCGACAGCGATGGCAGCATGCCCGGCGACGTCACCTCCGCGATCTCGAATCCCTGGGCGCGGAGCAATCCGTCGAGGCGTTCGGCAGCCTCAGCCGTCTTGACGAGGATCGAGTCGCGAATCGCAACGCTCAGCGCAACGCGGCATGGGACCAGCGTGCGCTGGGCGATGGCGGCGAGCGCCGCCGTCGTATCCGCAAGGGCGACTTGATTGTCGACCCCATCGTTGCCCTCTCGCGCGGTGTAACGCTGCATCGCGGCGCGCCGATCGAGGGCGGTGCGAGCGACCTTCGCCTCGACGGGGAGGACGTGCAGGCTCGCAAACCCTCTGACACGGCTCCGGATCAAGGCGTCGACCACGCCGCCCGGATGGATCGTCGTCGGGAGATGGGTCGTTGAGAGCACGACCTGGTACTCGTCGCCGATCCGGACGATGCCACGTGCGTCGGCCGCCGCGCTGGACGTGCCGATGACCGTTTCGACAAGGAGGTCCGCGATATCGTCACGGTCGGCGACCGATGCGCCGATGCCCAGACCAGACGCAAGCCGCAGTGCGGACTCCAGCACGCGGGTCGCCTCCTCATCGCTCGCCTCGACAGCGCGATTGATGCGGGTCGCGCGGCTGAGCCATGGGATGCCATCGGCCGCGGCAAGTCCCGGCGCGAAGATCACGAAATGTCGTAAGCCCACGCTTTGATCGGCCACACGGCCGGCGAGGTCGCGCTCAAGCCCGGCGAGCCGCGTGACCGGCCAGCCCTTGGTTCTCTGATCGAATGCCATCTGCGCGCGCCGGCTGTCGAAGTTGCTCACCACGCTGATGAGTTGCGCAGGGCACTCGACCGAGAGCATCCACTGGATCAATGCCGTGCACCAGCGGGCATGCTGCTCGCCCATCGGCGCACCATTCGGTCCTTCGACCGCGACGACCGCCCGGACGCCTCCCGGATCCAGCCGGAAGATGCCGGCGTCAGCGCTCGCGACGCGGGGGAGAGTCGTGAGGTGCCTGAGCCGGCGAAGCACGCGCCTGCCACCGATCTCCCTGCGGATGCGGGACACCTGCAGTCCACCGCCCATGAACTCCACCTTCGCTCGACGGCCGCGGCCGTCGAGCACTGCGGTCGGCAGTAGTCGGCGCGCGACTCGGTACAGCCACCAGGTGCCGATCCAGACGCCCTCGCGCAGCGGCGCAGCCAGCGTGAATCCGAGCATGAGCACCGCGACTGCCAGCCCCAGCCGTGAGCTCACCGACAGTGCCCCGATGCCAAGGCAGAGGAAGGCCAGCGGTGCCGACACGATGAGGAGGGCGAGCGCGCGCAATGGGATCATGAATGGCCCGACAGGAACGCGCACCTGAGCGTCGACGGCGAGCGGAACGCGAACCGCACTCACGCGACGGCCACCTCGGGAAAGCCGGCGTGGTGCGATCCCAATGACGGCGCGGGAGCGGCTGAGTCTGTCGCGGATCCGAGCCACGTCGATAGGAACTCGTCGGCAAATGCCGCGCGGTTCTCGGGTGATGACCGGTCCCAGGCGAGCTTCGCTCTATCTCCTGCGCTGACCGAGCCATGTGCGTGGTCGCGGGTCACAGAACCGATGAACCTGGCGTGCGATGCGGCGAATGTGTTGAAGGCCTCCTGCGAAAACAGGGTCTCCGCTCCCTCGACGGCGGCACGGCCGTCGATGCCGAGTGCGCTCGCGACATCGGGAGGCCCACCCGTTGCGAGCAGGTCATGGCTCGCGTCTGTCGAGCCTTCGCGCCGGACGGTGGCACCGACGCCGCCGCCTCCCCCATGTGATGCCGGACCCAAACCTTGCACGGCAAGTCCCATGCGCTTCATAAAGTTCACCGCGCCATTGCTACCATCACGGTTCGCCCCGAGCGCTTCGGCGACGAAGCCCGCCGACGACAGGCGATGAACCGGCGCGATCATCGTGCCGACGCCGGCGGCAAACCCCGCGAGTGCGCTCCCGTGGTTGAATCCGCGCCAGGTGAGTTGATGTACTAGTTTCGCCGCAAACCACAATCCGCCGCACATCGTGACCATGGCGATCAACGGGCCGACGACGGCGGCGGAGACGACATGCGATGCGAGCGTGAGACTGAGAGCGATGGCGATGCCCAGCAGCAACGGTGTGAGCAGCGCGCTCCCCAACAGGTCGAGCCACCAGTGGAAGAACTTGTTGTTCGCATCGAACACCGCCGTCGCCAGGCAGAGCGGCGCCGTCACGACGCAGAACCCGAGCATCACCGTACGCACGACCATGAGGAACGCCGCATAGAGGACGAGGATCAGGAGCGGGATGCCGCCGACGACGACGGCGACCATGTTGTCGCTGGCAGCGGCGAGCACCGCATAGACGTGGCTGAACCAACCCGCACCGTTTGGTGTATCGCTGAGCAGCGTCGCATGCATGATGAGACCGACCACCGCGCCGGCCACAGACATCGACGAGTTGACCGCCCAAGCGATCGCGCTGTAGCCGAGGCTCACCGACGTTCCAGGAACCCCGATCACCGCGACCGCGATGAGGAACCGCGGCAGCACCGCGAGAACGGTCTGCATTGCCGGAGTTCGATGGTCGGCAAGCGCCTTGATGATCCTTGCCGCCGCCGCCACCGCGGCGATCATGAGCGCGGGCGAAACCATCTCCCGGTACAACGACTCATAGATGTGTGTTGAATCCCACCGTTGCCCTGGCGTGCTGATCGTTCCGAGGAACCAGGTCTGCAGCTCGGTTGGGAACAGGGCATTCGTGACCCAGTTCACCGCGTCCGCGATGAAATGGCCCGTGTCGAAGAAGAATCGGAAGAATTGCGTCAGGATCGTCAACACGCTTCCGAGCGCGTTCAGGACAGCACCGCCCGCATCGTAGGCGCCGTGGAAGAATCCGGCAACGTTCTGGAGCCAGGTCACCGGACTCCACCAGGGGGCTGCAACCATCATGTGGAACGACTCCTCGAGGTGTCAGCGCGGATCTGGCCGCTGCAGCGATCCGGACGGGGTCGCACGTTCAGGAGCCCGCTCGGAAAGGTCGGGTAGGTGATCTCTCGGGACAGGCGCGTCGAGCCCCCAAACGAGTGGCGGAGCAGCTCGACGCCGCGGCACGATGGCTCGATGTCGCGTCAACGACACCGACAGCAGATACACTTCCATCAGCTGAGTCCGGCGATCGATTTCACAAGCTGCAGCACCAGGATCGCGCCCCCGCCCTTGGTCACCATGTCGACCATGAACGAGCCCCCGCTCTCCCGGTGTTCCATCATTTTGTGAAGGCCGCTGATCGCGACGACGGCGGGTATCAGAAACTGGGCCGATGTCAGGAGCGGGTTCGCGACACGAGCGAGCACCTGCTTGGACAGCGGGTCGGCGGCTGACGCCGACGACGCGGCGACAAGCCAGTGAAGCGTTGCGGTGGTGGCAAACACGAGCATGGCCTACGCTCCTCGAGCCAGGTTGAATGGTCCCCTCTTCGGGCCAGAACCAAACTGTAGAAACTGGCCGCGGACCGCCCGCGGACAAATGGGCATGAGCCGCTGCATCCGCGGCACAAGACGGTGTCGCGAAGCGACCTCAGACCAGGCCGTGGGAACCTGGCCTCGGCTGCGTCAGGACCAACGACCCTGGCCTGTCACAATCATCGCGTGTCAGACTCGAGAGTCGAATTGGAGGACGCGCATCCGTGCAGGCAACGAGGAGCGGCCCGCGCCTCGGAGCGCGGCGCGTGATGGCTCAACGGTGATAGCGATCAATGGACGGACGCGCAGCCGTCATGGAGGTCAGTGATGTTCAAGAATATTTTGATCGGCGTCGACCGGTCAGAGCATGCCCAGGCAGCGCTCAAGGAAGCGATCGATATTGCACGGACCCAGCAGTCATCGATCACTGTCGTCGTTGCGTACAGCACCGTGATGCCATGGGGCCCGGTCTCCCCACTGCCGCAGATCGCCGTGGACGACTACGTTGCGGGCGTGCGTCTCGACGCGCAGACGATCGCCGACGAGGCCGCCGCGATGATCCCCAAGGAGATCACGTCTCGGGTGCTCCTGGTGGACTGCCCTGCAGCGCAGGCACTCCTCGACGAGGCCGCCACGGGTCACCACGACCTGATCGTCGTCGGCTCCCGGGGGCGTGGCGATGCCACGTCGCTGCTGCTCGGCAGCGTGAGTCATGCCGTGCTGCATCACAGCCGCGTCCCAGTGTTGATCGTGCACGTTCCAGCCGTTGAAACCGCCGGTGCGCACGGGGGTCATACGCGCGATCAGAGCACTGCGACGCACTGAGTTGGAGCCAGTAGTGCCGGGGGCACTGAGCGGTGTCTGTGTCGTGTTCGACTATGTCGGTGCCTGAAGGCATCGATCGGAGCGACCCACGCACCGTATAGGCGCCCGCCGGCGCCCGGGTTGAATTCTCAGCAAGCCGCACGTGGTTCGTCGCCGTCTGCCCGTCGTAGAACTCTCCGGCGCCATGGGGACTGCGATTGTCGAGGGGCTGCACATGCTCTTCGCCATCTTCTGGTTCGGCGGAACGATGTGGGCCAACTTCGTGCTCGGCCCGGCCTCCGCGCGCGCCAGTGCCTCCGCCGCTGCTGAGATGGGAGCTCAGATCGGCATACAGGCGACGCGGGTCATCCCACCGGTCGCCGGTCTGGCGATTCTTCTCGGATTCCTCCGTGGCACGGTCTGGGGTCCCGTGACGAGTGTCAACGCTGTCTTCAACACCGGCTTCGGTCGCTGGTGGTTCATCGCGCTCGTCCTCGCCATCGTGACCTTCGTGTGGGGACAGCGGATCACCGGGCCGGCTGCCGCCTCGATCGGGTCGGCCGGCACGGATGCCGAACGCGCGGCTCGACTCCAGCGCACCATCCGGCTCGCGAGCATCGAGCTCGTTGGGTTCTGCGGGATCTTCAGCATGATGATCCTCATGCGCTTCTACCCCTGAGGACGCGCCGAGGGGGCCACCAGCCCCGCTCGATCCTCACCCCACGGAGGCGACATCGGGGGGTCGAGCACGCCACACCACCTCGGGCGCCGGGCTTTCCGAACCCGGCTCCGCCACCGCGTCGCCGCCGCTGACGCGCCACATCGATGAGCGAGCACCGGCCTCCTGGAGCGGGCGCGCCGATACCCACATCGATGATTGGCGCCACCGTAGCCAGCGTGCCGTCGGGTTTCCGGATGAGCTGCCAGCCACCCTCATGCACGAGGCGGTGGTGGCGGTGGCAGAGCAGGACGAGGTTCTCAAGGGCCGTGCTGCCACCCTCAGCCCAATGCACGAGATGGTGAGCGGTGGTCCATGAGACCGGGCGGTCGCAATTCGGCCATGCGCAGCCGCCATCCCGAGCGCGCAAGGCCCGCCGGGTCGGTCCCGACGGGAGCCGGTGGGCACGGCCCACGTCGAGCACCGCGGAGCTCGGGCTGAGCACGACACGGGTGATGCTCGCATCACAGGCGAGGCGCTGGGCGGTGGCCGCGGCGATCGGCCCGGCGAACTCGAGCATCGCCGCCGGCGCTCCCGGAGCACCCCGCAGGGTGGCCACCGTGCTCGTCACCTGGAGATGGGGGCGCTGTCCACCCACGCTCGGCACGGCTCCGGCGTCGAGGCAGTGCGTGGCCAGCTCCACGAGCGCGTCGGCGTAGCGCTGCTCGCGGGTGCGGAGATCCCCACCCCCACGCCAGCGCGCCAGGGGATCGAGCGCGGTCCGCAGGGTGGCGCCGCCGACCGCGTCGAGGCAGCCGTGGAGGAAGAGCGCACCCTCCTCACCGGTGCGCACCTCGAGGGTGCGATACACCTCGTCGTCGTTCTGGGCGGCGAGGAAGAGCGCGGCGCTGTGGGCGTGGCGGACGTGGGCGCAGTCATCGCGAAAGCGCTTGAGTGGATGCGCGAGGGCCTGCTTGAGCAGGGGACGCTCGTCGAAGGGGGCCACCTCGACGCCCGCCGGATTGGGGGTTTCGCGCACCCCTTTGGCGGTGGCGGCGAGGAGGCTGAGATGGGCGAAGCCGAGCCGGCCCTGCTCGAGCGCGGCGATGCTGAGCGGAATCGCCGCCGCCTCCTCGCCGACGCACACCGCCTTGACCGCGGCCGCCGAGCTCATCCTGCACTCCGCGCGGATCCAGTTGATGGCGGTGGGATACCCGCCCCAGTTCTCGTCGTAGCGGGCATCGAACGCGCTCGCCGTGGCGGCGAAGGCCAGTTCAAGGAGATCGGCCGCCCGGCGCAGGCGGATCAGCTCGTCCTGCAGCGCGGCCTGCGAGGCGGCCGGCCCCCGCGCCCGGACCCGCTGGACCGCGGCCGCCAGGGCATCGATCGCATCACCCGAGCGTCCAGTGGTGTCGCCGGCGCCATCACACATCCCTGTATCATACCAAACATACGTTCGCCACCGCCCGGCTATCCGTCCATGCGCCGCCCATGTCCAGCCTTCCACGCCGCGTCGCCAGCGCGCCCAGTCCGACTCTCCCCCTTCGCTCCGGGCCCACGCACGTGCGCAAGCAGCCGCCGCATCCCTCCCCGAACTGCTCAGCAAACTCCGGTGAGTCCGGAGAAATGCCACACAGAAGCTCCACCTGGTGGGGCATGGTCACCGGTGCGGAGAGGATCCCCTGCAGCGCTATCAGCAGGTATCCCGGCTCGACATCGGCCGGGAACTCACCGTTCGCCTGACGACGGCGCATGTCCGCGATCTCGGGTGGCTCTTTGCCCGGGGCCGTGCGCGGGTCGACGACGGGACTCGTCCTCGTCAGTTCATCCCCGATGAGGATGCGGAGCAGGCCGGAATCATCGCCGTCTTCCCGCCGATCGCCATCGCGCGGTTCGCGCTTAGGTGTCGCCCCAGCGCCAGCAAGGCGTCCGTCCCGCGGTCAGCGCGCGGTGCCGACCGGCGGGCTCAAGACCTCGGTGCGGGCGATCACGGGGGCGGCAGCCGGCCGCGAGCCGCTGCTGCTCCCCCGCAGCCATGAGGCCGTCGCCCCGACAAGCATCATGATCAGCGAGAACGCGAAGGTGATGTGCATCCCGATGATGAACGGGTTGCTGATCAGATTCGGAAAGAAGGTCTGCCCCGAAAGGTATGCGGCCTGGCTCGCGCTGAGCGTGTGCAGCGTCGGCCCGAGCAACGTGGTCATCGGGTTGTAGCCGAGGAACGCCGCGAAGAGCGATCCCACCGGAGGCAGGTTCGCCACCTGGTGCGCCACAGCGGTCGGGACGCCGTGCGCGGTGAGTCCGTTGAACATCGTCGACGGCAGGGTCGAGCTGAGCCCGGCGATCATCAGCGAGAAGAAGATGCCGATCGACAGTGTCATGCCGCTGTTCTGGAACGTCGCGAGCATGCCCGACGCGACGCCGCGCCGATCCGCGGGGACCGCGTTCATCACGCCGGCGGTGTTCGGCGCGACGAACATTCCCATCGACACGCCGACCAGGAAGAGCAGCGAGGCGAACGGCAGGTACGAGAAGTTCGCGGGCAGCAGCATCAACAGGCCGAAGCCGATCGCCGAACAGATCATCCCCGCCGTCGCGAAGCCACGCGCCCCGAGACGATCGGAGAGAAAGCCCGATGTCGGTCCGCCGATGAGGAAGCCGGCCGTGAGGGGGAGCATGAAGATCGCCGCCCAGAACGGGGTCGACTCGAAGCTGTAGCCGTGGAGCGGCAGCCAGATGCCCTGCAGCCAGATGATCACCATGAACATCAGCCCACCTCTGCCGACCGCGCTGAGGAGCGCGGCGACGGTGCCGAACGTGAACCCCCGCAAGCGGAAGAGGCTCACGCGGAACATCGGCTCGGCGACGCGGGTCTCGATCACAACAAAGATCACGAGGAGCGCGAGGCCGCCGATGATCTCGGCGAGCACCGCGGGGTTGGTCCACCCCATCGTGTTGCCGCCGTACGGCTGGATCCCGTACGTGATGCCGACGAGCACCAGGATCAGCCCGACACCGAACGTGACGTTGCCCCACCAGTCCACCCGCGAGCGGCGCACGATGCCGACCTCACGAAGCTTCAGGTACGCCCAGACGGTGCCGAACAGGCCGACCGGCACCGACACGAGGAACACCAGGTGCCAGTCGGTCGTGCTGAGCAGCCCGCCGACGATGAGCCCGATGAAGGAACCGGACACCGCGGCGACGGCGTTGATCCCCAACGCCATGCCACGTTCATGCTGCGGGAACGCGTCGGTGAGGATGGCGGTCGAGTTGGCGAAGATCATCGCGCCGCCGACACCTTGGATGAGGCGGAAGAAGATGAGCTCGAGCGCCGCCGCAGGCCCCGACATGAACACGGTCGAGAGCAGGATCGATCCCGCGGTGAACACGAGAAAGCCGAGGTTGTACAAGCGGACTCGCCCGAACATGTCGCCGATCCGTCCGAGGCTCACCACCAGCACGGCGGTGACGACCATGTAGCCCATGATCATCCAGAGCAGGTAGCTGACATTGCTCGGGACGAGCGGGTTCAGGTGGATGCCACGGAAGATCGCGGGAAGCGAGATGAGGACGATCGATGAGTTGACGGTCGCCATGAGCATGCCGATCGTCGTGTTGGAGAGCGCGACCCATTTGTAATGGGGACCGACGTCGCCGCTCTTGCCGGCGGCGCCGGGAACGCGAGCTCCGATTGTCGTCACGCGGCGGATTGTGCCTGCTTTTGGCGTTCGCGCTCAGCCCGAACTCGCTGCCAGTAGCGGACGCTCTCGAGATCGAGTGCGGGCCGGTCCCGTTTGAGCTCGGCGAGGGTCGGCGTGCGCGCCAGCCAGGTGAAGTGGCGCCACAGCTCGACGCTGTCCTCGTCGCTCGGGAGATCACTGATGATCGGACCGAACATGTGGGGCCCGCTCCCGCCGTCGAGGATGATCGTCGGCACGCCGAACGCCTTGTGCACCTCGACCGCCTCGTCATGCTCGCGCTGCACCGCCTCCCACGTGGACGGATCGGCGAGCGCGCGATCCAGCAGCTCCGGCTCGGCGCCGGCCTCGCGGAGCGCCGCCTCCAGCACCGCATGATCGTCGACCTGCGCCGCGCGCAGGTGGTGCGCGTCGCTGACGGCTTTGTAGAAGGCGCCCACGGCCTTGGCCCCGTGCGCATCTCTGAGGGCGATGGCGATCCGGAGCGACGGCGCGGACCCGGTGTCCGCGGCCGCCCGCCCCTCATCGCCACGGTTCACGATGGCCAGCGAGAAGACCCGCCAGTCGACCTCCACCACGCCCAGCTCTTCGAGCCGGCGCGCCCAGCGCGACGTCTCGTAGCACCACGGGCAGAGAGGGTCGAAGTAGAAGCGGATCTGCTCAGCCATCGTCAGGTACCTCGGAAAGTAATGCTACCTGGTCGGGTTTCTTAAGCGGCCGCCCCGACGGCGACCTCTTCCTTCGCCTGGGCAAGCTCACCGTCGATCTCGAGCTTCACCTTCTCGCCGACGAGCAGTCCGCCGCCGCCGAGGGGAACGTTCCAGACGAGTTCCCAGTCGTTGCGGTTGATCGTGCCGGTGAGGGTTCCGCCCACCTTGACGTTGCCGTAGGGATCGACGGCCGAGCCGTTGTGCTCGTAGCCGAGCGTGATCTCCTTGGTGACGTCCTTGATGGTCAGATCACCCGTGACCTGGAAGGTGTCCCCGCCGGTCTTCGTGATCTTCTTCAGCGCGAAGATGATCTCCGGGTAGCGCTCGACGTCGAGGAAGTCGGCGTTCTTGAGATGGCCGTCGCGCATCTCGGAGCCGGTGCTGACGCTCGCGGCCTTGATGGTGACCGTGCCACGACCGGTGGTCGGGTCGCTGGGGTCGTCCAGCTGCAGGTCGGCGGCCACCTGGTCGAAGCGACCGCGAACGGTGGCCACGCCCATGTGCTTCGCGCTGAAGGCGACGGATGTGTGATGCGGGTCCAGGTTCCACGTCATGGCGTGTGACTCCTCGAGTTCCAGGGATGCCCCAGGCGGCTCCGGTCGGCACTTCGTCCGGCGAAGCACAGTATGCAGCATAGTGCTATACTTTGTCAAGTGATGGATTCCGCAAATCTGGGGCCTCCAGTTGAGCTACGATCTCGGCTGGGATGGAGGACACCACAAGCGATGCAAGCTGACCGCGAGTACTGCCCGGTCCACGAGGCGATCCAGGTGCTGCAGGAGAAGTGGACGATGCACATCGTTCGCGCGCTCCTTGACGGCCCCATGGGCTTCAACGAGCTTGGCCGCACGGTTGGTGGCTGCAACCCCGCAACCCTCAAGGTGCGCCTCGACGGCCTCGAGCGGCTCGGGCTCCTCCGTCGCACGGTCCATTCGCAGATGCCGCCGCGCACCTCGTATGAGCTGGCGCCCGCGGGCGTCGACCTGCAGCGGGTGATCGACGCGATCGACGGCTGGGCTCGCGAGCATCTCGACGCCGGCCCGGCAGCGCTCGAGGGGTTGCAAGCCGCGGCCGGCTGACCTGGTTGATGGGGATCCGTCAGCGGGTTGCCCTGACCTCGGTGGTGCTGCTGATGGCGGCATGCGGCTCGACACCGCACCCCAGCCCCAGCCCCAGCGCGACCCCGACCGCCGGTCTCGAGACCGCGACCGCGACGCCCGCCGCCAACCCATGCGTCGCGCCGTCGAACGAGCCCGCCCCGCACGGCACGATCCCCGCGGCCTTCGCCACCGCCCTCGCCTTCGCCCCTGACGGCAGGCTCTTCTGGACGGAGCGCTCGGGCACGGTTCGGGTCTGGCAGAACGGCGCTGCCAGGGTGTTCGCGCGAGTGAGCACGGTCACCACCGAGGCGAACGGAAGCTACAGCGAGCGCGGGCTGCTCGAACTCGCCATCAGCCCGACGTTCACCACCGATCGCTTCGTGTACGCCTTCTACTCCGACGCCAACCGGAAGACCCAGCACGTCATCCGCTGGTACGACTGCGACGGCACCGGACGGAATCCCAAGATCATCGCCACCCTCCCCTCCGGGGGCGACTGCTGCCACAAGGGCGGGCGGCTCGCGTTCGGCCCGGATGGCAAGCTCTACGTGACCCTCGGTGACGAGCACGACGCCCCAAGCGCCCAGAACGTCGGCGACTATCGCGGCAAGGTCCTGCGCTTCAACCCTGACGGCACCATCCCGTCGGACAATCCGTTCGGGCCCACCAACCCGGTCTGGGCCTACGGATTCCGGAATCCCTTCGGCATCGCCTTCTCACCCACCGGCCAGCTTGCGATCACGATGAACGGGCCGTCCGGCGATGCGGGGAGCCCTCCGACCGGCTACGACACGCTCTTCGAGAACGTGACCAAGGGCGCGCACTATCAGTGGCCCGACTGCTACGGGTACAGCCATCCACTCGCCGCATCCACCTGCGGAGGCGGCATCGCCCCCAGCTGGAGCAGCGAGAACAGCACGTACGTCCCGACCGGCGCGACCTTCGTGGACGCGGCCGGCCCCTCGGGGTACGCCGGCCACCTCGTCTTCTGCAGCGACGACCGCGGCATGGTCATCGTCACCCCCGGGAGCCCTCACGCGACGGTCCGCCTCGGTCCCTCCGGCTGCCGGTTCGACGTCGCCGAAGGCCCGAACCATGCGCTGTACTACTCAGATCAGTACCACATCTATGAGCTTGCGTAGTGGGGCGCCGTCGGTGGTGAGCGGTTCTTAATGAGAACGCCCCTGGAGGGGGCGTGTCACCGAGTCGAAAGGTTGACGCCACTACCCTCGTCCAGACGAACCCAGGAGATTGGCGATGGATCAGGACAACTTCACCCACGACCCCCCGTCCGAGGACCAGTCGCACCGGCGCAGCTTCGGCGGCCTCGGCCGCGGGCCCGCCGCGCTCCTCCTCGCCGCAGGCCTGCTGATCGGTGGCGGCATCGGTGGGTTCGTGGTGGCGAACGCCGCCTCCTCGTCGGCTCCCACGCCGTCCGCTTCCGCCGGCGCCGGCGGATCGCACCCGTGTCCGAACATGGGCGGATCCGGATCGATGTGACCCAGGCATCGCGCAGCGGGTGACGGCCCGCGCGTGATCGGTTGACCCAGCCTCCCTCCCAAGACGGCTCGCCCCACGGGCGAGCCGTCGCTGTGTCCGGCGTCTACGATCCCCCGGTGGCTCGACGCGTGCTTCCAGCGGTCGTCTTCACCGCGGGAGCGTCCTCGCTGGCCACGGAGATCTGCGCGACACGGCTGCTCGCCCCGTATTTCGGCACCTCGACGGTCGTCTGGGCGAACGTCATCGGCCTCATCCTCATCTATCTGTCGCTCGGATACTGGCTCGGCGGCCGGATCGCCGACCGGCACCCGACGCCGCGCGTGCTCGGCCTGATCCTGGTGCTCGGCGCCGTGTGCACGGCGGTGCTGCCCTTCGTCGCGCGGCCGTTCCTCAACCTCGCGCTGCAGGGATTCGCGGCGGTGAGCATCGGTGTTGTCGTCGGGTCGTTCGTGTCGACACTGCTGCTCTTCTCGGTGCCCGTGACGCTCATGGGCATGGCCTCACCGTTCGTCCTGCGCCTCTCGCTCACCGCGATCGACCGGGCGGGACGCACCAGCGGACGCCTGTCCTCGCTCGCAACTGTTGGTGCCATCGTTGGCACGTTCGGGTCGGCGCTCGTGCTGATCCCCGGCGTGGGGACGCAGCGGACGCTGCTCATCGCCGCGCTGCTCGTCGCGCTGGTGTCGATCCCGTTGCTGGTGCGCCCCGCGGTCGCCGCGAGCGTGGTCATCGCCGCGCTGATCGCGCTCCCGCCCGGGCTCGTCAAGGAGACGCAGGGAACGCTGGCGGAGCGCGACACCACGTACCAGTTCGTCCAGGTCGTGCGAGAGCCGGACGGGAGGATCGTGATGCGATTCGACGACGGGATCGCGGATCAATCGGTCTACCGGACGGCCACCGCCCTCACCGGCGGCGAGTGGGACATGCCGCTCGTTGTGCCGCCGCTGCTCGCGCGGCCGCTCCGCAGCGTGCTCGTCATCGGCAACGCCGGCGGCACCACCGCTCGAGGGCTGGCCGCGGAGTATCCCGGCATCAGCATCGACGCCGTCGAGCTCGATCCCGTCGTCACGCAGCTCGCGCGTGAGTACATGGGGCTCGATGCGATCCCGAATCTGCACGTCATCACCGCGGACGGCCGCGAGTATCTCGAGACCACGGCGAAGCGCTACGACCTCATCGTCGTCGACGCATACCGCCAGGAGTACATCCCGTTCTATCTTGCGACGCAGGAGTTCTTTTCGCTGCTGCATGCGCATCTCAATGCGGGCGGCGGCATCGCGCTCAACGTCGAGCGGGTTCCGGGCAACAACCAGCTCGTCGACGCCATCAGCGGTACGGTCGCGACCGAGTTTCCGCAGGTGTGGGTGTGGCCCGCGCTTCATTTCAACGAGCTCGTCGTCGGAATCGACGTTCCGCTCGCGCGTGACGCCATCGCGCAGCGCATGCAGCGACTGCCGCTCAACGTGCAGGTGCTCGGACCGCTCGTCGTCGCGCAGGCGGTCGTCGCTGCGCCGTCGAACGATCCGCTCACCGACGATCACGCACCGGTCGAGTGGTTGACGGACCGCGCCATCCTCGCGTACATCGCGGGCGGCGGCACGTTGAACGAGCACCTCCTCCCCACCGCCCCCTGAGCGCCGTCACAACGACCCCCCGAAATTCGCGGCACAAACCTCTTGCACATGGCTGACGCGTTTGCTATGGTTCCAGCGTTCGGTCCTTTTGGATCGATCGGACGGGGAGACGGCCTGAGGGATAGGGGGTAGCGAGCGCTCCTCGGCTCATCGCGAGCCGGGGAGCGCTCCGCATAACAGCCAGCGCGTCCGTGGCCGCTGCGCCGGCCACGATTTCTGCAAGCGTCCGCAGGTTTTTCGCCACAAACAGCCGGTGAGTTCCGCTATCGCCGTCATAAGCGCCGGCGCTTGTTGCGATGAACAGAGCGTCGAACGCACCACTTGCATCGTTCGCGCCGATTCATTAGGCTGAGGTCAGGAGACGAAGCGTTCGGTGGTTCTGCACCGTTCGGGGGCGCTCTCCGCTCACGGTCGCATGGGGATGTGACCAAGGGGATGCCGGCACCGCCGGAGGGATAAGGAGGCGTCAGGTGACCATCTCGGGGACTGAAGACAACACGCGCACGCATCGCACGCGCCGCACTTCGCCACAGTCAGCGCGGTGGCGGTAGCGATCGTCTCGGCGGGAGCGGCAACGTTCATGACCGCGTTCGCACATCCCATCGTCTCGACGACGCCGACGCCGACCAAAGGCATCGTCGGCACGACGCCGCTGGCGGACACGGCACTGGTCTATGCGGACAGCAGCCGTCACGTCGTGTTCTTGCTCTGGGCGCCGGACACGTGCGGCACGGAGGGCTCTCCCGTGTTCACCGACAGCGAGCCGGTGA
>CAVQLW010000014.1:0-43886 GCA_963713485.1 Candidatus Dormiibacterota bacterium
CGACGCTTCCTCCTGCTCGGCTCTGGCGAGTTCCTCCCGTGGTCGGAGGAGGCGGAACGCTATGCAACCGGACCGGCACCGTCAGGCCCGGTTGCGGTGCTCCCCACCGCGAGCGCGCCCGAGGGTGACGAGGTCTTCCATCGGTGGGGAGGCATGGCGCTCGCGCACTACGCCGACATGGGACTTGCAGCGCGACTGGTGGAGGTGAAGACGCGCGAAGACTGCGCCGCTCCCGACTTCATCGCTGCGATCGATGAAGCCTGCATGGTCTTCTTCTCGGGCGGGAACCCCGTCCATCTCGCTCGGATCCTCGACGGGACACCGTTGATGGACGCGATCCATCGGGCGCTTGCGCGCGGCGCCGTCTATGCGGGATGCAGCGCCGGCGCGATGGTCGCCGGCGCAAGCAGCGAAGGATCGACGCGGCGTGGTTTCCGTTCGGCCGGGCTCGGGCTCGTCGAGCACGTTGGATTCGGCGTGCACTGGAATCGCGTGCCGAGCCTGCCCGGCATGAAGCGATTCATGACCGCGGGACTTGAGGACGACGACACCTTTGTCGGCATCGACGAGATGACGGCGATCGCCGGCGACGGGGTGCAGTGGCGCGTGTTCGGCGAGGGTCGGGTGGAGCTGCGCCGGTCAGGTGAACGCCGTTTCTTCCAGGCGGGCGACGAGTTCGAGGTCGGCTCATTGGAGCTCCGGGCGGAGTTCCGCGCTCTGGAGTGCGCCGCTCAGTGACCAGGTGCTCGGTAGTCGACGGTCTTCTTCGCGGCCGCGTCGATCTCTTCGGGCGTGAGCAGCACGCGCACTGATGTGGTGGCGCCTCCCGCCGAGCTCACTCCGAGGCTCACCGCTGCCGCGGTGGTGTTGTCAGGCAAGTCGACCAAAACGACGACGTCGTCATCACCGAAGACGAAGTAGAACGCTTCGACCGTGCCACCTGCGGCGCTGACCAGCCGCTCGATGGCCGCGCGCCGTCCGGACCCGCCTTCCTTGAGAACGCCCTTGACGCCGTCGATCGTGTATGAGGCCTCGATCAGGTATTTCGCCATCGTCATGCTCCCGTCCGGCGGCGGTGACAGCCGCTCTGCAGACTACGGATTCTGTCAGGACGGCACCGCAAAGGTGCGGCCATACTCCGTGATCGGCAGGGGCTCAGGGGCACGAATGCGGAAGGGGCCCGCGGCGAACCGCGACCCCTCACCCAAGGGAGAGATTCAGTTGTGGAACGCACCCGCCGCGGGGCGGTGCACCGGAACGCGCGCGACGGTGCCACGTCCGACGGTGACCAGGAGGGCGCCCGCCGCGAAAACGATCGCCAGCAGCCCGGAGACCATCATGAACCAGAACATCGAGACCATCGACCCGGGCGACCACGGGATCGACGCGCTCTGGTTGTAGTTGCTCACGTTCTGCTCGATCAACGTCGTTGCCGTCTGCATCCGCTGCAGGATCAGCGGCATCTGCGTCATCCCGGCTGCGACCGCCGGGAACTTCTGGGCGACGAAGAGGTTCATCTGCGCGGGTGTCATGTGCAGCGCTGCGGCGACACCGGGCAGGGTCTGAGATGTGAACTGTGTGGCCATCGCGGTCACCGTGTTGGTGTCGGCGCGGGCCTGCTGGACGCTGGCGGCGCTGAAGACCGGCGCGAACGCGGTCGTCATCTGATCCGCCGCGGTTGCCTTGGCGTACATCGACACCGAGAAGAGGCCTATGACGACGATCAGCCCCACCGCGCCCGAGGCGGCGATGAACCGGCGACCCGAGCGTGGCAACGCCAGTCCGAAGAGCCCGAAGAGCGCGAGCACGCCACCCGGCACGACGAACAGCCAGGTCATCGACGTGGGCGGCATGAAGCCGGTGGGAATCTGGTCAGCGAGCTGGAAGTTCGACTGCTGCGCCTGCATCGTGGCGTTGAGGTTCCCGAAGAACGGGAGGATGGTTCCGAACTCCGCCAGGCCCTTGCCCACGGCGGGGTAATTGGATGCCAGGAAGGCTGACAGCTGCGCCGGGGTCATGTGCAACTGTGCCGCCAGCGCCGGCAGCATCTGTGTGTTCAACTGCTGCCCCATCGCCGCCATGACCTGACCGTCGGTGACACCCTGCGCGAGCGCCGTGGTCGCCATCTGCGGACGGAACGCCGTCATCATCTCGCCGGTGGCGCTCGACTTGCCCGGCAGGTTCGTCGCAAGGGGGAACACGATCAGGAAGGCGCCGATCACGACCATCGCCCCGAGGGCGATTCGCTTGACCATGCCGCGCGTGCGGCCGGTGGGCACTGTGTGAGCCATGGTCGTTCCTCGATTCGCTGTTCAGTTCTACAAGCCACCGTAGCCCTCGGCCGGGTTGGCCAATAGTGCCGAACGGCCCCATCGATCACCGGCGAAGGTCATCGCCACCGGATGAGCTTTGGACCCGCACGACGCTCCAATCAATCGCAGGCACACGCCGTGTGCACCGTGCCTCCGAAGATGCCGATAATCCGACGCTGCGGCTGTTGCGCATGAGACCTGGGGCCCGGTGGCCGGCATGCAGAACGAGCCGTTCCGATCGCGCAGCATCAACGCACCGGTCCTGGAGGCACACGCATGTCTTTCGAGGGAGGCTCGTATGACCGAGCCCTCACCCGAGCTGTCGCACACGCGCGTGAGTGGCTCGACTCCGTGCCGGAGCGCCCCGTCCGACCGCAGCGCTCGGCAGCGGACCTCCTTGCCGGGTTCGGAGGTCCCCTACCCGACCGTCCGACGCCGCCCGAGGACGTCGTGGACCTGCTGGCCACACTCGCGGACCCGGGACTCATGGCCATGCAGTCGGGCCGGTTCTTCGGCTGGGTGATCGGAGGCACGCTGCCGGCGGCGCTGGCGGCGGACTGGCTCGTGAGCGCCTGGGATCAGAACTGCGGGCTGCGGTACGCGACTCCGGCGGCAGCGGCGGCGGAAGAGGCGGCTGCAGCGTGGCTGCTCGATCTCCTCGGGCTCCCCGCCGGCGCCGGCGTCGGTTTCGTCACCGGCGCCACGATGGCAAACTTCGCGGGACTGGCGGCTGCGCGCTCGTCAGTCCTCTCGCGATCGGGATGGGACCTTGGCCGAGACGGGCTCAACGGGGGCCCACGCATCCAGGTGCTTGCCGGCGCTGAGCGGCACGACACCATCGACCTCGCGCTCCGCTATCTCGGTCTCGGCGCGCCGCAGCCGGTCGTCGCGGACGATCAGGGGAGGATTCGCGTGGATGCCCTCGCGGAGTCCTTGGAGGCTGCGGACCGCGATACACCCGTGATCGTCTGCCTCCAGGCGGGCAACGTGCATTCCGGAGCCTTCGACCCACTCACGGAGACCATCGAAGTCGCCCACCGTCACGGCGCCTGGGTGCACGTTGACGGCGCCTTCGGGCTCTGGGCCGCCGCAGCCCCGGCGTTGCGAGGTCTCACCGCCGGGCTTGAAGCGGCCGAACTCGTGGGCGACCGACGCCCATAAGACGCTCAACGTGCCGTACGACTGTGGCATCGCGATCGTGGCGGACCCGCTTGCGATGCGCTCCGCGCTGGGTGTTCGCGCGAGTTACCTGATCGCCGACGAATCCGGCCCCGGAGACCCACAGGACCGCGTGCCAGAGTTGTCGCGCCGGGCGCGCGGCGTGCCGGTGTGGGCCGCCTTGCGCTCCCTCGGGCGCGCCGGCGTCGCCGACCTCGTCGAGGGGCTTGCACGCCACGCCTGGACGATGGCGGAGGGGATCGGCGCCATCGATGGCGCCCATATCGTCAATGACGTGGTGTACACGCAGATCTGCGTGACGTTCGGCGATGACGACCGCACTCGCGCGGTGACAGCGCGCCTCATCGATGACGGAACCGCGTGGATGTCGGGATCACGCTGGCACGGGCAGGATGTGCTGCGCATCTCGGTGAGCAACTGGTCGACCGACGATGAGGACGTTCGCCGATCTGTCGATGCGGTACGGCGCGCGGTCGAGACGGCACCGGTCTGAGCGCCGCCACGGCCTCGCGATGCGGGACGGCATGGATCCCGATCCTCAGGCGACCGGTGCGAAAACCAGGCGATTGACGCTTGTGGCGCATTTCGCTAGAGTCAGCGCACCGGGGGTAACGAGCCAAACGTCGAGGGGGAGGCCAGGTCCATGGGCCTGCGCGGGAGGGGCTTCAAGCCGACCGGTTAGCGAGACTCCGCCGCCCACGCTCCGGGGAGCGGGCGGCGGGTCCCGCGCCACCCACCGTTCCCGAGCCGCCCTGCGACAATCCGACATCTGAGCGGCGAGACTCAGGGCTCCGGCGCTGTCTGCTCCACCGCGATCCAGAGCACGGTGTCTCCCTTCTGGAGCGTGGCCAGCGCGGGGATGCCATCCGTCACCTGTCCGAAGATGTCGTACTTCCTTGGAAGGCCGGTGTCATCGCCTCTGCTGATGAAGAACTGGCTCCCGACCGTGGATCCGGTGCCCCCGTACATCGCGACCGCGCCGAAGAGGTACTGCCCGATCACGGGATCCGCGGTGACCGTGTAACCGGGGCCCCCGTTTCCGGTCCCGGTGGGGTCGCCCGTGATCGCGGCCGTCGCGCTCGAGGGGCATGGCGGACCTGCAGCGTCCGGGCACACCTGGTAGAAGGTGAGACCGTCATAGAAGCCGTGGTCCGCGAGAGTCACGAAGTCGTTCACGGCTTTCGGTGCGTACTCGGGCCTGAGGCGTACCGAGATGATCCCGCGCGTTGTCGCGATGTACGCGCAGTACCCCACACCGTGTGCGATCACGGACTTCGGGGGCACGTTGAACGTTCGAGTCGGATCGATGACTGCGGTGTGCAACGGCGGCGCGGGGCAGGTGATCGCCGTCTGGATGGACGCCAGATGCGTGGGGCTCGCGGGCTTCGAAGGAGTTCCACAGCTCACCAGGAGCGCAGCTGCACTTCCCGCGCAGACGGTGGCTACGCGACGGCGCGCGGTCTTTGTATCGCTGTGCGTCACGGTCATCGGCGAACAGTGTATAGAGCTGCTCACATGACCAACCACCCTCGGTACGCAGCGCGACATAGTGACGCTGAGGCTGCGATGTTCGTGCCATGATTGGCCGATACAGCGGCGTGACATGGCGCGACATGTCCTTGACATATAAGGGGAAACCGTTGGTACGCAATGCGACACAGCTCAGATCAGAGTTGACTTTGCGGACGATGTTGATGAAACTCCAGCGCAGAGGGGTCTCGACACACGTGGAGGCCCACCGTGGAAGGTAGTCAGAACCAAGACGTCGCTGCTCGACGCCGATGGTGGTATCGCGGTGCTGGAGCATGCTTTGTACTCGGGCTCGCAATGTCGCAGATGTGGGTTGCGCAGGCGACCGTGACGCAGAGCGCGTTCACACCCATCACCCCGATTCGAGCCCTCGACAGCCGCAATACCACGGCATATCACCTGTCGTCCGGTCACAAGACCGACATCTGGCAGGTGACCGGGGCCGACGGCATCCCCTCGGGCGCGACGGCGATCGTGCTCAACATCACCGCCACCAACGTGTCGAACTCGACGTTCCTGGCGCTGTTTCCGGACGGAGGGTCGTACTCCGGCACCTCGAACCTGAACCCAGGTCGCGGCAGCACGGTATCGGCCGTCGTCGTCGTTCAGCTGAGTGAAACCGGGAAGATCGATATCTTCAACGCCGTCGGTAGCGTGGACATCATCCTCGACTACTTCGGCTACTACGCAGCAGTTGTTCCCGGTGGCCCGACCGGCCCGACGGGAGCGACCGGCGCCACAGGGTCCACGGGCCCGACCGGCTCGACGGGACCCACCGGTGCAACTGGCAGCACCGGACCGATCGGACCTTCGGGTGGCCCCATAGGCCCGACAGGCGCGACCGGGGCGACCGGCGCGACCGGGGCTACCGGCAGCACGGGATCGACCGGTGCGACCGGAGCAACCGGAGCGACGGGCAGCATCGGCCCAACCGGTGCGGCAGGACCGACCGGTAGAACTGGAGACATAGGACCAACTGGACCGGCGGGGCCTGTGGGTTCGACCGGAGCCACGGGATCGACCGGGCCGACCGGAGCGACAGGCGGCAGCGGGCCCACCGGTGACAGCCGGACCGACCGGAAGGACCGGCGACACGGGATCAACAGGACCCACCGGCACGACCGGATCGACGGGCGCCACCGGCTCGACCGGACCGTCGGGCGGCATCGGGCCAACTGGCTCTCAAGGCCCCACAGGGCCCACAGGATCAATTCCGGTGACGGGCATCACCGGCACGACGATGCTCGGTGAGCACGAAGTCCTTGGAACTGGTACGGCGGGAACTGCGGTCACGCTCAGCGGTGCGGCAGTGTTCACGAACTCGGCCAGCTATGTTTGCTACGGCTCGGACACCACGTCGGCTGGTAGCGAAGTCGTGTTCAGCTACACCAACGGCTCGACATTCACCCCAAATACCACGTATCGGGCGACACCGTCAAGTTCATCTGCATCGGTGTAACGGCTCCCTCCTGATGCATTCGGACGCCTCAACGGAATGACCGTGACGGCTCTGGTTCGCTCCGCACGCGGTGCGGGGCGAACCACCCGTCCGGTTCCGCGATACCGGTCGGCAAGTGGGACGGCAGCCGTCGCTGCGTCAGCAAGGTGCGCGCTGTGATCAGCCGCGTCAGCGGCAACCTCGGAGTGCTTGCACCGTGTCTCTTCGTCATCGGAATCGCCGCGTGTGGGACGCAACCGACAGCGACGAACCTCGTGACTGCAGGACTGAAAGCACAGCTCGCCGGGAACCTGTCGACGGCAGAGACCGAATACCAGAAGGCGATTCAGCTCGACTGCGAACACCATGGTCGCTCACTACGACCTGGGAACGGTGTACGACCAGCAGGGCGACAAGGCTCTCGCTGTCGAGGAGTACAGATCCGCGCTCGTCATCCAGCCCAACTTCGCGGACGCGCTGTTCAACCTCGCTGTCGACACCACAGGCTCAGATCCCGTGACTGCCCAGCAGATGTATCTCAAGGTGCTGTCGTTGCAACCGAACTTACGCCGCCGCGTGGCTCAACGTCGGCTTCATCCTCGAGAGTGAAGGCAAGGGAGATGAGGCCAGAGCGGACTGGGCGAAGGCCGTGGTGCTCGACCCGTCCCTGGCCTCACACATTCCTTCACCGGCGCCGGCAGCAGCGGGCTCCGGAACGCCGATGCCCGCACCGACCTCGACGCCGTAAGACCCGCGAACGTGATGGTCGCAGCACCACCGCGAGCACGACGCGCACGAAGGGTGCGGGCTGTCGCGGTCGCCCCACCGCCTCCACCCAAGCCGTGGTGGTGGGCCCGGGCACCGTGGCTGTTCGTCGCGGGCGCGTGTGTCTTCAGTCTGCTGACGCTGTCGGGCGAGCTCGCGACCGTGCAGCCCGTCAACGACGAGACGCTGCATTTCGAGATGGTGCGCTGGGCGGTGCAGCAGATCCACGAAGGAAACGTCCTCCCGCTCGATGGTTGGTTTCCGTACCTCAGCCTCGGCGACGCACAGTTCTCGCACTATCAGAGCCTTCCGCACCTGCTCACGGCGTATGCGTCGTTGGTGTTCGGGAGTGATTCGGCGGAACGGTGGGCGGGATACCTCCTCTTCGCGCTGTTTCCGCTGAGCGTCTACGCCGGGACCAGGCTCCTCGGCTGGTCACGATGGACGGCCGGCGGCGCGGCGCTCGTCACACCCCTCCTGGTCAGCGTGACCGGGTACGGCTACGAGTCCTTCAGCTACACGTGGCTCGGCAACGGACTCTGGTCACAGGAGTGGGGGATGTTCCTCCTGCCGCTCGCATGGGGCTTCAGCTGGCGTGCGATCAGCGGGACGGGACGAGGGAGATTCGCGCTGGCCGCACTGGTCGTCGGCCTCACCATCGCGATGCATTTCCTCACCGGGTACTTCGCGCTGCTGTCGATCGGCGTGCTGGCGATCGTCATCTGGCGCGGGCTGCTGCCGCGAATCGGTCGCGCCGCGCTCGTCTTCGGTGGCGCCGCGCTCGTGGCGTCATGGGTGGTGGTGCCGCTGATCACCGATGGCGCCTACTTCAACCTGAGCCAGTTCAACCAGAACACGTTCTGGCTCAACTCGTGGGGAGCACCGCAGGCGCTCGCGTGGCTCGTCACCGGCCAGCTGTTCGATCACGGCAGATTCCCCATCGTCAGCATTCTCGTCGCGTTCGGCTTCGCCGTCTGCGTGTGCCGCTTCCGCAAAGACCCACGCGCACGAGCGCTGCTGGGTCTCATGGCACTGAGCTTCGTGCTCTTCTCGGGCCGGCCGACGTTCGGCTTCATCCTGAATCTCCTGCCCGGAAACAGCGATCTCTTCCTGTCCCGATACATGATGGGAATCCAGCTCTCCGGCGTCATGCTCGCCGGAGTCGGACTTGCGTGGGCGGGCGAATTCGTGCTCACGCGGGGTCGAGCCTGGAAGCCCAGGATCCGCCCCGTTCCACTCACCGCCGGTCTCATGGCGGCGGTGGTGCTGCTCACGCTGCCGGCCTGGTTTGACCGCGCCTCTTACGCAGCCAACGACTCGACGCAGGTCTCGCTGCAGATCGACAGCGATCAGACCGACGGCGTTGCGCTCGACGTGCTCATCAACGAGATCAACGCCCGGGGCGGGGGACGGACATACGCCGGGCTGCCCAGCAACTGGGGCCAGCAGTATGCGATCGGCGGTGTGCCCGTCTACGAGTACCTCGCGGACAACGACGTCGCCGAGTTCGGATTCCCCCTCCGCACCCCGTCGCTCCTGACCGACAACGAGGCGTATTTCAACCAGAACGACCCCGCCCAGTATCAGCTGTACAACATCAGGTACATCCTCATGCCGAGCGGCATGAAACCCCCTGTGCCGGCGACGCTGCTGGCCACCAGCGGACGGCACCGGCTGTGGACGGTCGCCACCACCGGCTATCTCGAGGTGGTCGACACGGCGGGCATCGTCGAAGCGAACCGCGCCGACATGGCGTCGCAGATGCAGCCGTTCCTGCTGTCGACCGCGTTCCAACAGGGAGAGCTCGAGACGGTGGCGTATGACGGCGGCTCCGCCGCGGCTCCCACGCTGCCGGTGGACGCGACAGCTGAGGGCCCCGCCGGCATCAGCACCGACGTGCTCGTCGAGGCACAGGACGGGTACTTCGCCGGTGACGTGACGGCGAATCGAACCGCTGCGGTGATGTTGAAGGCGACGTACGATCCACGCTGGCATGTCACCGTCGACGGGAAGGCGGCCTCGCCGTACATGGTCGTGCCGGGGTTCGTGGCGGTCACGGTGGGGCCCGGCGCGCACACCATCGTCTTTCAGTACGCGCCGTATGGCGGATACGGGCTGCTGCTCGGGATCGGCGTCTTATCCCTGGTGCTGCTCGCGATCGGGCCGTGGCTGTGGCGCAAGCGTGTGTGGCGGGAGATCGAGCTTCGGGCTCGCGCACTGCGCCGGAAGACCGCATGAAGCGTCTTTTCGAGACGTCGATCCTCATGCCGTGCTTGAACGAAGCAGAGACGATCGGGAGGTGCATCGATCGCGCGCGCGATTCGATCGCCCGCTTCGATCTGCGCGCCGAGGTCCTGGTCGCTGATAACGGGAGCACCGATGGGTCTCAGCGGATCGCGCTGGAGCACGGCGCCAAGGTCGTGGTCGTCGAGGAGCCCGGATACGGCGCGGCGATCCGTGGTGGCGTCGCCGCATCGTCGGGCCGCTACGTGATCATGGGGGACGCGGACGAGAGCTACGACTTCGGCGAGATCCTGCCGATTCTCGAACGCCTGCGAGCGGGTGACGACCTGGTGATGGGAAACCGATTCGCGGGCGGTATCGACAAAGGGGCGATGCCGTGGGCGCATCGCTGGATCGGCAATCCAATCCTGTCGGTGATCGGCCGGACGTTCTTCTCCTCGCGAGTCGGAGACTTCCATTGCGGCCTGCGAGGATTCAGCGTCCAGGCATTCCGGCGGATGCGGCTCAACACCACCGGCATGGAGTTCGCGAGTGAGATCGTGGTGCGGGCCTCGCTGGCGCGCATGCAAGTCAGCGAGGTTCCGGTATCGCTCCACCGGGACGGCAGGAGCAGACCGCCGCACCTGCGCACGTGGCGCGACGGCTGGCGGCATCTGCGGTTTCTCTTGCTGTTCTGCCCTCGATGGCTCTTCCTGATCCCAGGGCTCGCGCTCATGCTGTCGGGCTCCGCGGCCACGCTGTGGCTCGCCGGCGGCACGCGCTATGTGGGATCCGTCGGCCTCGACATCCATACGATGCTGGTGAGCGGCGTGTTTGCGCTCATGGGGTACGAGTTGGTGCTCTTCGCGGTGTTCATGAAGATCTTCGCGACGCGAGCCGGCTTCCTGCCACCCGACCTCCGGCTGGAACGGGCGTTTCGCGTCGCGACGCTCGAGAAGGGGCTGCTGCTGGGCGGAGCGCTCGCGCTCGCGGGCATGGCGCTGCTCCTCCTTGCCGTCGTTCGTTGGGGCCATGCGGGGTATGGAGCGCTCGACACACAGGCGTCAATGCGGCCTCTGATCGTCGCGGTCCTGCTCATCGCCGGTGGGGTGCAGACGATCTTCGCGAGCTTCGTCCTGAGCATGCTCGGCATCAAGACAACGTCGTCGTGACTGCCGGCCGTCGTGCTCGAGCCCGAGGTCGGCGCACAGGAGGTGACGGGGGTGGGCCGTCGGCGAGATCGGCGCGTTGCCAACTCGGTAGCCGTGCGTGGCAGAACGTGATGCCGACGACCCGTGCTCGCGGGTGAAACACGCAGACAGGCTCCTCCAGTCGTGGCGGATACGCAAGGCTGCGCCGTACATCCCGGCCGGTGCGACGGTCCTCGACATCGGCTGCGACGACGGGGCGCTCTTCCGTGCCCTGAAGGAGCGGATATCGCTCGGAATCGGCATCGACACAAGGGCGGTCCCTCGTGACTACGGGCCCTTCAGGTTCATCCGCGGTCTCGCACCGACGTCGCTGCCGCGGGACACGACATTCGACGCCATCACGATGCTGGCCGTGCTCGAGCACATCGCGCCCGACTCACAGCGCGAGCTTGCGTCGGCATGCGCCGCTCTGCTGCGCACCGACGGACGCGTCATCTGCACGGTCCCATCACCGAAGGTCGATCACATCATCGACGCCGGCATGCGGCTGCACGTCCTCGACGGGATGACGGCGCACGAGCACTACGGCTTCCATCCATCGGACACCATTCGCCTGTTCACCGACTGCGGGCTGGTGCTGCGGCGTCTCAGACGTTTCCAGCTTGGGCTCAACAACCTCTACGTCTTCGCCAAAACCTAGCCGAGCGGCTTCCCCTCCATCTCCTCGAGCGGATCGCGGGTGATCTCGAGCAGCGCGCCGTCGGGGTCGTGGAAGTAGAGCGAGTTCTCGACACGGTCGGGCCCGAAGTACTCGATGTGCAGGTCATCGAGCTTCGCGCGTATCGAGTCGAAGTGCTGCGGGTGCACGGCGATGGCGATGTGGTGCATTCCCCCGACCAACTCCCGCGTTGCCGGCATCGGGTCCTCGGGGAAGTCGAAGAAGGCCAGGAGGTTCCCGTTGCCGATATCGAAGAAGAAGTGGGTGGAGCTCGGCAGGTCCCGATTCTCGAAGAGCTCGACCAGCGGGAAGCCGAGGACCTCGGTGTAGAACCTGATGGTGCGCTCGATGTCCGAACAGATCAGGGCGAGATGGTGCACTCCGCGCGCCGACGAGGCCGGGCGATCCGTCTTCGGCTTCAGGTAGGTGCGGGTGAGCGCCGCACGCTTGGCGCCGTAGTCGACTGCTGCATCAACCATGGTGGTGTCTCCTCGATGTCAGATCTTGTACAGGATGCGCCGCAGCCGGGCAGCGAGCTCCTGGTCGCCGATGGCAGCGCCCCCGATGACGCGCTGGAAGGATGTGAGCACGAAATCGCTTGGATCGAAGTTGAACACGAGGGGGTAGCCGGCCACGCTCCCCTCCACGTACGACAGCTGACCGTCTTTCAGCGTCGCCTGCCACGACCCACCCCAATCGCCGGAAACGCGGACACCCCAGGTCGCATCAAGTCCTGCCGCCACCTCCTGGTCGACGGTCGACGGATGGAGGACGTAGAACATGAACGGCACGAGGGCATTGGCTTGCGCGTCCGGAATCGGCGCGGTCCGTCCGAGGCCTGCCCGGATGTCCCAGCTGTGCACCGAGTAATCGATGAGCTGGAAGCCGATGTAGATGAAGGTCGGCAGTGGGCCCATGTACACGTGGTGAACGAGCTCGCCGCTCCATTGTTCGGCGCTCAGCCCGTCGAAGATGCTGAACAGTCGATCCGACGCGTGCTTGAGCCGGTCGACCAGCTCGCGTTGCGGCACGACGCGGAGTCGCTTCGCAGCGGCGTCGAGCGCATGAGGCATCACGTCCTGTACGCCGAGCGCGGGCGGCGCGGTCCCGCCGCTGCGGGCGATCGCCCAGCGCTCGAGATACGCCTCGGTGACGTCGACCATGTGCGCGACGACGTCACGCACCTCCCATTCGGTGCACGCGGTCGGCGTCACCCACCCGTCGGCGTCGAGACCGTCGATCAGGTCGAAGAAGTCGGCGCGCGCCTGCCGCACGACTGAGAGCAGATGATCCTTCCCGGCGTGCTCCATGACGTTGACTCGCAGTGGCTGCACCTGGACGCTCATGCCTAGCGCACCTCCTCGGCTCAGGGTTCAGACGCGTAGTAGCGTGCGCCAACTCGCCCTGTAAACACAAGGATCTCGGCGTCGTCGCTGTTCGCATCGCGCACACTCGCATCGCACGCGACAGCACCGCGCCGCACATCCGCCGAGCACGCCGAGGCCGACGTATCGTGACGGCAATGGAGATGGCGTTCACCTGGTCCGCATCCGCATCGCGAGTGATCCTCGCCCCGGGCGCGCTGGCACGAGTTCCCGGACGAGGTCAGCCGCCTCGGTGGGCGGCGAGTCCTGCTGATCGGGAGTGGCGCCTCGACCCGCGAGGCGCTGCGGCGCGTGCGGGAGGCGCTGGGTGCCGGGATCGCGGCGGTGATACCCGTCGCAGCGCAGCACGTGCCGGAGGCGATCGCCACCGCCGCCGTGTCGACCGCTCATGACTCCGCCGCCGACCTCATCGTCACCGTCGGTGGGGGTTCGGCGACCGGGCTCGGGAAGGTGGTCGCGCTCGAATGCGGTCTACCGTTGATCGCCGTCCCGACCACCTATTCCGGGTCGGAGATGACCCCGATGTGGGGGAGGACCTCGGACGGCGTCAAGCGAACGGGGATGGACGCGAGGGTGCTGCCTCGCGCCGTCGTCTACGACCCGGAGCTGTGCGCCGGCATGCCCCCGATGCTCGCCGCCGCCTCAGGGATGAATGCGCTGGCGCACTGCGTCGAGGCGCTCTGGTCCCGCGGCGCGAGCCCGGTGACGAGCGTGCTGGCGGAGGAGGGCATCCGCCGCCTCGTCGTGGGGTTGCCGGCGGTGGTCGCAAACAGCGGTGACCTCGAGGGGCACGCCGGCAACCTCGTGGCGGCATGCCTCGCCGGGCTCTGCATCGCGCAGGCCGGCAGCGGCATCCATCACCGGACCTGTCACGTCCTCGGGGGTGGATGGAACCTGCCGCATGCCGAGACGCACGCCGTGGTGCTCCCGCATGCGACCGCGCTGGTCGCTCCGCAGGCTGTGGAGGCGATGGCGCGACTCCGGCGCCTCTTCGATACGGATGACCCGGCTGCGGCGCTGTTCGATTTCACGCGACGGCTCGGGTTGCCGGCATCGCTCAGCGCGCTCGGCATGCCGCATGAAGCCGTCGGTGACGCGGCACGCCGCATCGCCGAGCTCAGCCGCGACGACCCGCTCGTGCCCGGTCCGGCCGCGATTCACTGATGCTCGACGGCGCGTTCGAGGGAAACGCGCCGGGGCCGTCAGAGTGACTGCGACCACGCGACCACGACGCCCCACACCACCGCCCAGACCGCGAGCACGGTGATCCACCGCCAACCCGAGGTTCGCGGGGCGTGACCCCGGCCGCGAGCGAGCGCGAACCACGCCGCCGTCTCGCGGTCGAGCAGGCGCCAGACGAGCCAGGGCGGGTAGGTCAACTCGATCGCCGTCGAGAACACCAGGCTGCCGTCGCCGTGTCCGGTGAGCAGGGTCACGAGTGAGACCACCCCGATCACGGTGATGAGCGCCATCAGGGCCACCTGCACGAGGCGCAGCGCCGTCACGCCACGCCGGACACCCTCGCCGAGCGCGAACAACCCCGCGGCGGCGATCAACGCGCCCGCGATGGTCAGCGGATCCGGCGACAGTCCGAGATTGCGAGTGGCCATGGCCACAGCCTGGGTCGTCAACTGTGCGGTCAACGCCCAGTCGAACACCACGGCGATGCCGAGCCCGTGCGGGCGCGGCTGCACCGCTGCGTCACTCACGACCATATCGTACATCTCGTGGCCGCTGGGCGGGTCAGCTGAAGTTGCGCAGTGCGGGCCACGCGGTATCGATGGACTCCGTAGGTTCGTGCAGACGAGGATCGGTGTGCCTGCTCCTGATTGACAACCGAGTCCGGTGGATACGGTACCGGCGCGGGTTACAGGCCCGCGCCGGCAGCAGATCGCGGGATCGAAGCCCACGGTCACGAGGGCGGTCGCGCGGAGGTCGGCAGGCTTCCAGAACCAGAACGTGAGCTGCGGGCTGATCGCCTGCGGCAGTCCGGAGGGAGTGCCGTAGACGTCGATCGCGCCCGCTTCGCCGTAGTTATCTGCAAGGATCGCGCCGGCGGCACGTTCCGACTGGGGGAGCGCGTCGTACACCGCCCCGACCTGTGCGGCGAGTTGCGGCCACCCGACGGTGTCGGCGAAGTCGGTGCGCAGCGAATCCAGCCCCGTGGCGTGCAGCGACGACGTCGGGACGATCGGGAGCGCGACAGGGAGCAACACCACCATCTCAAGGGCGGCACCGGCGGCCACTGCGCCAATCACGATCTGCCGGCGCCGAGCGGATGCGATCCTGCCCACCGCGACGCACCCCGCCGCAACGACCATCGGGATTGTCGGCGCCGGGTAGTACGCCTTGCCTTCGGGGAGCAGCATCGCGATGGCGATCACGGTGAGGATGGCCATGGGGCGCAGGCGGCGGTCACGGAAGAGGAACACCATTCCCACGATCCACACCGGCAGGACGAGCGGGCCGGTGAAGAGCAGGAAGTCCTCGACGAACATCCCGACGCCGCCGCTGTTCGCGATGTCGGCGCTGTGGTTGCTGATATACGTCAACGTCGGAAAGCCATTCGCGACCTGCCACGCGAAATTGGGCGCGGCAAGCGCGATCGCGATGGCGACTCCGATCCATGGGTAGCGGGTCCGCAGCAACGGCCGGACCTCGCGCGACACGACCACCGCGACGGCGATCGCGATGCACAACACGATGATGGTGAGCTTCGTCTCGAGGCCGATGCCGATGTCGACGCCGAGAAGCACGAACAAGCGGCGGTCGCCCGTTCGGAGGAGACGAAGCAGCAGATAGATGGCGATGAGCCAGGTCAGCTGGTCGAACGTCACCGTCTGAAAGAGCCAGTTCGCGCCGAGCAACAGCGGGCTCAGCAGCGCGACCACCGACGCGAGGATCGAGACCCCACGGCTCCCACCCATCTCTCGGGCGCACAACCCCGTGAGGAACACGACGGCCGCTCCCGCCAGCGCCGGGAACAGCCGGAACGTCCACGGCGAGATGCCGAAGATCATCGTGTTGAGCCGCGCCAGCATCGGTGTCACGGGTGGGTAGTCGACGTATCCGAACGCGGGATGCTGCCCGCTGACGATGTAGTACAGCTCATCGCGCTGAAAGCCGTACACGGCGTTGGTGGCGAGGTGCACGGCAAACTTGACGGTCGCGACGGCGAGCAGCGGCGCCGCCGGACGCCTCCACCAGCGGTACAAGGTGGCGGCGAGCGTCAACGCAGCTCGGATGGCATCGGTGGTGGTGGCTGGTGGTCAGCGCTCAAACGATGCGCGAGCGAGCGCCGATCTTCTGCGCGCTACGCAGCTCCCATCGCAACCTTCGGCAGCTCCGCAAGCGCGGTGTCGAGGCGCTCCTGAGGGAGTTCGACGTCCTCGAGCGTCCCGGCGAAATACGCGTCGTATGCGGCGAGGTCGAAATGCCCGTGCCCCGAAAGGTTGAACAGGATCACGCGCAAGTCACCCGCCTCCTTGGCAGCGGCGGCCTCCTGCGCAACGGCGCGCAATGCATGCGACGGTTCCGGTGCCGGAAGGATCCCCTCAGTGCGCGCAAAGCGAACCGCCTCAGCGAAGCACTCGTTCTGCTTGTACGCGCGCGCCTCGATGAATCCGTTCTTGACGAGCAGGCACAGCGACGGCGCGTCGCCGTGATACCGCAATCCGCCGGCGTGGATGGTGTCGGGGATGAAGTTGTGCCCGAGCGTGAACATCGGAACGACGGGGCCCATGCCGGCGGTGTCGCCGAAGTCGTACGCGTAGATGCCGCGGGTGAGCGTTGGGCACGCGGCGGGCTCGGCGGCGATGAAGCGTGTCCTGGTCTTGCCCGCAAGACGGTCGGCGAGGAACGGATAGGCGAGGCCGGCGAAGTTCGACCCACCGCCGACGCAACCGATCACGACGTCGGGATACGCATCCGCCATCTCCATCTGCTTCACGGCTTCCTGACCCACGACCGTCTGATGGAGCAGCACGTGGTTGACGACCGAACCCAGCGAGTAGTGGCTGTCGTCACGGGTCGCGGCGTCCTCGACCGCTTCGGAGATGGCGATGCCGAGGCTCCCTGGTGAGTCCGGCTCCTTGGCGAGGACGCTGCGGCCGAATTCGGTGCGATCGGTCGGGGAGGGGAGCACGTGGGCACCCCACGTCTCCATGAGCGCCCGGCGGTAAGGCTTCTGCTGGTACGAGACCTTGACCATGTACACCATGACCTCGAGGCCGAAGAGCCCACCCGCGAAGGCGAGTGCGGAGCCCCACTGGCCGGCGCCGGTCTCCGTGGTGAGACGCTTGATCCCCTCCTCGGCGTTGTAGTACGCCTGCGCCACGGCGGTATTGGGCTTGTGCGAGCCGGCCGGCGACGTGCCCTCGTACTTGAAGAAGATGCGCGCCGGCGTGTCGAGCGCCTTCTCGAGCCGCTTCGCCCGGTAGAGCGGTGTGGGCCGCCACATCTGGTAGATCTCGCGCACCCGGTCGGGAATCTCGATCCAGCGCTCGGTCGAGACCTCCTGTCCGATGATCGCCATCGGGAAGATCGGCGTGAGATCCGGCGGCGTGAGCGGCTCGAGCGTCCGGGGGCTCAGGAACGCGCCGAGCGGCTCGGGAATGTCGGCGAGGATGTTGTACCAGTGCGTCGGCAGCTGGTCTTCCGTCAGCAGAAACTTCGTCGTCATGGTTCCACCTCTGCCTGGCCCCACCGATTCGTGGAGCGGAGGATAGCGCCCGTCGCAGGATCGAGTCACCCGATAGCCGATGGCAGGGTTGTGTTTGCCATATCTGCGTGCTACCCTCATGAGAAGGTAACCGTCAGATAGAGGTGGCTGTCATGACCACACGAGGATCGATGCGGTGGTGGGCGCTCGGCGCGGTGAGCCTGAGCGTCCTCGCTGTCGGGCTGGACGGCACCGTGCTCACGGTCGCGCTCCCAACGCTGGCGAAGACGCTGCACGCCTCGGAGTCGGATCTCCAGTGGTTCACCTCCGGGTACTTTCTGGTGCTCGCTGCGGCGATGCTGCCGGCTGGCCTGCTCGGCGATCGCTACGGCCACAAGCGGGTCCTCGCGATCGGTCTCGCCCTGTTCGGGGTGGGGTCGATCGCCTGCGCGTACTCGACCACGAGCGGACAGTTCCTCGCAGCGCGAGTTCTGCTCGGCCTGGCCGGGGCGGGCGTGATCGTCATGGCGATCTCTGCGCTGACCGTGCTGTTCACCCCGGAGGAGCGGCCCAAGGCGGTCGGCATCTGGGCCGCGGCCACCTTCCTGTCGCTGCCCATCGGCCCGATCCTTGGCGGGTGGGTGCTCACCAACTTCTGGTGGGGGTGGGTCTTCCTCATCAACGCCCCCGTCGCGGCCATCGGGCTGATTGCGGTGATCACCCTGGTCCCCGAGTCCCGCCCGACGGCGCGCCCCAGTGTCGACGCCGTCGGGGTCGGCGTATCTGCTGCGGGGCTCGTGGCGCTCACGTACGGCCTGATCGAGGCGGGGCAGCACGGCTGGACCGACACGGGCGCGCTGCTGTCGATGGCCGCCGGCGTGGCGCTGCTCGTCGGTTTCGGGGTCTGGGAACGCCACCTCGCCCGCCGGCCCGGTGGGCAGCCATTGCTCGACGTCACGCTCTTCCGGTCGGCCTCGTTCACGTGGGGTGTGATCCTGGCTGCGGTCGCGATCCTCTCGATGATCGGCGTGCTGTTCACGATGCCCCAGTACTTCCAGGGTGTCCTCGGCTCGGACGCGATGGGCTCCGGCCTGCGGCTCCTCCCGCTCATCGGCGGGCTCATCCTCGGCGCGGTGCCGGCCGACCGGATCGTTCGCGTGGTGGGCGCCAAGATGGTGGCCGCCGCCGGGTTCGTCCTCCTCGCCGTCGGTCTCTTCATCGGGGCGATGACCGGGGTCGCCTCGAGCACCGCGTTCGTCGCGATGTGGATGGCCATCGTCGGGTTGGGCATGGGCCTCGCGATGGCGACCACCGCTTCTGCGGCGCTCGTCGAGCTGTCCGAGGAGCGCAGTGGGGTCGGCTCGGCGGTGCTGCAGGCGGCCAACAAGGTCGGCGGTCCGTTCGGAACGGCGATCCTCGGCAGTGCGCTCAGCTCCGTCTACCTTGCGCGCCTCGTCCTCACCGGACTGCCGCCGGCTGCCGCGAGTGCGGTCAAGCAGAGCGTCTTCGCGGGCGTGGCCGTGGCGCGACAGATCGGCTCGCCCGCGCTCCTCGCCTCGGTACGCAGCGCGTTCACCGACGGGATGGACACCGCGCTGATCGTCTCGGCGGGCATCGCCGTCGCAGGGCTGGTGCTGACGCTGCTGTTCCTGCCGCGCAAGAATGTCGCGGAGACGACCGGGCCGGCAGAGATGATGGAGGAGGGTCAGCTTGTCAGAAGTCGTTGAGCGCCCTGCGCTCGGCCTGCGGGAGCGGAAGAAGGAGCGGACCCGCGAGACGATCCGCGCGCATGCCCTCCATCTGTTTGCGACTCAGGGCTACGACGAGACCACGGTCCAGCAGATCATCGACGAGGTCGAGATATCCGAGAGCACCTTCTTCCGCTACTTCCCGACCAAGGCCGACGTCGTCCTGTCGGATGACTTCGATCCCCTGATCGTTGACTCCTTTCAGCGGCAACCACGCGAGCTCAGCGCGGTTCGGGCGCTGCGCTACGCGTTCCGCGACGCGTTCGGGCGGCTATCGCGAGATGAGCTCGATGAGCAGCGGTCGCGCATGCAGATCATCCTCGCGGTGCCGGAACTGCGGGCTGCCATGCTCGATCAGTTCGCATCCGCCATGCAGTTGCTGGCGGCGGTGCTCGCCGAACGCGTGGGCCGGTCCGCGGACGACATGGTGGTGCGAACCCTTGCCGGCGCGGTGGTCGGGGTGTCGATGGCCGTCATGGTCGCCGTCTTCGAGGACCCCACCGCAGACCTGGCGGCGTTGCTCGACGAGGCGATGGGTCACCTGGAGCACGGTCCCGAGCTCTGAGGGGGACCCGCACACCGCCTCCGGCCGACGACCGGTTCGGGCGCCCACCTATCCTTGCCGCGTGCGTCTGGCCACCTGGAACGTCAACTCCGTCGTCGCGCGTCTGCCTCGCCTGGTCGGCTGGCTCGAGGCCTCGCGCCCGGACGTGCTGTGCCTGCAGGAGACCAAGATCGCGGATGAGGCGTTCCCTCGCGCCGAGATCGAGGCGATGGGGTACGAGCTCGCGCTGCATGGGGACGGGCGCTGGAACGGCGTCGCGATCATCTCCCGGGTCGGCCTCGAGAACGTCACGCGTGGGTTCGACCAGGAACCGGGATTCCCGGCGGTCGAGGCTCGCGCGCTGAGCGCGACGTGTGGCGGCCTCCGGGTCTGGTCGATCTACGTCCCCAACGGACGGACGCTCGACAGCGACCATTACACGTACAAGCTCGGCTGGCTCGGAGCGCTCCTCGAGGCGTTGCGCGCCGCGAAAGGGAGGGGCAACCCGCCGCTCGTGGTGTGCGGTGACTTCAACATCGCACCGGGGGACGACGACGTCTGGGACCCCGCCGCCTTCGTCGGATCGACCCACGTCAGCGCCGCGGAGCGATCGGCACTCGCGGCGCTCGTCGGGCTCGGCCTCGACGACATCCGCCCCCGTGCGATGAAGGGGCGTCCCTTCACGTACTGGGACTACCGAGCCGGCATGTTCCACCAGGGCAATGGCATGCGCATCGACCTCGTGCTCCTCGACCACGCGGTGGCGGCGACGATCACCGACGCGTACATCGATCGCGAGGCGCGCAAGGGTCACCTGCCGTCGGATCACGCACCGGTCGTCGTCGACCTCGAGGTGCCGTCGCAGTAGCGACGACCCCGCGTCAGCTCGGCGGCGGGCTCGGCGCCGTGGTTCCGTCGGCGTCGGCGAAGCCATCCTTGTCGGAATCCAGCGTCGAGGGAGTCGCGTCGGTCGATCCCACGAGTTGAATGCGGTGCCGTGTTCCTGCGCTGCCGATGACGGTGGAGCCGTTGACCGTCCCGAGGTCGAAGTCCACCGTCGTCGTGGTGGCGAGCGTGGCCTGGACGCCGTTCACGGTGGGAGCCTCATGGATCCACTCGGCGCTCGCCTCCGCGGACGCGTATTTGAGCTTCTTGGTGAAGGTTGTGCCGGAGGTCGAGTCCGTCACGACGATCGTCCAGTTGATGCCCGACCCCTTGGTGATGTTCACGGTCATCCTGTCGCCGGGGTGGACGCTGAAGCCGGGGATGACCACCTCGGCTGCGGGCAGGATCTCGGTCCAGGCGTTGTACGACGCCGTGCCGTTGACGAACTGCTCGGAGGTGCCGGCCTGGATCAGGTCGCCGGTGCTGTATCCGCCGATACCCACCCAGTCGGCGGCATAGCGGGCGCCACCGGCGGACTCCGCGGTGGGCACCGTCCACGAGCCCTTGACCTGGGTGTACGTCTTGCCGGTGACGGCAATCCCGGACCAGTTGGACGACTCCTGCAGCGCCGCCCCGGCACCACCGGCGCGGTGAAATGCGCCGTGGCTGACGGCGGCATCCGCGCCGGCGGAGCCGGCCACGGCGAGCGGGATGGCGAGCCAGCCCATCGTGAGACCAAGCATGACGCGGCGCACGAGCAACCCCCTTTCAATCACCCTTGCGGTGATCCGTCCCCCGAGAGCGTAGCAAACGGGCACTCCGCAATCCGCCATCTATCCTGGGCCGATGACATCCAGCGGTCGGGATCGATGATGCGGCCGGGCGTGATCCTCGTCTGCACGATTGCCGTCGCCGCCGCCGCGGGCGTCACCGTGTCGCTGATCCAGCGATCGCCCCCAGGCCAGCAGTCACCGCAGTCCGGCCCACCGAGGCATCTGGCGCCGACGCCGGTCCCGCACGAGCCCAATGTCGAGTTCGGCTTCAGCGCGGCCGACGATGCCGCGACGAACCAGGTCCTGCTGTTCGGAGGAGTCGACGACTACACCTCGACGTGGTTGTGGAACGGGAGCACCTGGTCGCTGGCGAATCCGACGGTGAGTCCTCCGGGCCGGTTCGACGCCTCGGCGGCGTACGACCCGGAGGCCCGGCAGATCCTCCTCTTCGGAGGCCGGCTCGCACCCGGGCAGCTCGTGAACGACACGTGGGCGTGGAACGGACGAGGCTGGAAGGAGCTGAACCGAGGTGGCAGCGGCCCGCCACCCGGGGAAGGCTCGAACATGGCGTGGGATCCGGCGCTCGGCCAGATGATGCTCGTCACCGCAACGACGAGCGACCCCGCCGGCGCCGAGACGTGGCTCTGGAGCGGCACGAGCTGGGTGCGCGAGCCCGCCGGCGACCTCGGCACGTCGTATGCGGACATCGTGATCGCATTCGACCCGGTGTCACAGTCGATGGTGGCCGAGGGGTGTTGCGCCGAGACCGGCAGTGCGGCGCTCAGCAAGCAACCTGCCACGTGGCGCTGGGAGAGCACGCAGTGGAAGCCGATCAAGACCTCGTTGAACCCGATCGAGGGATCGCTGCTCACCCTCGATCCGCCGACCGGCCACCTCATCCTGTGCTCCTGCGACCTCAGCGGGGGGCTGTTTCCCGAGCTGTGGTCGTGGAGCGGTCAGGACTGGGTGTCGCTGGAGATCCAACCCGTGCCCGTCGAACCGGAAGCCGAGGTCGCCGATGTCGGCCGATCGCAATTCCTGCTCCTCGGCCCCGCCGCGGTGCAGGGGACGGCGCAGCCGGTCGAGACGTGGACCCTGCGTGGGCCTGTGTGGCAGCAACTCGACCCGCAATCCACGGGGTAGCGGTCCCGGGACCGCCTGGCGACGGTCGCGTACGGGTCAGACCAGTGTCGCCTCCACGGTCACCGGGACGGCGAGCGCCCGCGAGACGGGGCAGTTCGCCTTCGCATCCTCGGCGGCTGCCGCGAATGCGGCCGCGTCGATTCCCGGCACGGCGCCGCGCACGGTGAGGTGGACGCCGGTGATGCCGGCGGGAGCCTGGAATCCGACCGTGGCGCTGGTCTCGATTCGATCCGGCGGATGGCCCGCTCCGGCGAGACCGTTGGAGAGCGCCATCGAGAAGCAGGCCGAGTGCGCGGCCGCGATCAACTCCTCCGGGCTCGTCCCGCTCTCGCGTGACTCCGACCGCTGGCGCCAGGTCAGCGGAAGCTCGGGAAACGCACCGCTCGCGGGCCGCACCCGGCCCTTTCCACTGAAGAGATCGCCTTCCCACGTTGCCTGGGCGCTGCTCTGGACGGCCATGCGAGGCACCTCAACTCATGATGACTACGACGGCCGTGAGCGTATCGCACGCGTACCGGCGCCACCTGTCCGGCACCACGTGCCGGATGCCGACGCACCCCGCGGGGCGGGAGGCTACGTGCTCAGCCCGTTGCTGATGTTGGAGAACACGTTGTTGATCCGCTTGCCCACGGTCGACACCACGACGATGACGACGATCGCGATGAGCACCAGGATCAGCGCGTACTCGACCATGCCCTGGCCTTCCTCGGACCGGTTGCGCGGACGCGTGAAGAACTCGATCGCACGCAGGTAGAGCGTGGCCAGCTCCTCATGGAGGTTGCCCATGCCTCGATGGTAGGTCCGCGCACCACCGAAAGAATGACGGCCCCGTCACGCGGCGTTCGCGGGGCGCTGCACATCCTTCCGGTGACCGGCGGGGTGGATGCGGAGAGGGTCAGCCGGTGGCGGCAAGCTCCGGAATGAACCACGCGGCATCCACCGTCCCGACCCCGCTGGCCAGGTCGTACCCCGGAAGCGCCTGGAATCCATGCACTGTGTGCAGGGATCCGTCCTGCGGGAAGGAGACCGTGTTGTTGCCTCGAAGCACGTCGACGATGCCGGGCGCGCCCTCGGCGGACAGCTCGTACAGCGCCGGGTTGATGACCCCGAGGTCGTGGCCGGCGTACTGGTCGGCGATGGCGACGATGCCCGAGAACAGCGGTGTCGACTCGCTCGTCCCGCAGACCACGTAATAGCCTGGCGGTCCGCCGCCCTTGAAGCTCTGATAGACGAGGACGCCGCCGTTGCATGCCCCGCTCATGCTGATGTCAGGGACACCGCGGTGCTGGCCGACGACCGACGCGACCGTGTTCTGATAGGTGGGTCGCGCGAAGATGATCGACTTCCCGCCACCACCGGCCAGTGGATTCGGGCCTGCGTCGCCGAAGATGAACTCGTTGGTTGCGACGCTGTACGTGTCGTTCCACACGCTGTCCGGCGCCGTGTGATCACCCGCCGCGTCGAGGTGCAGCCGAGTGCCCCCGACGCCCGTCACGAGCGGATCGGAGTTCTGGCCACGACGTCACCGGGTGGAGGTAGTAGTCGATGGTGTTGAATCGAACATCGGCGGCGCCGGAGTCTCCCGACGCGGTGAGGACGGTGACGCTGTGGTGGGCAGCGTTGATGTACGCGCCGCGGAGGTTGAGCAACGACTGCGCGGTGGGGAAAGTCTCCTCCGTGGCGCTGAAGCTCTGGCTGATCACGTCGCCGAGGTGGTGGTTGATGACGTAGTTCTCGGCCTCGACGATCTGCGGGAAGCCCGTCGTCCCCTCGTTCTCTGACGTCGGCGTCTCGACGAGGAGGATGTTCGCGCGAGGAGCGATCGTATGCGCGTATTCGACGTCGAGGCTGGTCTCACCGGCCCACCCCGGGTCCTCGTGTGTCACTGGACCGGCAGGCTGGATGACCACGAACGACGGCGGCGCCGGGAGGTGGAAATCCTTGTCGAATCGCGCCAGGTCGCGGCCGATGGTCGGCGAGCCGAAGGAATCCACGATGACGATGGTCTCGCCCTGGCCGGCGTAGCCCTTCGCATAGAGCGAATTGAGGTCGTATGCCTTCTCGATCTGCGCGGGGTCGTAGCAGGCGACCTCGAACTGCGCCTCGCACTGCCCGAGCGTCGGCGGCCCGGCGGTCGACACGAGGCGCGACATCGCGATGTCCGGGTGGATGGCGATGCTCGCGGTGGCGACCGCTCCGCCGAATGTGCCAAGGCTCGTCCATGCCAGGCCCAGGGTCGCCGTGGCAACCGTCAGCTTCCGTGCGCGCATGTCGCCGTCCTCCTGATTCTTCGCGATCCGGATCACACCACGTTGGGACCGGGCGGGTCAACCGCGCCTCGCGTTCGGGCTGCGCTAGGGTTCCGGGAGTTCGGATTCGCGGAACGGAGCGAGGTGACTGCGATGGGTGGATTCGACGCTGGACGATTCTGGGTCAACGATCAGACCCCGCGGCGGTGGTGGCAGCAGCAGCTTGCGGGCCGGTTGTTCGAACACGTCCTCGACTCACGCGCGCTCGCCGGCAACCCGCTCGGCGACCCGACCGAGCGGCCGTTGTGGGTGTACGTTCCTCCAGGCTACGACGAGTCCGATGCGCGGTACCCGTCGATCTACGTCATCCAGGGGTACACGGGCCAGGGGGTGATGTGGTGGAACCGCTCGGCTTTTCGCGAGTCGTTTCCGGTTGCGGCCGATCGTCTCTTCGCATCCGGCGAGGCGCCGCCGGCGATCGTCGTGTACGTCGACGCCTGGACCGCATACGGCGGCTCCCAGTACGTCGACTCACCCGGCACGGGCCGGTATCACACGTATCTATGTGACGAGGTCGTGCCGTGGGTCGACGAGCACTATCGAACGATGCCTGCGGCGGCGCATCGCGGGATCCAGGGGAAATCCAGCGGCGGGTTCGGGGCGATGATCACCCCGATGTTGCGACCCGACCTGTTCGGAGGAATGGCAACCCACGCCGGCGACGGTCTCTACGAGTGCTGCTACGTCCCGGATTTCGCGAAGGCTGTGCGGCTCCTGCGCGAGTACGACGGCGACATCTTCGCGTGGTGGAAGGATTTCCGCTCGCGCGTCCCGTTCTCGAAGGAGTGCGACAACGTCCTCGTGATGATCCTCGGCGTCGCCGCGTGCTTCTCCGCTCGTGACGACGGCACGCCGGAGCTGCCCTTCGATCCCCGCTCGGGCCGGCTCCGCGAGGAGGTCTGGGCGCGCTGGCTCGCCTGGGACCCGGTGCGCATGGTGGCCCACCACACCGAAGAGCTGCGCGGGTTGCGGGCGGTGTGGATCGACGCCGGAACCCGTGATGACTGGTTCCTCGACCTCGCTGCCACCGCGTTCCGTGACGAGCTCGCGCACATCGGCGTCACCGACGTCCATTTCGAGCTCTTCGATGCGACCCACATGGGCATCGACTACCGGTACCCCATGTCGCTGGCATACCTCGCGGACCGGCTGCGCTGACCGGACCCCGGAGTCAGCGCTGCTCGAAGACCACCACCGATCGGAGGACCTCGCTGTTGATGATCTTCGTGAACGCGTCCTCCACGTCGTTGACGGTGATGGTCTCGGAGACGAAGCCGTCGAGGTCGAGGCGGCCGTTGCGATAGAGGTCGATCAGGACGGGGAAATCGCGCGTGGGGAGGCAGTCGCCATACCACGAGGATCGCAGCGAGCCGCCACGACCGAACACCTCTGACATCGGAAGCGTCACGTCCATCCCCTGCTCGGGCGGGACGCCGACGTTGACCAGCCGGCCTGCATGGTCACGCGCGAGAAACGCCTGCAGGTAGGTCTCGGGACGCCCGACCGCGTCGATGACGAGGTCGGCGCCGAACCCGCCGGTCAACGCTCGGATGGCCTCGACCGGATCGCTGGATCGCGCGTCGACGGTGTGGGTGGCGCCGAAGTGCCGGGCCCATTCGAGCTTCCGCTCGACGACGTCGACCGCGATCACCATCCGCGCGCCGCCGATCGCCGCGCCGGCGATCGCGGCATCACCGACTCCGCCGCAACCGATCACGGCGACGGTGTCGCCGGCGGCCACCGCGCCGGTGTTCACCGCCGCACCGAAGCCGGCCATGACGCCGCATCCGATGAGTGCGGCGGCCTCCTTGCGCGCATGAGGATCGATCTTCACCGCCTGCCCCGCGTCAACGAGGCAGAGCTCGGCGAAGGCGCCGATGCCGAGCGCTGCGGTCAACTCGGTGCCGTCCTCGAGCGACATCCGCTGCTTCGCGTTGCGGCTGTCGAAGCAATACCACGGGCGCCCGCGCAGACAGCTCCTGCAGGTTCCACACGGTGCGCGCCATGCGACCACGACGGTGTCACCCGTGCTGACGTTGGTGACGCCGTCGCCGACCGCATCGACCCAACCCGCGGCCTCGTGCCCGAGCAGGTAGGGGAAGCTGTCGCCGATGCCACCCTCGCGATAGTGGAGGTCGGTGTGACAGACCCCGCACGCCGCGACACGGATCAGGACCTCCCCGGGGCCCGGATCCGGGACGTGCACCTGCACCACTTCGACCGGTGCTCCGCGGGTGCGCGCGACGACGCCGAGAACCTGATGGGGCATGACAGGCGACCTTACCTCAGCGATACCCCGAGGGCCACCGCTCCCAGCTGCGCATCGTCGAGGCGATGGCGTCCTCCTCATACGCGAGGTGTTCGAGGAGATGATCGGCGAGGGTGTTGAGCCCCTCGACGAGACGTCGCCGGGCCGGATGCTCCGCCGTGTCGTCGAGCTCGGCGGCCGCCGCTTCGACCGCATCCAGCAGGCCCGAAATCGCGCGATGGTCCGCCTCGAGACGGTCGACCACCGCGCCAAGGTCGGGATTGGAACGGCGGAGCGCCGGGAACATGTCGGCGTCCTCGTGGTGGTGGTGGGCATGCACGACCTGGCAGTGGTAGAGGCAGTTGACCTGCAGCGACCAGATCGGGCTCCGCGTCTGCAAAGCGACGACCTGCTCCGCGATCCGTTCCGATGGGACTCCGGCGGCGACGTCCGCGGCCAGGGTCCGGCACACCTCGAGGTCGTTGCGAAGCATCTGGTGAATGAGCTTCAAATGCCGGTGCATCGCGACGCCGAACGGCGCCTCGCCGTTGCTCCTCGAGGTCATCTCAGAGCGCGCCGATCAGCCGCAGCGCGTGCTCGACGCCGTGAAGGTCGTCAACGAGATGGTCGGGCTCCTGCTGCGCGAGGATGTCGCGATCGCGGATCCCCGAGGTCACGGCGATGGAGGGATAGCCGAGCGCGGTCGCCGCCATCACGTCCGATTCGGTGTCACCGATGAGCACGGCGGGCTCGCCGGTGTGGATCGTCCTGCGTATCAAGCGCACCTTGACCTGGAAGGCCGGCTCGTCGTCAGCGGGCGCGCTCTCGACCGCGCTGAAATAGGGCGTGATCGCGAGCACCTCCAGCTGGGCGCGCAGAGCGATCCGGGAGGTGCGGAGCGACACGAGCACGCAGCGATGCTGCGCAGACGCCTTGGCCAGCAGCGAGACCGCGTCCGGGAACAGGACGTCGAAACCGAGACTTGCGGGCAGCTCGATCAGCGACTTGAACGTGGCCTCGAAGGCCTGGTAGCGATCCGGCGTCAACCCGCTCACGGCGAGAATCTCGGGCCAGCCGGCGCGCTGCCGTTTCAGGTTCCAGTAGGTGACCCTGTCCAGGGGTTGCCCGTCCAGCGACTCGCACACCGTGCTGTACACGTGATGGTGGCGAGCCGACACGTCGAGGAGGGTGCCGTCGAGGTCAAAGACCAGAGCCGGCCGCTGCTGTCCAGGCAATCTGCTCCTCCAACCCCTGCGGAAAGACGTGCGTGGGAACGAAGCCCGTCGCCTCGTGAAACCTCGACGTGTCGAGCACGATGTCCGCTGCGCGCTTCTCGCGCGGCAGCAGCTCGATGGGCGATGCTGCGCCCGTCATCGCGAGCACCGCGCGCGCCGCGTCACGCACGGCGATGCCCTGGCCCGAGCCGACGTTGTACGTGCCCGACAGTCGCCGTTCCCACGCGAGACAGACGGCGCGCGCGGCGTCGTCGACATGGAGGTAGTCGCGAAGCTCCTCGCCGCCGAAGAGCCGTATCGGGTCGTCGCGCACGGCGCTGCGAACGAAGTTCGGGATTGCCCGGTCGATGGTGTCACCGGCGCCGTACAGGACGGTGAAACGAAGGATGGAGAGGCGCATCGGCGTGCGCCGCTCGAGCGTCCTGCAATACGCCTCCGCGCCGACCTTGCTCGCCGCATACCAGCTCAGCGGCCGGAGGTCGGCATCCTCGGGGATGGGGCCGCCGGCCTCGGGGAGTCCGTAGACCTCAGCGGTGCTGGCGAACACGACCGTCTGAACCACGCCCTCGTACGCACCGAGGAGGCGGACGGTGCCCATGAGGTTGGCCTCGAACGCCGTGGCGGCCTCATCCTGGCTTCTCGACTTCGGGACCATCGCCGCCAGGTGGATGATCGAGTCCACCGGACCGATGACCTCCACGGCGCGGCGCAGCTCGCCCGGATCGGTGAGGTCGGCGGTGACGAAGCGTCCGGAGGATGGCGAGGCATGTGCCGACCGCCCGATCGCCACCACGTCCTCGCCCTTTTCGAGCAACAGCTCCGCGACCCTGTGACCCAGGAACCCGGAGGCGCCCGTGAGCAGCAGGGTCATCGGCTCAGCATCGATCTCCGTTTTGCGAGCTGCTCGCGTTGGGATTCGATGTCCGAAAGCGGCACCAGCACCGGCTCGAAATCGATGCCCCGGATCCAGACCATCCCTTCGCGCGCGGGGTTGAGCTTCTGTGGGATGTCGGGGAGCGGCTCGCCGCATGCGAGTTTCACGAATACGTACGGCATGTTGACGCCGAGCCGTGTGAAGAAGAGATGGGTGGTGAAGAAGCGGCCGATGTTGATCTCGGTCGGGTTGGGCACACCTTTGTTGTCGTAGGTGAGATCGACGCCGAAGAGTGCGTCGGGCGCGGGATCGATGGCGAGCACGGCCGCCCGCGCGATCTCGTCGACCTGAGGATCGGCGACCGTGACCGCCGCACCGGTCGCGCCGGAGACACCCGATTGGGACAGCTTGCCGAGCTCCCAGTAGAGACGCTTCCGCCCCTGCGCCAGGACCAGCTCGCCCTCGTGCCACAGCGACATCCAGGTGATCGTCTGCGACTCCAGCAGCTCCGATGCCGTGTATCGACCCCATCCCTGCCGCAGATCGAGCCACGCGCGCGCCGTCTCCAGGTCGTGCACCGGAAGCGACCCCCGGCCTCCGGCGCCGGTGGAGTCGCGAACCCACATATGCCCTCCGAACGATGTGAAGGCAGCCTCGAGATCCGAGGCGTCGCCGATCACGACGGTCGTCGGAACCACGAGCCCCGCAGCGCGCCAGCGTTCGTACGAGAGGAACTTGTCCTGACAGATGCGCACGGTCTCCTTGGAGGGGAAGAACGTCCGCGCGTGGACACGCTCGCGGTGCTCGGAGAGGAACCCGACCTCGGTGTCGTTCTGCGCGTGGACCAGGTCGACCTGCTCCTCATCGATGATGCCGTTCAGGATATCGAGGTAGTCCGGGTCGCTCGCCGGTGGCACCAGGTAGCGGGAGTTTGTTTCTGCACGCATGAGCAGGAACTCGTCGGCATCGGTCCCCACAAGGTGGAACGGCTCGGGTGCGAGGCGCAGTGAGCGCACGAAGTTGGTCGAGGGAGACCCGCCCGCCCCGGTGATGAGGATCCTCGTCAATGCCTACTCGTCCGAGTCCTTCCAGCCGAAATGCTTCCACTTGAAGACGCCGCGCAGGCCGAGCTGCGACACGTGGAGCTGCTGGAATTCCTCGTACCGGCCGGCCGTGTCCGCGTCGACCGTGAGGTGCACCGCGTCGGCCGTGATCCGGTCGATGTCGGTGGCCGGCGCCAGGTAATGCTTTCGAAGCCGCGAGTGCTCGAACACGACGCCGTGGAAGATGTCCTCGCGGGCGAGTGCGGCGACCTCGACGACGCGGCCGATGTCGGTGCCGTCGCTGGCGACGACTGCCTCGCCGGTCTTGATGCCCGTCCAGGCGATCGGCTCATCTGCCATCGCACCCATGATAGACGGCTGCCGCCCGACGGCTGCCTATGCGGACTTCGGCGCCTCCGGCCGGCTGCGGCGCCGGCGTGGCCGCGACGGGGCGTGGGCGACGAGGTCGGCGGTGTCCGGCACCGCCAGCGAGGCGAGCTCCTCCTTCAACCAGCTCATCATCCTGCCGACGTCAGGGATGAGGTCGCGATCGGCGACGATCCCGAAATCGAGACTCCCGTCGTAGCTCATGACGGTGAAGTTCAAGCCCAGACCGTCGGTGATCACCGACACGGGATAGATCGCCTCCATGCGCGCTCCCGCGCAGTACAGCGGGAACTGCGGTCCGGGGACGTTGGAGATCACCAGGTTCCACGTGGGACGCATGCGCGAGTTGCTCGCGAACGCGAACGTGATCCGCGCGGCGCGCGAGAAGACGGCCGGCGGGATGAAGTGGTTCGCATCCTGGAGCAGGGTCGCCGGCAGCGCCTGGTGGCGCTCCTTCATCTCCGCGAGCGCCTCGTGCGTCGCGCGCAGCCGGTCCACGGGGTCCTCGATCTCGGTGTGGAGCGGGGCTCCCATGAGCAGGATGGCGTTGCCGTAGGTGCCCTGCTGCTCGGGGCTGCGGACCGAAACCGGGATCTGCGTGATCAATGGAGCGTCGCCGAGCTCGTGGTGCTTGATCAGCCAGCGGCGGACGGTTCCCGCGCAGATGGACACGACCACGTCGTTGACGGTGACCCCGTACGCGTTCTTGACATCTTTGACTGCATCAAGAGGAATCCTGCCGAACACGATCCGGCGGTGCGCTGACACCCGACCGTTGAACGACGTGCGGGGTGGCGCGGGAAGGCGGCGCCCGTCGACGGTCGGAAACCTGCCGAGCATCGATTCCAGCCGCCGCCCTGCGGCGCCGACGAATCTCGCGCCGGGGAGCATGTTGAAGATGCCGACCTCCTCGAAATGGGGAAGGGTCGAGGGCAGCGAGCGGAGCAGGCGCAGCGGGTACTGGGGAAGCCCGACAAGGCCGCGGATGAGCATCTCCGCCTGGGTGGGCATGCGCGCCTCGCCCGCGTCGAAGTCGGGGTCGGGAGCAGGCCGGCCCTCCTGGCTGAGGTCGAGCAGCGATCCCAGGATCTCGGCGCCGGACATCCCGTCGATGACCGCGTGGTGGATCTTGGTCATCAGGGCGACCCTGCCGTGCTCGAGCCCGTGGATCAGATACAGCTCCCACAGCGGCCGGCTGCGGTCGAGCGGTCTGGCGAAGATCCGGGCGACCTGATCCTGGAGCTGGGCGGTGCTCCCGGGGGGTACCAGGGCGAGCTCTCGGACATGGAAGTCGATGTCGAAGTCGGGATCGTCGACCCAGTAGGCGTAGTCGAGACCGAAGGGCACCTCGGCAAGCCGCCAGCGGAAGACCGGGATGAGTGGCAGCCGCTCGAGGATGAGACGCTGCAGATCGGCGAGGGTGATGGCGCCGCCGGGCGCGGTCGAGGGGTCGAGGACGAGGACGCCCGCCGTGTGGCCGAAGATGCGCGGCGTCTCGAGGGCGAGGAATTGCGCGTCGAGGCTGGTCAGCTGGCGCATGCGTCGGCACACACTGGCAGAACGCGCTCGCAGCGGTCAACTCTGCTCGAGCCCACGTTCTTGTGGGATCGTTCAGGGGTGCGTGCGGAGATCGCCACGATCGCCACCCCGGAGCTGGGCGATCGGAGTTACGTCATCCTCGCCGGAGCGGAGGCGGTGGCGGTGGATCCGCAGCGAGACATCGACCGCGTGATGGCGGTGCTCGACGAGCACGGCAGCACGCTGCGCCACGTGCTCGAGACCCACATCCACAACGACTACGTCTCGGGTGGCGCCGACCTCTGCCGGGTCACCGGCGCGACGCACGTCATCCCCGCCGGCGAGTCGGTCGGGTACACGCGGCGGGCGATCGGCGACGGTGAATCCATCGCCGTGGGCGGGGCGACGCTTCGAGCCCGCCACACGCCGGGTCACACCGCCACGCACATGTCCTATGTCCTCGAGGAGGACGGCCTTCCCGTCGCGGCGTTCACCGGGGGCTCGATGCTGCTCGGCTCCGTGGGGCGGACCGACCTCGCGGGACCGTGGGTGACCGACCGTCTCAGCCACCTCCAGCACCGGTCCGCACGCCGGATCTCCGCCGAGCTTCCGGACGCGGCCGCGATCCTGCCGACGCACGGCTTCGGCAGTCTCTGCTCGGCGGGCTTCCCCGTCGGCGGCGCGGACACGGCCGACGCGATGCACCAGCGACGGGAGAACCCGGCGCTCCTGATGGACGAGGACGCGTTCGTCGCGCGTCTCGTCGCGGGACTGGACGCCTATCCCCGCTACTACGCCTACATCGCGCCGCGGAACCGCGCGGGAACCGGCGCTGTCGATCTGAGCCTCCCGCCGCGCAGCGATGCCCGCGAGCTTGCGGCTCGCGCCGAGGCGGGGGAGTGGGTGATCGACCTTCGCGAGCGCCGTGCGTTCGCCGCGCGCCACCTTTCGGGAACGCTCGGGTTCGAGCTCTCCGACCCGCTGACGACGTACGTCGGATGGCTCCTCCCATGGGGCAGCCCGCTCAGTCTCATCGGGCCGAGTGACGAGGATCTCGCCGCCGCGCGCCGTGCGCTCGCCCGCATCGGGATCGACACGATCGCCGCCTGCGGCCTCAGCCCCTCCGACGGATCGGACGATCCGTGGACCGGGCTGCGCACGAGCTCGTACCCGGTGACGGGGTTTGCCGACCTGAAGCAGTCGATCGGCGGCGCCGGCGAGGTGGTCGTCGACGTGCGCCTTGCCGGTGAATGGCGCGACGGGCACCTCGCCGCGGCCCGGCACATCCCGCTGCACGAGCTGCCCGACCGCCTCGACGACGTGCCGCCCGGTCGGGTGTGGGTGCACTGTGCCGCCGGGTACCGCGCCGCGGTGGCCGGGTCCCTACTTGATCGCGCGGGACGTGACGTGGTCGTGGTGAGCGACCAGTTCAGCAACGCGGTGGCCGCCGGGCTCGAGATCGTCTCAGCTCGCGACTGACGCACGGTGGCGGGGAATCGCGGCCTGAGCGCCGGCAGCCGTGTCCTGGAACTGCTCGCCCGGCTCCCGCCGCCGCGCACCCGCGCAATCGCGCTGGTTCGGGACAGCGCTTAGCGGGGCGCTCCCGTGGGAACCCGCGATCGATCCTCGCGGTGGTTTGCGGCGTGCTCGGGAACCGGTTCCTCCTCGACCGTCGTATCGAGCGCGCTCACCCATTGCGGCGGCGGCGAGCCGGTCGGAGGCGTCGGCGCCTTCGAGCCGCCGGTGTCGTTCTGGCCGGGCGAGTCCTCGACGGCCGCCTGCTGGTTGTGGTCGTTGTCGAAGGAGATGAGGTAGATCGATGCGATCGCCGTCATCGTGAGCAGCGCGAAGATCGACAGGGCCAGTCGCTCCGGCCACCCCGTCGCGTCAGGCAATCCGGGCATGAACGGGGCCAGTGCGGCGGAGATCAGGCCTACTCCGAGCGGCATGAGCCACACCCAGACGGTTCGACCCTCGCGATCGATCCCGATGCGCTGCTCGAAGCGCCTGAGGTCGGACTCGATTCGCGCTTTCATTGAGTTCATCCGATGCCGCTCCTGCACTCAGCCTATCGTGCGCCCGCGAACTCCAAACGTCCAGTGCGAGGTTGCGATCAGGATGTCAGGGATGGGTGTGATATAGCTCGTGGGGATGACGAGGCTCCGGCGATCGCCGTGACCGCCGAGCTGGCGCTCGGCCCAACTCCGTTGAAGCGGCTGTCGCCTCGTTTCTGGCTGGCGCGCCAGACGGAGCTCGCTCTCGTCTGGACCCCGGTGTTCGTTGCGGCACTCCTCGTCGCGCTGCTCGTCCACGTGACGGCGACCGTCGCGCTCCCGGTGGTGGTCGCCCTCATCGCGGGCTCCGCGTGGCTTGTCGAGCGGGGCCGGTACCGTTCCTGGGGATACGCGGAGCGCGAGGAGGACCTGATCGTCACCCGCGGGCTGCTCTTTCGCAGGGTTTCGGTGGTGCCGTATGGCCGCATGCAGTTCATCGATGTCACCGCCGGGCCGATCGATCGCGCCTTCGGCCTTGCGACGGTCCAGCTCCACACCGCAGCCGCCGCCAGCGATGCCCGCATCCCGGGTCTCGTCCGTGCCGACGCCGACGCGCTCCGCGACCGGCTGGCCCTGGTGGGGGAGGCGAAGGCGACCGGCCTGTGAGCGTGCAGCCGCCCCCCACGACCGCGGCCGGTCCGCCGCTGATCCCGCCGGGTGAGGCCGAGGTGGGCCAGACGTGGCGGCGTCTGCACCCGCTGTCCCCGGTCGTTCGCTTCGGTGCGGTGTTGATCGGCGTGCTCGTCATCGCCGTGCCGTCGATCGCCGACTCGCAGGGCCAGCACCGCGACTCGGGGTTCAGCGCGTCGCTCATCGTCTACCTGTGCCTGCTCGCCGTCGGTGGCATCGGCGGCGTGATCTCCTGGGCGGTCACCCGGTGGCGGATCGCGGACGGCAACCTGCAGATCGAGACGGGGTTCATCCGGCGGCAGTCGCTGCGCATCCCCCTGGCCCGCATCCAGGCGGTCGACGTCATCGCGCCGCTGGCGGGGAGGTTCCTCGGCCTCGCCGAGGTGCGAGTGGTCTCGGCCGGGCGGGGTGGCGAGCACGGCCGCCTCGCGTACCTCACGGCAGCGCAGGCGCCGATCGTGCGGGCGCGGCTCCTCGCTCTTGCCCACGGGCTCGACGCCGGCACGCCGGAGCCGCCTGCGATACCGCTGCTCCACATCCAGAACGGGCTGCTCCTGCCGGCGCTGCTGATGCGCGCGCAGGTCCTCGCCCCGGTGCTGATCGCGATCGCCGGCCTCGGCGCCATCGCCGCCGCCCCGATCATCGGTGCGGGCGCGCTCGGCACGGCGGTGACCGCGCTCGTCCTCAGCGCCCTGGGGGTCGCCCGCGCCTTCAACGAGGACTTCGACTTCTCGATCAGCGAGGCGGGCGACGGCGTCCGGCTTGACCGGGGTCTGCTCCAGCGCCGCCACGAGACGATCCCGTTCGGCCGGATCCAGGCCGTCCGGGTCGTGGAACCGCTCTTCTGGCGGATGCTCGGCTGGGCGCGCCTCGAGGTGGACGTCGCCCGCCAGACCGTGTCCCGCCAGGCCGACCGCGACGCGCAGCAGGTGGCGCGGACGCTCATCCCGGTGGCCACCCGCGAACAGGCACTCTGGCTGCTGGCGCGCGTGCTGCCGGACGCGCATCCGAACCCTCCGCCCGACGCCGGTCCGCCTGCGAGGGCGCGGCTCAAGGCACCGTTCTCCTTCCACTTCCTCGCCGCGTGGTTCGGCGGGCGCTACGTCTACGCCCGGACCGGGAGGGTCGAGTGCTCGACGATCATCGTCCCGCTCGTGAAGGTCCAGAGCGTCCATCTCAAGTCGGGGCCGCTCCAGCGCGCGTTCCGAGTGGCGACGGTGGAGGTGGATACGGCGGGCCGGCGCTGGCACGCTTCGGCTCGCTGCCGCGACGAGGAGGAGGCGGCGCAGATGCTTCGCCACATCAGCGAGCGTGCCCGGCTGTCGCGCCGGGTGCCGCCACCGCGCCCGGCGCCCGTCCCGATCGCTGGCTGACCCTCTCCGCGTGGCAATATCGGGGCAGCAATGGCGGTGACTGCACCCTGCGACAACTGTGGACGGCTGACGCCGATCTTCCGCCTCGCCGCCGTGATCCTCGACGGCCGTATGGCGCGCGTGTGCCCGCTCTGCGCGTCGACCGAGAAGGAACGCATCGAGGCCCCGTACGCGCCCCGCGCCGACCAGGGGGCGATCCAGCCGAGCACGCAGAGGGAGGTCTGGTAGCGCCGTGACATTCGCCGCACGCCTGGACGCGTGCGTCGAAGCGTCCGGGTCGCTCCTCTGCGCCGGGCTCGATCCGGACGGGTTCTCGACCGCCGCCGATGCCGAGCGCTACTGCCTGAACGTCGTCGAGGCGACGATCGAGCACGTCTGCGCCTTCAAGCCGAATCTGGCCTTCTTCGAGCAGCACGGATCGGCCGGATACGCGGTTCTCGAGCGGTTGCGGGCACATGTGCCGGCCGACCGCATCCTCATCCTCGACGCCAAGCGCGGCGACATCGGCAACACGGCGGCTGCGTACGCGCGGGCGCTCTTCGACGTCCTCGGTGCGGACGTCGTGACCGTCAATCCACTGCTGGGCGGCGACTCGATCCGCCCCTTCCTCGAACGCGATGGCCGGGGCGTCTTCATCGTGGCGCGGAGCAGCAATCCCGGCGCCGCAGATCTCCTCGACGCGCGGCTCGAGGGCGGTGTGCCCGTGAGCATGCGCATCGTGCAGATGGGGATGCGGCTCGATCCCGCGGGCGCCGTCGGCTTCGTGGTCGGCGCCACCGCGCCGGACGCGGTTGCCACGATCCGCGGCGCCGCACCGACCGCCCCGCTGCTGCTGCCCGGGGTCGGCGCCCAGGGCGGATCACTCGAGGACGCGGTGAGGGCCGGGCTCGACGCCCGGCGTGCCGGCGTCGTCGTCGCCGTGAGCCGCGGGATCGGCGGCGCGCCGGAGGGCCCTGGTCCGGCCGCCAGGTCATTGCGCGAGCGTATCGATGCGGTCCGTTCGGCGGTTGCACCGGCGTGACGGTGCCGCTGGCGCTCATCCGCAACGACGACCAGGCTGATCACGCCAGTCAGGGTCACCCGGAGCGGCCCGAGCGTGTCGACGCCATCGTTGCCGGGATCGCCGCCGATCCTTCGCTCGCGACGCTGCCGTGGCTGCAGGCTCCGGCCGGACGACGCGCCCTGCCCTTGCTCGTCCACGCCGAGGACGAGATCCGTCGCGTCGAGGGGCTGGCGGTGAAGGGCGGGGGATGGCTCGACGCCGACACGTACTGCACCGAGTATTCGTACGAGGTGGCGTTGAGCGCCGCCGCATGCTCGTCGCGCGCAGCCGAAGCGGTCATGGCGGGGGAGGTGCGGGCTGCTTTCGCGGTCGTGCGGCCGCCCGGCCACCACGCGACGGCGCAGCTGCCGATGGGGTTCTGCCTCTTCAACAACGCGGCGATGGCCGTCCGCGTGGCTCAGGGCGCCGGTGCCCGGCGTGTCGCGATCGTCGACATCGACGTGCACCACGGGAACGGCACGCAGGACATCTTCTACGCCGACCCGAGCGTCCTCTACACGTCGCTGCACCAGTTCCCCTGGTACCCCGGCACCGGGCATCCGGATGAGCGCGGCGACGCGGGAGCCACGGGGACGACGATCAACGTCCCGATCCCACCGGGAACGGACGGGACGCGCTGGCTCAGCCTCTTCGACGAGACGGTGCTCCCCGCGGTCGCGGCGCACGAGCCCGACCTCATCGTGGTGAGCGCGGGATTCGACGCGCACCGGGACGATCCGCTCGCCGAGCTGCGCCTCAGCGATGAGACCTACTCGGCGATCGCCACCCGGATCCGAGCACTTGCCGAGACGCACTGCGAAGGCCGGAGCCTCTGGCTGCTCGAGGGCGGATACGACCTGCGCGGCCTCGCCGCGTCCGTGAGCGGATGTCTGCGCGTGCTCGCCGCCTGACCTGCGCCGGCCTCGCGGCCGCCGCCGTGACCCTGGCGGGATGCGGATCGTCCTCGCGCTCGAACCCGACGCCGACGCCGTCCGGGACCCACACGACGCCGGTCAGCCCGACGCCGAGCGCGACGCCGGTCCTCGTCGGCACCACGAGGACCGTGCTCAGCCCGCTCGGGCTGCGCATCCACTCCGCGCCCGCGCTGGGCTCCTCGAACGTCGTCGGCGACGCGGCCGAGGGAGCGACGTTCTCCGTCCTCCAGTACCAGAGCGGCGGGGGCGGATGGTTCAGGGTCCAGGGCCGGAGCGTGACCGGGTGGATCGTTGCCGACCCGACCCTCACCGCGCAGGGGACGTTCAACGCCTATCAATCCGCCGACGGCGACGCGCTGCTCTACCCGCAGGACTGGGCGTTCCAGCAGGAGTCGTACGGAGCGATCTTCCTGCCCCAGCAGGGCAAGCAGAACATCGTGCTCGAGACCGGCGCGACCCTCGCGTCGTTCGGACCACCGGGCCTCGCGGGCTACACACAGGCGATGTCAGGGTCCGTGGTGGTCTGCGGGTACACGGGCACGCTCAACCAGTACGTGAAGAACCCCTCGTACACCGGCGCAACGCCGACGCCGCTGCCGGTGGCACGTCTGCCGCTGTACGCGGAGATCCGGCTCAAATTCGACACCTCGCATGCGATGTTGATCGGATTCGACTACGAGAACAGCAGCCAGCTCGATGTGTACGCGGATCTGTACAACTCGATCACGTTTCCATTCCCGCGCTGCGAGCTGACCTCGACCCCGGCACCCTGACCGGCGCGAACCCCGTCAGAGACTGGTCGTGCTGTTTGCCGGCGGGGCGGTGACCCCGGGCACGAAATTGCTGTTCACGATGGCCGTGTTCGCGATGGACATTCCACCCGCGGCCACCAGGATGATCGCGACGTACGCGGCGCCCAGACCGACACGCTTCGACGCGGCGATCCGGGCTGGGTCGGCGCTGCTGCCACCGCTTCGGAAGCGCCCGATGACGTGGAACACGCCGAGGATCAGGAAGATGATGCCGATCGGATTCCCGAGCAGGAGCACCACCACGGCGACTGCGAGGAGACCGGCCACCATCATCCACCGGGGGATCGCGTCGGCGACCTTGGCGCCGTCGAGGAATCCGACCGGGATGAGGTTGATGAGGTTGAGAAAGCAACCGAAGTACGCCAGCGCGAGCAGCAGATAGCGGGCGTAGCCGGGCTCCGCCATCGACGCGAGCAGGAAGCAGATGAGCGCGGCCACCGTCCCGATCGCCGGTCCGGCGAGGGCGATCACGCCGGAGATGCCCGCGTCGCCCGGCGCGCGGCGCAGGTTGGTGACGGCGCCGAGCGGTCCGATGAAGATGGGAAGCCGTGCGGGCAGCCCCAGCCGCCTCGCCACGATGAAGTGCCCCAGCTCGTGGATGAGGATGAGCACGACGATCCCCACGGCGAATGCAGGGCCGAAGAACAGCGTGTAGAACCAGACCGCGATCACCATCGTGATCAGCGTCGGACCGAAAGTGCCGAACTTGACTAAAACGAGCCCGTATTTCAGGAAGGCCGCGATGCCCGCGATGATGCCGCCCGCGGCGCCCTCACGCCGGCGGCGCTGCTGGCGCGGGGCCGTCGGGCTGTGCTGCTGAGGCGCAGGCAGGCGGGCCGGCGGGGGAGGAGGCAGCCACGGCGACGGGTCGTTGGCCCCCGGCTGGCCCGGCTCGGGCAGCCACTGGTAGACGGGCCGATCGTCGCCGCCGGACGTGCTGAGGTCGGTCATCGCCGTCTGATCATGGCATGCGCCCCTCGAGCGGGCCCCTGCGTCGCGGGCGCTAAGGTTGCCGTCACATGACCACGGAGAGCCTTCGGGGCACGAAGCTCGGCATCGTCGGGACCGGCGTGATGGCGGAGGCGATGCTCTCGGGCCTGCTCGAGCACGACCTCGTCGAGCCGGGCGACGTGCTGTGCACCCATCCCCGTGCCTCGCGCCGCGAGGCGCTCACCGCGGCGCACGGGGTGCGCACCTCGGCGGAGAACGTGGACGCGACGCGCGGCACCGACGTCGTGCTCCTCGGGGTCAAGCCGCAGATGCTCGCCGGGGTCATGGCCGAGCTGCGCGGGTCGCTCCGTCCCGAGCAGCTCGTGATCAGCGTCATCGCCGGCGCAAGCACGCGGGCGCTCGGTGACGGCCTCGACCACCCGGCGATCGTGCGCTGCATGCCGAACACCCCTGCGCAGATCGGCCGCGGCGTCACCGTGTGGTTCGCGACCGAGAGCGTCGACGAGCAGGGAAAGCAGCGGACGCGCACGATGCTCACCGCGCTGGGACGCGAGTTCGAGGTCCACGACGAGCGCCAGGTGGCGATGGCGACGGCGGTGAGCGGCACCGGGCCGACGTACATCTTCCTGTTCATCGAGGCGCTCACCGATGCCGCGGTGCACCTCGGGTTCCCGCGCCACGTCGCGCGCGAGCTGGTGCTCGACACGATGCAGGGGAGCGCCGAGTTCGCCCTGCAGAGCGGCAAGCACGTCGCCGAGCTGCGCGACATGGTCACGTCGCCCGGCGGGACGTCCGCGGCCGCGCTGTACGAGCTCGAGCGAGGCGGCATGCGAACGGTGGTGAGCGACGCGGTGTGGGCGGCGTTCGAGCGGACGCTCCGGCTCGAGGCAACGCTCGAGGGGCGGGACGATCCCGGAGGGGACACGAGAGGCCGATCGAGGCGCGCCTGAGCGGCGCCGGACGGTCTGCACCCGGTGGTTGGCTGACGGCATACTCCGATCCACGATGTCGAAGACTCACCTCATCGGCATGCTCCTCGGGGTCGAGGAGGACTGGCCGGCGGCGTTCGAGGCGCTGCTCGGCCGGGCCGATCTCTCGATTCGCGAGGGCGGGGAGACGCACCGCTTCACGACCGAGCGGGTCACCATCGAGCCCTTCGACCTCCGCATGCGGCCGCGCCACTCGCTCGTCATCGACCGCCTCGGGTGGTGGTATCCGATGCCCCGGGAGTGGCTGAAGAAGGTCGCGCTCATGGATCGCGTCCACCTCCTCAACAACCCGTTCACCTTCCAGGCGATGGAGAAGCACGCCGCGTACTGCGCGATGATCCGCCTCGGTCTGAAGGTGCCCGAGACGTGGATGCTGCCGAACAAGGTGCCGCCGGACAACCCTCGTTTCGCGGGGACCGCGCAGCGATACCTTCGGTACTTCGACCTCGAGGCGGTCGCCCACGCCGTCGGGATGCCGCTCTACATGAAGCCGTTCGACGGCGGCGCGTGGGTCGGTGTGAGCCGCGTCGAGGACACTGCGACGTTGCACCGGGCGTACGACGAGTCCGACCAGCGTCTGATGCACCTGCAGGCGGCGGTGGATGGCTTCGATGCGTTCGCGCGCAGCCTCGGCATCGGCGCCGAGGTGATGGTGCTGCACTTCCACCCCGACCGTCCGATGCACGAGCGCTACTCGGTGGATCACGACTTCCTGCAGCCTCGTGCCGGCGACGAGGTGGTGAGCATCCTTCGCACCGTCAACGCCTTCTTCCGCTGGGAGCTCAACAGCTGCGAGACGCTCGTGCGGGGCGACGACGTGTACCCGATCGACTACGCCAACGCGACGCCGGACCTCGCGCTCACCAGCCTCCACTACTACTTCCCGTGGGCGATCCGCACCCTCCTGAAGTGGGTCGTGTTCTGCTGCGTCACCGGCCGGCTGCAGACGGTCGACCTCGACACGGAGGCGTACTTCGCCGTCGCCGACCGGGCGGATCTCACGTACACCGAGAAACTCGCCGCATACCGTGTCATCGCCGATCGTCAGCTCGAGGTCGACCGGTATCGGGAATTCTGCGAACGGCACCTGTCGCACGTCGACGAGCTGTCGGTGGCATGGGTCGAAAGCCCGGAGTTCGACCGGATCATCGTGGACACCGTCCGCGGCACATTCCCGGCGCACGAGCACGAGCAATTCATCGCGCATTTCCGGGGCCTGCTCGCTGCGTGGGCCCATGATCAACGCGCTGCGGCGGCGTAGAGTTGTCTCCCCACCATGCCCATCGAATTCGTCTCGAGCCCTCGCCCCACGATCGGCGTGGAGATGGAGCTCGAGCTCATCGACCGCGACAGCCGGGAGTTGGTGAAGGGCGCTCACGAGATCCTCGGGGAGATGGGTGCGCCGCACGGGCCGGGCGGCCACCCGAAGGCCAAGCCCGAGCTGCTGCAGTCGACCGTCGAGATCATCACCGGGATCTGCGAGACGGCCGGCGGTGCGCGGGACGATCTGGCGGCGACGCTCGCGGAGCTTCGGACGTATACGGAGCCACGCAACCTCGAGATCATCTGCTCCGGCACGCACCGTTCAGCGACCCGGCGCGTCAGGAGATCAGCCCCGATCCCCGATATCTGCGGCTCGTCAACGAGATGCAGTGGCCGGCGAAACAGATGCAGATCTTCGGCATCCACGTGCACGTCGGGGTGCGCAGCGGGGAGAAGGCGATCTCGATGGTGAACGCCTTTCTGCGTACATCCCGCATTTCCTCGCGCTCTCCGCGTCCAGCCCATACTGGATGGGCCACGAGACGGGCATGGCCTCCTGGCGCTCCAAGGTGTTCGAGAGCCTGCCGACCGCGGGACCGCCGTGGCAGCTGAACGGCTGGCCGCAGTTCGAGCAGCTGATGGAGACCCTCATCTCGTCGCAAACAATCAAGACCATCCGCGAGGTGTGGTGGGACATCCGCCCGCACCCGAGCTTCGGCACGGTCGAGCTCCGCGTCTGCGACGGCATTCCAACGCTGCGTGAGGTCGCGGTCGTCGCCGCGTTGAGCCAGTGCCTGGTGCATCAATTCGACGTGATGATCGACCGCGGCTACACGCTGCCGATTCCGCGCGCGTGGCTGGTGGAGAGAACAAATGGCGTGCGGCGCGGCACGGGCTCGACGCGTCGATCATTCTCGACGAGGGCGGGAGGACGGAGCCGCTCCGGCAGGCGATCCGCGAGCTCGTCGAGGACCTGACACCGATCGCGACGCGGCTCGGGTGCACCGCGGAGCTGCGCGGGGCGCTCGACATCATGGAACGGGGTTCGAGCTACCTCCGTCAGCGCGAGGTGGTCGAAGCCGGCGGATCGCTGCGCGACGTCGTGGACTGCCTGATCGCCGAGCTGCACGCGGACGCACCCGCAGAGCGGCCGGCGGTGCTCCAGGCGGTCGGTAAGTCGACGGTCGCAGCCGCGGACTGACCTCCCGCAAGTCGCGGCTTCGGAAGATGACCGGCTAACGCGTGGTCGTCGTGAGCGGAATTCGATCGGGCGGCGCGTTGCCGTCAACGTGACCAGCATGCCCACCGCCGCGATGAACGCAACGATCGGGACACGAGGAACACGTAGAAACCGAAGTCGGTGTAGACCGGGGGAGGGATCCCCACGATCTGCGCGCCCGGGACACCGAGTTCAACCGGTGGAGCGACTGCGTCCAGACCGATCACACGTCCCGCCGCGTCGACCCTCTCGAAGATGCAGAGCACGAGGGCGGCGGCGGCGAGCGCCGCACACACGATCGCCGTGCGGCGCTCACGGCGGATCGTGAGCAGACACGCTGAAGAACAGGAGCGCGACCCCGACGAGGAGCGCGATCCAGCCGTCGAGACCCTGAAACACGCTGCGCGCCGGAATCGTGTAGTCCACGGGGCAGAAGATGCAGCCCTGGGTGACGAACGGCGTGAACATCGAACCGAGCGTGACCGCCGCCGCAACGAGGAGGGTTGCGCTCAACCCAGCCGCGGCTCGTGGAGCATCACCGAGCGCTCTG
>CAVQLW010000015.1:0-95657 GCA_963713485.1 Candidatus Dormiibacterota bacterium
ATCTTGCGACCGTACTCCCCAGGCGGTGCACTTAATGCGTTAGCTGCGGCACTGAGCGCGTCAATACGCCCAACACCTAGTGCACATCGTTTAGGGCGTGGACTACCGGGGTATCTAATCCCGTTCGCTCCCCACGCTTTCGCGCTACAGCGTCAGTTGCGAGCCAGAAGGCCGCCTTCGCCACTGGTGTTCCTCCCGATATCTACGCATTTCACTACTACACCGGGAATTCCACCTTCCTCTCTCGCACTCAAGCCGGCGAGTATTGGAGGCAGTTTCAGAGTTGAGCCCTGAAATTTCACCACCAACTTTGCCGGCCGCCTTAACGCGCTTTACGCCCAGTAAATCCGGATAACGCTCGCCCCCTACGTATTACCGCGGCTGCTGGCACGTAGTTAGCCGGGGCTTTCTTGGAGGGTACCGTCATTGTGTTCTTCCCCTCCGACAGAGCTTTACAACCCGAAGGTCTTCATCACTCACGCGGCGTTGCTCCGTCAGGCTTTCGCCCATTGCGGAAAATTCCTAACTGCTGCCTCCCGTAGGAGTCTGGGCCGTGTCTCAGTCCCAGTGTGGCTGATCGTCCTCTCAGACCAGCTACCCATCATCGCCTTGGTAGGCCGTTACCCCACCAACAAGCTAATAGGCCGCGAGCCCGTCATCGAGCGGCTTGCGCCTTTACTCACATCAGGATGTCCTGTTGTGACCACATCGGGTATTAATCCTGGTTTCCCAGGGCTATCCCCAACTCGAAGGTAGGTTGCTCACGTGTTACTCACCCGTTCGCCGCTAGATGTGAGTTGGGTTACCCCGCATCACACCGCGCTCGACTTGCATGTTTCATGCACGCCGCCAGCGTTAATCCTGAGCCAGGATCAAACTCTCCATGAATACGTCTATCACCCGGTCGAACCGGGTCGAAGACATGTTTGACGAGGCCTACGCCGGTCCGTGCTCATCGCACGGGACCCGGGGCCTTCGCGGAAAGTCGTCTCCACTCTTCAAGTGTCAAGGTTCATGGCGCGCCAAGTCCACGATGGGATCCCTGGCAACGCGGCCGTCGGGAGCACCCCCGAACGGGCAACCCCCGAAGTTTACTCGTCCGAGGGTCCCTGGTCAAGTTGAGCGGCCCGGGGTAGTGGGTCAGTTTCGTCACCGCCTAATTCCGCTCGAAGCCGAGGCTGTACATGGATTCATGCTGAGCGCCAAGGAAGCGAGAGACTGAACGGCTCGCGGCGTATCGTGGACGAGGCGAGGGAACGCTGATCGAGCGGGGAAGAAGGCAGCGGTGGCGCTCGGGCGGCTGGCGGAGAAGGGGGAGCGGAGGGCCGCGAAGCTCACGGCGGAGCAGCGGTGAGATGCGAAGAGAGGCAGCGGTGGTGGATAGCGAGGACTGATAACCCAGGTTGCGTCACAAGGTCATGTTGGTACGATTCCTCATGACAGCACACTTGTAGCTGCAATTACGGAGCTTGCGAGGAGCTTGCGAGACTAGGGCACACGCGACAGCTCGACGCGCAATCAAGGATCTGGAAGATCTCGTCCCCCACTCCATGAGGCGGTAGACGACAGTTCCGGCGTCGCCCAGCGGGTCCGAGTCCTTGCTGACATCGAATGGATCTCACCGCACATTACGCGGCCCTGCTGCGGGATGCCATCCTGAGGTGTTGCGCGCGAACGGCGAAGCCATGACGATCAAGGCTCTCGCTGACGAACTCTGGCGGCGCGAATGGATCGGGGGCGCCAGCGAGGATTCCCGAGCTGAGATGGTCCGTGAGGCGCTTCGTACCTCAAGCGAGTAGGGATCGTCACGTCCGAGATCCCAGAGGGCGAAAAGGCGGCAGTGTGGAGGCTAGCTAACGTCATGCTTCCTCGGCCCCCGATGTACACGTTTAGCGAGGAGGCGAGCGGAATCTGAGCTAGACGAACAAGGACCGCCAGAGCAAGTAAGGCTCCGACGGTCCATAACTCACCGGACCACGTGGGCGCGTAGCTCAGCGGACCAGAGCAAGCCTTTCGAACGGCTAGGTCGTAGGTTCAAATCCTACCGCGCCTACACCCTTTTGGCTAGTCCCATATGGGTTTTCGCATGTACAAGGTCACCTTGACAATGCCTATGCGCTCAAGTAGTATGGTCAGTATGAACACACTCTCGACAGCCAAGAGGACCGCCGTGGTCCGCTGCCTCGTCGAGGGCAACTCCATCCGCGCCACGGTGCGGATCACAGGCGTCGCCAAGAACACCGTCACCAAGCTCCTGGTCGATCTCGGCGCTGCTGCTTCCGAGTACCAGAACCGTGTGCTCCGCGACCTTCCCTGCCGCTCGCTCCAGGCCGACGAGATCTGGAGCTTCTGCAACGCCAAGGCGCGCAACGTCCCCGAGGCGCACCGGGGCGAAGTGGGCTGGGGCGACGTGTGGACGTGGACTGTTATCGACCGCGCCACCAAGCTGGTCCCGACGTGGTACGTGGGCGACCGGTCAGGTCAGGCAGCGATCGCCGTGATGGACGACCTCCAGTCCCGTCTGGCTGGCCGCGTCCAGCTCACCACGGACGGGCTCCATCTCTACCTCGAAGCGGTCGAAGGTGCCTTCGGAGCCGGAATGGACTACGCACAGCTCATCAAGATCTACGGCTCCGATCCCGAGGCCGACCACAGATACAGCCCTGCCAAGTGCCTCGGCTCGCAAGGCCATCCGCATCAGCGGCGAGCCCGAGCTGTCCGAGGTCGGCACGTCGCACGTCGAGCGCCAGAACCTGACCATGCGGATGGGGATGCGCCGGTTCACCCGGCTCACAAATGCGTTCTCCCGCAAGGTCGAGAACCTAGCTGCCGCCGTCTCCCTGCATTTCATGTACTACAACTTCGCGAGGCCACACATGAGCCTCGCCAACCCATACCCGCGCACCCCTGCCATGGCGGCTGGCGTCAGCGATCACGTCTGGAAGATCGACGAGATCGTTGCGCTCCTCGCGCATTAGACGCGCTACGGTAGTCCGGCAATGGACTTCTTGGAGATCTTTAGCGACTCTCCGGTGGTGTTGGTGCTGTTCGGAGCAATCGGGATATTCGCCCTGCTCATCTGGCTGAACGGCCTTCTCGGCAGCTTCTCACTGGTGGCGCCCTTGACCATAGGGCTGGTAGTCGTCGCCGTAGGGCTCTCCGCTCTGGTCTGGTGGAGACACCGCAAGCCGGATTCAAACTGACCCACTACCGGCCCCGGAGCGGAGCCTCAGTTTGAATTCGGCCTGGCTTGAGTACCGGTCGATGGCGCCAGGAGATCATCGCCCGTCGCGTATACCTGTGCTTCATGAGACAGTCCGGGCCATGCCGTGGCTCAGCAACCACCGATGGTGGGTCCTCGCCGGCGTCTTCGTCGCCCTGCTGCTGATTCTCGTGCTCTTCCCGGTTCTCCTCGCAACCCCGTTGGTGGTGATCCTGTTTCTCATCTTCTTCGCGATTCTGATGGCCCTCATAGCCCGGCCTGGGGCACCTCACCCTCCCAGCCCAAGCTGACTGACGGCCTAGTGGGTTGCGACCGGTCGCGTGATCCGGAACCCAGATCCTCCCCAGGCGTAGCGTCAGTAGGATGGACTCAAGGCTGATCGCCGCCACGCTGATGGCGTCCGCGACGCTGCTGGCCGGTTGCGGGTCGAGGACCGGAACGACGCCGACACCCAGCGCAGCCTCGCTCAGTTCCGGCGCGATCCAGGTGACCACAGCTCCCAGCTGCCCCGGACAGCAACAGCAGGGCGGCCAGGCGATCGATCTGTTCCCTCTCGGAGTGACAGACAACGGTCGCTCATACAGCCTGGTTCGCTGCCAGGCGGTGGACGCGCTGCTCCTTCACCCCAACGACGACGGCTGCCGGTGGACCACCGTGCAGAGCAGCAACGAAGCGGTCGTCGCGATTCTGCCGATCCCCCTTCCGCTGCCCCCCGGCGGGTCGACGAACGAGGCGTTCATCGCCGACGCGCCAGGTCAGGCCACGCTTTCATCGTCCCTCGTGTGCTCGAGCGACACGCCACAGCAGTGGGCAGTCACCCTCACCGTGCTCAGCAGCTCCCCCACCGGAGCCGCACAGCCCGAAACCCCGCCCGCCAAGTAGGGCGAGCGGCTCCCTTCAGATCGACCGCCGCCCCGCAAACGCTCGCGCCATGGTGAGCTCGTCCGCATACTCGAGGTCCGACCCCGCCGGCAGCCCGTGCGCCGGCCGCGACACGGTCACGCCGAGACCGGCGAGCCGCTCCGCCACGTAGTACGCGGTCGCCTCTCCCTCCACGTCCGGATCGGTCGCGATCACCACCTCGCGGATCTCGCCCTCGCCCACGCGGTGCTCGAGCTCGCGGATGCGCAGGTCGTCGGGCCCGACCCCGTCCATCGGCGACAGGGCCCCGCCCAGCACGTGGTACAGCCCGTGGAACTCACCGCTCCGCTCCACCGCCAGCACGTCGAGCGCCTCCTCCACCACGCAGAGCACCGATCCATCCCGCTTCGCGTCGGTGCAGATCGCGCAGAGCGGCCCGTCCGCGATGAAGAAGCAGCGCGAGCACGGCCGCACAGAACTGTGGAGGTCATTCAGCGCCGTGGCGAGGCGCTGCGACATGTCAGCAGGCGCCCGCAGGCAGAAGAACGTCAGCCGCTGCGCCGTCTTCGGCCCGACCCCCGGCAGACGGCCGAACTCGGCTGCCAGCCGCTCGACCGCCTCAGGGACGAGTGCCACACCCCTGCTCCGTCATCACCGTCCGATCCCGGTCAGATCAGACCAGGAGGGAGTCCCAAGCCCGCGGTCAGCTGCGACATATGTGCCGCCGCCTTGTCGCGCGACTTGTCGAGGGCGTCGTTGCACGCCGCCAGGACCAGGTCAGAAAGCATCTCGGCACCCTCCTCGAGGGCCTCCGGCTCGATCGTCACCGCGAGCACCTTCTGATGCCCATCCGCGGTGACCGACACCACCCCACCACCTGCCGTCCCGGTGACGGTCAGGTCGTTGAGCTCCTCCTGCATCTTGGCCATGCGGGCCTGGACCTGCTGGAGCTGCTTCATCATCTGCTGCTGGTTCTTCATCGTGGGCCTCGTTGGGGCAGTCTACGCACCGTTGACCGATCGCGGCGCCCCAAGGGGCTTGTCGTCATGGAGCCGCGTGGCCGTCACCCGGCTGCCCGCAAACGTATCGAGCACGGCCTGCGTGATACCACTCACCTTGCCTCCGCCGTCGCCGCGCGGCCGGTCCTCGCCGGTGAAGCGGGTGACGACCTCGACCGGCCGGCCTCCGATCGTCGACAGCGCCGCGGCGATCACCGCACGCTTCTCCGGGTCGCTGATCTGCTCGTGATGGAACCGGCCGTTCGTCCCGATCGTGACGCTCGTGGCATCCGCGTCGACGGGCTTGCAATCGCGAAGCACGCCGGCGAGGCCCTTGTTGACCCGAGCCACCGCCTCGATCGCGACCGGCCATTCGGCGATCCACCCATCGACGTTCGTCAGGTCTCGCCGGCCGATCGCCTCGATGATCGGTTCGACCGGTTCGGCCGCCACGCCGGCTTCGGCCGCCACGCCAGCTTCGGCCGCCTCGCCAGGTCCGACCGGTGCGCTCACCTCGACCGTACCCGTCTCGACGGGTTTGCCCGGCGGCTTCGGCGCAGCCTCGACGACGACGGACGAATCCCTGACCACCGCCGGCACCGGATCGGCACGGCGTGTCGCGGCACCTCGGCCTCCGCGCTCGAGCGCCGCAACCCGAGCCTCGAGCGCGGCAACACCCGCGGAAGCGCCATCCGACTCAGGCGGGCGGATCGCTCGCAGCAAGCACACCTCGACGATCAGACGGGCGTCGACCGACTGACGGAGGTTCATCTCCGCCTCGGCGATCAGCTCGAGCAGGCGCAGCCAGAGGCCGGGCGGCGCGATCGCACCCGAGGTCGGTGACCAGCGCGACCTCGTCCGGGCCCACCGCGGCGCCCTCCGGGTACCCGAGCGCCACCAACTCCGCAGCCCGCGCAAGCCGGGCGACGTCGCGAAACAGCTGCCGCGGGTCGGCGCCCGCCTCGAACGCGGCCGCCGCCGCACGGAGCGTCCCGGCGGCGTCCGCACCTGCGAGTGACGTCACGAGGCTGTACAGGGTCGTCGGATCGGTCAGCCCCAGCGAGCGTCGCGCCACCGCAACGGTCACCGGTCGCGTGCCGGCCCCGAGCGCCTGCTCCAGCAGCACCTCGGCATCGCGAAGACTTCCCTGCGCCGACGTCGCCAGCAGGAGCAGTGCGTCGGCATCGACCGGCTCCTGCTCAGCCTCGGCGATCTTCCCGAGCAGCGCCTGGATCGCGGGCACCGGCACGCGCCGGAAGTCGAAGCGCTGGACGCGCGACCGCACCGTCTCGGGAACCTTGTGCGGCTCCGTCGTGGCGAGCACGAAGAGGACGTGTGGCGGAGGCTCCTCGAGAGTCTTGAGGAACGCGTTCCACGCATCCGTGGTCAGCATGTGCGCCTCGTCGATGATGTAGACCTTGCGGCGCAGCGACGCCGGGAGATAGCGAACCTTGTCTCTGAGGTCGCGCATCTCGTCGATGCCTCGGTTGCTCGCCGCGTCGATCTCGAGCACGTCAACCGCGGCGCCGGTCAGGATCTCCCTGCACGGTGGGCACTCGTTGCACGGCTCGCCGTCCACCGGGGCATCGCAGTTCACGGCTCGCGCCAGGATGCGCGCCGTCGATGTCTTGCCCGTGCCGCGTACCCCGGCGAACAGGTACGCGTGCGCCAAACCACCCGACCTGACCTCGTTCAGCAGCGTCTGTGCGGCCACCTCCTGTCCGACCAGGTCGGCGAAGCGCTGCGGACGATAGCGGCGATAAAGGGCCAGGCTCACAGGTGGCCGGCATTGTCGCAATGACGGCGGTTCTCACGCGCCGGCCGGCGCCGGCGGTGACGGGGTAGTCGCGCACCCCACGTCGTTGGCCCGTCACCGGCGCTCACCCGTACGACCGGCTCAGACCAGGTTGCCCCACGGCACCCCCGGGGGACCGCTTACCGCTGCTTCCTTCCGGACCTGACGGGGTTCACGGGCCCGAGCTGCGCGGGACCCAGTCGTCAACGCCGGCGCGTCCGGAGCAGACCCGACAACGCGCCCCCTCGGTGGGGAATTCAGCCCCGCTACAGCGGATTGCGGGTACAGGGCACCGCTACAGCCCCGCCTAGCGCGACCACCCCCATTGTACCGGCACCGCCGCCCGGTTACGACCCACCGAACAGACGGCTCGAGAGCTGCGGCTCCTCGCCTCGCAGGAGGCGGCGGATGTTCGGCGCGTGCCGGACGACCACCAGCGTCGCGGCGAGCGCGGAGAAGACGAACGGCACGGCGGTGTGGAGCCGGCGGCTCTCGAGCGCGCCCCCGAGCGGGGCGGCCGCAGCCGCCGCGAGGGACCCCATCGACACGGTGCGGGTCAGCGCGAGCGTGCCGAGTCCGGCCACCGTGGCAAAGGCGGCCGCCTCGGGCGCTACGATGACGAGCCCACCGAACGCCGTGGCAACCGCCTTGCCGCCCCGGAAGCGGGCGAACGCGGGCCACGAGTGCCCGACGCACGCGGCGAGCCCCGCAGCGGCCTGCGCTGCCGGGTCAGCCCCCATCCGGCGAGCCACCCCGACGGCTGCGGCGCCCTTCGCGACATCGAGAGCGAACGTCAGCGCACCTGCCTTCGCGCCGGCCGCGCGCAGCACGTTGGTCGTGCCGATATTGCCGCTGCCGACGTCACGGACGTCGACGCCGCCCGCGATCCGGCCGACGATCAGGCCGAACGGAACCGACCCGATCAGATACCCGGCGGCGCAGCCCGCCGCAGCGGCGACATTGCCACCCATGCGGCGTCGAGTTTAGCCGCGCACGACGTCCGGGGCCAGCGTCGCGAAGCCCGGCGAGGGCCGCAGCTCGAATGTCGACCCCCCGTCGCAGGCCTCGCTCATCGCCTGCCGGCACGCGGCCGCGCTGCTCCGCCGGGTCAGTGCCACCACCGTCCCGCCGAATCCCGCCCCGACCATGCGAGCACCCAGGCAACCCGGCACCGCCTCCGCTGCGGCGGCGACGGCGTCGAGCGTCGGCGTGCTCACCTCATGAAGGTCACGGAGCGACGCATGGCTCGCCGACATCAGCCGGCCGAGACCCTCCAGGTCCGAGCTCCCGACTGCTTTCGCGGCATCGACGCCTCGCGCGCTCTCGCCGACCACGTGCAGGAGGCGGCGCCGCACCGTCGCGTCGAGTTCGGCTCCATGCACAGCCTCGAGGGTCAACTCCTGGCAGGTGCTGACCCCGAGCGCGGCGAGGCCAAGCTCGGTTTCCCAGCGCCGCCGCCGGTACTCCTCACCGCCGACGTCGTGTGCGGCTCCGGTGTCGCAGGCGATCACGACGGCTTCGGGCCACGGCCACTCCAGCGGCACCGCCGCGCCGGTGTGGCAGTCGAGCAGGAGCATGCCGCCGGGAGGCGTGTCGACCACCGCGCGCTGGTCGAGCGGGCCGCACGGGATGCCCAGGACGTCGCGTTCGGCGCTGAGCGCGACCTCCGCCAGCTCCCGCGCGGGCATCGACATCCCGGTGAGCCGGAGGACCGCCGCCGCCATCGCGACCATCAACGCGGCGGACGATGCGAGGCCGGCACCTGCAGGAAGCGTCGCCGCGATCGCGGCCTCCAGGAACGGGACCTCGATGCCGCGGCTTCGAAGAGCCACCACCGCGGCGAGCACTCGATCCGCCATGTCGCCCTGCGGCTCGGCGCGCTCCCGCTCGACCGTCACCCCACCGCTGGTGACGAGGAATCGACCCGCAGCCGGCAGGCCGCACCGCGGCGGCGATCCCGAGATCGACCGCCATGCACAGCACCACACCCCCGGCGTAATCGACGTGCTCGCCGACGAGCGTGGCGCGACCCGGCGCCCACGCGGTCGCCGAGGTGCCGCCGTGACCCGCTGCCCGAACGAGCGCCGCCCGCGCAGCGGCCTCGGTCTCGGCCGGCGTATCACCGATCGGCATACACGTGGTGAAACGGATACCACTGCTCGGGGTGGGCTCGGATCGCCGGCTCCACCCGTGCGGCGACCGCCGCCGTCACGGCCGCCTCGTCGCCATCGATGTCCACCGCGGGATGGATCTCCAGCTCCCATCCCATACCGTTGCGCCAGCACGCGACCGGGAGGATCGCCGACCCGGTTGCCGCCGCGAGGCGGGCGGGGACCGCGCTGCAGCGCACCGGCCCACCGCAGAAGGGCACGACGACGGTGGGTCCCGCTTCGGGGACGTCGAGCATCAGCGCGAGCGTGCGTCTGCGGCGCAACGCCCGGACGAGCCCTCGCGCAGCCTGGCGCGGGGTGAAGATCTCGAGGCCCTTGCGCTGCCGCGACAGCGTCACCATCTCGGTGATGCCGGGCGACACCACCGGCGCCATCACCGTGCTGAGGTGCAGGCCCAGACCGAGCGCCGCGCTCGCCGCTGCATCCCAGCTCCCGAAGTGGGGCAGCACCACCATCGCCGCGCGGTCGCCGACATCGAGATTCTCGGCTCCGCGCACGTGGAACCGTTCGAGCATCGCCGCCAACTCGAGTGGTTCCGCCCACATCGAATCGACGATCATCCGGACATACTCCTGGTACGAGTGACGCGCGAGCGCGGCCGCCCCCGCATGGTCGAGGTGAGGTTGCAGGCGATGATGATTCGCCGCAGCGCGCACACGATCCTCGCGTTGCAGCGACGCGTACCAGGCCGCCCCGACCGCCGCGGCGACCGGCGCTCGCAGCGGTCCGATCGCTCGCACCACAGTCGAGGCCGCGCTCAGCGCCAGCGCCGGTCCGTCGCGTCCGAAGACCGTCGCCGAGCGCTCGGACGATCTCAGCGCAGCGGTCCTGCTCCCGCGGTCGCCACCGCGAGCAGCGGCTGGATCAGCACTGCGAGCGCGACGCCCACGAAGCAGGCGGCCGCCGCCACGATCCGCGACACGACCGGCGTTGCTCCGAGCGTGAACGGCACCTCGTCGCCGGCGTCGGCGTAGAGCAGGCCGATGAAGCGAGCGGCCGCGATGACGGTCAGGACGGTGGCGGCAGCGCCGACGATCGCCAGCCAGCCGTATCCCGCGTCGGCGGCGCTGGTCACGAGGAGGACGCGCGCGAGGAATCCAGCGAGCGGTGGAATCCCGGCAAGAGTCGCGAGCGCGACGCTGAGGAGCAGGGTTGCCGGTGCCGACCGATGCGCAAGTCCGCGAAGGTCGGCGATCGCGTCACCGATGCCCGCTGCCTGCAGCATCGCCAGCACGCCGAAGACGGCGACGGTGGCGACCGACGTCACGGCGAGCGCCCCGAGGAACGCGGTCATCCCGTAGGCGGGGAGTCCGCCGGAGCCCTTGGAGAACGCCATGAGGCCGAGGAGCAACATCGCGGCCTGCGCACTGACGAGTTGACCGATCAAACGCGAAACGGAAGTCTCACGGAGTGCGCTGAGTGATGCGTGAGCGAGGGCGAGCGTCGCGAGGACGGGGACGAGCCAGGTCCACGGCGTCACGTTCCCGCCGAACCCCGCCACCACCACCCGGGCGAGCGCGGCTGCGCCGCCGATGAGACTCATCGTCACGATGAATCCCGCGGCGCTTGCCGGCACCGAGGTCGCGACCCTTCCCACCCACTGACGCAGCGGGAAGATCCCGAGCGTCGCGCAGAGCCCCAGGATCACGAGTGTGACGCCGAGCGCGGCAACGCCTGGAGCATTGCGAAGCAAGCTCGCGAGCGTCGACAGATTCGTGCTGCCGGTGACGCCGTAGAGCAGCGCGACTCCATAGAGCACCGCCGCAGTGCCCACCGCCGCCTCGATGAGGTGCTCGAACGATGAGACACCGCCGCGGGGTTCGGTCTTGACGAGGGCGCCGATCGCCACGAGGCAGACGAGCATCGCCGCGAGGGCGACCACGAAGGTGACCATCTCGCGCTGGGCGGCGATCGCCTCGACCGCCGCCGTCGAGATGAGCACAAGCGCGTAGTAGGCACCGGTGCGGGTCGGAATCGCGCGCACCGGTGCGTCGGTGATGAGGCACGTGATGAGCGCGACGACGCAGCCGAGCATGGCGATGAACACCGCAAAGCTGTCCATCACGAAGCCGCCGTTCCACACCGTGATCGCAACGCCCGAAGACACGCCTCGGAGGCCGAGCAGGATCAGTCCGCACGCTGCAAGCGACCCGGCGATACCGATGCAGGCGATCCAGCGATGGATGTCGGCGCGCAGTCCCGGGCGGAGCAGCGCGACCGCAACGGACACCACGGCGGTGCCTGTCAGCATCGCCTCCGGCAGGAGCGCGAGGGTCAATGCGTGTCCGAAGTCCGCCGGCATCCCGTCAGCCTCCGGCAATCCGGGTGGTGATCTCGAGCACCCCGTTGCTGATGATCGGGACCACCGCACCGGCGCGCACTCCGAAGAGCACGGCGCCCGCGACAAGCGGGATGAGCACCGTCAGATCGAGCAGCGTCACGTCACGAACGCGAGCGAACTGGTCGCGCACCGGTCCGAAGAACACACGATATGCAACCCACAGAATCCCGGCTGTCGTGACGATGACGGTCGCCATCACCAGCACCGTTGCGATTCGATGCACGGGGAACGACCCCGCGAACACCATGAAATCCGCGGTGAACCCGGCAAGCGCCGGGATGCCGATGACGCTGAGCCCGGCGAAGAGCCAGAAACCGGCGAGGCGCGGCGCCTGTGCCACCAACCCGCCGAGCGCTCGGATGCTCCCCGTGCGGGTGCGTTCCTCGATGCCGCCGCTGATGAGCGTGAGCATCGCGGATGCGAAACCGTGCGCGGCGAGCAGGAGGATCGCACCGACGAGGGCAACCGATGTCTGCGTGCCGATGGCGAGCAGGACCAGCGACATCTGGGCGACGTTCAGATACGCGATGAAGCGCCGCAACTCGTCCTGACGCAGCGCGCCGAAACTCCCCCAGATCGCTCCAACAACCGCCAGTCCCGTCAGCGCGAACGAGTAGTAGTGCGCCGGCACCGGGAAGACGACGAGGCTGATGCGCATCATCCCGTACGCCCCGAGCATCAGCATCGTTCCGGAGAGGATCGCTGCCACTCCCGCGGAGGCTTTCGCCTGCACCTCGAGCATCCACGTGTGCACGGGGAAGATGGCCATCGCGATGCCGAATCCGGCGAAGCTCAACCAGAACCCGACGGTCTCCGCCGTGCGGGAGAAGCTCTGGAGGTCGGTGGCCATGTCCGAGGACTGCTTGCCCGCCTCGACGACGATGATCGCCACCGTCGCGACGATGAGCACGAGCGACACCGCATGGAACCCTGCGAACCATGCCGCAGCCCTCCGCGCCCCCGCCCCGCCCCAGATTCGGATGAGCAGGTACATGGGCAGCAGCAGCAGCCCCCAAAACGCCACGAACAGCACGAAGTCCGCCGAGCACAGCACGCCGTTGACCGCGGTCTCGAGCAGCAGGACCAGGATCACGTAGAGACGGACGCGCTCGTGGATCTTCCACGAGTGGAAGATCACGCATCCGAACACGACGGTCGTGACCATCATGAGGGTCAGCGACATCCCATCGGCAGCAAGGTCGTAGTGGGCCTGGAAGAGGAAGTTCCAGAACCACGTGCGGCTCTCCTGATACGCGGAACTCAGACCACCACCCTGGCCGAGCCCGATCTGCCCGAGGATCGCGAAGAACGCGTTCACGAAGAAGCTCAGGCCGGCCCCGCCGAGCGCGACGGTCCTGATCCGGCCCCGTTGCTCCTCGTCCCGCTCAGGGAGGAACAGCACGATGAGAGCGAAGAGTGCTGGTGCCCAGACGATCGTCGACAGGATCACGCTCATGCCGTGTGCACCCAGAAATGCCCGGTTGCGGCAAGGATTGACAGCAACGCGAGGATGCCGATCACCACGAGACCGCCGGCGAGATACCTGGTGAGCCGCGCGTTGCGGAAGATCCCGACGCCGCTCGCCGCAAGGTCGACGCTCTCCCCCACCGATACCGCGATCGGTGACGTGACCTGCTCATCGAAGTCCGACACCCGCGATGCGGCGGCGAGCAGTGGCCGCACCGCCATGTCGGTGAGACGCTCGACGTAGAATCCGCGCTCGGTCACGCGCATCACCCAGGCGAGCGCGGCCGGTGTGCGCGCCGGGTCGCGCCGCGGCGAGCGAGCAAGCAGCACGGCCGTGCCGATGCCGCACCCGAGCGCCAGCAGCGCCACGATCAGCGCCACGCCGTTGAAGGTGAGTGACTGGTGGCGGTTGCCGTAGAACACGAACCGCAGGAACGTCAAGCCCGCGATCCTGCGGCCGCCAATGTTGAACGGCTGCAATCCCGGAAGCCCCACGATGATCGCGACCACCGCCGCCACCATGGCCACCCGGAGCGGGCGCCGGAGACCTGGTTCCACGTCGGTGATGCGCTCGTGCTGGAAACCGCGCCGGCGCGCGACGGCTCCGGCGGCGATCCTCATCAACACGCGTCCCGCGAGCAGCGCGCCCAGGAGGGCGGCAACGATCGTGACCAGTGTGACGACGACCCGCTCGCGGGAGCTGAACACCCCTCCCGCCGGGTCGGCGCCGCTGAACGCGGCGGAGAGCGCGTAATACGAGCTGAGCCCGAGCCCGCCGGCGAGCAATGCCCAGACCCCGAGCGCCCTGCTCGTCGTGCGCAACTTCGCCCACGCGCCACCCATCTCGGCGATGTCGTCGGTTCGGTAGATGCGGACGAGGTTCCCCACGACGAGCATGAGCAGCGTGGATGTGAATACGGAGGTGAAGGCGATGAAGACGCCGGGGCTGTAGCCACCCATCCCCAGGGCGGCAAGCGCAAGCCCCAACTCGGAGGCCACCGCACAGGCGGCGATGCGGCGCAGGTTGCGCTGCGAGAGGCCGATCGCCGCTGTGAGGATCGCGCTGACGCCCCCGACAAGGGCGACGGCCGCGAGCACCCTCGGTGAGTGGGCGAGCACCGGATAGATTCGCGCGATCAGATACGCCCCGAGCGGGGCGACTGTCGCGGCGGCGAGCGCGAGCACGGGGATCGACGCGGTGGCGGCATCGCTCAGCCAGACGTGGAAGGGAAACTGCGCGGTGCGGAGCGTCGCCGCGACCACGAAGACGATGCCCATCACCATCAACGCTCGCGGGCCCGTGCCGGCGATGGCGTGCTGCAGCGTCGCCAGCACCCCCTGGGCAACGACGTCAAACGAGAACGGGTCGGCGAGCGTCTGTCCCGGTGGCGCCGCCAGCAGCGACGAGAAGACCCCGAACTTGATCCATGTGAACACGACGCCGAGGGTGAGCGCGATGTCGCCGGCGGTGAGCACGACCATCACACGCAGCGCGTGCATCGCGCTGTCGGCTCGCTGCCACGCGAGGGAGACGAGCAGATACAGGGCCGCTGACGCGATCACCCACATGACCAGGGAGTCGAAGAGATTCGGGCTCAGCACGAAGCCCGTCGTCGCGAAGCCAAGCAGCGACGATGCCCAGAAGAATCGACGGTAGCCCGGCTCACCACGCATCGCCGTCAGCGCGTACACCTGCACGATCACCGTCGCAAAGGCGATCGCCGCAGCGAAGCTCGCGGACAGGGCGTCGACGTGCACACCCAGCTGGGTCTGGAACTGCGTCTGGAAGATCGTGCCTTCCGGCGGGGTCATCGTGAAGAAGGTGATCAGCGACTCGAATGGGGCCTGCGGCGCGTGCGTCAACCGAACGCCGAGGATGATCACCGCGACCACGAAGGACAACCCGGTGAAGGCGGCGCAGACCTGCGCGGCACGCCGCTGGGTCTCGAGGCCGAACGAGGTCAGCGCTCCGAGCAGCGGCAGGAGCGGGATGGCCCAGGCGGCGTTGTAGATGGACACGACCGTCTAGCGCTCCACGTCGCCGAGCGCATCGATGTCGGCGCGTCCCGTGCGGCGCCAGAGCAGCAGCAGCAGGGCGAGTCCAACGCTGCCAACGCACGTCGCCACGAGGATCGTGAACGCCGAGAGTGCATCCCCGAGCGGGGGGATCACTGGGAGCGGCCCGTTTGAGGTGCGGGCGAAGACGTGCGTGAACCCAACCAACGCGATCACGGGAGCTGCGAACATCAGGCACACGCCAACCAGCACGGCGAGTGGATGGCGTCGCGCCAGCAGTCCGTAGACGCCGAGTGCGAAGACGATCGCGCTCAACACCGCGTACTGACCGGGGCCGACGGTCACGATCCTTCCCGGGTTGGGCGACGCCGCGCCTGCTCGCGGTCTTCGCGCCGCCGGAGAGCACGCGCCTCGCGCTCCCGTCGCAGCCGGGTGTGCTGATCCAGGGCGTGCTCGTCACCGCTGCGGCGCCCGATCACGAGTCCGGTGGCGACTGTGATCGCAACCATGACCGCAGCGATTGCAAGTGCATACGGTGCGCGATAGTGCAGCACGGTGATCAAGGCGGCGCCTGGCTGGTGCACGGTCAGCAGGAGTGCGGCCTGCTGGGGGGTGAACCGGTCCCACCCCTGGTCGCTGACCACCACGAGGGTTACGAGCAGCACGGCACCGATGCCGACGGCCACCGGACCTCCGAGCCACCAGCGTGCCCTCGCCACCGAGGAGGCGCCGAGAGCGCGGTACTCGTCGCGTCGCAGCACCAGGAACAGCACCGCAACCGCGATCCCCGGAACGACCACCTGGACCGCCGCCAGCGCGTACGCCCCTGAAACCAGCTCGAGGACCGCCATCAGCACGACCGTCGCACCGCCCGTGTACCCGGCGAGACGGAGCGATGTGAGCCCCACTGCGGCTGCGGCGGCAAGCACGATGAGCGCTGCGACGGCGTAGAAAGCGACTGCGTTGACGGTCATAAGGGGGCGGGCGGCATTGTAGTCAGCGAGGCCTCAGACCGAATCGTCGTCTTCAAGCCGCGACTGCCCTGCCAACTCAGGCGCACGGGCGGTACCCGGGATCCGCTCGAAGAGGAGGACAAGGCTCAGGCCGACCGCCGCGACCAGCAGCCCGACGATCGCGACGGGCGTCACCCGGATCCCGATGAGCGGCAGGGACACCCCGGCGTCCCATGGTCCCGGGGTGGACGTCGCGGCGGCGGCCGCACCCAACCGTGCCACGGCCGCCGCGCTCGGGAATACCCGCTGACCCACCACGCCCGCGACGAATGCCAGGCTCCCGATCGAGCAGATGAAGTAGAGCCAGTTCCCGGTCTCGCGGCCCAGGTACGCCGTCGTGGTGGTCGCCAGACACCCGGCGAGGACGGCGATGATGGCGATGAAGACCTGGCCGACGCTCGGTGGCACGCGCTCCGATCCTCAGGACGCCCGGCGGATCACGCCGCCACCGAGCACCTCGTCGCCCCGGTAGAGGACGACCGACTGGCCGGGTGCGATCTGGTCGACCGGATCGTCGAAAACGATGCTCACCTCTTCCGGACCGACGCCGGCCACCGTTGCCAGGTGCGGATCGCCATGAGCGCGGACCTGCGCCTCGCAGCGGGCGCCGGCCTTGGGGGCGACCCCCGCGACCCACCGGAACGACGCGGCGTCAAGCGCCCGCCGCCGGAGTTCCGTGCGAGGTCCGATCACCACCGTGTTCGTCGCCGGGCGCAACTCGATCACGTACCGCGGGGTGCTGTCCGGCCGTGCCGGCATGATCCCCAGCCCGGCCCGCTGGCCGACGGTGAAGAACGGCAGCCCCAAGTGCTCGCCGGCCGGCGTCCCGTCGAGGTCGACGATCGGACCGGCCGAGAATCGACCGCCGAGCCGGCGGCGCAACTCGGTCTTGAGGTCCGTATCTATGAAGCAGAGGTCCTGCGACTCCGGCTTGGAGGCGGTCGCAAGCCCCAGCGCCCTCGCCTCCGCGCGAACCGACGCCTTCGACTCGTCTCCTCCCAACGGGAAGACGGCATGACTGAGCTGCGCCTGGTCGAGCCGGTGAAGCACGTACGCCTGGTCCCGGCGATGATCTCGTGCGCGGTGCAGCGTCGCCAGCGAACCGCGGCGACCGATCCGAGCGTAGTGGCCCGTCGCGACATGGGTGGCGCCGGCTGCCCGTGCGCGCTCGAGCAGGGCGCCGAACTTGATCTGCTGATTGCAGCGGACACAGGGGTTCGGGGTGGTCCCGTCCGCGTAGCCGTCCTCGAAGTCATGCACCACCGCCGCCTCGAAATCACGTTCGAGGTTCCAGACGTAGTGCGGCAGATCGACGGCCGTGGCAACGCGCCGCGCATCGTCGACCGCGTCGATCGAACAGCACCCGCGATCGCGAACGTTCTCGCGGTCGCCGGCCCACATCGCGAGGGTCACACCGAAGGCACGGAGCCCGGAGGCGGCGACGCGCGCCGCAACGACACTGGAATCCACCCCTCCCGACATTGCCACCGCGACCACCGCATCGCGGGGCAGGAGATCCAGGGGACGGTCAGGGACGAATGCGGCCTCCGGCGACGGCGGGGACGATCGAGACCTCGTCGCGCTCGGCGATGGGAGTGTCGAGGCCCTGGGCGAAGCGGATGTCGGAGTCATTGACATAGATGTTGATGAACTGCCGGAGGCTTCCGGCGTCATCGTAGAGGCGATCGTGGAACCCGGGGTACGTGGCGTTGAGGTTGGTGAGCACCTCGCCGACGGTGCCACCTTCGACGCTGACCTCGGCGCTGCCGTTGGTGAGCCTGCGAAGCGGGCCGGGGACACGGACCATCACTGCCATTGCCGGGCGAGTATACGGAGCATCACCGCTTCGGCCGCCGTGGGGCGTCGGGCGCCGGGGCTCCGGTGAGGTCACGGAGCCGGCTCGAGGTCGACCACGAGCGGGCTCTTGGCGACCCTGGTCTGCGCCCCGGCCACGAGATCGTCGAACACCAGCTGCGACCACGATTCCATGCTCAGGTAGTGGCGCCGCATCGCCTCGAGCGAGAGGGACTCCCCCTCGAGCTTGTCGGTCTCGCGCACCTCGACCACCCCGTCAGCCGGCTCGACGAGGAACACGAGGCCGAGATGCACGCGTGAGACCGGGCTCGAATCATCGTTGAGCAGCGCGACGAGGCTCGCGCGCGCCGGCGAATTGCAGCGGATCTCCTCGGCCCACTCGCGGCGAAGCCCGCCGACGACCGGGTCCTCGCGCTCACCGTCGCCCGGGTTGACGTGACCGCCGATGCCGAGCGAGTACATGTGGTGCAGGCGCCGTTCGCTGGACTGACGCAGGCGGCGCGTGAGGAGGTAGGAGTCGTCGCCGGGGTGGTGGACGACGCAGTACGGAATGATCTGCTGCTGGGCCGGGTCATCCTCGAGATCGGCACGTGGCCGGTACTCGGAGGTGGCGTGGACCGTGCGGAGGACACGCTCGAGCCCGCGCGCCACCAGCCCATGCCACGCGCCGTCGGGAAAGATGGTCGATCGAGGCACGCAGAGGACGTCCTCTCCCCCATGGGCACGGCCTTGCCGTGGCCGGCCGGCGCTTGTTCTGGCCACGCTCTTCGGCACCGGGCGCATTCTTTCACCCGCGATGCCTGAGTTGCCCGAGGTCGAAGCGCTCTGCCGGTCGTTCGACGCCCGTCTCCACGGCCGCACCGTCGTGCGCGTATCCGTCCGGTCGGTGGCCGTGCTCAAGACGTTCGACCCCCCGATCGAGGCGCTGAACGGCCTGACCATCGACGGCTGCTCCCGTCGCGGCAAGTTCATCGACCTCACCCTGCCCCCGCTCCACCTCGTCGTCCACCTCGCGCGCGGCGGGTGGATCACCGTCCGCGAGAAGCCGACCCAGGCGCGTCCGTCGCTCCGCGGCCCGCTCGCCGTGATCGTGCTCCTCGAGGACGGTTCGAGCCTCGAGATCACCGAGCACGGCACCGACAAGCGGCTCGCGGTCTATGTCGTGCGCGACCCGCGGGACGTGCCCGGCGTGGCTCGCCTCGGCATCGACGCGCTCGCCCGGGGGCTCTCCGCCGCAACGCTCGGCGACCTCCTGCGCGACCAGCGCGGGAGCTTGAAGAGCGTGCTCGCCGACCAGGCGGTGATCGCCGGCATCGGCAACGCCTACTCGGACGAGATCCTCCACGCGGCGAAGCTCTCTCCTTTCCGGCGCGCAAATGCGCTGAACGCGGCAGACGTCGAGGCCCTGGTGGCCGCGATCGGCGCCACGCTGACCGCAGCGGTCACGCTTGCAACGGGGTCGGACCCGTCGGGCCTCAAGGACGGCAAGCGCCAGTCGATGCAGGTCCACGGCCGCGCCGGCCTGGCGTGCCCGGTCTGTGGCGATACCGTGCGCGAGGTGTCGCTCTCCTCGAAGTCGTTCCAGTACTGCCCGACGTGCCAGACCGGCGGGCGTGTCTTCGCCGACCGCCGCATGAGCCGCCTGCTGCGATGAGCGCACCAACCGCGGATGACGGCGGCGATGTCGGGCTGGAGCGCGCGCTCTGGGCGTTGCGCGCGTACGACACGATCGCGCTTGCGACCACCAGCGTTGCCGGCCCGCATGTGGCCGGGGTGTTCTTCGCTCCCGAGCGGACCTCGACGGGGATCCGGCTGCTCATCGCCGCGCGAGTGGGATCGCGCCTGCACCGCGAGCTCGAGGCCGACCCGCGCGTCGCCTTCATGTGCTCCCCGGGCAACGCGTCGCGCTGGATCCAGGGCGGCGGTCACGCGGCGACGGTCGGGGATGCGGGCGTCCGCAACGAGATCACCCGGCGCCTCGTCGAGCACGCCGCGGGTGCGAAGCCCTATGTCGAGGCGCCGGACATGGTCCCGGTCGTCGTCACGGTGCTCTGGCTCAAGGTCGTGGAGGTGCGCGAAGGACCGCACCTGATGCTCACCTTCGACGGCTGATACGAGCCCAGGAGCGCGCTCGGCGGCACAGTCAGGACGCGGTCAGCGCTCCGAGATCGGCGAAGAACGTCGGGTAGGACACGGCGGCCACTTCGGCACCGGCGATGACGGACTCGCCGCCCCCGGCCGGTACGAGCGCGGCGGCAACGGCCCACGCCATCGCGAGGCGGTGATCACCGGCCGCGTCCAGTCGCGCCGGCCGCAGGCGCACCGGTCCCCGGATGACCAGGCTGTCCGCGGTGCTCTCGCAATCGGCACCGAGCTCCCGCAGTCCGGTCTCCAGGAGCGCGATGCGGTCGACCTCCTTGGTGCGCAGCTCAGCCGCATCGCGGATCTCGGTGACCCCTTCGGCCTGCGTCGCGAGCACCGCAATGATGGGCAGCTCGTCGATCGACCGCACCGTCAGCGCGCCGGCGATTGTCACGCCCCTGAGGCTCGTACCGCGCACCTCGACGTCGCCGGCCGGCTCCACGCCGCCCGCCGGTTCGCCATCCGCAACCTCGACCGCTGCACCCATCGCTGCGAGGACGTCGAGCATGCCGGTCCGGCCGGGGTTGAGCCCGACGCCTGTGCAGCGAACGCGCCATCCGGGACGCGAGGCGACGAGTGCGAGAAAGAATGCCGCCGAGCTGAGGTCGCCGGGCACGCGCAATCCGAAGGGCTCGAGGGGTCCGGGGTGCACCGTCACCTGGGCGCCGGCGGAATCCACCTGGACGCCGCACATCGTCAGCAACCGCTCGGTGTGGTCGCGCGTGGGGAGCGGCTCGATGATCGTCGTCGGCGTGCCCGCCGACAGCGCGGCGAGCAGGATCGCCGACTTCACCTGCGCACTCGCCACCGGTGTCCGCCAGGTGATCCCGTTGAGCGCTCGGCTGCCGCGGACTCGCAGCGGGGCCGTCCCTCCCGCCGCCGCCTCCAGGTTGGCGCCCATGGCGCGGAGCGGGTCGACGACGCGCCCCATCGGACGGCGTCGGAGCGACGCGTCGCCGTCCAGCGTGGCCTCACAGTCGCTGCCCGCCAGTGCCCCGGCGAGGAGGCGCATGGTCGTCCCCGAGTTCCCGCAGTCGAGCACCGAGTCCGGGCTTCGCAGGCTGACCCCGATCCCGGCGCCGTCGAGCGCGACGCGTGCCGGCGGGAAGTCGCGCACCCAGACACCACAGGCACGGAGACATGCCACCGTCGCCTGGACGTCGTCGGCAGGCGAGAGGTTGCCGAGATAGGTCCTGCCCCGCGCGTGCGCACCGAGGATGAGCGCGCGATGGCTGATCGATTTGTCACCGGGGACGGCGATCACGCCGTCGACACGCGCCGCGGGCGCCACGCGCTGCTCGCTCACCCGGCGCGCACCACCTCGAATCCGATCATGGCCCGCAGGAAGCGCTCCGCGTTGCCGACGGCGGCGTCGGGTTGGGTGCCGATGCAGTCGATGAGGGCCGAGCCGACCGCCGCGCCCTCGGCGTGCCCGCGAAGCGCGGAGAGGTGCGCGTGCGCGGAAAGCCCGAACCCCAGGGCTCGGGGAAGCGAGGTCAGCGCGCGCACCGACTCGAGCAGCGCGATCGCGTCGTCCGCGATGAGCCGGCGCGCACCGGTGACGCCGGTCACCCCGACGCAGTACACAAACCCTGATGCTGTCGAGCAGATGCGCGCCAGGCGATCGGGTGTGGTTGTCGGCGCGACGAGCGGGATCACCGCGACGCCGGCGCTGTGCATCGCTGCGCGCATGCCGGCGGCCTCGTCGAGTGGGAGGTCCGGCAGGATGACGCCGTCGGCACCGGCATCCGCCGCAGCCCGGGCGAACGCTTCGACGCCGAAGCTGAGCACGGGGTTGACGTACGTCATGACGGCAAGCGGGATGGTCACCCCGCCGTCTCGCGCCGCGCGAACCTGGGTGAGCGCGAGCGCAAGGGTCATCCCGTTCGCCAGCGCAGCCTGACCGCTCCGCTGGATCGTGGGGCCGTCCGCGAGTGGATCGCTGAACGGGATCCCCACCTCCGCAGCGAGACAGCCCACCTCCTGCGCCGCCGCAAGGAGCGCGATCGTGCTCTCCACCGCGGGATAGCCGGCCGTGAAATACGGCATCAGCCCCGGTTGCGATCCCGGTATGCGGGCGCTGAACGCGGCGTCGAAACGCGTGACCGGCGCAGCGATCTCCCTCACGATTGCTCCTGCTCGCGAACGGTGTCGACGTCCTTGTCGCCCCGCCCACTCAGGCACACGAGCACCACGTCCTCCGGGTCCGCACCGGCCGCGATACGCGCGGCGACGTGGAGCGCATGCGACGACTCGAGCGCTGGAATGATCCCCTCGAGGCGGCACAAGCTGTGGAAGGCTGCGACTGCCTCCTGATCGGTTGCAGCCTGATACTCGGCGCGGCCGCTGTCACGAAGCGCGCTGTGCTCAGGGCCGACGCCCGGATAGTCGAGGCCGGCGCTGATCGAGTGGGTTGCGAGGACCTGTCCGGCGTCATCCTGCATCAGGTAGCTGTGCGAACCGTGCAGCACGCCAGGCCTGCCGCGCGACAGCGGCGCCGCGTGATCGGCCGTCTCAAGGCCCCGTCCTGCGGCCTCGACTCCGACCAGGCGCACATCGTCATCGAGAAACGCGGTGAAGATCCCGATCGCATTGCTGCCGCCCCCGACGCACGCGACCACCGTGGCCGGCAGGCGGCCGGTGTGCGCCAGCATCTGGGCGCGCGCCTCGTCACCGATCACCCGCTGCAGCCGTCGAACGAGGGTCGGATATGGATGAGGGCCGACCGCGCTGCCGATGACGTAGTGCGTGTCGCGCACGCTTGCCACCCAGTCCCTGATCGCCTCGTTCGTGGCGTCCTTCAGGGTTGCGGAGCCGCTGTCCACCGCGACGACCTCCGCACCGAGCAGCCCCATCTTGTAGACGTTGAGGCTCTGCCGGCGCATGTCCTCGCGGCCCATGTACACCAGACATTCGAGCCCGAGCGCCGCACAGGCTGTTGCTGTGGCCACGCCGTGCTGGCCCGCACCGGTCTCCGCGATGATCCTGCGCTTGCCCATGCGTTGCGCGAGGAGCACCTGCCCGAGCGCGTTGTTGAGCTTGTGGGCGCCGGTGTGCAGCAGGTCCTCGCGCTTGAGCCAGATCGCGGTCCCCCCGCAGGTTTCGCTGAGCCGCCGCGCGTGGCTGACCGGCGTGGGACGGCCGGCGTAGTCGGCGAGCCAGCGTCCGAGGTCCCCGGTGAAGGCGGGATCCGCAAAGGCGGTCTCCATCTCGGCCTCGAGCTGCTCGAGCGCCGGCACGAGCGTCTCGGGGACGTAGGCGCCTCCGTATGCCCCGAACCGCCCGCGCGGCGCGTCGATCGCCATCACGCCACACGCTCGAGTGCCGCGGCAGCAGTCCGGGCGGCGCGCACGAACGCTCGCACCAGCTCCGGATCCTTCTCCCCCGGACGGCGCTCCAGGCGACTCGATGCGTCGACACCGTCGGGTCGGACCGCCGCGACCGCCGCGGCGACGTCATCCGGACCGAGTTCCACCGGCGAGCAGCACCCTGCGATGCCTCGCGACGTCGGCGGCCCAATCGAGCGGTACGCGATGCCCGGTGCCCCCGGGGAGGTGTCCCTTGTCCGGCAGTCCGTCGAGCATCACCAAGAGGTCGGGAGCCACGTCGATTGTGCAGGCCGCTGCACGACTTTCCACGTTGATGACGGGAATGACTGGAACCGAGCAGCCCGCGACAACCGCGGGGTCGATACGCCCGTGCACCTGGACCGCGGCGAGACGGTAGCGGGACGCCGCCTCGTCGCACGTCGTGCTGGCCGGCTCGACGAAGACTCCGATCAGGTCAACCCTGTTGCGCACGGCGCGCATCAAGGACACCGCGGCTTCGTCGTCCACCCACCGGGGGCTGGCACGCACGAACATCAGCCCGATCCAGTCGGCGCCGGCATCGATGGCGACCTCGGCGATCTCCGGGGTGCGCACCCCGCAGACCTTGACGATCACGAGCGCCGCGCCGCGCGTGCGGCCTCCACCATCGCCGAGCACGCCGCCCCCGGTGAGCCGGCGCGCATCAGCACCTCCCCGAGCAGCACCGCGTCCGCGCCCTCAGCGACCAGCCGGGTGACATCGCCGGGAACGCGCACTCCCAACTCCGAGACGCACGTGATGCGGTCCGGAACGATGCGGCGAACGGCGGCGAAGGTTGCGAGATCCGTCCGCAGGGTGCGCAGGTCGCGGTTGTTGATCCCGATGCACTCGGCGCCGGCAGCGACCGCGATGCGGGCTTCCTCGACGTCGTGCACCTCGACGATGGCGTGTGCCCGGCAGCGCGCCGCAGCCTCGAGGCATCGGTCGAGCGTGTCCACATCGAGGAGCGCCACGATGAGGAGAACCCAATCCGCACCGGCAACGCGAGCCTCGGCGACCTGCACGGGATCGAGCGTGAAGTCCTTGCGCATCAAGGGGATATCGAGTGCGGCGCGGATGCCTGCGAGATCGTCGAGGGAGCCGCCGAAGTCGGGTCCGTCCGTGAGCACGGAGATCGCCGCGGCGCCGGCGGCGGCGTACTCGCCTGCCACTGCCACGGGGTCGAGATCGGGTCGAAGCATTCCGCCACTCGGGGAGCGGCGCTTCATCTCGGCGATGATGGTGCCGCCGCGCAGGGCGCTCGCGAGCTCGCGCGCCGGGGGCAGTGATGCGGCTTTCGCCCAGAGCGCCGCCTCAGCGCACCGCAACTGTTCGACCTCCTCGCGCTTGCGCTGCGCGATCGGCTCGAGTGCGCCGGTGACGCGCTTCATGCGTGCGCTCCCACCGCCGTGACCCCGGCGGTGTCGAGGAACGTGCGCAGCAGCGCGCGCCCCGACGGGGTGCCGATCAACTCCGGGTGGAATTGCACGCCCTCGACGGGATGCGCGCGGTGGCGCACGCCCATGATCAGCCCGTCGCCGCTCCACGCGGTGACCTCGAGCGCGTCCGGCAGTCCCGTTCGTGAGATGACGAGCGAGTGGTAGCGGGTCGCCATGAACGGCTCGTCGAGACCGTGGAGCACGCCGGCTCCGTTGTGGTGCACGGCGCCGACCTTCCCGTGCACCACGTCGGGTGCCCGAACCACGGATGCGCCATACGCGACGCCGATCGCCTGATGTCCCAGACAGACGCCCAGCATGGGAACGGTGGCGCCGAGCGCGCGAACGAGCTCGACGCAGATCCCCGCTTCCTCGGGGATGCGCGGGCCGGGCGACAGGACGATCGCCGCGGGCTCCGCACCGGCGACCTCGGACACCGAGACCGCGTCGTTGCGCTCGACGGTGACGGTTGCGCCGAGCTCACGGAGGTACTGCACCAGATTGAAGGTGAACGAGTCGTAGTTGTCGATGACGAGCACGTGCCCTCTCAGTCCCGGACCCACGCGTTCGCCTCCATCACCGCAAGCATCTGCGCCGCAACCTTGTTGTCGATCTCCAGGGCCTCCTCGTCGCTGGATGAGTCGGCGACGATACCGGCCGCCGCCTGCACGTAGGCGATCCCGTCGCGAACCACGATGGTTCGCAGGGCGATCGCGGTGTCGAGATCGCCGCCGTAGCCGACGTAGCCGATGGCGCCGGAGTACGGACCGCGAGCCTCCGGCTCCAGCTCGGCGATGATCTCCATGGCTCGTATCTTCGGCGCCCCGGTCACGGTGCCGGCCGGGAAACACGCGCGCAGTGCGTCGAGGGGAGTGCGGCCGTCGTCGAGCGCGCCTTCGATGCTGCTCACCAGGTGCATGACGTGCGAGTAGCGCTCGACCTCCATCTGCTGCGTCACGCGAACGGTTCCGGTCGCGCACACACGGCCGAGGTCGTTTCGACCCAGGTCGATGAGCATGAGGTGTTCAGCGGCCTCCTTCTCGCTGGCTCGCAACTCGGCCTCCATCCTCGCATCGTCCTCGGCGGTCCGACCGCGCCGGCGTGTCCCGGCGATGGGGTGATAGCGCACGCCCTCCCCGCTGACCTGGACGAGCATCTCCGGTGATGCCCCGACCAGCGTGCAGTCCGGAGTGGCGATGTAGATCATGTACGGGCTCGGGTTGATCGTCCGGAGCGCGACGTAGACGTCGAAGGGATGCGCGTGCAGCGGCATGGCAAAGCGCCGCGACACCTGCACCTGGAAGATGTCGCCGGCGAGGATGTACTCGAGCGCTCGCCGGACCCGGTCGCGAAAGCCGTCACGCGACAAATTGGCGACCCCCTCATATTCGCGCGGATCCACCGTCCGGCCGCTGAGCTGCGGTGCGACCTGCGACGGGGCTGACGCAATGCCGGTGCGCAGCGCATCGATCCTGGCCAGTGCCCGGGCATAGCCCGCGTCGATCCCCTCCGGGTCCGTGCGGTGGATGCAGCTCGAGATCAGGAGACGGTGGTTCGCGTGGTCGAAGACCGCGACGGTGTCGAACACCCCGAACCACGCCTGCGGCAGCCGGAGGGGGTCGAGCGCGGCGGCGGGAAGGCGCTCATACGCCCCCGCCGCCTCGTATGCGAGATAACCGACCGCTCCTCCGAGGAGCGGTGCGGCGAGCCCGGGCGCGCAGGCCGCGGCCAGTGACGCCACGTCCCGTTCGAGAACGCCGAGCGGGTCGCCCCCGGCCCCGGTGGCGCTGATGACGCGGGTGGGGCCGTGGCCGAGCATCGACCAGCGTGCCACGGCGCCGCTGCCCTCGACGGACTCGAGGAGAAAGCAGCTCGCATCCGTGCCGAGCGCGCGCATCGCCGCGACCGGCGTGGCGTCGCCCATGTCGAGCTCGAGCGCGACCGCGACGACCTCGTGATCAGTGAGCCGGCGCCGCGTCTCCTCGAGGCTGGGAACCGGAGTCCTCATCGGTGGCGAACCATGGAAGCTTCATCCGGTCACCACCGCTGTGCCGAGGTGCTGTCCGATCCGCCGTGCCGCCTCCTCGAGGTTGGCGATGGAGGCCGCGTAGCTCAGCCTGATGTGCCCGGCGCCCTCGGGCCCGAACGACGTCCCCGCGAGGACGGCGACGCCGACCTCATCGAGCAGGGAGCTCGCGAGCTCGCGCTCGTTCCACCCTGTTCCGGTGATGTCCGGGAACACGTAGAACGCCCCGGCAGGCTTCTTGCAGCTGACGCCGGGGATCGCGTTGAGACGGTCGACGATGACATCGCGCCGGTGCGCGAACTCGGCGACCATCCTGTCGACGGCGGCGTCGGACTCCGGCGAATCGAACGCCTCGACGGCCGCCCACTGCGTGAACGCGGCGGCGCACGACGAGCTGTTGATCATCAGCGTGTCCATTCGCTTTGCGATCTCGACGGGCATCGAGCCGACGCCGAGACGCCACCCGCACATCGCCCATGCCTTCGACAACCCGTCCATGTAGATCGTCCGCTCCGCCATTCCGGGGATGCCGTACAGCGAGACGTGCTTGGCGTCGTACGTGAGGCGGTTGTAGATCTCGTCGCTGAGGACGACGAGGTCATGCTCGATGGCGATGCGGGCGATCTCCTCGCAGTCCTCCTGGGTGAGGATGCCGCCCGTCGGGTTCTGCGGCGAGTTGACGACCATCATCCGGGTCCGCGGAGTGACCAGGTGTCGCAATTGCGAGACGTCTGCTCGGAAATCGTTCTCCTGGCGCAGCGGCAGGGATACGGCCTTCGCACCGATGAACTCGACGAGGGACCGGTAGATCGGATACCCCGGGTCGGGGACGATCACCTCGTCACCCTCCTCGACCAGCGACCAGAGCGCGAAGAGCAGCAGGTTCTTCGAACCCGGCACGAGCACGATGTTCTCGTAGGTGGTCGGAACCCCCGTGTGGCGGGTGATGTACGCCGAGGTCTTCTCGCGCACCTCGCGGATGCCACTCGCCGCGGTGTAGTGGGTCGCGCCGCCACGCATCGCGCGCACGGCGGCATCGATGATGTTGTCGGGAGTGGCGAAATCGGGCTCGCCGATCTCGAGATGGACGATGCTGCGGCCCTCGGCCTCGAGGCGGCGGGCGCGGGCGAGCACCTCGAAGGCGCTCTCGGTCCCCAGTCGGGACAGCCGGTCGGCGAATCGTATGGTCATGAGGCCACCATCATGGCGGGAAGCGTGCCCGTCGGGGTTCCGAACTCGATGTCGACCCATTCGACGCGCGCGTGGGACGGCCCCTCGCGGAGCAGGTCGAGGATCGCCTGCACCTTGGGGTCGGGCCCCTCGAGGACTGCCTCGAGCGTTCCATCGTCGAGGTTGCGCACGGTCCCCGACAGCCCGGCTTCCCCCGCGTGCCGGATCACGAAGGCGCGAAAGCCGACCATCTGCACGCGGCCGTGGACGACGGCTCGGACGCGTACATTCTCTGAAGCCATGGCCGCCCGATTATAGGAGGCTGCCGGCGGGCGGTCGCCGGGGTCAGGCGGCGGCGGGCGCTGGGTGCGCCGATCCGCTCAGCTTGCGGACCAGGGGTGGGATCTCGCGGAGGCTCTGGATCTGCACGCCGCTCAGCTCGGACAGCAACGCCAGGATGCGGCGCTGCACCGGCGCCTCGTGGTCGCGGCCGGGGAGGTACCAGTTGAGCATCCTCGAGATGTACTCGGGGTCCTCGAGCTGCCCGACCACCGACGGCTCGGTGATCGTCGTCGGGTGCTTCGGTGCGTCGTTGGTGCTCCGCATCATCCAGAGCGACATCTTGAGGATGTCCGGGAGACACGCCGGGTTGTTGGCGACGGCGCGGCGCATGTACTTGGCGTAGCACGCCGCGTGGCGCAGCTCGTCGGCCGCCAGGATCTTGAAGATCTGACGCATCACCGGTTCGGGTCCCTGCTCGCTGAAGGCGGTGTACCAGTGCGCGAGCCGCTGCTCGCCGCAGAAATGCATCGTCAGGGTCTCGATCGCGGGGCCCGGGGCGAAGGTCAGCCGCAGCGCCGGCAGCTTGGCCTCGTCGAAGGTCTCACCGCAGTGCTCGAGGTACTTGCGCAGGGTGAGGTGATGCTTCATCTCCTCGTAGAACCAGATGGAGATGAAGCTGCAGAAGTCGATGTCCGTGTAGAAGTCGCGGATGAACATCTCCGTCGCGTAGAGAGCGGAGAGCTCGGTCAGGCAGATGTTCCGGAGGTCGCTGATCCACTGCGGCGTCAGCAGCGACGGATCGATCTCATCGAAGTGGATGTCGGTGCTGAGGGTCCAGCGGGCGCGTTCGAGCCGTATGAAGAGGTCGTCGTAGAGCATTGCGAGTCAGCATACTTTCTTCGCGCGACACAAAGCTTCGGCAATGCCATACTTGCGGCCAGGCCAAAACTTGTACAAAGAGGACAATATGGCCCAGTTGACCAAGGCGCCCGACCTCAGGTTGTCCATCGCGGCCAGTCTTCCCTCCGAGGTCACCGTCCGGCTCCTTGCCGACGTCGACGTCATCGCCCGCCGCATGGCCCGGCAGATCGTCACGGGGATCTCCCTTCCGGACAGCCGGTTCCGCACGCTCGGGTACTTCCGGACGGTCACCGCGGCCTGCCGGGATGCGCTGCGGACCTTCGTCCGCCTCCTCCGCGATGGTCGCGGGCTGCGCGCCGGCGACCTCGAACGGCTCGGATCGATGGGGGCGCAGCAGGCGGAGCTCGAGGTGCCCCTGGAATTGGTCTTCGGCGCCTACCGTCTCGCGGCCCGAGTCCTCTGGGACGAGGTGATCGGCCAGCCTGCGCTGCTCAACGACGTGCCGCCGAGCACCGTCGTCGGTGTCACCAGCACGGTGCTCGAGTACTTCGACGAGATCAGCGCCGCCGTCGGCCGGGCGTACCTCGAGACGCGCGAACGCCTGCTCCGTCAGCGTGACCGTGATCGTGACCGGATCCTCCAGCGCCTGCTTGCGGGCGACGCGTCGCCGGAGCTGCGGCGCATCGCGGCTTCGGCGGAGCTCACCCTCGTTCCACCGTATCGCGTGGTTGCGTGCGCGCTGCCGACCCTCGAGGCCGAGCGGGATCTCGAGGCGATCTGGCGAGCGGAGGGAGCGCATCTGATCGGCGACGATCCCGGCCTCTGGATCGCCCTGGTCCCGGAGGGACGCGATCTCGAGCGCCTGTGCCAGGCAGCCGGCCCCGCGGTGTTCGGGGTGGGTCCGGTCGCAGCGACACTCGACGCGGTAGCCGGGGCGGCGCAGCAGGCACGCCGCGCGCTCGAGGTCGGACGCCGGCTGTATCCGGATCGGATCATTCACACCGACGCCGAGGTCGGCGTGTTTGCGGCGCTGGCGAGCGATCGTGAGGCCATGGAGGGCTTCATCGACCGAGCCCTCGGTCCGCTCGCCTCCCGGAGCGCGAGCCGGCGCCTCGAACTCCTCGCGACCCTCGCGGCGCTGCTCGACAGCCGGAGCATCGGCGACGCGGCGGAGCGGCTCGGCGTGCACCGGCACACCGTCGTCTACCGGATCAGCCGGCTGCGACAGCTCGGCATCGATGCCGACGACCCCGAGCAGCGGCACAACCTCTGGTTCGCGCTCCGCTGCATGCGGCTGCTGGAGAGCTGAAGCCCGGTCCATCCCCGAGGCTGTGGCGCCGCGGTCGGCCCCGCGGGAAAGGATGCTCGAGCTGATTCATCGTAGAAAGTGATCGTTCTCATTGAGCAATGCTCATTGACGTGAGGATTTCCGGCTGGCGAGAATGAGCCAACCGCACCAGAGAGAGCAGGGGGAAATGCAATGTCTCGTCGGCCGATTCGGCGCGCACGGCATCCGGTTTCGTCGCCATTGAACGAGCGCGTCCTGTATTCGGCAACCATTCGTATCAAGGGATCGTTCTGATCCAAGCAAGCGACTTGCTTTATGTTCATGTGAGGACGGAAAGTCGGGTTGTCACCGGTGGCCGGGGCCACCGTTCGCTGATTTTCGAGGCCAGTCGAGCGGGGGCCTCAGGAAGAGCACTCTCGGTATTCAGGGGAGACAGGATCATGCGTGGCACATCACTGGAACAGACCGCCGCGGCGAGCCGCCGGGCACCCGGCGCGTCCTCGCGTCGGCGGCATTGCTGGCGACGGCCGTCGTGGTCGGCGCCTGTGGATCGACATCGACCTCATCGAGCTCCAGCGGTGCTGCGCACCAGCCGGATCCGTCGACCGTCAATCTCGGCTATCTCGTCAACCTGACCCACGCGCCGGCGCTGATCGGCGTGTCCCAGGGCTTCTTCCAGGGCGCGATGCCGAGTGGGACGACCGTCAAGACCACCACGTTCAGCGCCGGCCCTGCCGAGAGCGAGGCACTCCTCGGCGGCGCGCTTGACGCCGCATTCGTCGGCCCTGGGCCGGCGATCAACGCCTTCATCAAGACCAAGGGCAAGGTACTCATCGTCGCCGGCGCGACGTCGGGCGGGGCGGGCCTCGTGGTGAGCCCGGCGATCGCCAGCGGGAATTTCCCGGCCGACCTTGCAGGCAAGACCCTTTCGTCGCCTCAGCTCGGCAACACCCAGGACATCGCGCTGCGCACCTGGCTTGCCTCGGAGGGTCTGGCGACCAACATCAACGGTGGCGGCCAGGTGAACATCGACTCAAGTTCGGGCAACTCGATCAGCCTGCAGAACTTCGAGGCGGGCAAGATCGCGGGCGGCTGGGTGCCGGAACCGTATGAGTCGGAATTCATCATCCAGGGCCACGGCAAGCTCGCCGTGGACGAGGCGTCGCTCTGGCCGAACGGTCAGTTCCCGACCACCGTGCTGGTGGTGACCCAGAGCCTGCTCCAGAACCATCCTGACATCGTCAACGACCTGCTGAAGGGACTGGTGAAGTCGGTGGACTGGATCAACCAGAACGAGTTGGCCGCGCCCGCCGCGGTGAACGCGGCGCTGGCGGCGACGACCGGCGGCAAGCTGCTCAAGTCGAGCGTGATCGCGCTCGCGTGGACGCATCTCACCTTCACCTTCGACCCGCTCGCAGCCGACCTGCAGATCGACGCGAACAACGCCAAGACGCTCACCTTCAACAAGACAGCGGGCATCAACGGCATCCTCGATCTGGGACCGCTCAACGCGATCCTCGCCGCCGACGGTGAGCCGACGGTGAGCGCGGGCTCTCTCGGCTCATGAACATCGCCCTGGCGCGGCGGCCCGCGGTGCTCTCCGTCGAGCCCGATGAAGCCTTTGTGACCCTCCGCGGGGTCACCAAGGTCTTCGGGACGGGGCGTCGCGCGGTCACGGCACTCGACGACGTGTCGCTGGAGGTTGCCAGGGGCGAGTTCCGCTGCATCCTCGGGGCCTCGGGGTGCGGCAAGTCGACCCTGCTGTCACTCATCGCCGGCCTCGACCGACCCACGGAGGGATCCATCGATATCGCCGACGGCCGACCGGCGGTGATGTTTCAGGAACCGGGGCTGCTTCCCTGGCTTACCGTCCGCCGCAACGTCGAGCTGCCGATGCGGGTTCGCAAAGTGGACAGTCACGAGCGCAACAGGACCGTCGACAGATTGCTCGCGATGGTGGGGCTCATCGAGTTCGCTGACAGCCGCCCGCACGAGCTGTCCGGCGGGATGCGACAGCGCTGCGCGCTGGCTCGTTCGCTCGCACAGGAATCCGAGTTGTTGCTGATGGATGAGCCGTTCGCAGCACTCGACGCGCTGACCCGCGATCAGCTCCACGACGACCTCAGCCGAATCTGGCAGGAAACCGGGAAGACGATCATCTTCGTCACACACAACGTGCGCGAAGCGGTGCGCCTCGGCGACCGGGTCGTGCTCATGACTCCGCGTCCCGGACGTGTCGCCCATCTCTGGGATGTCGACATCCCCCGGCCCCGGGAGCTCGACTCCGTCGAGGTCGCCGGCCTCGCCACCGAGATCACGGCGCGACTCCGCGCTGGGGCGGTCAGCAATGGAGCGCACTAGATTCCGACGCATCCTGCGGGGGGCGTGGCCGAGGGTCGTGGCCATCGGCATCCTGCTGGGCATCTGGCAGCTGCTCGTCGCGATCGGCGTCCAGTCTGTCGGCGGCGAACCGCTTCCCGGCCCCGGCGATGCGATCGGTGAGATCGGCTACCTGACGCACATCAACGTCCTGGGACCGGCCCTCTGCCAGACACTCGAACGTGCGGCGATGGGCTATGTGCTCGCGATGGTCCTTGGCACACTCATCGGGCTCGCTGTCGTGCGCGTTCCCGTCCTGCGTGCGGGCGTGGGGTCCCTGCTGGCCGGGCTCCAGAGCCTGCCATCGGTGGTCTGGGTTCCTTTCGGGGTCCTCTTCCTCGGAGATTTCGCCGTGTACTTCGTGGTCATCATGGGGGCGTTCCCATCGATCGCGACGGGGTTGATGTCCTCGTACGACAACATCCCGCCGCTCACATTCAGCCTGGCGCGCTCGATGGGAGCGCGCGGCCCGCGGTACTACCGGCACTTCATCTTCTCTGCGGCGCTGCCCGGCTACGTCGCCGGCATGAAGCAGGCGTGGGCGTTCTCCTGGCGCTCGCTCATGGCCGCCGAGCTGATCATCGGATCGACCGCGAGCACCGGTCTCGGTCAGATCCTGGACAACGGTCGCAGCCTCGGGGACCTCCCCGAGATGTTCGCTGCGCTGCTCACCATCCTGGTCGTCGGTGTTGCCGTCAACGACCTGCTCTTCGCGCCGCTGGAGCGCGGGCTCCTTCGCCGCCGCGGGTTGGTTCCGGCTTAGGCGCCGGGCGGATCGGCCGTCCCGTCAGCCTCGCGGCGGCGCTGTCCGCCCGACGCGACGGTGGCGCCCTGCTCCGCTTCTCGCGCGAGCATGAACAGCAGGTCCGAGCAGCGGTTGAGGTAGCGGAGCACCTCCGGGTTCTCGAGCTCGCCCGACCGGTGCAGCGTCACCGCGCGACGCTCGGCACGGCGGACGAGCGTGCGGGCGAGGTCGAGCGCCGCTCCGACGGGCGTCCCCCCGGGGATCACGAAGCCGCCGGGCAGTGGCACACGTGCCTCCAAACCCACGATCTCCCGCTGGAGCGCGTCCACCATCGCCGCGGTGACCACGTTGAAGTGCCGTTCGAGGTTCGCGCGCTGTCCCAGGCCTGTGGCCAGCTCGGCGCCGACGATGAACAGCTCGCGCTGCAGCTCGAGGATTCGATCAGCGCGAGCCCCGTCGCCGGCCAGCGCCCTGGCGAGGCCGAGCGCCGAGATCGCCTCGTCGAGCGACCCGTACGCTTCCGTGCGAAGGTCGTCCTTGGGCACCCGGCCGCCGTAGAGCAGCCCGGTCTCGCCGCCGTCGCCGTGACCCGTGCTGATGCTCACGGTTCGCGCGGCGTCAGACGGTGCCGCGCATGGCGACGTCGGCAAGCTCGGCCGCGGTGTCGTCATGGCCGCGGCGCCACTCCTCGATCCACTTGCTCGCCGCGATGGTGGCCGTGGTCGCATCGCCGACCGCCGTGGTGATCTGGCGGGTGAGCTGGCTGCGCACGTCGCCCGCGGCGAAGATCCCGGGGATGTTGGTCATCATCGTCATCGGGTCCGTCAAGTAATAGCCGGCTTTGTCATGATCGATGTGGGCGTCGACGAGCCCGGTGTTCGGGATGAATCCGACGAAGATGAAGACGCCGCCCACCTCGAGCTCTGAACGCCGCTCCGAATCGAGGTTGCGCAGCGAGAGGCGGCGCACCTTCGCGTCGCCGTCGATGCTCTCGATGACGGTGTCGACGAGGAAGTCGATCTTCGGATGCGTGCGGGCCTCGTGCAGGAGGATGGGCTGCGCGCGAAAGTCGCGGCGCCGGTGGATGATCGTCACGCGACTCGCGTAGCGCGTAAGGAAGAGCGCCTCCTCCACCGCGGCGTCACCGCCGCCGACGACGGCCAGGTGGACGTCCTTGAAGAATGCCCCATCGCAGACCGCACAGTAGGAGACGCCCCGTCCCGCGAACTCCTCCTCGCCCGGAACCTCCAGCTTTCGAGGGTTGCCGCCGGCGGTGATGATGACCGCGGGCGCCCGGTAATCGCCGTCGTACGTTTCGATGAGCTTCATACCGTCCGGCTGGACCTTGATCGCGCGGACCTCGGTCCGCACGAGCGCCGTGCCGAAGTGCGCGGCCTGCTGCTCCATGACGGTGGCAAGGTCGCCGCCGAGGATCGAGAGGAACCCGGGGTAGTCCTCGATGAGCTCGGTGTTCAGGAGCTGGCCGCCCGGGGCCTTGCCCTCGAGCAGGACAGCGCGCTCGCGGTTGCGGCCCGCGTAGAGCGCAGCGGTGAGCCCGGCGGGGCCGCCGCCGATGATCGCGATGTCGAAATCCTGGATGGGCACGTTCGTTCGAACTCCTCGAGGTACGTCTGTACGTGACGATACCCAATGCGAGCCCGGATCACCCGGCTCGCGCCCACGCAGTCAGCGTCGGGAGGACGCGGCTGATCGGGATCGCGTAGGCATCGGGGGCTGTGGGGCTCGCCAGGGTCATGATGCCGACCACCTGACCGGCGCCGTCGAGCACGGGTCCGCCGCTGTTCCCCTCGAAGATCGACTGCCCCTGCAGGTGCAGCATGTCGTTGTAGACAGGCGGGGGGAGCTCGGACGCGCACTCGTCGTTTGGCGTGGAGAGGGGCACGTCGTCGTTGAGGCCGACCAGGGTCTCCGCGGTCATGTCGGCATGGCCGGTCGCCCTGCTCGATGCCAGTGCGATCACGCCGAGGGGGGCCTTCGCGAGCTTCATCTTGTCGATCGGGATCGGCGATCCGGTCAGGGCGCTCGTCGGCCTGAGCAGCGCGATATCCGTGGTCGCGTCGAACTGCACCACCACCGCGGGGCGCGTGTGGTTCAACCGGTCGGTGATCCGAATCGCGCTGTGGCAGGCGATGACGTGCGCGTTCGTGACGACGTCTCCGCGGGTATCGAAGATCCAGCCGGTGCCGAGGGACTCCTCGGCGGGGAGCTCCGCCTCCACGGTGACGACGCTGCCGAGGTAGGGGCGAGCCAGGTCGGTGAGCGGCGTCGGTGTCGGTGTCGGCGCCGAGCCGGCCGGAGCGGGCACGGGCGACACGTGGCTCGGATCGATCTGGGCGACGCGTCCGGCGACGAGGAGGGCCACCAGGACGGCGGCGAGGAGCGCGAAGATGGAGGCACCGGCGCGCAGCAGTGCTTCGCGGCGGAACGTCCCATCAGATCGGGGATCCACGAGGAAGCATTGTGCCCGTCAACTTCCAGCGGGGGGTCACCGTCGTCGGGGGTGGCACCGGTGCCCTCGGGAGCGCGGTGGTCGAGCGCCTCGTGGCTGCCGGGAAGCGCGTGGTCATCCCCACCCGCCACCCGGAGCATGAGAATGCCCCTGAGGGGGTCACGCTGATCGCGTGCGATCTCGACGACCAGGGATCGGTCGACCGGCTCCGGGCGGCGGTCGACGCCATCGGCCCCTGGGAGGCACTCGTGAGCGCGTCCGGTGGGTATGCCGGAGGCCGCGCGCACGAGGTCGACGACGCGGCCATCGCCGCGCAGCTCGCAACCAACCTCCTCGGTCCCTGGCGGCTGGCTCGCGCGGCGGCGGCATCGATGATCGCCGCCGGGGCCGGCGGCCGGATCGTGGTCGTCGCGTCTCGCGCGGCTGTGGAGGTCGCGCGCGGGCAGGCCGCCTATCAGGTCAGCAAGGCGGCGGTGCTCCGCCTCACGCAGGTGATGGCGGCGGAGCTTCGCGTGCACGGGATCACCGTCAACGCGGTGCTGCCCGGGACGATGGACACCGCATCGAACCGTGAGTCGATGCCCAGGGCGGACCGATCCTCGTGGGTGAGCACGGACTCGGTTGCCGCCGTGATCGAATGGCTCCTCTGCGGCGGCAGCGCCGCTGTCACCGGCGCCGCAATCCCTGCGGGATGACCTCAGATCGCGGGAGGTTGCGCGAACACCCCGGATTCGGCCAGTCGCGCGATGGCCCGGGCGCGGTGTGAGACCCGGGCCTTCTCCGCCTCGGGTGCCTCCCCGAACCTCATCCCGAGGTCGAGAGACAGGAACGCCGGGTCGTACCCGAAGCCGTTGACACCTCGCGGCTCGACGAGGGTCCCGAGGCATTCACCGCGCGCCGACACCGGGTCCGCCCCCGGTCGCGCAAGGACGGCGACGCAGACGTAGCGAACCCTTCGATCGTCCGGCGTACGGCGGTCGACCTCCCGGATGAGTCCGTGGAGGCGATCGTCATCGCTCGCCTCCTCCCCCATCCACCGCGCGGACATCGGTCCGGGCCAGCCCCCGAGCGCGTCCACCTCGATGCCGCTGTCGTCGGCGAGCGCCGCAAGACCCGTTGCCGCGCAGACCACCGATGCCTTGGCGAGCGCGGATTCGAGATACCCGGGACCGGGCTCGTCGAGGGGCTGCGCGAATCCGACATCGTCGATCGGTTTGACCTCCCAGGGCCACGCGGCAAGCAGCCCGCGGAGCTCCGCGATCTTCCCCGGGTTACGCGTCGCGAGCAGCAGGATCGGCCTGGTCACGCAGCGCCGAGCACCTCCGCCTGGAGCGCGAACAGCCGCTGGAGCCCGGCGCCGGCGAGCGCGAGAAGCGCCTCCAGCTCGGCTCGCGAGAACGGCTCCTGTTCGGCGGATCCCTGCAACTCGATGAACCGTCCGTCGGACGACCCGACGCAGTTCATGTCCGTCTCCGCGGCGGCGTCCTCCAGGTAGCAGAGATCGAGCCGCGCCTCGCCGGCGACGATGCCGGCGCTCACGGCCGCCACCGGCCAGCGGAGTGGGTCGGATCGGACCAGGCGCGCCTCGCGCAGCCGGGCGACCGCGAGCGCCATCGCCACATAGCCACCGGTGATGGATGCGGTGCGCGTCCCGCCGTCGGCGACCATCACGTCACAGTCGATGAGGATGGTGCGTTCCCCGAGGGCCTCGAAGTCGACGGCTGCGCGCAGGCTCCGGCCGATGAGCCGCTGGATCTCCTGCACGCGACCGTCGACCCGGCCCTTGCGCCCGTCGCGCTCGGTGCGCGTCTGCGTGCTGCGCGGCAGCATTGCGTACTCCGCGGTGACCCAGCCCTTGCCCGAGCCCTTCCGGAACGGCGGCACGCGTTCCTCGACCGTCGCGGCGCACAGCACCCTCGTGTCGCCCATCGTGATCAACGCGCTTCCCTCGGCGTACGGAAGCGTGTGCAGTTCGATCGTGGACGGACGCAACTCGTCGGCGGCACGCTGGTCAGGACGCATCGCGCGGAGTGTATCGATCGGGTGGACGGTCAGCGCCTGAAGATGCGCTGGAGGACGATGATCGACGCCTCGTACAACAGGAGCAACGGGATCGCCAGCGCCGTCGGGGTGAACGGATCCGCGCCCGGCGTGATGATGAGCGCCGCGACGATGATGCCGACGTATGCCGCCTTGCGCCACGACTTCAGCTTCTTCGACGACACGAACCCGAGCAGACCGAGGAGCACGATGACCACGGGCATCTCGAAGGTGATGCCGAAGACGAAGACGACGATGAGGAAGAAGCCGATATACGAGTTGATATCGGGGAAATAGATCGCGTTATTGCTGAGGAAGTTGGTCAGGAAGCTGAGCCCGAGCGGCATCACGAAGTACGCGAATGCCGCTCCGCCCGCGAACAGGATCAGCGCGCTGGCGATGAACGGGCCCACGAACTTTCGCTCTTTGGGACGCAGGCCCGGAGAGACGAACCCCCACGTCTGCCACAGGATGACCGGGAGCGAGATCACGATGCCGACGACCGCCGAGACCTTCAACGGAACGGTGAGCCCCTCGGTGGGACTGGTGAAGATCGCCTTGCCCCCGAGCAGGCTGTGTGCGTTCAGCAGGACCGTCCTCAGCGGGTGCAGCAGCAGCGAGATGAAGAACCCGTTGAAGATGAACGCGATCGTCGTGCCGACGATCCACGAGGCCATCACCCAGATGAGGACGCGTCGAAGCTCCTCGAGGTGCTGGACGATGGTCATCCGGCGTTCGTCGTTCGCCACGCCCTGCACCTTACGTGCCTCCGATCAGGGTGCGCCCGGAAGGCGCGTCAGGCGGAGACGGTCGGTTGCGGCGCCGGCGCGTCGGCCTGCGCGGACACGGGCTCGACAGCCTGTGCAGCAGGAGCCGCGACGGCCGGGGTGACCTGAGCCGCGGGCGTGGGTTCTGCCGGCGTGGTGGTGGCGTTCACCACCGAGTCGTGCACGTCGGACGACGCCTTGCGAAACTCGCGGATCCCTCTGCCGAGCGCGGCGCCCACGTCCGGCAGCTTGCCGGGTCCCCAGATGATGAGGATCACCACCAGGACGATGATGATCTCGGGCAGATGTCCACCAAGTCCGCTCAGCATGCCGGCCTCCAGTCTAGCACTAGTTTTTGATGCGCCCCTGAGATCGGTTCGAGCGCCCGGACAGCGCGTCCGCGAATGCCTCCACCGTCTTGTCGATGTCGTCGTCGGTGTGTGAGGTCGAGAGGAACCCGGTCTCGAACTGCGACGGTGGCCAGAGCACGCCGGCCGCCAGCCACGTCGCGTGCAGCGCGCCAAACCGCTCGCGGTCGGCATGCCGGACCTCATCGAACGAGGTGGCCCGTTCGATCCCCAGAAAGGGTGTGATCATGCTGCCGGCGCGCCCAACGGTGCACGTCACACCGGCGGCATCGGCCGCTCGCCGCAGCCCGGTTTCCATACGGGCCCCGCGCTGCTCGAGCGTCGCGTACAGCGATGGATCGTCGCGGAGCACGTCGAGCACGGCGCAGCCGGCGGCCATGGCAAGCGGGCTGCCGGCGAGTGTCCCCGCCTGATAGACGGGTCCGGCCGGTGCGACCTGCGCCATCAGGTCGCGCCGCCCTCCGTAGGCGCCGACGGGCAGACCGCCTCCGATCACCTTGCCGAAAAGGCTGAGGTCGGGCGTGACGCCGTACAGCGCCTGCGCCCCGCCGTATGCCACGCGGAATCCCGTCATCACTTCATCGAATACGAGCAAAGCACCGCATTTGGATGTCACCGCGCGAAGTTGGTCGAGAAACCCGGGCGACGGAGGGACGCAACCCATGTTCCCGGCGACCGGCTCGACGATCACCGCCGCAACACGGTCGCCGCCTTGCTCGAAGAGCGCCGCCACCGCCTCCGGGTCGTTGAAGGGCAGCACGACGGTATCCGCGACCGCGGCGGCAGGAACGCCCGGTGATCCAGGGATGCCGAGCGTCGCCACGCCTGAGCCGGCCTCCGCGAGCAGGGCGTCGGCGTGGCCGTGATAGGCGCCGGCGAACTTCACGATCCGCTCGCGGCCGGTGGCCGCGCGGGCCAGACGCACCGCGGACATCGCCGCCTCGGTGCCGGACGTCACGAATCGCACCATCTCGACCGACGGGACCGCCGCGACGATCCGTTCGGCGAGCTCGACCTCCAGCTCGACCGTGTGGCCATATGCGATTCCCCGCTCGAGCTGCGCGCGGATCGCGGCGAGCACCTGGGGCGGCTGGTGACCGAGGATGTGCGGGCCGTACGCGAGGACGTAGTCGACGTAGTCGTTGCCGTCCGCGTCGGTGACGTGGGCGCCCGCACCGGCCACGATGTGCGGTGGCACCCCGGGGACCGCTCGGTACGCGCGCACCGGGCTGTCAACTCCGCCGGGCAGGACCTGCTCCGCGCGCTCGCGCAGCGCACGGGCCCGTGCGTCCCTCACCGCGCTAGGTCTGCTCGCGCACCGTGATCGACTTCATGACATCGCCCTGCACGATCTTGAGCGCGACATCCATCCCCGACTCGACCTTGCCGAACAGGTTGTACGAGGGGGTGAGTGTCGACGAGTCGTCGGCGATGCAGATGAAGAACTGCGAGCCGTTGCGTGTCGCGGTCCCGCTGTTGGCCATCGCGAGTGCACCTTCCACGTACTGCTGATGCACCGGTTCGTCGTTGAACTCGAATCCGGGCCCGCCTTGACCGCACGTCCCCGAGGGGGTTGCCGGAGCGGCGGGGACCGCCCGATGCACTGCGGGTCGCCAGCCTGGATGACGAAGGCGGACACGACACGATGGAACGGAATGCCGTCGAAGAAGTGGTTCCTGGCGAGCGTGACGAAGTTGTTGACGCGTGATCGGGGCGAGGTCGGGCTGCAGGCACAGCACGATGTCGCCTCTCGAGGTGGCGATCGTCGCCTGGTAGAGCTTCGTCGTGTCAATGGTCATCGCAGGCGCGGCGCTGTACGTGTGCACGCTGGCCGGCGGGTTGAGCGGCTGCAGCACCGCCCCGAACTTCACCTTCGAACAGTCGGCGAAGGCGATCGTCGGTGCGGCGGTCGGTGTGGGTGTCGGCGTCGGCGTTGGGACCACCGGGGTCGGCGTCGGCTGCGCAGGCAGTGGCGCGCTCGCGCTGTTGACGCCGAGGGCGATCGCGACGATCGCGGCCACCACGACCGCCCCGGAACCGATGACCAACGGAAGGCGATTCTGACCGCCGGACGGGACACTCATCGAGTCACTCCTTGCTGTCGGCGAGCCAGCCGGCGGCGGCGCGCGCGTGATAGGTGATCAGCAGGTCGGCTCCCGCCCGCCGCAGACCGCCGAGGGCCTCCAGCACCGCGACGCGCTCATCGAACGCGCCCGCCGCAGCTGCGTGGTGGAGCATCGCAAACTCGCCGCTCGTGCAGTACGCGGCGAGCGGAAGGTCCGTGGCGTCGCGTACTCGGGCGACCACGTCGAGGTAGGTGAGCGCCGGCTTGACCATGATCATGTCGGCACCTTCCTCGACGTCGAGCATCGCTTCCCGGACTGCCTCGCGCTGGTTGGCCGGGTCCATCTGATACGAGCGACGGTCTCCCCGCTGCGGTGCGCATTCGGCGGCATCGCGAAACGGCCCGTACAGCGCCGACGCGAACTTCGCGCTGTAGGCGAGGATCGCCGTGTCGGTGAAGCCTGAGGTGTCAAGCGCGTCGCGGATCGCGGCGACCTGACCGTCCATCATTCCGCTCGGCGCGATGATGTCGGCGCCTGCCGCCGCCTGGCTCACCGCCGCGCGGGCATACAGCTCCAGCGTCGCGTCATTGTCGACCTCGCCGTTCTCGAGCACGAAACCGCAATGGCCGTGGTCGGTGTACTCGCAGAGGCAGCAGTCCGCGATGATCACGCACGCGTCGCCGAATCGCTCGCGCAGCGTGCGCGTCGCCACCTGGACGGCGCCGTCATCGGCGAAGGCGCGCGATCCCTGTGCGTCCTTGGCGCTGGGCAGGCCGAAGAGCAGGACGCCGCCGAGCCCCAGCCCGATCGTCTCCTCGACGGTCGCGCACAGCGAGTCGATGCTCTCGTGGCGATGCCCGGGCATCGAGGCGATGGCCTCAGGCGACCGCAGCCCCTCGCGCACGAACGCCGGGTGGATCATCTGCGCCGCGTCGAGATGCGACTCGCGAACCAGGCTGCGCAGTGCGGGGGTGCGTCGGAGCCGGCGGGGGCGTTCGAGTGGGAATCCCATGCGCGCTCAGGGTAGCGGCTGAGGGGTCAGACACCCGGTCAGCGCCTCCACCAGACCGTCAGCGGAGGCCTCCGTCGCGACGGCGTGGACCGGCAGCCCCGCCGTGATCGCGTCGGCCGCCGTCCTGTCGCCGATGCACACGATCCGGACGCCCCTCGGCAGTGGCGATCCCTCGAGCGCCGCCGCGAGGTGCCGGGCGGTGCTTCCGCTCGTCAGGGTGATCGCGTCGACGCCCGCCGCCAGCGCGGCTCGGACACGCCCCGCGGCCGCGTCCGGCATCGCGCTGCGGTAGATCGCCTGCACGGTCACCGCCGCCCCCGCCTCGCGCAGCGCGTCGGTCAGCGTGTCGCGTGCGCCCTCGGCGGCGGGAAACCACACCGTGGCCCCGTCGACGGCTTGGGTCCTCATTGCCGCTGCCAGCCCGGAGGCGTCGTGGTCGGCGGCCACCACGTCAGGCTCGAGCCCCGCCGCCCGCAGTGCTGCGGCGGTCGCCGGACCCACGGCGGCGATCTGGACGCCGCCCAGCGCATCCGCTCCGGCGGCGCCGAGGACGAGACGGACCGCCGTCGCGCTCGTGAAGGCGATCCAGCGTGGCGCCGGCGCGGCCCGGGTCCGGGCGGCAGCAGACACGATCTCCTCCGGCCGAGCGATGGGGACGGTGCTGATCAGCGGGACGACGACGACCGTCGCTCCAAGCACGTGCAGGCTGTCGACGAGCCCCTCGGCCTGCTCGCGCGTGCGCGTGACCATGATCGTGCGGCCGCGCAGCGGGCGATCCTCAGTGGTCATCGCAGCCGGCCGGCGACCATCTCACCGAGGGCGGCGGCGCCTTCGATCGCGCCGCTGGCCTCCGCACGCCGGACCGCCCCGTCGACGACGAGTGCAGCCGTGAGCCGCAGCATCCCGTCCTCGATGCGAGCCCATGCCCCGAGCGGGAGCAGGCATCCCCCGCCGAGGGCGGCGAGCACGGCTCGCTCCGCGGTGACCGCGGCCGTGGTCGCGGAGTCGGCGACCAGACCGCAGAGCGCGGCTGCCCGCGATCCGGTGACCGCCTCCAGCGCGATCGCGCCCTGAGCCGGCGACGGAACGAAGGTGGTGGGGTCGAGCCGCTCGCAGCATCGGTCGCCATGGCCGAGGCGGTCGAGCCCCGCGCATGCGAGCACCAGGGCGTCCACCTCGCCGGCGTCGAGCTTGCGCAGCCTCGTATCGACGTTGCCTCGAATCGGGACCGCGAGCAGCGCCGGGTGCATCGCGGCGATCAGTCCGGCGCGCCGGGCGCTGCTGGTCCCGACCCGGGAGCCGGCCGGCAGCTCCGCCAGGGGCCGGTCCCCGGCGGACACCACGCCGTCGCGCGGGTCGGCGCGCGCGAGGTACGCCGCCACCTGCAGCCCGGGGGCGAGCGCCGACGGCAGATCCTTGGCGCTGTGCGCGGCGATGTCGGCCCGCCCGTCGAGCAGGCTTCGCTCGAGCTCGGCGGTGAACCATCCCTGACCCTCGAGCTCCTCGATTGGTGTGTGGAGCAGGCGGTCACCCTCGGTTCGCACGATCAGCGTCTCGATGCCGTCCACGCCGGCGCCGTGGAGGGCCTCCGTGGCGAGCAGCGCCTGCCGGCGCGCGAGAGCGCTCCCCCTGGTCGAGAGCCGCAACGTCGACGTGTCTGCGGCAGGCATCAGCGATCGAGCCGGAACGCCTCGAGGATCGCAAGAGCGGTCGCAGGGTCCCCGCCCGCCTCGCGAAGCCGGGTCACCGGACCGTGGAGCAGCTTGCGGACCATGCTCCGGGTGAGCAGATCGACGCGCTCGCGAGTCTCATCGTCGATCGGCCCATCCGGTCCGAACGTCCTGGCCACCTCGCGGCTGCGCACCGACTCAGCCCATTCGACGAGCGCCGCGATGGTCGGCCCGGCGGTGTCGCGCTGCTCGAGCGCGGCGATGGTCCGCTCCAGCTCGCCGTCGATGATCCGCTCCGCCGCGGGGACCGTCTCCCGCCGCTGGTCGAGCCGTTCGTCGACCCGCCGCCCGATCTCGTCGATGTCGATGAGGGTCACCCCTGGGACCGCGGCCGCATCCGGGTCGATGTCGCGCGGTACGGCGAGGTCGACGATGCAGAGCGGCCGCTGATCGCGACGCCGCTGGAACGCGGCGACCGCCGCGGCGTCGAGGACCAGGCTGGCGCTGTCGGTGGAGGCGATGATCACGTCCACGTCGCTCGCGACCTCCTCGACGGCGCTGAGAGCGATCGGGTCAGCCCCGACCGACTGGGCCAGCCGGCGGCTCGACTCCCCACGTGACGTGGTCATGATCCGCGCCCCCTCGTCGTGCAGGCGCTTCGCCGCGAGCCGGCTCATCTTTCCAGCGCCGACGAGGAGGACACCCTTGCCGGCGAGGTCCTCGCACGAGGACCGCGCGCACTCCACCGCGACCTCGCTCAGGCTCGCCGATCCCCGCCCGAGCGCGGTCTCGGTTCGAACCCGCTTGGCGGTCGAGATCGCGCGGCGCATCACGTAGTCGAGGCGGGCGTCGATGGTGCCGGCTTCGGATGCGGTCCGGTGTGCGGCCTTGAACTGCCCGAGCACCTGCGCCTCGCCGATCAGCATGCTCTCGAGCCCGCTGGCCACCCGGAACATGTGCATCGCCGCGTCCCGGCCCAGGGCGGTGGTCATGTGGCTCGCGACGCCGCGCGCGCCGCCCGGATCGAGATAGCGCGCCAGACGCGGCGCCACCTCGGCGGTGAGCTCGTCGGGACACACCATGTAGAAGTCGGTGCGGTTGCAGGTCGAAAGGACCGCCGCGCCGAGCAGCCCGGCGTGGCCCACCAGGTAGCGCAGGGTGGTCGCGGCCTGCGATGCCGGGACGGCTGCCGCCTCACGCACCGCAACCGGCGCGGTGCGAAAGCTCAGCCCGGCGGCAACCAGTCGCATCACGAGCGAGTATAGGTTGGGGACCCGGACGGCCCGGTTACCCCGTCCGCACGTTCTAGGATGTGGGGGATGGACGCTCGCCGGCGATACGGTCGCCGCCGAGGGAGGGTCCCGACGGGGGACAAGTTTCTGCCACGACTCGGACCCGCGGGTGCCGAGCCGTTTGCCGCGCTCGACGATATCGCCGACTCGTGGGCGGCCGAACGGCCGGCGCCGGACACGCCGATCGAGGCGCTGCATTTCGTCGCGCTGGACTGCGAGACCACGGGGCAGTCGCCGCACCATCTCGTCGAGCTCGGGGCGGTGGCGTTCACGTTGCGCGGCCATCTCATGAGCTTCGAGACGCTGGTGCACAGCAACGATCGCATCAATCCGTACGCTCGGCGCATTCACGGCATTGACGCGGCAACACTCAACGGCGCGCCTCCCGTATCGCTGGTCGTCGAGCGATTTCAACGGTTCACGAAAGGCGCGGTGCTTGTCGAACACAGCGCCGACGCCTTCGACACCCGGCTCATCAGCCGCGCGATCGGCTCGAACCTCGACGCCGACAACGTCGACACCACACGTCTCGCCGCCAAGCTCTTCGATCTCAAGGACACGATCGGCCTCGAGCGTCTGTGCCGTGAGCTCGGCGTGGTGCACCGGCGGCCGCACCACGCGCTTGCCGACGCGGAGGCGACCGCCGCATGCTTTGTCGAGCTGGTGCGCCGTGGGCAGGACCGTTTTGAATGGCGCACGCTGAGCGACCTGCTCGTCGCCGGAAAGCCACCCGCGTTCGCCCCGGATGGCGGCGTCACGCCGCAAGGCACCCAGGTGAAGGCGGGCGACACCCCGCACCGATCTCGCAGACGGCGTTGACAGCACGCCCGGCGCTGCATACCATCGCGTCGAACCAACTTCACCCGTCCCGGTAGACGCGCTCGTCCGGGAGTTCCTCCACGGTTCGTCTCGAGGATTCGACGATGCCCAGCCACATCAACAGGGCCGAGGCGATCGGTGCGGCATCCGCCGCCGTCGGCGTCATCGTCGCCTTTCTCCCCTGGTACGGCTACCCGGACGGGCTCAGCCGCATCACCGTCAACGCGTTCAGGGCGTCCGTGCTGGGTGACGTCTACTTTCTTGCGATCGCCGTGGCGATCATGCTGCTGCTGATCGGGCGGGGATTCGTCGACGATGTCGTGACCCCGTTCGTGCCGGAGACCACCGCGCACGCCGCGGCCGCGGCAGCGGCGACCGGCAGCGTCCTGATTCAGATGATCCTGGCGCGAGCCACCGGGCGCTCCCTCGGCGTGGGGATCTTCCTCGCACTGATTGCAGCCCTCGGCCTCTGCGGCGCGGCGGTATTGCGCCGCCTGCATCCCGATCGTCGCCGGATCGTTCGTGAACCGCTGGTCCGGGAGGGCCTGATTACCCCATAATCCACCGAACCGCGCTCGGGGACGTGGCCCCCGATCGACCGCCAAGCCACAAATGCACCGTCAAACCTCGGGAGGAACCACGAGAACCAATGGCCAATATCCTCACTGACCCGCCCTTCGCGGCGGACCCGCCCATCAAATTGAACGTGCCGGCGAAAACGGTGGGCTTGGTCGCTGCAATCCTGGGCATCATCGGGCTTGTGGTGTTCGGCCTTTTCGGCCTCATCGCGGCGTTCGCTCTCTCGACAGTCGCCAGCGTCTGCGGGTTGACGACGTGCGTTGGGACCGGCATCTTCTTTCTCGCGATCATCGGCGTGCTCGCGCTCGCGGTGGGCGCCCTGCTGTACACAATCGGCGGCTTCCAGATGTACAACCTCAACCGCAGCGGCAAGAACCTCGTCATCTACGGTCTTGCCGTCGGCGTGATCGGAGGCCTGCTCCAGCTCATCGGTGGCCTCGGCGCCGGCAGCTTCATCTTCGATCTCATCTGGTTTGCAGTGGGCTGGTACCTTGTGGTCATCAGCCGCTGGCCGGGTGATGCTCCGCTCGTCGCAACGACCCCGCCAGGCGGCTACGGCAGCCCGCCACCGCCACCACCACCCGCCTGATCGAATAGAGGGAGACACACATGAACATCGCAGGCAGAAAGCTTTCGAACGGCGATCTCGCGGTGGGCGCTGGGCTCATCATTGCCTTGATCGCGATATTCCTTCCCTGGTACAGCGCCTCCTACAACGTTTCCGGCATCGCCGGTATCCCCGGTTACTCGGGCAGCGTGTCCACCGGCGGCTTCTCCTACTGGACCGGCTGGTTCTTCTTCCTGGCCACCCTCGTGGGCATCGCGCTGTTCGCACTGAGGACCTTCGTACCGACAGTTGCGATCCCGGCGCTCCCGCTCAACGACGCGATGTCGTACGTCGCCATCGGCGCGTTCATGGTCGTCATGGCCGTGCTGTGGCTGCTGCTCGGCAGCGGCGCAGCATCCGTCTCCGGGCCGGGATATTCGGCCGGCGCCAGCTTCGGCCTGTTCATCGGGATCATCGCCGCCGCCGCGGTCGTCGTCGGGGGATTCCTGAAGCGGTCTGATCCGCAACCGGCGACGAAGCCACTGAGCGCCTACCAGACTCCCTCGGCGCCACCCCCGCCACCGCCCTCCGCCTGACGCGGAGCGGCGGCGAACGCAAGTCACCCCACCGGATCACCCGGCTCCTGACGGGGGGCCGGGTGCGCCTCCGCTCGGGACGGCGGATCACGATCCTGTCGTCGCGTCTGATGCCGCGATCGTGTACCCGCAGCGAGGCAACGGGGTCGGCATCGCAGCGGGTGTATGCGGGATCATCGCGCTTGCTCTCTGCTGGATCCCGTTCGTCGATTACGTCAGCGTCGTCCTCGGCGTCATTGCGATCGTCCTCGGCAGCCTCGGCGTCCGTCGCGCGAACGTGTTCGGTGGCAGTGGCAAAGCCATGGCCGTCACCGGGATCGTGTGCGGCATCATCGGGCTCGCGATTGCGCTGATCGTTCTGCTGCTGATCTTCTCGGTGATCTCGACCGTCACCGTGGCCGGCGGCTTGTGACCCGCGTCAGACGCTGAACTCCGCAACCACCGGAAGGTGATCCGACGCAACGGACGCGTCGGGGTCGGGCCACGTCCGCCCACCCACCACGTCCGCGGCGAGCACGTGGTTGGCGGCGTCCTGGGTGGCGAAGATGTAGTCGACACGGGCGGACAGCTGCCACGTTGCGCATGTGAGGCCGCGTGCGCGCGGGTGCACATGGCGATAGCAGTCGACGTATCCCTCGTCGAGCAGCCGCTCCACCGTCCAGCGCTCGATGAGGCGCCCGAGCAAGCGGTCCATCGCCCTCGACACCGGGACGCCAGCGGTCAACGGGGAGACCACTCGTGGGAGGACCGGGATTCCTCCGATGAGCCGAGGATCGACGCCGGCGCGCCGCCACCGATCCTCGACGGCGGCGTCGCGCTGATCCTCCCCCGGGGAGAGCGGGCCGAGCGTTCCGCCGGATCCGGCGACGAGCAGACCCGCGCGGCGAAGGTCGTTCATACGTCTGAAGAACGCCGTGGCGAGGATGTCGTCCCCGGGCGCCAGCGAGTTGAAATCACCGATGAGCAGATGGGGTCGCGGCGGCTCGTTGCCGATATCGTTGAGCACCGCGCTGATCTCGCGAATCCTGCGCGCCTCACCTTTGTTGCGCTCCCCGAAACGCGCCGCCAGGTGCAGGCAGTGGATTCCGATCAAAGGGAGCTGGGACCCGCCGGTCTCAACGTCGCAATGCAGATTGGAGCGGAGCATCCGCCCGTGGTGACGTCGATTCCGCCAGGTGCTCACCGGCAACCTTGTGAGGATCGCCGTGTGCATGCCCATCGTCGGATCGCTGGGCTCGCCGATCAACACTTCCATCCGCAGATCGCGCGCGAGCACGCGAACGGCTTCCACGTCGCGAACCTCCTGCAGCGCGACGACATCCGCGTCGATACGTCGCAGCACATTGCGCACGAGGTCGCGGCGCCGTTCGCCGCCCAGAAGGATGTTGTACGTGGCGACGCGTATCGAGCGCGTCGGTGGTTTTCTGGTTCGCGACATCGAGCGAACCTACAATGCCACGGTGAAGGCTGAACGCGACGCACGCCTTTCCGAACTGGTGTTCCTCGGGAGCGGGCCGATCGCGCTGCGGTGTGCTGTGTTGACGCTCGCGGCTGCCGGGTGCGGTGTCGCCGGCACACTCCTCGTGCGCCTCCACCAGTCGCTCGCCGCGCAGCTTGCGGCGCATGCGGCGCTCAATCCGTTGCAGAACCTCATCGCGACCGGATCGAGCCTCCGCACCGTCTGGCCCGGCTGGGTTGCCGCGCTCTGCTTCGCCGGCGCCGTTTGGCGCCTCCGGCGCGGCGCGACAGAGCCGCCCGCAGGACGCACCGCCGTGGAGGATCTCACCCTCGGCCAGCTGCGACATGGCCTGCGCCGCGAGTACTTCGTCGTCCGGTTCGCGCTCGTCGTGGTCGGTCTGCTCGCCGCCGTCGACGTCGCACGTGCCCTGGCGAGTGTGATCGCCGCGAACTCCGGCGATAACGCCGTCGCCACAACGCTCCCGGCGACGATGGTGGAAGCCGGTGGGTACGCCGCCGCAGCGATGGTGCTCGCGGTGTGGGCGTACAGCTTCGGCGCGGACGTCAGGCGGCTCGGCGCGCTCTGACGCGCCGACGCGAGCCGGGCAGGCGCGATCAGATCCGCCGCTCGACCACGTACGAACAGACGCCCTCGAGCGTTCGCAGTGCACTCGACGGCGGGAACCCCGTGAGGTCGGCAGCCGCCTGCCGTCCGAACTCCTGCGCGCTCCGCTCTGCCTCGGCGATAGCGCTCGAGCCGCGAACTAAATTCACGACGAGCTCGTAGTCCTCATCGTTGAGGTCACGCTTGTCCAGAATCTCCCTGAGGCGCCCGCCGACCTCACGGTCGTGGAGCGCGAGCATCAGGGGCAGCGTGACGGTTCCCTGTCGCAGATCGGCACCGACCGGCTTGCCCACCTCGGCGCTGGTCGCGACGTAGTCGAGCACGTCGTCGGCGATCTGGAACGCCATGCCGAGGTTGTGGCCGTACCGGCGCAACCGTTCCACCGCCTCGGTGTCGAGACCCGCGACGAGGCCGCCGCCGTAGCAGCATGTGCTCACGAGCGTGGCGGTCTTCCGTCCGATCTTGCGGTGGTAGGCGTCGAGTGACTGGTCGTACTCGTTGCGGCTCGTCATCTGCAGCAACTCGCCCATGCAGATCGTCATCACCGCGCGGCTGATGGCGGAGTCGATCGCCGGCTCGCCGATCTCGGCGAGGAGATATGCGCCTTTGGCGAAGTAGTAGTCGCCGATGATCACCGCGGGATCCGGGCCCAGGGCCTCGTGAATGGTCCTGATGCCGCGCCGTGTCGGCGCCTTGTCGATGAGGTCGTCGTGAACGAGCGTCGCGGTATGTATGAACTCGATCCCCATCGCGAGGTTGTAGACGTCGTCGGGGTCTGCCGTCCCGAGCCGCGACGAGAGGATCACCAACGCCGGACGGAGGCGCTTGCCGCCGGCCTTGACGATGTGTGACATCGCGCTCGCCATCGGGCCGAGGTCGGATGCGATCTCCGCATCGAGCCGCCGCTCGAACTCCTGCAGCTCGGCGGCGACGGGCTCGAGCAGCTCCTCGGCGGCGATGCTCACGACTCCGCTGCCAGGTGGATCACGTGCGGTCGCGGCCGTACGACGCGCGGATCCGGGAGCGGTTCCGCGAACAGGCGCGCGGCGCTCGCCTGGAATCGTGCCGGGTCCGCCGTGACCATGACGTCGACGCTTGCCGCGCCGGCGGCCCCGCACCTCGAGGCGATTGACGGCGATGATGCGGCGCACCCGCGCGGCGGTGGTGTCCGCGCTGTCGACGATCCGCATCCGGCGGCCACCGATGACCCGCCGCAGTGCCGCACGGAGCAGCGGGTAGTGCGTGCAGCCGAGCACGAGTGTGTCGGCCCGCCACCTGAAAACTCGCGCCATCACGTTCTCCAGCGCGGCGTCGGCGCGCGGCGTGTCCGCGTCGCCGTCCTCGACGATCTGGACCAGCTCCGGCGCAACCTCGCTCAGCACCACGATCCCGGGGTTGGCCTCCTTGATCGCGTGGACGTACTCACCGCTTGCCCGAGTCCCTTCAGTGCTCAGGACGGCCACGCGGCCGCTCTTCGTCGCCGCAGCGGCCGCCTGCGCTCCGGGCGCGATGACCCCCACCACCGGGATGTCGAACCGCTCCCTGGCGGTGTTCAGCGCCGCCGCCGTCGCCGTGTTGCAGGCCACGACGACGAGCTTGGTGTCCATGGCCACGAGCATGCCGATGATGTCGAGGGCGAGGCTCCGCACCTGGCGTTGGGGGCGCGGTCCGTAGGGAAAGTGGGCGAGGTCGGCGACGTACAGGAGGCGTTCCGCGGGCAGCTGGTGACGCATCTCGCGCAGAACGGTCAGGCCGCCGACACCGGAGTCGAACACGCCGATCGGGCGCGAGTCGCTCATGTGGCCGCAGGATACCAGGGGGCCGTGCCGCCCCAGAGGCCTACAGCCGTAGCGCCATGAGCAGGAGGTCGCGATCCCCGGCGGGCATGCGGACCTCTCCGCGAGCCATTCCCTCGTCGACGAACCCGAGCGATCGGTAGAGGGCGATGGCTCTCTCATTGCCTGTGAAGACCTGCAGGCTGAGCTTCGAGATGCCGACGTGCCTGCTCCAGGCGATGGCCATCTCCAGCAGCATTCGACCGAACCCTTCGCCTCGCCGCGCGTTGCTGACAATAATGGCGATTTCCGCGACGTGGGCGTAATGACGACCGGCGCGGCGGCTGACCATGGCGTTGCCGGCGACCGTGCCGTCGACCTCGAGCGTCAGTGCGAGACCGCCCTCGAGCACGATCGACACGAGCCGCGCGCTCTGTTCGATGGTCTCCTGCTCGCCGGGGATCGCGACGATGAACTCCCCTTCCGAAGCCACCGCGTCGATGAGCGACGCCAGACCGGGCGCGTCGTCGTCGCGAGACGGTCTGATCACGTACGGGATTCCCGCGCGGGTGACGCCTACCCGGCGCAGCAGTGTTCGGCTGACGGTCATACCGCCACAGACAGGCTCGGGTCGCCCGGGAGCGTCGTTGCCCGCTCGGTGATCCTGCGCGCGATGCCGCTCGCGCTCATCACCGTGATATGCCCGTGCGGGTACGTCCACAGCTCCGTCTGCCACGCCTCCGCGAGCGCCGTCACGGGATCGGGTCCCACCACGAGGTCCTGCATGGCGCGTACGAGCGTGATGCGGTCGCCGGGGGTTCGCGGCGTGAGGTTGCGCGCGATCAGGGGTGCGAGGGTTTCGTGCAACATGCGCCCGGCGCTGGCCCGATCCGGTCCCCAGGAGGCGTCGTCCTCGCCGATCATCCCGAGGTGACGAAGTGACGGCACGGGTGGGCGGAGCGAAAGGGTCGTCGCCGGGTCGCAGAACGGCGCCACCGCCACCACGCGGTCGAGATCGAGGAGCGCCGCCAGCAGCGTCGCGATCAGGCCTCCGAGGCTCACCCCGACCACGACGACGGTCGGCGAGACCTCCTCCCGTGCCCACGCGATGATCGCCGCGGCGTCTTCGACGGACTGCCGGACGACCGCTCGGATATGCGCCGGGTCGATGCTGAAGTACCCATCGCCACTCCTCGTCGCCGGCGCGCTTCGGCGCAGGTGATAGGGAAGGTCGAGACGCGCGGTGTGGGCTCCCCGCAAGCGCATCTGGCGTGCGAGCCAGCGATCGTATGTCGTCTGCGGGACCGCGTAGCCATGCAGCAGGAGCACGAACGGCGCCGGTTCCGATGTGGAGCGGACATGAGCCGTGGCGATCAGATGGTGGCTCCCCCAGTGAGTTCCGGGTCCCACGCTGTCGCCTTCGAGCTCGAGCTCCCGCCACCTCGGGCCCTCGAGCGACTCCCACTCCCGGGTCATCCGCACCGCACGGGGCGCGTGCACGGCGCTCCCCCGCCAGAACTCCACCGGATCGGCGGGCGAGCGGTCGATGATCGCCGGCCGGCTCACCTCGACAGTGGTGAGCCGGAGGTGCACCATGCGATCGAGCAGCATCGAGACGGTCCCGATCAGGCGGTCGTGGTTGGTCTCGGTGGCCATTCCTTCTCCTCGTCCCAATCATGCCCCCAATGCGCGATTGCGTAACTCCGTTGCGTAGGGCATGATCGAACGTGGCCGTGTCCGAATCGCCGCCTCCGCTCCGCGTGGTCGGCGCCCCAGATCGCTCGCACGACTGGGAATCCGTCTACCAGGAGCATGTCGCTCCCCTCTATCGCTATGTGTTCTCCCGCACCGGCAACACGCCTGATGCCGAGGACGTGACGTCGACCACGTTCCTTCGAGCGCTGCCGCGCCTCCGCTCCGACGTTTCGCCCGGTGAGATTCAGTCGTATCTGCGGACCACCGCGCGGAGCGTGCTCGCGGACGTCTGGCGCCAGCGGCACGGCACGGTGCTGATGGAGTTCGACGACGAGCGCGACGCCGCTCCCCCCGTCGAGGCCGAGCGCGACGTCGACGTCAGCGCGATCCTCGACGGGCTCCCGTCCAACTACCGGAGCGTTCTCGAGTTCCGCTTCCTGCGGGGCTATACGATCCGAGAGACGGCGGCGGCGATGGGTGTCAGCGTCGCCAACGCCAAGGTGCTGCAACTGCGGGCTCTTCGCCGCGCCGCCGCCACAGGAGGTCGCGATGTCGAAAGCTGATCGCCGTCTCACGCGATTCATCAAGGCGCTGACGGAGGATCGCCGGCCGCGCCGCTCGCCTGCCGACGACGACGCGGGGGCCATGCAGGTCGCGGCGCGTCTGCGGGCGGCCCACCCCGGCGGTGCCGACCCCTCGCCGGCCTTTGTGGACCATCTCGCGCGCCGGCTTCGCGAGGCGGGGGAACAGCAGCCATCGCCCGTCGACGCCGGGATACACCGGCGCAGGTTCCTGGTCGGTGGGGCCGCCACGGTGGCGGCGTCCCTGGCCGCAGGTGTCGGGCTGGAGCGCCTCCACGAGGTGCTCACCGAGCCCCAGAGCGGCGCCGGACCGATCCAGCCGTACATCAGCCAGTGGACGGCGGTGGCGACGCTCGACGAGGTCAAGCCGGGGAAGATCAAGCAGTTCTCGGCGGGCGGTGTGCAGGGTGTCGTCTTCACCCTTGACGGCGAGGTGCGGGGGCTCAGCGCCGTCTGCACGCATCAGGGCTGCACGCTGGTTCCCGAGCCGGGACAGAACAGGCTCGTCTGCCCGTGCCACCCGATGAGCTTCGGTCTCACCGGCGCGGCGAATCCCGGCGACTACCGCCTCAACCCGCTGCCGACCATCCAGACCCGCATCAATGCGGGCAGCGTCGAGGTGCTCGTCCCCGCCTGGAACTGAGCCCCACCGCGGAGTGATCCGGCACCCGGACCGGTCCGTACCAAGCGGTGACAGGGCGGTGACACGGCATCCACCCGGATGATCGGCGACCGCCAGGTGAGGTGAAGACGATGGCCAAGGTGACACGGCGGACGTTCCTGTCCACGACGATGGGAGCGGCAGGCGGAGTGGCGGCGATGGGGTTGATCGCCGGACCGAGCACGCTCGTGGAGGCGGCGCAGCACGTCGCCGACGCCGGTGACGACACGGTGTCCGGCGAGCCGATGACCGCATATGTGCGCGACGCGGCGACCGGGGAGATCTCGGTGATGGTCGGTCATCGCGAGGTCGTCACCAAGGACCCGGCGCTCGTCCGCAAGCTGCAGCGCGTCACGCGCTGACGCGGCTTCTTCCAACAGCATTCACAACCTCACGAGGGGTAATCATGTCTTCGCATCGTGAAGCGCCGGGCATCTCCAAGGACCCGGTTGCGGACAGTACCGACCTTTACGCGTTCACCAGCCCGGACCATCCCGACTCGGTGACGCTGATCGCCAACTACATCCCGCTCGAGGGCCCCGACGGTGGCCCGAACTTCTACAGCTTCGGTGACGACGTCCTCTACGAGATTCACATCACGAACGGTGGCAGCGCGCAGGACGCCATCACCTACCAGTTCCGGTTCACGACCGAGTACACCGACCCGAACACCTTCCTCTACAACACCGGCGTGATCACGAGCCTGACGAGCTCGAGCTGGAACGTCCGGCAGTTCTACTCGGTGACCAGGGTCCGCAACGGTCACGCCGAGGTGCTCGCGAGCAAGCTCGCATGCCCGCCGGTGAACGTCGGCGTCCGCTCGACCCCGGACTACCACGCGCTCGCCGCGGCTGCGGTGCATCGCCTCGACGGCGGATGGGTCTTCGCGGGACAGCGGCGCGAGGGGTTCTACGTCGACCTCGGGTCCATCTTCGACCTCGGCGTGCTCCGCCCGTTCCAGAACGACCACCTGATCCCCCTCCCGGCGGTCGGCGGTGTCGATTCGAGCAAGCAGCTCAACGTGCACAGCATCGCGATCCAGGTTCCCAAGACTCATCTCACCCGGCACGGTGGGCTCCCCACAGACCCCACGAGCGCGGATTCGGTGATCGGCGTCTACACCACCGCGAGCCGGCGCAAGTCGACGATCCTCGAGGGTGGCCGTTCGACCGACGTCGGACCCTGGGTCCAGGTGTCCCGGCTCGGCATGCCACTCATCAATGAGGTGGTCATCCCGATCGGCAAGAAGGACCACTGGAACTCGACCGACCCGATCCACGACTCGCAGTTCCTCGCCGACTACGCGCACCCCCAACTCGCGGGGCTCCTCCCCGTCCTGTACCCGGGCGTGTTCCCGAATCTCGCCGCCTACACCAAGGAGCGTGTCGACCTCGAGGCGATCCTGCTGACCGGCATCCCGTCCGGGATCATCACCGGCTTCCAGAACTCCACCGGCTCGACGGCGGCCGACCTGCTCCGCCTCAACATGGCGATCCCCCCGGCATCAAGCCCGAACATCAACGGCATCCTGGGCGGCGACCTGGCCGGGTTCCCGAACGGGCGGCGTGTCTTCGATGACGTCGCCACCATCGAGATCCGCGCCATCGCAGGCGTCACGATCCCGCTCGTCGATGCGACCTTCACGCCGGACGGAGCCGCAGGCGCAGTCAGCGACTTCTCCGCTGCGCAGTTCAGCAGCGGGCAGGTCCCCGGTTCGGGCCGGTACATCAACCACTTCCCGTACCTCGGTACCCCGCTGAACGGCTTCGACGTCCCGAGGTGACCGAGACAGAGCCCGCCGGCACCGCCTCGAGCGGGCCGGCGGTGCTCGACATCGGCGGGGGGACGGGAGCGCTGCTGGTGGTCGTGCCCGCAGCGCTCCTCCACACCGAGATCGAGGTCAGCCCCGACGGCGCGCCGCACGCCCGGACACACACCGGCGTGCACGAGCGGCCGTTGGACCGAACACCGGTGCCCGTGGCCCTCTTCCCGTCGCTCGGCGCCGGGACATGGACGCTCTGGGGATCAGGGCCCTGTGCGACCCGTTCCGTGGACATCGCCGACGGTCAGGTGACCCACGTCGACTGGCGTTGACGAACGCTTGACGCTCCCGGTGGTTTGCGTCTAACGTTGCGGGATTCTACAGGCGTTCAGTAGATATTCCTCAGGACCCGCGCGAGCCGCTGGAGGGACACGGTCGATGGGAATGACCTTGGGTGACGTCGCTTCGGGGATCGCAGCGGATCGTGTCGCGACCCTGACGGCGCGCGAGGAGGAGGCGTTCCGGTCCCACCGCACTCGCTCCCGCGAGATGTGGCGCGAGGCGACCGAGGTCATCCCGCGCGGCGTGCCGAGCTCGTTCCAGGACACGCCGCCGCAACCGGTCTTCATCGATTACGGCAAGGGCAGCCGGGTGTGGGACGTCGACGGCAACGAGTACGCCGACTTCCACAACGGGTTCGGGGTCATGATCGTCGGCCACGCGCACCCGGCGATCATCGCGGCCGTCGAGGCGCAGCTTCATCGCGGGACCCACTTCGCGCAACCCGTGGCGGAGAACGTGGTCGTCGCACGCGAGCTCGCCCGGCGCTTCCAGCAACCGCAGTGGCGGTTCACCAACAGCGGCACGGAGTCGACCCTGGATGCGGTCCGCCTGGCACGCGGGTTCACCGGTCGCGAACGGATCATCAAGATCGAGGCGTCGTATCACGGCCACCACGACGCGCTGCTCGTGTCGGTCGAACCGCCGACCATGGCGATGGGCCCCGCGCACACGCCGACCTCCGTGCCGATGACCGCGGGGATCCCCGAGTCGACGGTGGCGCTCACCACCGTCGTCGGATTCAACGACCTCGACTCGCTCGAGCGGGCCTTTGCCGCGTATCCCGGCGAGGTCGCGGGCGTGATCGTCGAGCCGGCGATGATGAACATCGGGTTCGTGCTGCCCGACCCGGGATACCTGGCCGGCGTCGTCGAGACGGCGCACCGCCACGGCGCGGTCGCCATCTTCGACGAGGTGAAGACCGGTGTGACGATCGCACCCGGCGGCGCGACCGAGCGCTTCGGCGTCGTGCCCGACATCGTGTGCCTCGCCAAGGCGATCGGTGGTGGGCTCCCCTGCGGCGCGGTCGGCGGGCGCGCCGACATCATGGCGACGATCAGCGAGGGCCGGGTGGCCCAACTGGGAACGTTCAACGGCAACCCGCTCACCACGGCGGCCTCCCGAGCCACGCTGCTCGAAGTGCTCACCGGGCAGGCCTACGCTCACCTCGACGCGCTCACGGAAGAGCTGACGGGGGGCTTGCGCGACGTCATCGCGGAGCACAAGCTTCCGTTCCATGTCGTTTCGATGGGCGCTCGCGGCTGCATCACGTATCGCGAGGAGCCGGTGCGCCACTACAGGGACTACGTCGAGGTGAACAAGTCGCTGGCGTACCTCTCGTGGCTGTATCAGAGCAATCGTGGAGTGCTGATGGCACCCGGCGCCGAGGAGAACTGGACGCTGTCCGTCCAGCACGCTTCCGAGGACATCGGCCGGTACGTGAGCAACTTCCGCGAGCTGGCCCGGGACCTCACCGCATGAGCGCGGTCGCCGTGCGCACGCTGCGCAACTTCATCGACGGGGAGTACCGCGACGCGCAGACGGATGCATCGACGCCGATCATCAACCCGGCCACCGGCGAGGAGTTCGCCCGGGCACCGGTGTCGAGCGCGGCCGACGTCGACGCGGCGCTGCAGGCCGCGCGGCGTGCGTTTCCGGGCTGGCGAGACTGCACGCCCCGGGAGCGGAGCATCGCCCTGCTGCGCATCGCCGACGCGCTCGAGGCCCGCGCCGAGGAGTTCGTGGCCCTCGAGTGCGAGAACACCGGCAAGCCCGTGTCGTTGACGCGCAGCGAGGAGATCCCGCAACTGATCGATCCGGTCCGCTTCTTCGCGGGATGCGCGCGCATCCTCGAGGGAGCGAGCGCCGGCGAGTACATGGCCGGGCACACGTCGATGATCCGGCGGGAGCCGGTGGGGGTCTGCGCGCAGGTCACCCCATGGAACTACCCGATGCTCATGGCCGTCTGGAAGTGGGCGCCCGCCATCGCCGCGGGAAACACGGTCGTCCTCAAGCCGTCGGACACGACCCCGATGACCACGCTGCTCATGGCGGAGATCCTCGCCGAGCACCTCCCGCCCGGCGTCTTCAACGTGGTCTGCGGCGATCCGTCCACCGGCGCCGCCCTGGTGACGAATCCGATCCCGGCGATGGCCTCGATCACCGGCAGCGTCCGCGCGGGGATGGAGGTCGCCCGGGCTGCGGCCGGTGATCTCAAGCGCGTGCACCTCGAGCTCGGCGGCAAGGCTCCGGTGATCGTGTTCGACGACGCGGACGTCGCCTCCACCGCCGAGGCCGTCGCCATGGCCGGGTATTTCAACGCCGGACAGGACTGCACGGCCGCCACGCGCGTGCTGGCCGCGCCCGGCATTCACGACGATCTGGTCGCCGCGCTCGCCGAACAGGCTGCGGCGAACCGCACCGGCGCGCCGGATGACGAGGACGTCGCGTTCGGTCCACTGAACAACGCCCGTCAGCTCGCCCGCGTCCGTGAGCTCGTCGAGGGAACGCCGGCGCATGCCGAGGTGGTGGCCGGCGGCCACCAGGTCGGTGCTCGCGGGTACTTCCACGACGCGACGGTGATCGCCGGCCTTCGCCAGGACGATGACCTGATCCAGCGCGAGATCTTCGGACCGGTCATCACCGTGCAGCGCTTCGACGACGAGGCGAAGGCGCTCGAATGGGCGAACGGCGTCGAGTACGGCCTCGCCTCCAGCGTCTGGACCCGCGACCACGGCCGGGCGATGCGCATGGCCCGCGCCCTGGACTTCGGCTGCGTCTGGATCAACACCCACATCCCGCTCGTGTCGGAGATGCCGCACGGCGGCTACAAGCATTCGGGGTACGGCAAAGACCTGTCGATGTACGGGTTCGAGGACTACACGCGCATCAAGCACGTGATGAGCAACATCGAAGCCTGAGGGATTGGGCTCGACTTGGAGGAGTAGGACATGGTGAGGAGGAAGACATGGCGACCCTAGCGGAGCCGATCGTTCACGGGAAACAGGTGGTCTCGCAGCTCAAGACCAACACCCTGAATCTCTTCGACGCAACCATCATCGCGACGTCGAGCGTCGCGCCGGCGTACAGCCTCGCGGCGACGATTGCGGTGCTCTTCGTGGTCGTGGGGGCCGCATCGCCGGCGGCGATCCTGGTGAGCTTCGTCCCCGTCTTCTTCATCGCGCTTGCCTACTACTACCTCAACAGGATGGATCCCAACTGCGGCGCGTCGTACTCGTGGGTCAGCCGAACCCTGAGCCCGTACGTCGGGTGGTTCGGTGGCTGGGTGCAGCTCTGCGCGAACATCCTGTTCTGCGCCGCAGCGCCGCTGATCGCCGGCGCCTACACCCTCCAGCTGCTGAACAGCTTCGGCTGGATCAGCGCAGACGCCGCCGCCAGCACGGTGTGGATCGCCATCGTCGGCGCGCTCTGGCTGTTCTTTGTCACATACATGGTGGTGAAGGGCATCCGCCTGACCGCCAACTTCCAGTGGGTCCTGCTGGCGATCGAATACCTCGTGGTGGTCGGCTTCTGCGTTGCGGCGTTCGTCAAGGTTATCGGCGGTCACCCAGCCGCTCAGCCGGTTCACGCGCACTGGTTCAACCCATTCGCGCTGGGATCGCTCGGCGGTCTCGCGGACGGCGCCGCGCTCGGGGTGTTCTTCTTCTGGGGATGGGACACCGCGGCAAACGTCAACGAAGAGAGCAAGGATGCCAATACGACGCCGGGGTATGCCGGCTTGATCAGCATGGTCGTCCTGCTCGTCCTCTTTCTCTTCTCCGCGACGGCGATCGACATGGTGACCTCGCCTGCGAACCTCACCAACCTCGGGACCAACGGCGGCGACATCCTGTACTTCTTCGCGTCATCACTGAGTTCAGCCCCCGTCACCTGGCTCATGATCCTCGCAGTACTCTCCTCCACCGTCGCCACCGTGCAGACGACGCTGCTCCCCTCAAGCCGGCTGTCGTTCTCGATGTCCCGTGACGGTGTCTTCCCGAAGATGTTCGGGGTTGTGCACCACACGTGGCAGACGCCATGGGTTGGCACCCTCATCACGACCACCCTCTCGACGCTCGTCATCGCGTCGACATTCATCAGCGTCATCAACAACCAGTTCGGCAACCTCATCCTCGAGATCGGCGTCCTGGTCTGCTTCTATTACGGCATCACGGGTATCGCGTGCGCATGGGCCTTCCGGAAAGTGCTGCTCACGTCGCCGACGCTGTTCCTTTTTGCCGGTCTCCTCCCGTTGATCGGCGGCCTCTTCCTGTTCTGGATCGGCATCTGGGTGTGCTTCCCGCACTTTCAATTCACGGTGGCCAACGCCGAGTTGGCCGCTCCAGTCCTCATCACGTTCGCGCTCGGCATTCCACTGACCATCGTCGCCGCGCTCCTCAACAAGAACGGGTTCTTCCGGGAGAAGACCGTCTCCTACGTCAAGCAGAACGGTCGCCTCGTGGCGGCGATGGCGGGCGGTGGCAGCATGGAGCTGTCGGGAGCGACCGTCGGCACGGCGAGCGCGCAGGTCACGCCCGAGTCGATGGCCGACCCTGCTCAGAGCCGATCGCGCAACGAGTAGTACACACCGACCAGCGGGAGGAACCAGGGGTGCCCCCGGTAGCCCGGCATCCGCGGAAAGCGGATGCCGGAAAACGCCGGTTGGGCACCCCCGGCGATCCACTCGCCGGCAAGCGTCCCCATCCAGCTCGCCAGCGCAACCCCGCTGCCGCAGTAGCCCATCGCGTACGTGACCCCGCGAAAGCGGGTCAGGTGAGGCAGTTGATCGAAGGTGAAGCCGACGTTGCCGCTCCACGCATGTGTCACGCGCACCCCCGCAAGCTGCGGGTACATCGCGATCATCGCGGCGTACAGGCGGTCGCGAGCGGTGTGGACGCTCACGGGCGCGAAGCTGGTGCGGCCACCGAAGAGCAGACGCCCGTCGGGTGACAGGCGCCAGTAATGCAGGAAGTTGCGCGTGTCGCTCATCATCCGGCGCATCGGGCTCACGTCGGCAGCGCGAAGATCGCCGAGCGGCTCGGTCGCGATGATGTAGCTGCCGATGGGGATGATCCGTCGCCGCGCCCACGGCGCCGCGGCATCCGTGTACCCGTTGGTGGCGACGAGCACGTTCCCCGCGCGGACGTCGCCCCGGGTGGTTCGCACCACCGACGCGGCGCCGGCTTGCTCGATGCGCGTGACGCGCGTGTGCTGATGCAGCGTGGCGCCGGCGCCGAGCGCAGCGCGCGCGAGCCCGGCGAGATACCGGACGGGATGGATGCTCGCGCCGTTGTCGGTCAGCATCCCTCCATGGAAGCCGCGGCACGGCGTCTCCTGCGCCAGCGCCGCGGATTCCAGCACCACCGTCGCCTCACCGAGACGCCGGCGGCGCTCGCTCTCATCGCGTCGCAGGTCGCGCATCCGCGCGCGGCGATGCGCCAGATGCAGCCAGCCGCACCGCGCGTACGCGGCGTCCGGCGCCTCTGCAGCGGCGGTCCGTGCGACGAACGCGTAGGCGTCGACGCTCGCATCATGGAGCGCGCGTCCTGCGGCGCCGTATCGCCGCTCCAGCGTGTCGAGGTCGCGTCGCACACCGGCGTGGATCATGCCGGCGTTGCGCCCACTGGCCCCCTCACCAAGTGCACCGCTGTCGACGATGACCACGCGCTTGCCATGCGCTGCAACCCTCATGGCGGCGGTGAGCCCGGTGAATCCCGCACCGACGATCACAACATCAGCAGTCTTGGGGAGCGGCGTTTCCGGGACGGAGGGGAGCGTCGCGTCGTCCCACCACAGCGGTGCCTCGCGGTAGCCCTCGGAAAGCGGCGCAGTCCGCGTGCCCGGCTGACTTGGGGGCGACCAGATGCTCATAATCTACGCAACAGTGACAAGTTCGACAGGTGGGACAGCGTAGCCGCTGCCCGCACCGCGTCGTAGCGAGGAGTGTCTCTGTGGACGACATGCGCATCGGCGAGGTCGCCCGGCAAGTCGGCGTGAGCCCGTCGACGCTCCGGGCGTGGGAACGAAAGGGACTGGTACGCCCGGTTCGGGCCGGTGGCCATCACCGTCGGTACACGTCGGAGGACATCGCCCGGCTCCGTGACGTTCGAGCGATGCTCACTCGCGGGTACGCCGCGCCGGCCGTCCACTCGATCATCGCCGGGGATTCCATCCCGGACGATCCTGTCGTCGGCAAGCGCCTGCGTGCCGCGCGGACCAAACGCAGCCTGTCGCTGCGAGATGCCGCGGAACGAACGGGCGTCTCCCCGTCGTACCTGAGCCTCGTCGAGCGTGAACTCGCGGAACCATCCGTGTCGCTGCTGCAGCGGGTCGCGTCCGCGTACGGCGGGACCCTGCTCGAGTTCTTCGGCGGCGCACCGGCCGGTGCCGCGGGTCCGAAGCTCGTCCGCAGCTCCGAGCGGCGCCGGCTGCGCGGATTCGACCGCGTGGAGATCGAGGACCTCGTGACGTTTCCGAATGCCGTGCTCGAGATCGACATCTTCAGCGTCGCCCCCGGGGGCGGCAGCGGCGGCGCCTACTCCCACGACGGCGAAGAGGCGATCTACGTGCTCGGTGGCGAGCTTGACGTATGGCTCGACGAGAGCGAGCACTACCGCATCGAGACCGGCGACACCCTGTACTTCCACAGCGCACAAGAGCATCGCTGGACGAACCACTCCAGCGCCACGACCCGGCTGTTCTGGGTCAACACTCCGCCAACCTTCTGAAGGAGCCCGCACCCATGAACACGGTCGAGAAATACCAGCGGTACGTCAACACCAGCGCGCTCGCCGGCGTGGAGCCGATCACCGTCGAGAGCGCGCGCGGTGCGACCGTGACGGCGACAGACGGGACCGAGTACACCGACCTCTACTCGGGGATCGGCGTCGTCAACGCCGGGCACGTCCATCCGAGGGTGGCCGAGGCCGCGAAGCGACAGATCGATCGAGTTCGTGCACTCCTGCTCGTATGTCTACCACGTCCCCGTCGTCGCAGACCTCGCGGAGCGCCTCGCCGCGATCACCCCCGGACGTCTGCAGAAGACCTTCTTCGGCAACAGCGGCGCAGAAGCGGTCGAGGGCGCGCTCCGTCTCGCCCGCGCATTCACGGGGCGCCGCGAGGTCATCGCGCTCCAGGCATCGTTCCACGGGCGGACTGCGGGATCCCTCGCGGTGACGGGCAACGCGCAGCGCAAGCACCGTGGTGGCGCGCAGATCGCCGGTGTCGCGTTTGCGCCGACCCCCAACCCGTACCGCTGCAGGATGTGCTCAGGGTCGTGCTCGCTGGCGTGCGCCGACGCGGTCGAGGACACGATCCGGTACGACACGAGCGACGACGTCGCCGCGTTCATCATCGAGCCGATCATCGGCGAGGGCGGCATCATCCCGCTGCCGACCGGCTACCTGCGCAGGGTCAAGGACATCCTCGACGCGCGCGGCATCCTGCTCATCGTCGACGAGGTGCAGAGCGGGTTCGGACGGAGCGGGCACATGTTCGCGGTGGAGGCGCACGACGTCGAGCCCGACATCATGACCCTGGCGAAGGGCATCGCGAGCGGGTTCCCGCTCGGGGCCTTCATCGCTCGCGAGGAGATCGCCGACGGGTTCCGGCCCGGTGAGCACATGAGCACCTTCGGCGGCAACCCCGTGTCATGCGCCGCCGGAGTGGCGACGATCGAGGTGCTCATCGACGAGCACCTGCCCGAGCGAGCGGCGCGGCTCGGGGGCATGGTGAAGCAGCGGCTCGACGCGTTCGCCGTCGAGTGCGATCTGATCGGTGACGTGCGCGGCGCGGGATTGATGATGGGCATGGAGCTCGTCCGCGACCGCATCACGAAGGAGCCCGCCACGGCCGAGGCGGCTGCGGTGAAGCGACACTGTCGCGAGCGCGGCGTGCTCATCGGTGTCGGCGGGACCTTCGGCAACGTTGTCCGCATTCAGCCGCCGCTCGTGATCGGCGAAGGTGAGCTCGACCGCGCCATCGGAGTCGTCGAGGAGGCGGTCACGAGCCTCGCCGCGCAGCCTGTCGCCTGAGGTCACAGGCCCTTCGCACCGCGGTCCGTCAGAGCAGGTGCCCCGCTGCGAGGGCGGCCGCGAGCGTGAGGGGCACGAGGACGACGCCCACCGCGGAGTACCGGAGTGCTGACGGGTGCGCGCCGGCGGAGCGCGCTGCCGTCCACCAGATGAGCGCGGAGAGCGAACCCGTCACGGCGAGGTTCGGCCCGATGTTCAGGCCGAACAGCAGGCTGCGCGGATGCGCGGGCATGCGCGACCCGAGGAGCACCGCGGCAGGCAGGTTGTTCACCACGATGGAGGCGAGCGCGCCCAACGCGGATGTGGCCACGCTCCCGGCACCGGCCATCACGTGGCCGGGAAACGACCAGACCCTCGCGAGCGTCCCGAGCGCGACCGCAACGAGGAAGACACCGGCGAGACTTGGGATGTCGATGTCCTGGAGCCGCCGTGGGGTGAGCCTTCGCTGTCCGATCCGGATCGCCGCGAGGATCACGCCCACGGCGAGCACCGGCAGCGCGGGGTCGGCGAGCACCAGGATCAGGACGACAGCGGCGACAACTCCAACTGCTCCGAGCAGTCCGCGTCCGGCCGCGTCGGGGGGTTTCTGGACCTCCGGCACGGCCTTGCCGCGGAACGCGACCGCGACGACGGCTGCCGTCACCACCACGGCCGCCGCCCACGGGGCGATCATCCGGGCGAGGAACGTCGAGCCGGTGGTGTGCTCGTCGGCGAGGATGAGGAGGTTGGTGAGATTGCTGCCCGGCAGGAGCAGGGAAGCGGCATTCGACATGAACACGCAGCCGTAGAGAAATCGCCGCTCGTCAGCGCCTCTCCGGCGTGCGACCTGGATGAGGACCGGTGTGAGAAAGGCGACGCTCGTGTCGAGGTTGAGGAAGACCGTCACGACCGCCACCAGGAGCATCGCTCCGAGGAAGAGGACCAGGGCACCCCCGGGAAGCCGGCTGAGCACCAGGGCCCCGCTCGTGAAGATGCCGTCCTGGTTCGCAACCGCCCCGATGAGCAGCAGGCCGGTGACCAGGACGAACGGCGACCACGTGTACGTCACGGCACCACCCGCGGAGGACGGCGCGAGCAGAAACGCGATCGCCGCCCCGACGGCGCCTACGGCGAGGACGAGGGTCCGGAGTCGAGCGTTCATCCCTTGCGCGTCCGGCCGTCAGATCGTTGCCTCGATGCCGCGCGCATCGCCATCCTCGTCAACGAGCACCGTGATATCGAAGTAGCCGAGCCCCTCGAGGTCGCCTCGCAGCGTCTCGGCCTGATCGCCACCGAGCTCGAGGAGCAGCGCTCCCCCGGGCCGGAGGAAGCTCAGGCTCTCGGTGAGGACGCGTCGCAGGATCAGGGTGCCGTCGGGGCCACCGTCGTACGAGAGCGAGGACTCGAACGTGAACGTGTCGCGCTGCAGGAATGCCAACTCCGGGGTGGGCACATAGGGGACCACGCCGACCACAACGTCGACGTGCCGCGACAGCCCTGTCCGGCAGCGGGGCGAACAGGTCGCCGCGGTAGACATCAACACCGTTCGTGACCGCACAGGCGGCGGCGGCCCGGTCGATCTCCGTCGCGTAGATCCGGGCACCGGGACGGTGCGTCTGGAGCACCCGCGCGATGGCTCCGGATCCGGTGCAGAGATCGATCGCAACGCCGGCCTCCGGTAGGCGCTCCACCGCGCGGTACGCGAGCGGCTCGCTCTGCCAGCGCGGGACATAGACCTCGGGATCGATGCGGATGTCGACGTCGCAGAAGCGAACGTGCCCGGTGATCCAGGCGAGCGGCTCGCCCATCAGCCGGCGGTCCACGGCCGCCTCGAGGCGCGCGGCGTCACCCTCGGCGAACGCGACGAGTTCCGAAGCCTCCTCCACCGGGGCCACAAAGCCGGCTCGGGACAGGACCGCTTCCAGCGCGCGCAGATCGTTCGTCATCAGCATCCCGGAGTCTGACCGGACGGGCGAGCCATTCCGGCGGCCTGACGTGGATCACCGAAGGTCCCGCAAAGGTGGTGACGAACGGCACGCCCCGTTCAACTCAGACCCTGCTATTGTCAGACCGACAGTCGGTCTAAGAATGAGTACATCGAAATGCCACGGACGGTGAACGCGACGGCGGTCGAGGTCAGGCGCGAAGCCTTCGTCGACGTCGCTGAGCGACTCATCCAGACCAAGGCCTACGAGCAGATGAGCATCCAGGACGTGCTCGACGAGGTCGGCGCATCCCGCGGCGGCTTCTATCACTACTTCGATTCGAAGCAGCAGCTGCTCGACGCCGTCATCGCGCGCATGGCGGACGCCGCCCTCGCCGTGGTCAGCCCGATCGTGACCGACACGCACCTGGGCGCGATCGACAAGCTCCAGCGACTGTTCGCAGGCATCGCCGGGTGGAAGGCCGAACGCCGAGACCTCGTGTTCGGCATCGCTCGGGTCTGGCTCTCGGACGACAATGCGCTGGTTCGAGAGAAGTTCCGCGAGCGCCTTGTCGGGCAGCTCGCACCCCTGATCGCGGCGATCATCCGCCAGGGCGATGCCGAGGGGACGTTCATGGCGACCTCTCCGGATGAAACCGCACGCGTGCTGGTCTCGCTCATACAGGCTGCCAACCAGGTTGCCACCGAGCTGTTCATCGCTCGGCAGCAGCGGGAGGTTTCCTTCGACGCCGTCGAGCGGACGTTGACCGCGTACACCGAGGCGTATGAGCGCATCCTTGGGATTCCGGCCGGCTCACTGGCCCTCGACCGCCCGACCCTGCTGATGTGGTTCGGATGACGATGTCAACTCCAGAGGTTCTTTCATGACAAGCGCTATCGAGACGCAGGGTCTCACCAAGGACTACGGTCAGCACCGCGGCATCTTCGACCTGAACCTCGACGTCCATCAGGGCGAGGCGTTCGGATTCATCGGGCCCAACGGCGCCGGCAAGACCACGACCCTTCGCCTCCTCATGGACCTCATCCGCCCCGATCGAGGCAGCGCTCGGATCCTGGGGATGGACGCTCAGCACGACGGCGTCAAGATTCGCAAGCTCACCGGCTACCTGCCCGGAGAGGCGCCCGAGTATCCCAACCACACCGGAGAGCGCATCCTCGATCTGCTGGCGCACCTCCGCGGCGGCGTCGATCCCAAGCGGATCACCGCGCTGGCGAAGATCTTCGACCTCGATCTCCATCGCAAATATCGAACGTACTCGCACGGGAACAAGCAGAAGGTCTGGCTGATACAGGCGTTCATGCACAACCCGCAGGTGCTCTTCCTCGACGAGCCCACCACGGGCCTCGACCCGCTGATGCAGCAGGGATTCCGTGAGCTCGTCAAGGAATCTCGGGATCGCGGTGCGACCATCTTCCTCTCGTCGCACGTCCTGCCCGAGGTGCAGGAGATCTGCGATCGCATCGGCGTGGTGCACGACGGCACGCTGCGACAGGTCGGCACCATGGAGGAGCTGCGCATCAGCCACGTCCGTCGCATCGACGCGACCGTGGAGAAATCCCTCGATCCCGAACGCCTCGCCAAGGTGCCGGGCGTCGCCGACCTCGTGGTCTCCGATCATCATCTGCAGTGCACCTTCACAGGGCCGATGGACCCGCTGCTCGAAGCGCTCGTGCCGTCAGTCGTGGTGAGCCTCAACTCGTCGGAAATGAGCTTGGAAGAGGTCTTCCTGTCGGAATATGGACAGTCAGCGCAGTCGTAGCCTGATCCCCTGGGCGGTCCGCAGCCACCTGGTGGGCATGCTGGCGTTGGGCCTTGGGTTCGGCGTCCTCATCGCCGGCCTCGCGCCCGCCTACGTCGCGGCAGCGAAGGCGGTTGCCGGCGGCATGAAGCAGCTGGCCGTCGAGGCGCTGCCGTTTGCCCAGAGCTTCCAGTTCCTCACCGGGCCCGTCGCACGGCTCGACACCGTGGGCGGGTATCTCAGCTACAAGATCTTCCCCGACGTCGCGCTGCTCATCGGCATCTATGCGGCGATCCAGGGCTCGCAGGTGATTCGCGGTTCGGAGTCGAAAGGCCTCTACGACCTCTGGTACGCGGCGGCCCGGACCCGCAACGCGATCATGCGCGATCGCACAATCGCGTTCCTGATCGTACTGGCCGCGATCGTGGGGTTCCTCTTCGTGCTCACGGCGATCGGGGGCGCCCTGTCAGGCACCCAGATCGTGCTACCGGCGCTCGGTCAGTGTGTGGCGGTCGGCTTCGTGGGCCTGTTCAGCTTCACGCTCGGACTGCTCGCGTCACAGTTCTTCCCGACTGCCCGCATGGCCGCGGGCGTGACCTGCGCCTACCTCATCGCCACGTTCTTTGTGGCGAACATGTACGACCAGCTCGGCTCCCTCACGTTCCTGCGATACCTCTCCCCCTTCTACTACTACATCAACGCACGCACCTTGGTGGCCGGGGTCTCGTGGGATGTGCCGTCGATGGCGATCCTCGTCGCTGCCGCCGCAATTGCGCTCTGGGGTGCGTGGCGGCTGTACCTGCACCGCGATATCGGCGGCGTCATCCTGGCCCGTGTGCATCGGACGACGAGTGCCGATTACACCTTCCGGCCGAGTCTCGTGTGGCGCCGGTCGTTGTGGATCAACTCGATTGCCGAGCAACCGATCGGGATCACGGCGTGGGTGGTGGGGATCGCCGTGTTCACCGCGACCGAGGCCGCGGTGGTGCCGGGGGCGCTGCGTCTCGTCCACAGCAGCGGCGGACAGCTCGAGAAGTTCCTGGAGAAGCACGGGGCGTTGCTGACCCCCAATCAGTACCTCTCGTTCTTCCTGTCGTTCACGGCGCTGCTTGTTGCGGGCTTCGTCGTCGCGCAGGTGGCGAAGTGGGCAAGCGACGCGTCGCAACATCGCACTGACGTTGTGCTCTCACAAGCGGTGTCGATGTGGCGGATGCTGTTCGAGCGCGCCGTGTCCCTGCTCGTCCTTGCGGCGGTGGTCGGGGCGGCGGTGGTGCTCGGGACGTTCGTCGGGACGCTCATCGGCGGCTACGCCGTGGATGTGGGCGGACTGGCGAGAGCCTTCTTCGACATCCTCTTGCTGAGCTTCGCGATCGGCGGCATCGGCACGCTCGCGACGACGATCTTTCGGAGCGGGATGGCGACTGGCGCCACGGGCGCCGTGCTGGTGGTCTGCTTCTTCCTGACGACCGTCGCCGGGCTGCTTTCGTGGCCGAGCTGGACGACCCGACCCTCGGTGTTCGACGCGTACGGGACGCCATACGTGTCGATGCCGCTGACCGGCAGCATCGTGTATCTCGCCGTGCTCGGCGCCGCCGGGGTGGGTCTTGCGTATTACGGGATGCGACGCGGGCTGCGCATCGTCAATTAGCGACGATCCGCCGAGCGGATGCGTGACGGACCTGGAGGCGCGCTAGCAGCTACGCGACGCCAGATAGGCCGTTGCGGCACGGCTCGGAGCCGGCCAGGAGATCTGACGCACGCCGACCAGCTCCACTGATGGGTCAACCGCGGGCTCGCGGTATTCGATGCTCGCCTGGACGATGAAGGCGTGGAGACAATCGCCGGTCCGCCGGCGCCGGGATCCTTCATAGCCGCGACACATGTGGCGTTGCGTGGCCTCGGTCGACTGCCCCACGATCATCTCCCGCAGGACCGCGCCGACGGAGACGCCACCGCCGAAGCAGGCCGGGTTCGAACAGTCGACGAACTCTCGAGCGTTGGCCTCAGTGAAGCGGAGGGTGCGGCTCTTCCCGTTCGCCGTCTCTGTGACCTCGATGCCGGCGCACGCCACGGACGGAAACGCCTCCGCAAACGTCGCCTGCGTGGCGAAGACGAGCTGGCTCTTCTTGAAGATATCGCCGGCCTTCTCCTTCCGGCGTCGCCCAAACATGCGCCCCCTCCTGCCTCAGAAACCCCTTCACGACGAATTGTGTCATAGCCTAAGGACTCAGAGCGTCGGAGTTCAAGGGGTACGTCGCCGCCGTCGGGTCAGGGCGTGATGCCGTTGGCCTCGTCCAGCCTCCGCTGTGCCTCGGCAATCGCGCTGTCGCGGACCCGCTGCTCCTGCGCCACCCGCTCCCCCTCAGCCGCCCGCTGTGCCACCGCATCGCGGTACACGCCGTTGGCGATATCCACCTTTTCGTGGACGCGGAGGTTCGCGTCGAGGTGGTCCTGGGGGCCGACCTTCCATTCGATGTCCTGACCCGAGATCGTCGGTTCCAACTCCGGCTTGAGGTACTCAGGTGAGCCGCTCCTGTCCGTCCGTGCGTTGCGAAATGCCTCGATCCACTCGCGGTCGGGCTCCTCGCTCAGCGACCACCGCAGCGTCTCGAGATCGACGACCACGGAGCGCCAGACAGTCAGTGGATCCCAATGATCGGACCCGTCACGCTCAGCCATACGCCCTGCACCTCCTGTCCGACGAGTGTACGGGCTCATGCCGAGTGTTCAGCAAACGCGGCCGCATGATCTGCGATCGACTGGCGAAACGTCCGCGGCGGCGATCCGAGGATGTCGAAGATCGCGGTGGTGACGAAGGCTTGCCGTCCGGTCGTCGCGCCCCACGCGGCGAGCAGCATGTCGACGACCGGACGCGGCCAGCTTCCTTCCGTCTCACGTCGGAACTCGTCCGGCGACAGCTCCACAAATCTGATCTGACGTCCCAGGACGTCAGCGATGATGCGCACCTGCTCTGCCTGACTCAGCAACTCGGGGCCGGTGAGGACGTGGTCGCCTCCTGCATGTCCGTTCTCCACCAGTGTCCGCGCCACCACGGCCGCCACGTCGCGCTCATCCACCGGGGCGGTCTCGGCAGCACCGTACGGCCACCGGACGATACCGTCGTTCCGAATCGCGCTCGCCCACCAGAACAAGGCGTTCGACGCGAACATCCCCGGACGGATGACCGTCGACTCGAGCCCCGAGGCCGCGATGAGCCCCTCGATATCGGCGTGGAGCGTTGCCATCGGATTGGGTTGCTGGAAGAACGGGTGCGGGGTCTGGTGCGGTGATGAGAGAAAGACGACACGGCGCGCGTGGGTTGCGAGACGCTCGACAACCGCGGGAGCAGTCGCCGGCGGAACGGTCCAGACAAGGAAGACAGCACCGACACCTCGCAGCGCTGCGTCGAGCGATTCGGGCGCCGTGAGATCGCCGATGACGGCTTCGACGTTCGCCGGCAGCGTCGCCACCGCCTCGGGGCGATGCGTGAGAGCACGAACCGGCACGCCCGCCTCGGCGAGGAGGTCGACGACCAGGCGTCCAACCCGGCCGGTCGCTCCGGTGACGAGCACCGGCGGCACCGGCATCTGTGTCATGGGGACCCTCGACGGCGTCCGGGTGAGCCGCTCGGAGCGAATCATGCTCGGACTACCAACAGCGTGGGCGTCGGGAGCGTCTGGCCGTCCTCCTTGCTGAACATCGACGGCTGAGGGCGCGAGTACCGAGCCCGGGGATCGAACCCGGACGGGGGTTTCCCCCCAGCGGTTTTTAAGACCGCCGCGTCTACCATTTCGCCAGCCCGGCACCGCCGATTCTATGGGTCGGCGCACCGCCGCACGCCACCTGCCGACGGCACGGGATGGCGCGTCTCACCCGAGCGAACCGCTCGTATACTCTGCGAGCAGATGTTCGTTCGACGCCCTGACGCCACCTATCGGCGCAGCCAGACCGAGATCGCGTTACCCGTCAAACCGAGCCCGATCGCACGCGGTCTCGCGATCGGGATCCTCAACTCGTCCGAGGATCACTCGGAGCGGCGCCGCCTGGGACAGTTGCTCATCGACGAATTGGGGACCATCGCCAACCTCGTCCCGTGCGACCTCGTCGTCGCCAATCGGGCGCAGGTCCATGCGCACAACGGCCAGCGGCTGACGATGAAGACGTACGGCTATTACCGTTGCACGTTCGCCGACAAGGGCGTCGCATCCGCCCGCATCCGCATCTACCACAAGACCGCAGTCCGCCAGCAGGTGATCACCACCAAGGTCTTCCTCAACACCCTGCTGCACGAGTGGGTTCACCACTACGATTTCGCCGGGCTGCGTCTCCCCCGCTCGCCGCATACCGCGGGCTTCTACACGCGATTGCGCAAGCTCGCCGAAGCGCTCGACGTCGCATTCGTCATGCCCCCCGAGCCGGGACCGAACGGCACCCCACAGCCGTCAGCCGCCTGACCGCAGCGTCAGGACTCGAACCGCTCAGTGCAGCGGTGTCTCGGGCTTCACCGCCACGCGACCGTCGGTTTCGCGCACCAGGAACGCCGGTTGCCGAAACGTCGCCGGCCCTCCCCGGACCTTGCCATTCGTGATGCAGAACCGCGAGCCGTGCCAGGGACACGTCACGACATCACCGTGCAACTCCCCCTCATCGAGCGGCCCTCCCGCGTGCGAGCAGGTCGCGGCGATCGCATACAGGGAGCCCGCGTGCCTCACCACGAGCACAGGCATCCCCGACGCGTCCACACGGGTGAGCTTGTCCTCCTCGAAATCCGCGGGCGCTCCAATGTCGACGAAATCCTCGGGCCCCTCGGCAAAGGCGTTGCGGTTGACCATCGTCCCGATCCCGAAGACGAGGTGACCGCCGAGATATCCACCGAGGACCACCAGACCGAAGCCGGCCGTCGAGAGGCCGACCGCCAGCGGATGCGCGGACGACCCGGCCCACCACCGCAGCGCCATGGAGACGGCATCGACGATGAATACCAGCGTCATCGTCAGTCCGTGCGTCAGCGCCACTCGCCGCTCGTGACCGAAGGTGTCAGCGAAGTCGGTGTATCCCGTCGCCACGGCCAGGAGCGCGGCTGACAGACCAACCGCGAGACAGACGTCGCCTGCCTGGGTGGGCAGGCGGGTGGTGAAGTGGGCGACGTAATCCGCCACGACCCCGGCGGCCCAGGCGCCGATCGGAACGTCGGTGACTGCCGGGTGCAGCGGATGGCCGAGCACCCGGCTCCCGTGCATCAGATCCCGCAGCAATCGCCCCGGGGCACCGAGGACCCGGTACATCGCGGCGACCAACTTCTGGAGGACGTCGGCAAAGCCGTCCATCCAGTGCTGCCCCCGGATCACGCGATCGACCAGCGGCTCGGTCACCCCGCAATCATCCTCGCCAGGGCCCGCCTTGACCATCCCGGGGATTCCGCTTCGACGGCGTAGGAGTTCCGCATCGAAGGTTTGTCAGATAGGCGACCGGCGCGCGACTCACCGTGGGTCACACTGGTGTCGGTACCCGTGAGGCGTACCGAACACCACGCGGGAAGGAGCGAACCATGCCGGCCACCCACACAGGCAACCGTCGCTGGGGGATGCGGGTCGCCGCCTTGAGTGCGGGGCTCACCCTGGCGGCGTGCGGTGCCGGGGGGCTGGGAGCCGGTGCGAACGGGACGAGCAACTCCGCGACATCGTCGTCGACGGCTTCCGGAGAGGTCACCATCGCGTCGCTGACCACAATGGCGGAACAGGAAGCGATCTCAGCCGGTGATCGCAGCGTCGGCTACGCCGATGCGGTCCTCACGACGCGACAGGCGGCGGCCACCCTGATCTCGGGTGACGAGATCAATACGAACGAACCCGTCTACCTCGTGCAGCTGCTCGGCCATTTCACCTTGACCGACGTGTCCATCCCGCCGAACGGCACTGCGCCCACCGGCATCGCGCTGAGCTTCGCTGTCGATGTTTCCGATGGGAACGTGGTCGACACCGGGCTCACACACGAAGCCGCCGACCTCTCCAAACTCGGGCCGGTGATCGTCCTCACCCTGTAGTCGACGGCCGCGCGGCAGGCGGGCGGTCCCCGGGCTACCGCATAACATGTGGGGCTCGGCGACGTAGCCAAGTGGTAAGGCAGAGGTCTGCAAAACCTTCATCGTGGGTTCGATTCCCACCGTCGCCTCCAAATGCCGGGTATCCTCGACGGCGTGTCGTTGACTGAGAACGTGACGACCCGCGCAGGCTCCGACCTCGCAGACCGGGCGCGCCGCGTGCTGCCCGGTGGCGCCACCCACGCCGCGCGGGCCTACGACCCGCCCATCTATGTCAGCCGGGCGAGCGGGTCCAGGAAATGGCTCGTCGACGGCACCGAGCTGATCGACTACACGATGGGTCACGGCGCGCTGATCCTCGGTCACGCACACCCGGCCGTCGTCGAGGCGATCCGCGAGCAGGCGGCGCGTGGGACCCACTACGGCGCGGCGAGCCCGCTCGAGGTCGAGTGGGCCGAGCTGATCACGTCGATGGTCCCATCGGCCGAGAAGGTGCGCTTCACGCAGTCGGGCACCGAGGCGGCGATGCTCGCCCTCCGCATCGCCCGGGCCGCCACCGGCCGCGACCGTGTCGTGAAGCTGCAGGAGCACTTCCACGGCTGGTCGGACGTCGTGACTCCGTTCCTCGATGCCACGGGGCACGTCCGCACGCCCCCCGGCGTGCCATCAGCGCTCGGGACGCTCACCACCGTCGTGCCGGCCGGTGACATGCCGGCACTCACCGCCGAGCTCGATCGTCGCGATGTCGCCGCGGTCATCCTCGAAGTGTCGGGTGCGCACTACGGCCGCATCCCCATCGACGCGGCATTCATCAGCGCCGTGCGCGCCGCATGCGTCGCCACGGGCACGGTGCTCGTCTTCGACGAGGTGGTCACCGGGTTTCGCGTCGCCCCTGGTGGCCTGCAGGCGCTGCTCGGGATCACCCCGGACATGACCATCCTCGGCAAGGTGATGTCGGGCGGCCTGCCGGCGGGCGCCGTCGCCGGACGGGCCGACCTCCTCGAACTCCTTGCCACCGCGATCGAGCACCCCGGCACCTTCAACGCGAACCCGCTCAGCGCCGCTGCGGGCATCACGACGCTCCGGATCATCGCCGACGGCGTTCCCCAGCGGACCGCGGACGGCTACGCATCCAGCCTCGACCGGGAGTGGACGAGCGCGCTGGCCGCCGCAGGGATCGGTGGCGAGGTCCGGCGCTTGAGCAGCATCCTCCACGTCAAGCTGGACGACCCCGCCGCTCACGCCCGGCTGGCGAACGCGATGCGCGCCGAAGGCGTCGACCCATTGCACACGAGCGCGTTCTGCTCGGCGGTGCACACCATCGCCGACCTCGAGCAATCCTCGGCTGCCTTCGCCCGCGCCATCGTGCGAGCTTCCAGCCCGAGCTGACCTCGCCGGGCCAGGGAGCGTCTGCTACAGGATCCCGTGACGCTGCGCCCAGAGCGCAGCCTGCACCCGGTCCTCGACGCCAAGGCGATCGAACACGGACCCGAGGTGCGCTTTGACCGTCTTCTCGCTGATGCCGAGACGCCAGGCGATCTGCTTGTTGCTCATCCCCCGCCCCACCAGGGTGAGCACGTCGAGCTCGCGCTGGGTGAGATCCTCGAGCGGCCGCCGTTTCACACGATCCGCGAGCAGCTCCTTGGCGGCCTTGGGCGACAGCGGCGTGTCCCCCTTCGCGGCCGAGCGGATCCCGTTGAGCAACTCCTGCGGCTCCGTGTCCTTGAGCAGGAAGCCGACCGCCCCGTTGTCGATCGCCTCGACGACCATGTCGTGCTCGGAGTACGACGTCAGCATCACGACCTTGGTCCCGGCCACGGCCTTGAGCATGCGGCGGAGCGCCTCGAAGCCGTTCATGCCGGGCATCGAGATGTCCATGAGCACGATGTCAGGGTGCTCCTCGACCGCGTAGGCCACCGCCTCCTCACCGTCAGACGCCGCACCGACCACCTTGATATCAGTGGTCCCGTTGAGCAGCGAGGTCAGTCCACGCCGCACCAGCGGATGGTCGTCAACGATGAGCACCCGAATCGGAGTGGGGTACGTCACGTCCACGTCGTCAAGCAGCGTAACCCAAAGCTTGCGATTTCGAGAAAGATTCGGCGGTGGCACCGACCCAGCAGAACCGCGATGCACCCGGTGTCGCGGGGAGGGGGAGCCCGCGAGGGTAAACCACTGAACTGGGTCGGCGCCCGCCCGCCTATCAGGGGGACTTGCGTTTCAAAGAGGACAATTCCCGTCGCGATCGATCATCGGCCCGAGGGTGTCCCGGGCGCGCTCGGACGATCGTCTTAAGACGAGCGGTCCTCGTCCTGGAGCGCGAGGCGGATCGCCGACAGCCGTTCGGCCACCTCACGTTCGGCGCCGAGCTGCGACGGCTCGTAGTACCGGTGGCCCTCGAGCTCGGGTGGAAGGTACTGCTGGGCTGCGATTCCACCCTCGTGATCGTGGGCGTACCGGTACCCAGACCCGAAGCCCATGGAGCGGCCGAGCCCGGTCACCGCGTTGCGCAGATGCAGCGGGACCGGTTGGTGCAGGGTTTCCGCGACGTCGGAGGCGGCGGCCGTGTATGCCCTGAGCACGCTGTTGCTCTTCGGCGCCGTGGCGAGGTAGAGCGCCGCCTCAGCGAGGGGCAGGTAGCCCTCGGGCATGCCGACGAAGTGCGCCGCCTGCTGCGCCGCAACCGCGACGCCCAGCGCGTGCGGGTCGGCGAGACCGACGTCCTCGGCCGCGAGGATCACCATGCGCCGCGCGACGAACAGCGGGTCCTCCCCTGCCTCGAGCATCCGCGCAAGCCAGTACACCGAGGCGTCGGGATCGCTGCCTCGCAGCGACTTGATGAACGCGGAGATCAGCCAGTAGTGCTGATCGCCGGCGCGATCGTAGAGAAGCGCCGGGTGCTGCAATGCGCCCTCCACGTCAGCCGTGGTGACCCGAACCGCCCCGGTTGCGTCCGGGCTCGCGGCCTGGACGGCCAGCTCGAGCGAGTTGAGCGCGATGCGCGCGTCGCCGCCGCAGAGCGCAACGAGACGGTCGATCGCTTCGTCATCGACGGCGACCTGCTGTGCGCCGAGGCCGCGTTCAGAGTCGGTGAGGGCACGATGGATCAGGCGACGCAGGTCGTCCGCCTCGAGCGCCTCGAGCCGGATGACCCGGCTCCTCGAGAGCAGCGCCGCATTGACCTCGAAGGACGGGTTCTCGGTGGTCGCGCCGAGCAGCGTCACCGTCGCGTTCTCCACGTGGGGGAGCACGGCATCCTGCTGCCCTTTGTTGAAGCGGTGGATCTCGTCGATGAAGAGGACCGTGCGGCGTCCGGTCCGCAGACGCTCCGCGGCGCGATCGATCACCTTGCGGAGATCGGCGACGCCGGCGCTCGTGGCGCTCACGGCCTCGAACGTCGCGTTGGTCGCGCCCGCGATGAGCCCGGCGAGGGTCGTCTTGCCGCTGCCCGGCGGCCCCCACAGGATCAGCGACGGCACCTCGCCGGCCTCGACAGCGCGGCGGAGCACCGTCCCCGCCCCGATCGCGCGGTGCTGGCCGACGAACTCCTCGAAGGTCCGAGGCCGCATCCGAGTCGCGAGCGGCGAATGACGCGACCCGTCGATCGACCCGCTCCGGTCGTCGGGAACGTCGCCGAAGAGCGAGCTCTGGCCGGCCAACGGAGAGGGTCCGATCAGCTGCTGGGCGGTACGGTGACGACTGTCGGCGGTTCGAGGCCCGGCGCGTCGCCGAGAACGCTGCGGAGCACCTGTGCGGCTCCGAGGAGGCCGGACGTCTCTGCCGGGACCACCAGCTTCGCGTTGGGGCTCTCGGCGAACTTGGTGAGCGTGTCGAGCTGGAGGATCGCGACCAGCGTCGGATCCGGTCCGGCGGTCTTGATCGATCCGTACACGGTGGTGATCGCCTGTGCGCGTCCCTCGGCCTCGAGGATCGCCGCCTGCCGGTTGCCTTCCGCCCGGAGGATCGCTGCCTGCCGTTCCCCTTCTGCCTGCTTGATCGCGGCCTGCCGGTTGCCGTCGGCGATGTTGACGGCTGACTGCTGCTGCCCTTCCGACTGCAGGATGCGCGCGCGCTTCTCCTGATCCGCCTGCTTCTGCAGGGCCATCGCCTGCAGGATCTGCACCGGCGGGGAGATGTCGACGATCTCGATGCGGTTGATGCGGATGCCCCACTTGTCGGTGACCTGCTCCATCTGCTGCTGCATCGCGGCGTTGATCTGCTCGCGAGACGAGAGCGCCTCGTCGAGGCTGACGTTGCCGAAGGCGTTACGGAGCGTGGTGCGTGCCTGCTGGTCGATGGCGACGAGGTAGTCGGACACGTTGAACAGCGCCGCCCGCGGCTCGATCACCTGGCTGAAGATGGTCGCGTTGACCGCCACGGCGACGTTGTCGCGCGTGATGACGTCCTGGCGATCGCCGGTTCGTGGCGTCTCGCGCATGTCGACGCGAAGCAGCTTGTCGATGAACGGGGTGATGATCGTGAGCCCCGCGGGCAACTCCCGCCGGAAGCGCCCGAACCGCGTGACCACACCGGCGAAGCCCTGAGGCACCACGCGCACCGCGCCGCCCACCACGATGGCGACCACGATGAGCAGGACGATGACGATGATCCCGGTGACCAGGCCGGTGTTATCCATGTGCCTCCTCAAGCTCCTTTGGCGGGCGAGACCACGAGGGTGGTGCCGCGCACTTCGACGACGGTGACCTGCACGTGCGCCGGGACGCCCCCGGGTGTCGCGGTGACGGCGAGCCAGCGCTCGTTGAAGAGCCGCGCATGTCCCGGATGGTTCTCGTCACCCACTGGCTCGAGGGTGAGCGCGGGCTGGCCGACCAGATTGTCGGACGCGCCGGGCATCGCGAGCTTGGGGCCGAGGTGGCGCGCCGAGAGGCGCGCGAGCGTCGGGCGTACCAGGAGCGTGCCGAGCAGGGCGATCGCGGCGCCCACCACCGCCTGGAGCCACACCTGTGTCGGGAAGAGGGCGACGACCGTCGCCGCAAACGAACCGAGCGCGATGAACAGCGCGTAGAAGGCCTGGGTGTGGACCTCCATGCCCACCAGGGCGAGCCCGGCGACGAGCCAGACCACCCACATCCAGGACAGCATCTCCCGAGTGTACCCGCCTTGGGGTGCCCCCACACGATCGGACACCGCTTCGGGGCCGCCCGCCGCCCGCCACTCGGTAGACTGGGGTTGAGCCCGTTGACGGGACTGTCAACTTATTCGAAGGAGTTACCCACTGTGCCCTCCTCTGCCTCCGAAGTCTTCGACGAAGTCGGCGCCCGCCTGGCCGCCGATCCCTCCAAGGTCGCCGGTTTGAACGCCGTGTATGCATTCGACCTGGGCGGCGAGCAGCCCGGCCAGTACCACATCGCGGTCAAAGACGGCGCCGCCGATGTCGGCGAAGGCGCTCCCGAGAATCCCAACATCACGATCACCATGAAGTCGGAGGACTTCGTCGACCTCGCGACCGGCAAGCTCGACGGGACGATGGCGTTCATGAGCGGGAAGATCAAGATCAAGGGCGACATGGGGCTGGCGATGAAGCTCCAGTCGGTGCTCCGCTAACAGCGAAGCCTCCGGTCCGGTGGCGCTGGAAGCGCGGCCGACGCGCTTCGACTACGACGAGCAGCACCGTAGCCTGCTGATCGAGTGGTCCGACGGCGCCTCGCACCGGATTCCGTTCGACGTGCTGCGACGGGCCTGCCCGTGCGCCGCATGCAAGGGCGAGCCCGGGTTTCGTGGCCGGTTCAACTCGGACCCCGCGCTCCGTCCTGGTGAGGACGAGCTCGCCGACATCTCGCTCGTGGGCGCCTACGGCCTCAACGCCGTCTGGGCGGACGGGCACAACACCGGCATCTACACGTTCGCGCGCCTGCGCGAGCTCGGCACCGCGTCGGCGTAGAGTTCGCGCGATGACAGCCGAGGCCGCCCCGACGACCGCCGACCAGCTGCTCCAATCGGTCGAGGATGGCGTGCTGACCCTGACCCTGAATCGCCCCCACGTCCTCAACGCGATCACTCCGGCGCTGCTCGACGAGCTCACGCACGCGCTGGACGAGGCCGCAGCGAATCGGGCCGTCCGCGCGGTGATCATCACGGGCGCCGGCCGGGGCTTCTGCAGCGGTCAGGATCTTCGCGCCGCAGTCGGCGAGGGGGCGATCGACGTCGGCGCGGTCCTCCGCGATCACTACGCCCCTGCCATCCGGGCGATCCGATCGATGGATCAGCCGGTCATCGCAGCGGTGAACGGGGTGGCCGCCGGGGCCGGCTTCTCGCTCGCGCTCGCGTGCGACCTCCGCATCGCCGCACAGTCGGCGACCTTCGTTCAGGCCTTCGTGCGCATCGGGCTCATCCCCGACCTGGCGAGCACGTACTTCCTTCCGCGCCTGATCGGCCCAGCGCGTGCGGCGGAGTTGATGATGCTCGGGGAGGCGATCGAGGCGGAGCGCGCACTCCAGCTGGGGATCGTGAACCAGGTCGTCGCGGACGCCGACCTGCCGGCGGTCGCCGCAGCGCTCGCCGGCCGGCTCGCCGCGGGGCCACGATCCATCGCCCTCATCAAGCGCGCGCTCGACGTCTCGGCCGCGAACGATCTCGAGGCACAGCTCGCCGTCGAGGAGCGGCTCCAGACCGAGGCGACGACGACCGCCGATTTCGTCGAAGGAGTCACCGCCTTCCTCGAGAAGCGGCAGGCCGAGTTCACCGGATCCTAGCGGCGGGCTCGATGCACACCACGCTCGAGAGGCTGGTGGCCGCCCTCGGTCCGGACCGGGTGCTGCACGGTGCCGCGATCAGCGAGGACGACTGGCACGACGAATCGCTCAAGGCCGCCGGGCACGCGCCGGACGTGGTCGTCCTCCCCCACTCGTCAGCCGAGGTGGCGGCGGTGATCGCGATCGCCCGCGAGACGGGCGCGCCGGTGACGGCGCGAGGCTCGGGAACGGGATTGAGCGGTGCGTGCGTGCCACGTGCGGGCGGCATCCTCATCGCCTTTCGTGAGATGGCGGCGATCCTCGAGATCGATGTCGACAACCAGACCGCCACGGTGCAGCCGGGTGTGACCCTGCGCCAGCTCGACGAGGCAACCCAGGCGTGTGGCCTCGTCTACCCGGTGTTCCCCGGCGAGAGCAGCGCGAGCCTGGGCGGCAGTGTCGCGACGAACGCCGGTGGCATGCGCGCCGTGAAGTACGGCGTGACCAGGCAGCAGGTGCTCGGGCTCGAGGCGGTGCTGGGGACGGGTGAGGTGATCCGCACGGGCGGCAAGTTCGTCAAGTCCACCTCCGGCTACGACCTGACCCAGCTCATCGTCGGTTCCGAGGGCACCCTCGCGGTGGTCACCGAGGCGACGCTTCGTCTCTACCCGCGGCCGGAGTGCGCCGCGACCGTGCTCGCCCCCTTCCGCACGATCGATGCGATCGCCGAGGCGGTGCCGAGGATCATCCAGAGCGGGGCCGCGCCACTGATCCTCGAGTACATCGACACGATGACGATGACTGCCATCACGGCCGTCCGTGGGCTCGAGCTCGGCATCGGCTCGGCTGTGAAGGACGCGGCGCAGGCGTACCTCGTCGTGGTCCTCGAGTCACGGGACCAGGGCCGACTGGACGAGGACATCGAGCGTCTCGGCGACCTGATCACCGGACTAGGGGCGCTCGACGTGTACGTGCTGCCGCAGCGCGCGGCGTCGGAGCTGATCGAGGCCCGCGAGCGTGCGTTCTTCGCCGCGCGGGCTGCGGGCGCCAACGAAATCATCGACACCGTGGTCCCGCGTGCGCAGATCCCTGAGTTTCTGACGAAGGTGTCGGCAATCGCCTGGGACACCGGATCGCTCGTGCTCGGCTGCGGCCACGCCGGTGACGGCAACGTCCATCTCTCGGTGTTCCAGTCCGACCCCCATCGTCTCGACGAGGTGCTGCGGCGAGTCTTCACGGCGGGCGCGGAGCTCGGCGGTGCGATATCGGGCGAGCATGGCATCGGCACCGACAAGCGCAGTCACTTCCTCGCGCTCGAGGACCCCGCCAAGATTGCGCTCATGGGCCGGATCAAGAGGGCTTTCGACCCCGACGGCATCCTCAACCCGGGAGTGCTGTTCGAGCGGGAGGGGCAGGTCGCCGGCCGGGCCGGCCCATGATCGGCGGCGAGGCGCTCGTGCGCAGTCTCGTCGCGTCGGGCTGCGACGTGGTCTTCGGCAACCCCGGGACGTCGGAGATGCACTTCGTCGCCACCCTCGACGCGGTCCCGGAGATGCGCGGTGTCCTCGCGCTGTTCGAGGGCGTGGCGACCGGTGCCGCCGACGGATACGCGCGCATGCACGAGGGTCCCGCGGCGGTGTTGCTGCACCTCGGTCCGGGCCTCGGCAACGGACTCGCCAACCTGCACAACGCGCGCCGCAGCCGCGTACCGGTGGTGGCGATCGTCGGTGATCACGCGACGTACCACAAGCAATACGACGCGCCGCTCGAGTCCGACATCGAGACGGTCGCGCGCAACGTCTCACCGTGGATCAGGCGCAGCGTGACCGCCGCAGCCGCCGGTGCCGATGCCGCGGCGGCGGTCGCTGCGGCGCTCGGCCCGCCGGGGCAGGTTGCGACGCTGATCCTGCCGGCGGACGTGTCGTGGTCCGAGGGCGGCACGGTTGCCGATCCGGTGCGCAGGGTGGCGCGCAGAGACGTTCCGGCGTCAACCATCGACGGAATCGCGGGCATCCTCCGCTCCGGAGAGCGGACGACACTCCTGCTTGGAGGCGGTGCCCTGCGAGCCTCCGGGCTCCGGGCCGCCACCCGAATCGCGGCCACCACCGGCGCGAACCTGCTCGCGGAGACGTTCCCCGCGCGGATCGAGCGGGGCGCCGGGATCCCGGCGGTCGAGCGCCTCGCCTACCTCGCGGAGATGGCGATCATGCAACTCGACGGCATGCGGCACCTCGTGCTGGTCGACACGGCGGCGCCGGTCTCGTTCTTCGCCTACCCCGGAAAGCCGAGCAACCTCGTCCCCGACGGGTGCGAGGTCAGCGTCCTGGCCGGTGGCGGTGACGACGCGACCGCAGCGCTCGAGGCGCTGGCGGCAGCGGTCGGCAGCGGCCCGATCGACGATGGCAGACACGCCGCGGCCCGGCCGGCCGAGCGGCGCGCTCGGCGCCGACACCATTGCGCAGGCGATCGGCAACCTGCTGCCCGAGGGCGCCATCGTTTCCGACGAAGCGAACACCAGCGGCACCTTCCTGCCAGGCCTTCACCGCAGGTTCGCCGCCGCACGACTGGCTGACGCTCACCGGCGGGGCCATCGGCCAGGGGTTGCCGGTCGCGGTGGGTGCGGCCGTTGCCTGCCCGGAGCGGCCGGTGCTCGCCCTCGAGGCGGACGGATCCGCGCTCTACACGCTCCAGTCCCTCTGGACCATGGCGCGCGAGCAACTCGACGTCACCACGGTCATCTTCAGCAACCGCCGCTACGCGATCCTGCGGATGGAGCTCGCGAGAGTGGGTGCGGCCTCATCGGGTGAGCGCGCGCTGCGGATGCTCGACATCTCCCCACCGGAGATCGATTTCGTGTCCCTCGCGCAGGGTCTCGGCGTCCCCGCGGTCCGCCCGGACACGGCCGAGGCATTCGCCGATGCGCTGGAGCGAGCATTCGCCGAACCCGGGCCCCACCTCATCGACGCGGTGGTCCCCTCCCTGTTCTGACCCTCGTGCTCGCTGTCCGACGGGTCTGGGCGCGCCGCACCGCGGCGTACTGCGCCGTCAGCCGCGAAATCGCTCGCCGGCGCGGATCGGGACCGTCAGCCAGTTCTCGCGCGGTGGGAGCGGGCAGCTCCAGCGTGGGTCGTAACTGCACGACGGCTGGTACGAGAAGTTGAAGTCGAGGATCAGACCGCCTGCGCCGGTCCCGAGGTCGGCGCCCTTGGCGGTATCGAGCACGTAGCGACCCGCTCCATATGTCTCGTGACCGCTGGTTGCGTCTCGAAAGGAGACGAAGAACCCTCCCGCGTAGTCGGTGAGCCAGAACACTGACAGGGACAGACGCTCGCCGGCGAGCATGAATCGCGCGATCCCGGCTCGCTCGGCGATGACGTGACCGGACACCGAGTCCGGAAGCTCGAATGCCGCCCCGTCGCCGCTTCCGACATCCGCGGACACCCGCAGCGCGGGGTCGTACGGGTAGTACTCGGGACTCGTGGCGTCGCCGCGCTCGTCCAGCGGGATCGGGCTCTGCGGGTGCGTCCGGTAGAGCCGGTCGCGCTCGCCTTTCCACAATTCCCACGCCGCGAGCGGGTCCGCGTTCCTGCGGATCGCCGCGTAGAGCTCGCTCACCTGCCGGCGCCAGTCCGCGAGCTCGAGCCTCGCCTCGATTGCCGAACGAGCAGCCGCGCCGCCGGACGCGGACGGCTCACCCACGGTTTTCGGGGCCCTCACCGTACAGACCCCCTCCGCGCAACTCGTCCAGATGGCGCATGCGAGCGTGCGCGCGCTCTCCGAGGCGCGCGAGGACCCCGGCGATCAGCGCTTCGGTCAGCGCCACCGCCGACACCATCGAGTCGAACGGCGCCACTGTGGTCTGGACGCCGGTCACCAGCACGAACCGAGCCGACGCGGCGGCGGGCGACAGCCAGGGGTCGGTGACGAGCACGACCGTGCTCCCCCGGGCGGCCGCAACCCGTGCGCTCGTGATCGTGTCTCGCTGGTACCGGCGGTAGTCGAACGCGACGAGCACGTCGCGCCGGCCGAGGTCCGCCAGATGGTCGGCGGGGCCGCTGCGCTCGGGATCGATGAGCTCGACCCCGCCGCGGATGAGGTGCAGCTGGCTCGCCAGGTATCGCGCGAGGAAGGCGCTGACCCTGCCTCCGAGGGTCAGGACGCGACGGCGGGGGTCGGCGAGCAGGTCGACCACCGACTCGAACTCGTGCTCCGAGACCATGTCGCGGCTGGCGCGAAGGCTGTGCTCGAAGGTCGAGAACGAGTTCGTGCAGCACCGAGTCGCTCGATGCACCGGGCGATGTCAGCTCATAGCGGGCGAGTGGTGAGCTGAGCCGCTCCTGCAACTCCTGACGGAGCGAGTCCTGGAACTCGGGATAGCCCCGGAGCCCGAGCTTGGCGATGAATCGAGTGACCGTGGCCGGGCTCACGCCGGCCCGCTCGGCGAAGCGGGTGAGGCTTTCGAGGCCGGCCACCGGGTAGGAGGCGAGCAGCACCCGTGCCAGTCTCAACTCCGAGGCGCTGAGTGTGCCCATCCGCTGGCGAACCAACTCGCCGACCAGGAACTCCGGCATCGAAAGGATTTTTGCAGTTTGGTCCGGCCTGGGTGGATCCGTTAATTCTGTTGACGCTCGGTCAGAGCCGCTGCTACTGTGCGCGCTGCAGCCGCCTTTCAATGGGGAGAGAGACGATGACCGTCCAGGCCGTCGACAGCGACGTCGAGACTCTGCACAAGCTGGGATACGCCCAGGAACTCTTACGGAGGATGGGCGGGTTCTCCAACTTCGCGGTGTCGTTCACGATCATCTCGATCCTCTCGGGGTGCCTGACCGCCTACGGCGGCGCCATGCTCAACGGCGGGCCGATCGACATGAACATCGGCTGGCCGCTCGTCGGCGTCATGGTCATCATCGTCGGTCTGGCGATGGCGGAAGTCTGCTCCAGCTACCCCACCGCCGGCGGGCTGTACTACTGGTCGGCGAAGCTCGGCGGGAAGAACGGGCCCGCGTGGAGCTGGTTCACCGGTTGGTTCAACCTCCTCGGCCAGGTCGCGGTGACAGCGGGCATCGATGGCGGTCTCGCGCTCTTCGCCTCCGCCTTCATGAACAACTGGTTCGGATACACGCTCGACGCCCCTCACATCCTGCTCGTCTACGCGATCGCGCTGATCCTGCACGGTCTGCTCAACACCTTCGGCATCCGTTTGGTCGCGCTGCTCAACGACGTCTCCGTGTGGTGGCACATTCTCGGCGTCGTCTTCATCGTCGCCGTGCTGCTCATCGTCCCGAAGCACCATGAGTCAGTGGGCTTCATCTTCACGAGCTTCAACAACGCGACGGGGGCGAGCTTCCCAGGAAGTGTCGTCTACGTCTTCCTGATCGGACTGCTGCTCGCGCAGTACACGTTCACCGGGTATGACGCATCCGCGCATATGACGGAAGAGACTCACAATGCGGCGATCGCCGGACCGAGAGGCATCGTCATGTCGATCGTGGTGTCGCTGATCGCCGGTTGGGTCCTGCTCATCGGCGTGACCTCGGCGATTCAGAACTACGGAGCCGAGAGCACTGCGGTGGTGCCTGCCGCCCAGATCTTCATCGACGCCGCAGGTGGCGGCATGGGGCAGCTGCTGCTGTTGATCGCGATCGGAGCGCAGTTCTACTGCGGCATGTCGTCGATCACAGCGAACTCGCGGATGATCTATGCCTTCTCGCGCGACGGCGCTGTCCCTGGGCACAAGTTGTGGGCGCAGATCAACAAGCGCACTCGAACCCCAACCAACTCCATCTGGCTGGCGGTCGTCGGCGCGTTCGTACTGTGGCTCCCCTACCTCTACAACCCGTCCGCGTACTTCGCGGTGATTTCCATCGCGGTGATCGGCCTCTATGTCGCGTACGGAATCCCGATCTTCCTGCGGCTTCGCGCGGGCGACAAGTTCGAGCGCGGACCGTGGCATCTCGGCAGATGGAGCCGCCCGATCGGCATCGTCGCCGTCGTGTGGATCGGGATCATCAGCATCCTCTTCGTGCTCCCGACGATCTTCCCGCCGACCCTCGGCAATCTGAACTACACGATCGTGGCCGTCGCGGTCGTTCTCGTCGGTACGAGTGTCTGGTGGATGGCATCCGCCAAGCGTTGGTTCAAGGGCCCGCAGATACAGGGAAGCGCGGATGAGCTGGCCGCCATCGAGGCGGAGTTGAACGTGGCCGGCGTCGCGGCGACCCCGGTGACCGCCGGCTGATAGGCTGAGTTTGCCAGGCGCGCTCGCGGCACTCGCGCCGCGAGCGCGCCAAGGATCTCCGAACATGTCCAAGCCAAAGATCGGTGTCACGTGCAGCCCGCTGCGCGGACCCGCGTACTACGCCCCGTACCTCCGAGCGGTCGAGACCGCCGGGGGAGAACCGATCACGCTCGATCCGCAGCCCGAAGGTCTCCAACCAGACCGGGCGGCCGAGATCGTGCACGATATCGACGGTCTCCTCGTTCCGGGCGGCTGGGACGTCGATCCGCCGGTGTACGGCGAGGCGCGGCAGGAGGAGACGCCGAACGTCGACCTTCCCCTCGATCTGACGGAGATCGCGCTGGTTCGCGCGGCGGTCGACGCGGGCGTCCCGGTCTTCGGCATCTGCCGCGGTCAGCAGGTGATCAACGTCGCGCTCGGAGGATCGCTCCGTCAGCACATCGACGGTCACGACATGCACGGCCATCCCCGTGACCTCCTCGCCCACCCCATCGCGGTGGTGCCGGGTTCGGAGCTGTCGAAGGTGACACCCGACGACAGCGTCATGGTCAACAGCCTTCACCACCAGTCGGTGAAGGACGTCGCCCCGGGACTGCACGTGACCGCGCTGAGCCCGGACGGCATCGTCGAAGGCATCGAGTCTGCAGACGGCCTCGTCGTCGCGGTCCAGTGCCATCCCGAGGAGCTCGTCGGCCAGGACGGGTGGGCGATGTCGCTGTTTCGAAGGTTCGTCGATCGCGTCGGTGCGGGCGACCGCCGTCGCGCCGTCGGCTCGAAGGCCGGCAGCAACGGCGGCTGAGCACATGCTTGGCCTCGAGGAGCTGACCCAGTCGGTCGGAGCCGGCGATATCGACACGGTGGTCGTCGCGTTCACCGACATGCAGGGCCGCCTGATGGGCAAGCGCCTCGAGGCGCATTTCTTCCTCGAGGAGATGGAGGCCGGACAGCCCATCGAGGGCTGCAATTACCTGCTCGCGCTCGAGATGGAAGGCGACCCGGTGCCGGGATACGCGATGGCCAGCTGGGAGCGTGGCTACGGCGACTTTGCGATGGTCCCGGACTTCTCCACGATGCGCCGGATCCCCTGGCTGGAGGGCACGGCGCTCGTCCTCTGCGACGTGGCGTGGAACGACGGCACGCCGGTCAGACCGTCGCCGCGTCAGGTGCTGAAGGCGCAGGTGGATCGCGCCCGTGCCCTCGGCTACGAGGCGATGTTCGGGTCCGAGCTCGAGTTCTACCTCATCAAGGAGACCTACGCCGAGGCCCACCAGCAGCATTACCGAGGGCTGACGCCGTCGGTGCCGTACATCCTCGACTACCACATCCTGGCGACGAGCTACGACGAGCCCTTCATCCGGGCCGTCCGGAACGGCATGCAGGCGGCGGGGATCCGGGTGGAGAACTCCAAGGGTGAGGCGTGGCCGGGACAGCAGGAGATCAACTTCCGGTACAGCGACGCCGTGACCATGGCGGACAACCACACCATCTACAAGAACGGGATCAAGGAGATCGCGCAGCAGCGCGGCTGCTCGGTGACGTTCATGGCCAAGCCAGATCACACCTGGATCGGCAGCTCGTGCCACATCCACTCGAGCCTCTGGCGCGACGGCAACAGCGCCTTCGCAGGCGAATCGCCCGTGTTCCGTCAGTACCTCGCGGGCCAGGTCGCGTCCGCGGCGGAGCTCGCGGTGTTCCTCGCCCCCAACGTCAACTCGTACAAGCGATACACGGCGGGAAGCTGGGCGCCGACCACGCTCGCGTGGGGCTACGACAACCGCACGTGCGGATTCCGCGTCGTCGGTCATGGCAACGGACTGCGCGTGGAGTCGCGCATCCCGGGTGCGGACGCCAACCCATACCTCGCGTTTGCGGCGCTGCTCGCGGCCGGCCTCGACGGGATCGAGCGGCAGCTCGAGCCGCCGCCCGCGTTCACCGGCAACGCGTACGAATCGGACGTGCGGCGCTTCCCGCACTCGTTGCACGAGGCGATCTCGGCGCTCGAGACGGGCACCCTCGCCCGGGCTGCGTTCGGCGACGACGTCGTCGACCACTACCTCAACTACGCGCGGACGGAGCAGCGGCTGTTCGACCACGCGGTCACCTGCTACGAGCGCGAGCGCTTCTTCGAACGCGGATGACACTCCGCCTGCTGAACCCGGCGACGGAGCAACCGCTCGCCGAACTGGAGACGGCGGGTGTCGAGGAAACGGACCGCGCGGTCGCGGCGGCGAAGGCCGCGTTTCCAGGGTGGCGCGCGGTGGCGCCCACCGACCGCGCCCGTCTGCTGCGCCGCCTCGCTGGGCTCGTTGAGGAGCACGCCGAGGAACTCGCGCTGCTCGAGACCCGGAACGTCGGCAAACCCATCGCGGACTCGCGCGGCGAGGTGGGGATGGTGGCCGAGGTCTTCCATTTCTACGCCGGTGCGGTCGACAAGCACTACGGGCAGACCATCCCGGTCGCCGGCGGCGTCGACATGACCTTTCGCGAGCCGCTCGGGGTTGTCGGCCTCATCGTGCCCTGGAACTTCCCGCTCAACATCGCGAGCTGGAAGGTCGGTCCTGCGCTCGCGTGCGGCAATACCGTGGTGCTCAAGCCCGCGGAGCTGACGCCGATGACCGCGCTCCGTCTCGGAGAGCTCGCGCTCGACGCGGGGATCCCGGAGGGCGTGTTCAATGTGCTCGTCGGTCCGGGTCGCGTGGTGGGCGAGCGTCTGATCCACCACCGTGATGTCGCCAAGATCGGCTTCACGGGGTCGACCGAGGTGGGCGCCGGTGTGATGCGCGGCGCCGCCGAGACGATCAAGCGCGTGACGCTCGAGCTGGGTGGGAAATCCGCCAACGTCGTGTTCGCTGATGCCGACCTGGAGCGGGCCGCCGCCGCCGCGCCGTACGCGGTCTTTGGCAATGCCGGCCAGGACTGCTGCGCGCGGTCGCGCATCCTCGTGCAGCGCGAGGCGTATGACCGCTTCGTCGACCTCCTCGTGACAGCGACCGCAGGGGTGCGCGTCGGCGACCCGGAGGATGCGCGAACGGAGATGGGGCCGCTCGTGTCGGCGCATCATCGCGAGACCGTTGCGTCGTTCGTGGAGGCGGAGCCCCTCTACCGCGGCACGGTGCCCGAAGGGCGGGGATTCTGGTATCCGTGCACGCTCGTCGAAGCGACCAACAACGATCGCGTGGCACGCGAGGAGGTCTTCGGCCCGGTCGCGGCGATCATCCCCTTCACCGACGAGGCCGACGCGGTGCGAATCGCCAACGACACGCCGTACGGCCTGTCGGGATCGATCTGGACCACGAACGGCGCGCGCGCGCTGCGCGTCGCGCGAGCGCTCGACACCGGCGTGATCTCGATCAACAGCAACTCCTCGGTCCGGGTGTCGACTCCGTTCGGCGGATTCAAGCAATCGGGGTTCGGGCGCGAGCTCGGCATGCACGGGCTCGACGGATACTCCGAGGTCAAGAACGTGTTCATGAGCACAGAGGGCTGAGACTGATGGGGCGCCTCGATGGAAAGGTTGCGGTGATCACCGGAGCGGCGGGTGGGATCGGTCGCGAGGCCGCGCTGCTGTTCTCGGAGGAGGGAGCGTCGGTGGTCGTCGCCGACGTGGGCCGCGCGGCCGGCGAGCAGACCGCTGCGGACTGCCGTCGCGCGACGTTCGTCGAAGTCGACGTGAGCAACGCCGAGAGCGTGCGCGAGCTGTATGCAGCGGCGATCACGGCATACGGCGGCGTCGACATCCTCTACAACAACGCAGGCATCATGCCGCCGGACGACGATTCCATTCTCCTGACCGAACCCGATGCGTGGGATCGCGTGCAGGCCGTCAACGCCAAGGGCGTCTATCTCTGCTGCAAGTACGGGATACCGCATCTGCTGGAGCGGGGCGGCGGCTCGGTGATCAACGTCGCATCCTTCGTCGCACTCGTCGGCGCGGCGACGTCGCAGATCGCGTATACGGCGTCGAAGGGAGCCGTGCTGTCGATGAGTCGCGAGCTGGCGGTACAGTTCGCCCGGCAGGGTGTGCGCGTCAACGCGCTCTGTCCCGGGCCGGTCGAGACGCCGCTGCTGATGCGTCTCTTCTCCGACAATCCCGCCGCGTACGAGCGACGCCGCGTGCATCTGCCGATGGGCCGGCTCGCGACCGCGCGAGAGATCGCCAACGCCGCGCTGTTCCTCGCCTGCGACGACTCGTCGTACGTCAACGGCGCGACGTTCCTCGTCGACGGAGGGCTCACCGCCGCGTACGTGACGCCTGAGTAGCGACACGCGCATGTCATGATGGCCTCGCATGGCGTTTGAGATTGCCGATCGCCGGGCGGAAGCGATCGACCATCGCGCCGAGCCCTCGTGGCCCACCGTGACGCCCGTGACCATCGACGGCGTGGCAACCGCGGTCCCGCGCCACCGGGTGGGTGGCGACGACGTGCTCCGTCTCATCGCGCAACTCTGGCCGCGGCTCGAGCGCCGGATCAGCCTCTTCGCCGATGAGCTCGACGGCACGCAGCGGTACCTCGTCCGTCCGGCCGCCGAGGCGCTGCTGCCGTTGACGCCGGGCGAGCAGGCGCTGCGCTATGCGGCTGAGGCGACGCCCCTCGCGATCGCCGCCGCCGAGCGCGCGCTCGCGGCGAGCAACACCGCTGTGGAGGACATCGGGCTGCTCGTGGTCTCGTCATGCACCGGGTTCGTCCTTCCCGGCATCGACGTGCACCTCATCAACCACCTCGGCCTCCGCCGAGACGTTCGGCGCATGCCGTTCATGAACTTCGGATGCGCCGGTGGCGCGGCGGCGCTCTCGTGGGCGACCGACTGGGTGCGGGCGCACCCCGACGAGTCAGCGCTGGTGGTCGCCGTCGAGGTCCCGTCGCTGACGTTCCGACCCGCGGACACCTCGGGCGACAACCTCCTCAGCGTGCTCGTCTTCGGCGACGGCGCCGGCGCCGCCGTGCTCCGCTCCGGTCGCGCGTCCGGGCGTGTTGGGATCGGCAGGACCACCGGTCGCCTCGTTGCCTCGAGCACGGAGGCGCTCGGGTTCGAGCGTGCGGACGACGGGTTTCGAGTGGTCGTCTCGCGCCAGCTGCCCCGCATGCTCGAGAACACCCTGCCGGCGCTCGTCGCCGACTTCATCGGTCGCGCCGCAGACCTCGACGTGGTCGCGCTCCATCCGGGTGGGGTCGCGATCGTCGACTCGGTCGTCCGGTGCCTGGGGCTGGATGAACGTCAGGTGGCCTCGACCCGGAGGGTGCTGCGATCGATCGGCAACACGTCGTCGGCCGCGATCCTCTTCGTGCTCGAGGACATCGCGTCGAGGCTGCCCGCGCCGGCCGGCCGCGGGCTCGCAGCGGCGTTCGGCCCGGGGCTCACGGTGGAGCTCATCGAGTTGCTCTGGGCAGCGTGACCACCCGGGCTCGGACGGGCCTGGTGCTCGCGATGGGGTTGCAACGGATCGTTGAGCTCCGCATCTCGGCGCGCAATCGGGCAGCCACCGGGGAGGGGACCCAGGCGTCGCCCTCGACGTATCCGGTGATGGTGGCGGTCCACGTCGCCCTGTTTGTGGTGAGCATCTGGCCGCGGCCTGCACGGAAGGTCCCCCGCGCGCTGGAGGCGGGCGCGCTGCTCGGCCTTGCGGGGTCCGCAGCCCTGCGCCTCTGGGTCATCCGCACGCTCGGCGCCGGCTGGAACGTCACGGCCCACGTTCGCCCGGATGCGCGGTTCGAGACGCGGGGCCCGTATCGGTATCTCCGTCATCCGAACTACGTCGCGGTGGCGATGGAGTTCGCCTGCCTTCCCGTCGCGGTGGGCGCCGTGCCCGAGGCGGTCGTGCTCTCGCTCGCCAATGCGGCGGTCCTCGTTCCCCGCATCCGCGCAGAGGAGCGACTGCTCGATGGGATTCCCGGGTACCGCGAGGCGTTCCGCGGGGTCCCGCGCTTCGTCCCGAGGCCGGGCCGGCGCAGCCGTCAGATTCCGGCCAGCGCCAGCCAGTCGCGGGGCGAGACGCTCCAGAACGTCTGATACCCGCAGTTGATCGCGAGCAGCTTGCTCAGGGTGCGCGGGTCGGTCGCGGCGCGGGCGATGGCTCGCCTGCTCAACCAGGGACTCCGTGCCATCAGCAGCGCGAGCTCGGTGAGCCGGTGGCGATCGCGCACCAATCGAGCGTGATCATCGCGGTAGCGCTCGTTGGCACGACGGAGCGTGATCCGGCCGCCGAGCAGTAGGTCGATGTGATGAGCGAGGCGCTCGGCGAGGAGCATCCCGATGGCGAGGCCCTCGCCCGTGGTGGGATCGTCGTAGCCGGCGGCATCACCCACGAGGAACACGCGACCCTCCGCGACCGTGCGGGCGCGCTGATGGAACTGCGCCGCACCGAGCGGACCCGCGACGAGTTCCGCCTCGCGGAGCGCCGGAATCGCATCCCGCGCGGCTTCAGCGTACGTGCGAGCGGTGATGGGCGCGCGCGAACGCTGCGTGAGGACGGATACGAGCAGGAGATCGGGCGCGACAGGCGCCTCGTACCACTCGTGCCCGCGGTCGAACGAAACGACGATGGCGCGCCGATCACGAGTGTCGAGACGCCAGTGCCCCGCGAGCCCGTATCGGGCACTCGGTGCTAGCGAACGGCGAAGCCCTGCCATTGCACGGACCTGCGAGTGCAGACCGTCGGCCCCGACGATCACCCGGGCGCGGATCTCCTCGGTTGCCGTTCTCACGCCGGCGATGTGCCCTGCCTGGTTGCGGAGCAGGCCGGTCGCCCGTGCGCCTTCGCGCAGGGTGATCAGCGGCTCATCACGGAGCGCGTCGACGAGGACGGCGTCGAACCGCGTCCGGCGGATCCCGAGAGCGGCCGCCGGGCCGCCGCCGGGAGGCGGGGGAAACGGCGCGTACGCGTGCGGGGTGCCCCCCGCGCGCTGGTACGCCACGCCCTCGATGGGCCGGGCGCCGGTCTCCATGACCTGCTCATGGAGCCCGAGGCGGCGGAGCACCGCGACGCCCGGTGGCATCAGGCCTTCGCCGCACGCCTTGTCGCGCGGAAACCGAGCGCGATCGAGCACGAGCACACGGTGGCCCCGACGAGCGAGCAGGAGCGCCGCCGTCGCGCCACTCGGGCCCGCGCCGACGACGGCGACGTCCGTCTGCACCACGCCTGCACTCTCGCAGAACCACCGCGGGCAACGTGACGCCGATACGCGCACCCGCGGAGCCCGGTGGATGATGGGGCCGTGAACTTCCTCCAGGGGCTCCATGGAGCGGTGGCGCTCGCCCTGCTCCCGGCGTTGCTCTTCGCCGAGGAGGCGGGCGTCCCCCTCCCATTCGCGCCCGGCGAGCTGACGCTGCTGGTCGGCGGGTTGCTGATCGCATCCGGCGGACTCAATCCGTATGCGTTCCTGCCGCTGGCGCTGTTCGCCTGCGTCGCCGGCTCGCTCGTCGGGTACAGCTGGGCGCGCGTGGTCGGGGACCGGGGCCTGCGCACGCTCGCGAAGCGGCTGCGCCAGCAGCGCCACCTCGACCGCGTCGAGGAGCGTCTCCGGAACGCCGGGTGGGCGCGCATCGCGATCAGCAGGCTGATCCCCGGGCTCCGGATCTACACGACCCTGGTCGCAGGTGCCGTGCGGGCACCTCGACGGCAGTTCATGCTCGCTATGGTCTCGTCGACGGTCATCTGGGTCGGGGCGTACATCGCGCTCGGCATCGCGGTCGGACTGCCCGTCGAGCACTTCCTCAATCAGATCCAGAAGCTCGCCGTGCAGGGCGGGATCCTGATCGCGATGGGCGTTGGCTGCTATATCGCGGTGAGAAGGACACCCGCATCGTCCGGCGCGGGGCTCGTGCGCGTCCCGCACTGGGTGCGCGTGGTGCTTGCGGCTGCGCTCGACATCGGGGTCGTGGCCAGCGTGATCACGGGGCTGCTCGCGCTCGGGCGGCTGCTCGGCTTCGGCTTCAGCGCGAGCTGGCTGGACGCCGTGGTGGCGGTCCTCGTCGTCGGGGCCTTCTATGTGATCGTTGCGCGCCGCAGCGGCGGCGCGACCGTCGGCGAGATCCTGCTGCAGACCAGCTACGTCGCCGGCATGCACGTGCCGCTGCATCCACGGGCGGCGCTCGAGGCGGTCCACAGCCTGGTCACGCGCTCCGACGACGAGCTGGCGGCGACGGGTGACCTGCTCCGCGCCCTCGGTGATCCCGAGCGCCTGCGCATCATCACCCAGCTGCTCGATCGCCCCCACACCATGGATGAGCTTTCCACGCGCGCGAAGCTGACGCCGTTCGAGGTGTTGCATCTCCTTGACCGGTTTCGATCCACGGGAGTGCTCGTCGTGACGGGACAGGATGCCGGCGCAACGTACGGCATCCGCTCTGACCTCCGTCCGGTGCTCGCCCAGCTCGTCGCGATCATGGAGTCGTCACCGAGAGCGCTGCAGTCCTGACAGCGCTCGGGTGGCCGCGGGCAGGGTACTCGCCAACGCGCTTGGGGTCGCGATCGCCGTTGGCGAACGTATG
>CAVQLW010000016.1:0-117142 GCA_963713485.1 Candidatus Dormiibacterota bacterium
ACTCCTCACAGCCCATGCCCTCGGCCGTCGATCCCCGACCCCACCCGGTCCTCGGGGGTTCGCTGCCGGCGAGAGCGACGGGGATGACCCGCCGCCGGCGGCTGCATGGGCGGCCGGCGGCGCGCGTGCGGGGTGGTCGCCGCGGGTGGATGTACGTCGCGTGACGGTGCCGGGGGAGCGGCGGGGTGTGGCTCGGAAGGGGCCGCCGGCGCGGGAGGCTGCGCCGGGACCGGCGCTCGTTGCCTCGCCGACTCATGACTGCGAACACTTGCAACGACGCGCGCCGCCACCGTGCGGGTGATGCGCCACGCCGCCCGGTCCAGTCCGGTCGCGTGGCCGCCGACTGCGATCGCGACCACGATGGCGCTCACCGGCCAGAGCGCCGAGAACAGCGAGAGCCCGGAGAGCACACCGAATCCGGTGAGGATCGGATGACGGCGGACGTACGACGGCGGCGGTGGGGGCGGCGCGGCGGTGGTGGAGCGTTGATCGGTGATGGTCATGTGATGACGCTATGTGACGGCGCGGGACACCCCGCGGACCGATGCCCGAATTGGGGTCTGACATTCCCGTTCCGGTCTCGTTACCACGCTGTGACGCCGCTGTGGACAGACGCTCGCCGGTAGCACGACACAATCGAAGCGTCGCTCAGTAGGGGCCTGAGCGTCGACCGGTTAGGAGGTCTGCATTTGATCAGGGGAACGCCCCGACGTGGCGTGACGTGAGCGAACTTTCGGTGGCGGGACCGCCGGTGTTCATGGCACGCGCCCGCGCACGGATCGGCCGGTTGAACGGCGCGCAACGCCTGGTCATCTTCTCCGCCTGCCTCGGCGTCATCGGAGCCGCACTCTGGCTCCTGCCGCTGCGCGACGTGCAGCGCATGAGCACTGCCACGGCCATCCCGTGGTGGGCGGAACTGCTCACCTGCTACATCACCAGCCTGCTGTTCGTGCAGGTCCGGGTGCATCGCGAGGTGTCGACGCTCTCGCTCACCGAGATACCGGTTGCGTTGGGCCTCTTCCTCATCGACCCGCGTCAATTGCTCGCCTGCTACGTCGCCGGTGTGCTCCTCGCAAGCTGGACGCGCCGGCGTGTGCAATGGGTGAAGGACTTCGCCAACGCGATGCTCGACATCCTCTACATCGGTGTGGCCGTGCTCGTGTTCAATGCGGTGGGCCCGAACACACACGACCCACTGGCGACGCGCAGCATCGTCGCCTTCGCGGTGGCGATGGTGGTCGCGGGATGGTTCGTGTACCCCTTCGTGCTCAACGTCGGCACGAGCCTCGCCCAGGGTCGGATCAGGATGGGCGACGTCGTTCGCGCGTACCTCTTCCAGGTCGCAGCGTCGACAACGAACGCGTGCCTCGGAGTCGTGGCACTGATCATCGTGATCACCCGTCCGGTGCTCGCGTTCGCGCTGCTGCCGCCGGTGCTGCTGGTGCTCGCAGGGCAGATCGCGGCAACCGAGAGTCAGCGCCGCGCGGATCGCAACGAATTCCTTTACCGCACCACCGAGATTCTCCATTCGAGCCGTCAGGTGGGTGAGCGCGCGGGAGAGCTCCTGAGCGGGATCACGCGAATGTTCGGCGTCGAGCACGCAGAGCTCGTGGTGATCCCCGAACTGCGCGGCCCCGCGGTTCGCTTCATCTCGTCCGGCGACGACGATCACGCCACGGTCTCCACATCGGAGCTGACCTTCGGCGAGCAGGAGGTGCTCAACGAGCTGCGCACGAGCAGCATCCTCGGCGGCCCGATCGCCGCCAACCAGTCACTGACGCTTGCGCTCGCGGAACGCTCGGCAACCGCAGGAACGGTGGTCGTGCTTCGCGGCCGCGAAGGCCCGCAGGGCATGCTCATGCTGATCGATCCGCTGCAGGGCCGCGCCAAGATGGGGAGTCACGAGGAGAGCCTGCTGGCCACGGTCGCCGGTCTCATCAGCGTTGCGCTCGAGAACGGTCAGCTCTCCGAGGCGATCCGGGCGATGTCGGTGGAAAAGGCCGAGCTCACGCGCAAGGCCTTCTACGACCCGCTGACGCAGATCGCCAACCGCTCGCTCTTCCTCGAGAAGGTCGCGGGAGCGCTCGCGCAGCTCGGCACAACTCAGCGCCCGATCGCGGTGATGTTCATCGACCTCGACGGCTTCAAAGAGATCAATGACACGTTCGGTCACGCGGTTGGCGACCAGGTGCTCGGCGCCGTCGCCGCGAGGCTGCGGGTCCAGGTCCGCAAGCTCGATCTCGCGGCCCGCCTGGGTGGTGACGAGTTCGGGATGCTGCTCGACGGCATGCGCCGTGACACCGATGCGTCGGTCGTTGCCGACCGGATCATCGAGACGATGCGCCGCCCGATCACCGTGGGCGACGCTGTGGTGACGATCGGCGCGAGTGTCGGCGTTGCGGTCGTGGTCAACCCTGCAGACGCGCCGGATCCCGAAGAGCTCATGCGCCGCGCTGACATGGCGATGTACCTCGCCAAGCGTCAGGGCAAGAATCAGTACGTGGTGTTCGACGAGAGCGCGCGCTCGCCGGTCATCGCCCGGGTCCCTGAGATACCCCGGCAGATCGCCAGCTGAGGCCCGCACAGACCTCGATCTACGATGGGCGGGTGACCCCACCGCGCTGCCTCTCCATCGCGACCTCGGATTCCGGCGGCGGTGCGGGGATCCAGGCGGACCTCAAGGCCTTCGCGGCGGCGGGGTGCCACGGGATGACGGCGATCGTCGGTGTGACGGCACAGAACACCGCGGGGATCCTCGCCATCCATCAGCTGCCTGTCTCGATCATCACCGCCCAACTCGAGGCGGTGCAATCCGATATCGGGGTCGACGCAGTCAAGACGGGCGCGCTGCTGTCGGCGGAGATCGTGGAGGCGGTGGCCGGCTTCCTTGAACGGCATCCGACGATGCTCGTGGTCGACCCGGTCCTCCGATCGAGCACCGGCACGGCGCTGCTGGAACCCGACGGCGTGGACGTCCTGATCGCACGACTGCTGCCGCTTGCGACGGTGGTGACGCCGAACCTGGCCGAAGCGCGCATCCTCGCCGGCATCGACGGCGACCGGCATGAGGTTGCCGCGCGGATCGTGGCGCGGGGCGCCCGCGCGGTGCTCATCACCGGCGGCGCCGAGGCCACCTCAGACCTGCTCTACGACGGCGCCTCGTATGTCGAGATCCCGGTGGAGCGAGCTCACGGCTCGGCGACCCACGGGACCGGTTGCACGCACTCTTCGACGCTCGCGGCGGAGCTCGCATGGGGCACGCCGCTCGTCGAGGCCGCACGTCGAGCCGCCCAGGTCACGGCCGCGGCAATCGACCACGGGCTCGCCGGCGTGGGGAGCGGCGCCGGACCGGTCGCCGTCGGTCAGGCCTCGGAGGCCATCCAGCGGGTGCGCACCAGGTAGGCGAGCAGCCCGATCCCGATCAGGTCGATGAGCAGCAGGAGCGGCCCGAGGTCGAGGCCGTTCCCGAAGTCGAGACCGCTCAGCGGAGTGAGCGCCTCCACCGGCGGGATCCGAGCGGCGTCGAGGCCTGAGGAAGCCACCGAGGCGACCGCGCCGGACAGCGAGACAAACGGGGCGGGATCAGACGGCACCTGCACCTTTGTGGCGCCTGATCCCGTTGACCCTTTGCCACCCGACGAGCCGGATCCGCTGCCTGACGGCGTGCTCACCGGCTTGGGCGTCGGCTTTGGGGTCGGCTTGGGTGTGGGTTTGGGGGTCGGCTTCGGGGTTGGCGTCGGGGTGCCGCCCGAGGTTCCACCGCTGCCGGCGGTCGGGCTGGGGGAAGGGGTCGGCGTAGTCACTGGCGCGATCGTCACCGGGTCGGCGCCGCAGGCGGTCCGGACGTCGATGCCGTTCGTTGCGTCGTCGATAGCTGACGACCCATTCGTAGGTGCCAGGCCGGTCGTGGGTGTGGTCACGGACGGCGCTTGAGGTCGCCTTGCCGCTGGCGAGCGTGACGGTCCACGTCTCCGCGAACAGCCGAGGCGCTGCGAGCAGCAGTTGGGTTAGACGGGCCGTAGAGGTAGAAACTGACCTTGCCGGTCGGCTGGGCGCCGACGACGGTGGCGCGTGTCGGTCAGCGCGGTACCGATTGGACCGCCAGGGCTCGCCGCCGACGTGACGTCGTCGGCGGCGTGAGCCGCCGCCGCCACACCGGAAACGCCCGCCAAAAGGAGCACGAACACGCCAGGAAGCAACGCTGCCGCCGCGCGTCCTCTCGGGCGCCGGCGCGGAGTGAGTCCGCCAGGTACGTTTGGGCTCATTGGCGTGATCCAACTGTGGTCCTACGACCCGCTTCCCGGGCCGATCATCGGCGTGTCGTGACGCCGTCGCGAGGTCTCGTTCACACAGTTCACAGCCACGTCGGCTTGGCGCCTACGATTCGGCCGGTGTGCACGATCCTCCTCGCCTGGAGATCCGTTCCGGGCAGCCCGATCGTCCTCGCGGCCAATCGCGACGAGCTGATCGCCCGGGCGAGCGCACCGCCGGGACCGCTCAGCACCGAGCCGTTCGTCGCCGGAGGCCGCGATCTCGTTGCCGGCGGCACGTGGCTCGCCGTGGCGGCCGGTGGAACGCTCTGCGCCGTGACCAACCGCCATCCGAGCACGGGCGATCCCCAGCCACCGGATCCTTCGCGGCTCTCGCGGGGCGGGATTCCGCTTGCGCTGCTGGTCGACACCCGCCCGGAGGACGTGCCGGCGCGCCTTGCCGAGCTCGGTCCCGGGCGCTACAACCCGGTGAACGTCCTCTGGGTATCCGCAGAGCGCGCGCTCGTGGCGCATGTCGACGACACGGGTCCTGTTCGCGTCGTCGACCTCGGCGCCGGGCCACACGTGCTCACCACCGGTGACGTGGACGACGAGCAGCGGCCGAAGGTCGCGATGCTCCGCGAGGGTCTCGACACGGCGCTGTCGGGAGGCGGCGACGTCGACGCGACGATGGGTCGGTTGCGCGCGCTCCTCGCCGGCCACCGGTCGGCAACCGGCGAGCCGGTTGACGCGGCGTGCATCCACGGAGAGGTCTACGGAACGGTGTCGGCGTCGACGGTCATCACCGGCGCTCACGGTGTGCGGTACGAGCACGCGCCGGGCCGGCCCTGTGTCACACCGTTCGCGAATGTCGCGATGCCCGCCTAGTGACTGGACGACGCGATCTGCACTGCCTTCACGAGCAGCAGCGCCATCGCGATCAGGGCGTAGCCGCGCACCGCGCAGAGCGCCGCCAGGCGTCCTCGCGAAGGCACGGGGCGTGTGAGCAAGGCGAGGGACGGCATTCGCCACGTCTCGCGATCCTCGAACTCCCTTGGATCCGGCGGTGACGCCCGCCGTCTTCGCGTGCTGACCACGACGTAGATGGCGAGACCGATCACCACCGGTACGCACAGGACCAGGAACAGCGTCAGCACGTCCACGTCGGGGAAGATCGTCGACACGACGAGGATCACGGAGAGCATCAGCAGCACACCGAGGATCAGGCTCGCGAGCAGGTTCGACCACGGCCGGTTCACCCACGGACCCAGCACGTCCCGGTCATTGCACAGGAACAGCAGAAAGAGACAGGCGCTCGGCAGCATGACGCCGGCGAGCGCCTGCACCGCCGTGGTGATCAGACCCAGGGGCGCGTTGGGAATGAGCACGAGCGCCGCCGCGAGGACGACCAGTGCGGTAAACATCGCGTAGAAGGGCTTGGCCTCGCGCCATGATCGGTGCAGCGAGTTTCTGACGCCGAACGTGTCGCCGAATGCGTAGGACGTTGCAAGGGTCACGGCACTGGCGCCGACGATGGAGGCGTCGATCAGCAGGATCGAGAAGACGGCTCCCGCCGCCGGACCGACAAAGTGCTTGATCCCGTTGGCGAGCGCGTTCGCGTCGGTGAAGTGACCCGCTTCCGGCGTGCCGGAGAAGGCGAACGCCGAGGCGACCATGATCGCGGTGGCGCCGATGACCACGACGAGCACGCCGATCACGGTGTCGGCGCGTTCGTAGTGGATCCAGCGCGGCGTGATCCGCTTGTCGACCACGTTGGACTGCTGGAAGAACAGCTGCCACGGCGTCACCGTTGTTCCGACGATGGCGACGATCAGCAGCACGCCGTTGGAGCTGAGACCTCCTTGAATGCTGGGGACGGCGAATCCGCGCACCACCGCCCCGAGGGTCGGATGGCAGAGGAACATCAACGGCACCACCAGGAGATTGCCGAAGAGGATCACGAACATCAGCCGCTCCCAGGTCTCGAAGCGTCCGGTGACGGTGATGCCGACGAGCAGGAGGCCCGCGAGCGGTACGGCGACATATGCCGGAACGCCGAAGTACTGCGCGCCGAGCTCGATGCCGATGAACTCCGTCGCGATCGTGAGGAAGTTGAGGACGAAGAGATCGCCGACGGCGAACCGGCCCCACAGGTTGCCGAAACGCTCGAAGATGAGGCGTCCGTGGCCGACACCGGAGACGGCACCGAGGCGCACCACCATCTCCTGGTTGACGATGAGCACCGGGATGAGCAGCAGCAGCGTCCAGAGCAGGCTCGTGCCGTAGTTCTGGCCCGCGGCGGCGTACGTGGAAACGCCACCGGCGTCGTTGTCCCCCACCATCACGATCAGACCGGGTCCGACGATCACCGCAAGCGCCAGCAGGCGCCGGCGCCACGACCGCTGCGTGCTGGAGTCGTGCTCGCCAAGCGTGCCGAAGGCACCGCGGATGTCGCCGTGGTGTGCCTCGTCCAGGACCGATGTCCTGCTGCGAGCCTTCTCCTGCGCCAAATCTGACCTCCCACCGCCGATGACGGCAAGACTGAGCGGACCCGTCCGCTCAGGAGGTCACGACTGGGTCATCACCTCAACGCGGCCGAGCCCGGGAGTTGCCGGGACTGGGAACTGTCGCCGTCGTCCATGTGTTGGTGCATGCACCCCGAACAATGTGGTTGCCGTTCCCGCAGTGTACAACCCGCCATCGGGCCACAGCCCGAGCGTCAGTCGGCGTCGGCTTCGGCGCGCCGCCGCCATGCATTGGGCAGCATCGCCTCGAGCACGTCGTCGACGGTGATGACGCCAACCACTCGCCCATCGTCGTCGACCACGGCGACGACGATGAGGTTGAAGTCCGCCATCCGTCGCGCAACCTCTGGGAAGTCGTCGTCGACGTTCACCGACGCGTTGGTGTGCTCCACCAGCTCGGTGACGCGGGTGCCGCCTTCCGCGCGGATGAGGTCGATGAGCGGCACCGATCCGGCAAGCCTGCCGTCGTCGAGCAGGAACACATCCGAGGACACGAGCGGGAGCACGTCAGCGGCGCGCGCAGCCGCCAGGGCGTCGGCAACGATGGCGTCCGAGGGAACGGACACGAAGTCCGTGCTCATCAACCCGCCGGCGCTGCTCTGCCCGTAGCTGAGGAGCGCGCGCACCTTGGCCTGCTGCGTGGGCGGCAGCAGCGACAGGATCGGAGCGCGGCGCGGCTGATCGAGCTCGGTGACCAGGTCCGCGGCGTCGTCCGGACCCATCTCGGCGAGCACCGCCGCGGCCTCGGCGTCCGACTTGTCGCGGAGGAACTCGACCTGGTGCTCGGTGTTGAGCTCCTCGAACACGTCTGCCTCGAGCTCGGGGTCCCCGTGCACCGCCGAGATGATCTCCTCACCTTCGTCGTGGGACGCGGCTTCCACCAGGTCGGCGATCTGCGCCGGATGGAGGCGGCGAAGACGACGCAGCGGCATGAGCAGCCTCGATGTCGGCACGTGCCCGACGAAGGGCTCGATCGCCGCCCAGTCGACGAACCCGTGCGGCTCGCCGCGTCGAGACGAGAAGCGACTGCGCAGCCCCCGCGGCCGCGTGTCGACCCCGGCCACCACCCAGCCCGTGGGCCCTGGCCCGAGCTCGATGTCGTGGGCGACCACGAGACGCCCGGCTTCGACGCTGATCAGCCGGCGTCCGAGCACGTCGTCCCCGAGGAGCACCTCGCCCTGACGGCGCTCGAAATGGGCGAGGTTGAGGTCCTCGCCGGCGAGCTGGACACGTCCGGGGCGCATATCGGCGATCCGGTTGCGAGGGATGAACAGCTTGCGGCCCGCGATCCGCGCCACGAGCCCGGTCACCGGCGGATAGCCGCCCTCGGCAAACCGGGCGATGACGTCATCCACCCGGCCGAGCCTTCCGCCCGCCCGGTCCACGAGCGGGCTGTGCATGATCCCTGTGAGCGCGAGCCGGTCCGCCGTGGCGGCCGGCTCCCCAGCGTCTGAGGTCGACATACCGCGTTCAGTCTGCCACGTCGCGGGCCGCAGTGTCTGTCTGTTCGATGTCCGCCGGGCTGGCCCGATCCTGAGGCCGTGTCCGTGTCCGCGTGGGCGACCCCCGAGACCCCTGCCCTCCCTACAATCCACAATGCCGACCGCGGGCACGGACCCTTCCGTCCGCCTGCTCCGCCCGGCGAGGAGGGGTGCTTCGTGGGGGCTTCCGACGATCGATCGATGCTCGGCGTCCTCGCTCCGGACCACAGCCGGAGTGTCGTCGTCGTGACCGACGATGGCGAGCTTGCCGTCGCCGTCCGCGACACCGTGCCGCCGGCGATCGCGCTGGTACGTGACGCGCGCCCCGGCGACGCCGCCGACATCGCCGCCGCGTGCCTTCCCTGGCCGTGGATGGTCGTGGGCAGCACGCCGGTCCTGCCCCCTGACGTGACGGCGGTGCTGCGCGGCCAGGCCGGTGCTCAGCCTGTGGTTGGGTCCGCCCCCGGCGGATCTGCCGGCAGACGCCCGTCGCTTCGAACGGCCGGCGGCGTTGCTCGAGGCGGTCACGGCCGCCTGCCGGGCCGATGTCGGCGGGATGCGGCTTGCTCCCGGAAGCGGCGTGGAGCTGCACGACGGCACGTTGCTTCGCGGGGCAACGCTCGAAGCGCTCGTCGCCGCGCATCCCCGCCCGGTACCGCTGTCATCGCGGTCCTTTCGCACGGTGTCGGACACGCTCGCCCGTCACGTGCCGGCGTGGAAGCCGGAGCGCGACGGCCGGCTCGTCACGCTCGTACCGGCGAGCCGGTTCACGGTGAGCGCATGAGAGCGAATCCGGAGGTGCTCATCCTCGAGGATGACGCCGAGACGCTCGACGAGCTGCAGACGCACTTCACGCGCAGGCGATTCCATCCGCTCGCCGCACGCAGTGCGTCGCGCGCGCTCTCGCTGCTGGAGCACAACCGGTACTCGAGCAGGCCCGTGCTCGCCATCGTCGACTGGGATCTCGGCAAGGCGCCCGACCGCAGCGCGAGCAGCGGCGACGTGCTGTCGCGACTCGCGCGCGAGCTGCGTGAATGCGCGGTCATCGTGTACTCGCAGAACATCGACGCGTTCAACGTGCGCAGCCAGATTCAGCGCTCCCATCCTCGCGCGCTGCTCCACGACAAACGCGACGGCGACGCATCGCTGCTCGAGCGAGTCGATCGGATGCTCGACCGCACAGTCGGTGACCTGCGCATCCATGACGGGACCGTGGTCGTCCACATACCAAGCCTCGATCAGCACCATCACCGCGAGGCGATCCGGCTCGTCGTGCACCACCCGGACATCGTCACGTTCCACTCCGATACCGCAACGAAGGCGGTGCGGCGATTCGGCGAGTGGCTGGGCGCGCACGACTCCGCGGTGCGCCTGGTCAGCCACGGCAACCGCAAGTACCGGCTCGCGGTGGCCGTGACGGACGGTCCATCCCCTCCCGAAACGAGCGGATGAATCTCGGGCTCGCCGAGATCCCCGAGCTGCCGCTGGCGGCCGCGCTCGTCGACGCCGCCGGCGAGGTCATCGCCCGAACGCCGGAGTGGGACGGCGCCGGGCTCGGCGCGGTCGCATACCCGGTGCGCAGCACCCGCCTCGTGGTCAGCACGCTTGCGGCATCGCCGCACTGCGACGCACTCCTGGGCCGCCTCCTCGATGCGATCGACCGCGCTGCCGCGGACCTTCAGGGAACGCAGGCGCAGCGGGTCCGCATGCTGGCTGGGTCGCTCCGCCTGGTGGCCGGTCGCGAGGCCGTCGGCCACGGCACGACCGGCGATGTCCTCGACCTCGCGCGCGCCGGCATCACAGCTCGGACGGCCCTCACCGTCGAGGCGGGCCCCGGGTCGTCCCGCACCGTGCCCGCACCTGAGGTGGTCGCGCTGGTGCTCGTGCAGCTGGCGGTCAACGCCGAGCGTCACGACGCCGCTGAGGCGGTCCGCCTCGAGGTCGATCGGGCAACGTTCCGGGTCATCTGGCGCAACACCGGCTCGACAGCGGACGTGACCACATCTCGCCGCCGCGAGGAGCGGGAGCGATGGGGGCTGGGGTTCGCCCGGATCGCCGCGGATGCGGTGGGCGGCACCGTGTACCCGCCTCGGCCGAACGGGGGCGGCACCGTCGCCGCAACCTTCGAGCTCGGCCTGCGCCGGCTGGCGCTCCCGGTCGCAGCCGTCAGCGATGGGCACGTGACCCGGGCTACGAGATCGTGGGACGAGGAAACCGCTCAGGTGCCCGGGTCGACAGTGGATCCCGGATCGCGACTCGACGTGCTCCTCGCGGCCGCGGCCGGGCGTTCCGGGGCCATCGTGCATGACGGCGGCTGGAGTGCACGAGCCGGCTCGCGCGCCACGTGGGTGGCGGTCCCTCCTGACGATGCCGCGGTGCGTGCCCGCGACGTGGTCGCCGGGCTCAGCCACGAACGGGCCCTCTCGGACCGCATCGGTGAGCCGCTCCGAGCGACGATCGGCGCTCTCGCGTTGCTGCTCGCCACCCTCCTTGGGGATCCGATGCCCAGGGTGCCGATCGCCGCGTGGACGCGCCGGATGTCCGAGCTGCGACCCGCCTTCGGTATCGAGCAGCCGGTCCCGCCCTTCGATGGCGTGGGTGCCATCGATCCGCAGGTGGCGTGCCTTCTCGCGGCTTCCGGTGCCGGATTCGAGGTCGACGGCGACCGCCTCTGGCTCCGCGTCCGTCCGGAGTGCCGGCAGGATCCGGCGGTGCGGGTGCTGCTCAGGCCGGGTGAGAGCCGGATTCCGCTGGGCTGACGTGCGCCGGCACCACCGGTGAGCGCAGCAGCATGGAGGCGATCTGCGCGAGGAGCGGATGAGCGGCGCGCTCCTCGGCCGTCGCGCCGGCCTCCTCGAGGGAGTGATCGAGCCGGAGCAGGTCGTCGGCGAGCATCCGCACCGCTGCCCGGATCGGGGCCGCCACCTCACCCGCGTGCGCGGGTTCCCACACGCTCTCGTCCGTTGTCGGGGCGAGTTCCGGAGCGTAGACGACGCCGTCCCGAGCCCCGGCCAGATAGGCGGTTGCCCAGACGTCGCGGCCGAGCAACTCCCGGTGGCGGAGGCGCGAGGCAACACGGGGGAGCGGGTCCAGGTCGGCGCCGGTCATCACCGCCTGCTCGATGAGACGCAGCACCAGGAGTCGCAGGTAGCGGGCAACCCAGTACCGAGAGACCCCGGCGGTGAGCAGGCGCGAGAGACGGACATCGGCGATGCTCACCCGGCGAACCGACGTCCCATCATCGTCGGGGATCAGCACCTCGACGTCGCGACTGGCGTCCCAGACGCCGCCCAGCACCCTGACGATCGAGGTGGGGCGCCAGACCCCGGTGGGCTCGTCCCACCAGTCGACCGGCACGTCACGGAAGGCGCGTTCGCACGTGCTGGTGAGCAGGGCTTGATGGAGGTCCTCACGCGAGCGCGTGGCAAGGAGCGACCAGCCGGTGGGAAGTGTGCTTATAGCCATCGAGGAGTGGTGGTGGGACGTGGAGAGAACGGGTGCGGGAACGCGGCGCGGCGCCGTGGCTGGGGTGCAGTATGCCTCCGATCCGCGGTGAGCGGGTGACTCACGGGCCGCTGTCTAGGAGCCGGCGGCCTCCGGGGCGCCGGCGGGGCCCCACCACGGGTCGGCGGCTCCACGCCATGCCGGATCTCGGTGGTGGGCCCGCACCACCGTCTTGATGTTGCCCCGGACGTTGAAGTCGCCGACCACCTCGCAGTAGCGGGGTGCGAGGAGCCCCACGAGGTCCGAGAGCACGACGTTGACGACGTCCTCGTGGTACACGTTGCGATCGCGGAAGCCGTTGATGTAGAGCTTCAACGATTTCAACTCGACGCATCGCGGTCCCGGGACGTAGCGGACGTGGAGCGTGGCGAAGTCCGGGAACCCCGACCGCGGGCACAGGCAGGTGAACTCGGGAATCGTGAACTGGATCGTGTAGTCGCGCTCCGGCGTGCGATTGTCGAACGCCTCGAGCTTCGCCTCGCGGATCGCGCGCGCGCCATACAGCTCGTCGCTCATCGTGGAGCCCAGCGGACGAGCGCGCGCAACGACGCGAGGGGAATGGGCGCGAACCTGGTGTCGCGGTCGTACACGTCAACGCCCTCGACGCGCTTGAGCAGGGTGACGAGCGCGTACGTGATCGGGGTTGCGATCACCTCGTAGAGCACCTTCACGATCCACACGTCCCGAATGATGACGAGCAGCAACGACCACGGCTGCGTGCCGGCGAACGCCAGTGTGATGAACACCGCGCTGTCGACGCCCTGTCCGACCAGCGTCGAGCCGATGGTGCGCGTCCAGAGCATGCGGCCGCGCGTGGCGACCTTGAGCCGGGCGAGGACGAAGGCGTTGAGGAACTCCCCGAGCAGGTACGCGGTGAGCGACGCCGCGACGAGGCGCGGGCTCTCCCCGAGCACCCGCGAGTAGGCGGACTGGTCCGTGTAGTGCGGATCCGACGGGATCGCGATCGCCGCGGCGATGAACAGCACGACGACGATGTTGGCGAGGAACCCGGTCCAGATCACCATGCGCGCGACCCGGTAACCCCACACCTCGGTGAGCACGTCACCGAAGAGATACGCAAGGGGGAAGATCACGATCGCCGCAGGCACTGAGAAGGGGCCCACGGCGGCGATCTTGACCGCGATGATGTTCGAGGCCACCAGCGTGGCGACGAACAGCGACGAGACGGCGAGGAGCAGCGGGCTCGGCGTGCGGGTCGGTGTCGGCTCGGTCATGTGCAGCGGCGTAGCGTAGAAGATCTCCCGGTGAGCAGACGCGGGCTGGCGCTCTTCGTGGCGATGTGCGTGATCTGGGGCATCCCCTATCTGCTGATCAAGGTGGCGGTCAAGGGCGTGGGGCCGGTCGACCTGGTGTTCCTTCGCGTCGTGCTCGGTGCGGTGCTGCTGGTGCCGATCGCGCTGACGCGTGTCCAGGTCCGGCCCCTTGTCCGTCGATGGCGCTGGATCGTCGCGTACACGATCATCGAGATGGCGATCCCGTGGGTGCTGCTCTCCGACGCCGAGTTGCGCATCTCCAGCTCGCTCTCGGGGTTGCTCGTGTCGACGGTGCCGCTCATCGGTGTCGGCATCGGGCTGCTCACCCGCAGTGGGGAGCGGCACGGGTGGCGGCGGATCCTCGGCCTTGCCGTCGGCCTCGTGGGAGTCGTGGTCCTCGTCGGCTTCGACGTCTCGTCGTCGACGTTCCAGGCGATCGCGCAGGTGCTCGTCGTCGCGGTCTGCTACGCGACGGGACCGCTGATCATCACCAGGAAGCTCAGCGACCTGCCCGCCCTCGGCGTGATCGCCGCGTCGCTGCTCCTCGCGGCGATCGGCTACGCGCCGGCAGCGGTCGTCCAGCTGCCCCACACGTGGCCGTCAGGCGATGTCATCGCCGCGGTGCTCACCCTCGGTGTCGTGTGCACGGCGCTCGCTTTTCTCCTCTTCTTCGCGCTCATCGCCGAGGTGGGGCCGGTGCGCGCCACGGTGATCACGTACGTGAATCCGGCGGTGGCGGTCACGCTCGGCGTCCTCCTGCTGCACGAGCCGTTCACCGGAGCGATCGCCGCCGGCTTCGCGATGATCCTGCTCGGATCGGTTCTCGGCGCGCGCGCGGCACCGGCGCGCGTGCCGGCCCCGGGTTAAACCTCGGCGGCCTCGGCGACGGCGGGGAAGTCACTCCTGAGGGCGCGACCGATCGTGATCTGGCCATCTTTGGCGTCAACTTCGACGGTATCGCCCTCGGTGAAGCGTCCCTCGAGGATGGCCATCGCGATCGGGTCCTGCAGGCGGCGCTGGATCACGCGCTTCAGCGGGCGTGCACCGTATGTCGGGTCGTAGCCTTCCGCGGCGATCGCGTCGACTGCCGCCTCGGTGACGTCGAGCGTCAGCTTGCGTGCCGCGAGGCGATCGCGCACCCCTCGGAGCTGGATGCCGACGATCTCGCGCAGCTGTGTTCGATCGAGCCGCGAGAAGAGGATCACGTCGTCGACCCGGTTGAGGAACTCCGGCCTGAAGTTGGTCCGCAGCTCGGCGAGGACCGCCTCGCGAACCCGCTCCCACTCCGCGGCGCCCGAGTCGGCGGCGACGTCCGCGATGAGCTGCGAGCCGATGTTGCTCGTCATGATCACCACGCTGTTGCGGAAGTCGACGGTGCGGCCCTGCCCGTCGGTGAGCCGCCCGTCCTCGAGCAGCTGCAGCAGCACGTTGAAGACGTCCGGGTGCGCCTTCTCGATCTCGTCGAACAGGAGCACGCAGTACGGACGGCGGCGCACCGCCTCGGTGAGCTGACCGCCCTCCTCGTAGCCGACGTAGCCCGGCGGCGCTCCGACGAGGCGCGACACCGTGTGCTTCTCCATGTACTCGCTCATGTCGAGGCGGATCATCGACCGCTCGTCATCGAAGAGCAGCTCGGCCAGCGCACGCGCGAGCTCCGTCTTGCCCACGCCGGTCGGCCCCAGGAAGATGAACGAGCCGATGGGCCGGTTCGGATCGGCGAGCCCTGCGCGTCCACGGCGAACCGCATTCGCCACCGCGCTGATCGCGTCGTCCTGGCCGACGACGCGTGCGTGGAGGTCGTGCTCGATGCGAAGCAGCTTCTGCATCTCGCCCTCGAGCATCTTGCTGAGGGGGACGCCGGTCCAGCGCGACACGACCTCCGCGACGTCCTCCTCGCCGACTTCCTCCTTGAGCAGCGGTCGCTCGCCCTGCATCTCCACGAGCCGCGCCTGCTCCTGCTCGAGCGCGCGCTGCAGCTCGTTGAGCTGCCCGTAGCGCAACTCCGCGGCACGGCCGAAATCACTCATGCGCTCGGCGCGCTCGGCATCGTGGCGGACCTGCTCCATGCGCTCCTTGATCTCGCGGATCGTCGACAGCGCGCCCTTCTCCTGCTCCCAGCGCTCGCGGAGACCGCGACCGCGCTCCTGCAGGTCGGCAAGCTCGCGCTCCAGGGCGAGGAGACGATCCTTCGACGGCTTGTCCAACTCCTTGCGAAGCGCCTGGCGTTCGATCTCCAGCTGGCGAACCTCGCGCTCCACGACGTCGAGCTCGGTGGGCAGCGAGTTCGATCTCGATGCGAAGCCGCGAAGCGGCTTCATCAATGAGGTCGATGGCTTTGTCTGGAAGGAATCGATCCGTGATGTACCGGTTGCTCAGCACCGCCGCGGAGACGATCGCCGCGTCGGTGATGCGCACGCCGTGGTGCACCTCGTACCGTTCCTTCAGGCCGCGCAGGATGCTGATGGTGTCCTCGACGGAGGGCTGCTCGACGACGATCGGCTGAAACCGGCGTTCCAGCGCCGCGTCCTTCTCGATGTGCTTGCGGTACTCGTCGAGCGTGGTGGCGCCGATGCAGCGAAGCTCGCCGCGCGCCAGCGCCGGCTTGAGCATGTTGCCCGCGTCCATCGCACCCTCGGCGGCGCCGGCGCCGACGAGCGTGTGGAGCTCGTCGATGAAGAGGATCACCGCGCCGTCCGACGACGTCACCTCGCGCAGCACGGCTTTGAGGCGGTCCTCGAACTCGCCGCGATACTTGCTCCCGGCGACCATCGCGCCGAGGTCGAGGGCGACGACGCGCTTGTCCTTGAGCCCTTCGGGAACGTCCCCCGACGCGATCCGCTGGGCGAGGCCCTCGGCGATCGCGGTCTTGCCGACGCCGGGCTCGCCGATGAGCACGGGGTTGTTCTTCGTCCTGCGTGACAGCACCTGGATGACCCGGCGGATCTCGTCGTCGCGTCCGATGACCGGGTCCAGCTTGCCGCGCCTGGCGGCTTCGGTGAGATCGCGACCGTACTTCTCGAGCGCCTGATACTTGGCCTCGGGGTTCGCGTCGGTCACTCGCTGTGACCCGCGGACGGCCTCGAGCGTCGCGTACACCCGATCCGGTGTCACGCCGGCCTGCTGCAGCAGGCGCCCGGCTTCGCCCTCCGGCTTGGCGGAGAGCGCCAGCAGGAGGTGCTCCGTGGACACGTACTCGTCCTTGAGGCGCGCCATCTCGTCGAACGCGGTCATGAGGACGGTGCGAAGCGCTCCGCCCACCTGCGGCTCGGTGACACCGACCTGCTTTGGCCGGTTCTCGAGCGCCGCATGCAGACGTGCCCCCATCGGCTCAGGCGCCACCTCCATCCGGCGCAGCAGCGCGGGGACGAGGCCGTCCTCCTGTTCGAGCAGCGCGAGCAGGAGATGCTCGGGCTCGACGGCGGGATGCTGCAGCTGTTGCGCAGCCTGCTGAGCGGCGGTCAGCGCTTCCTGGGATCGTTCGGTGAATCGGTCGAGTCGCACGAGATCGTTCATACCACCGTGCGGTGGCGGCTAACCTTGTCGCGTGCGACTCACCGTGCTCGGCAGCGGCAGCGCATTCAGCAGGTGCGGCTGCACCGCGGGGTACCTCGTCGACGGGCGCGTGCTCGTCGATTGCGGGGCGCCCGTGCTCTCGATGCTCGGCCGCGCGGGCACGTCGCTCAACGACCTCACCCTCATCCTGATCACACACTTCCACGCCGACCACACGTTCTCGCTCCCGACCGTGCTCGGGGGGAGGGCGTATGCCGATGAGCCGGCAACGGGTGGTCTGCTGATAGCCGGACCCGTCGGCACGCGCGAGTACGTCGGCCGCCTGCTCACCGACGGCTATGGCTCGCACATCGCGCGTCGCGTGACGGCGGACGTCCGCCCCGAATACGTGGTGCTGCAGGACGGTAGCGACGTCGACCTCGCCGGGTACCGGGTGCAGAGCCACGCCGTCGTGCACAGCACCGGACCATCACTCGCGTACAGGATCTCCGACCGAGCCGGCGCGGCGGTGGGATTCTCCGGGGACAGTGAGCTGTGCGCGGGCCTGCACCGGTCCATCGCGGGGTGCGACCTCTACGTCTGCGAGTGCAGCGGCTGGGACGGGCCGACCCCCGGCGGTCATCTCTGGCGCGACGAGGTCGCGGGACTCGTGGCCGGGCACCCGCAGACCACGTTCCTGCTGAGCCACCTCACCGAACGCCGGCAGCTTCCGGGTGCGCTCATCGCGCACGACCTGCTCAGCCTGGAGATCGCCTCGGCAGCAGGGTAGCCGCGACGAGGGCGCGATGCCAGGTGCGCAGCGCGAGCGCGCGCTCGTGCATCGACGCCCCTGCCGCGCTGAACTCGGCCCGGGCGGTCACCGCCGCGAGCTCCGTGAGCGCCGCGCCCGCACGAGGACGGGCCCGGGCGAGCCGGGCCGCGTACGCCCGGTGGGTCTCCGATCTTCGGCGGTCGAGCCCTGAGATCACCCCGAGTGCCTCGACGCGCTTCCAGGCCCCGGTGACCGACCGGGGCAATGCCAGCCAGAAGAGCGCTCCGACGATCAACACGACGATGCCGCCCAGGATCGCGAGCGCCACGATGAGACCGACGGGCGCGCCCGCATGGGGGTTCCGCAGGTGGGTGACCGCGGGGTTGCCGCCATTGATGTTGCCCGGCTTGGGGGTCGGCCCCGGTTTGGCCGTCGGCGGCGGTGCCTGCTGGCCGCTCGTCACCGCGGCACTACCGCGCGCGAATGGCTGGTAGTTGCCCTGGGACGACGGTGGGGTCGGCTCGAATGGGATCCACCCGTATCCCGGGAAGTACGCCTCGACCCAGCTGTGCGCGTCGCTGGTGGTCACCACCTGCTCGTGCTGCGCCTGGGTGGCCGCCGGTCCGTTGATGTCCTTCGTGGTGCCGGGGCCGTATCCGCTCACGAGACGAGTCGGGACGCCGAGACTGCGAAGCATCGATCCCATCGCCGACGCGAAGTACTGGCAGTACCCGGCGTAGCTTCTGGTGAGGAAGTACACGACCGGCCACATGCCGACAGGCGCCTTCGGCGGGTTGAGGGTGTACGTGAAGAGACGAGGGTTGCGCAGGTGCTGTTCGATCGCGACCGCCTGGTCGTAGGGATCGGTGAAGCCGGCGGTCCATTCCCTGGCCAGGTTGGTGATCGTCTGCGCACCGTGGCTCGCGTCGTCCGGGATGCTCGTGAACTGCTCAGCCCACGGCGGATAGTTGGTGCCCGCCTTCTGCAGCTCGGCGACAGTCGCCGTCGAGATGAGGGCCGTCGTCTTGATTCTCGTGCCACCCGCGTCGTCCTGGTTGAGGACGACCGAGTCGACGGTGAGCAGCGATGTCTGATCGTTCCCGCTCACCGTGCCGTACGCGGTCCCGGCAAGATCCACCGACTGCGGCTCGCCGGTGAAGGGCACGCGCGGTGTGTCACCGGTGGCGCCCTGATCCACGTCGATGGTCGCGCTGACCTCGGTCTCGTCAGCGCCCAGCCCACCGTCTGCGGGATTGGAGTCCCGCGGGAGGAGGCCTGCGGGATACAGGACGCCGTTCCACGTGAATCCTCCGAGCACCGGACCGCGGGACGGCGGGAACCAGTTGCCGTCATCGAACGTCGTGTCGTTGGCGACCCGCACATACACAACGGCGTTCGTGGTCGTCGTGTAGGTGAGCACGGTCCGGGGCTCGCTGACGAGCTTGCCCCCGAGCTGGACCAACTCGCTGAAGCCGATGGTCCCGCTTCCCGTCCCGGGTCCGCTGCCGCCGCTGCCGGGACCGAAGCCGATCCCGTGTGGAAACAGCACTGCCGAAAGATCGCTGTTCGAGACGGCCGGGATGATGAGCGCGAGCACGGTCAGGCCGACCACGACAGCCGCCGCGCTGCTCCCAAACCTCCACTGCAAGCCCTGCAGCGGCGTGATACGAGCCGACGCCCACCGGTCACGCAGCGACGCGAGATGCGCCGCGGCGACGACCGCGAGTGACAGGGCCACCGCGATGATCTCCGGCACGGCAACCACGTCCGGATTCGACGCGTTGATGACATTCGTGGCGAGAACCGAGAAGATCGGCACCACGGCCAGCACACCGCGGTGCTCGCGAAGCGCCAGCCAACCGAGCCAGAACCCGCAGAGGAAGAGGATGGCGCACAGTCCGACCGTGAAGTCCCAGTCGGTGGTCGACGAGAGGCCGGTGACCAGCGCTCTGACGTAGTGCGCGACGATCGACCCCAGCGTCTGGCGCGGCGCCGACGGCATCGCCGCGAGCGTCGTCGGCACGATCGCGGCGAGCCCGAGGAACGGCGCGGCGATCGCCGCCGCGATGCGCGGAGCCCGCGCCTGTGCAAGCAGCGCCGCCTCGATCACCGATGTCACCGCCACGACCGCCGCGCCGCCCCCGCCGTGGACCCAACCGGCCGCGAGCACCGCCCAGGACGTCGCGGCGATGAGCGCGACGCAGAGGACCGCGGCGATCTCGAAGGTGTGATCGGCGATCCCTCGGGCCGGCCGCGTGGACGCGGAGGGCAGCAAGGTGGCGGGGTGGTCGATCAGCGCGTCCATTCGATCAACTCGCCGCCGTGGCCTTCTCGCCCATCCCGAGCACGTCGCCTCGACGCACGACCCACCAGTCGAGTGCCAGCCGCCAGGCCGCCGGGATACGCAGCGCCTGCCCTCGCGCGCCGAAGGACGTCGGCTCGATGAAGACGCAGAGATGGCGCTGACCACGTGTCGCGCTGTCAACCAGCGCCTCCACCCAGTCGCCCGAGCGGTTGGCGCTGACCACCACCATGCCGCCCCGACCGCGCCATCCCGGCCCGTGGCGCGTGATCGTCTCACCGAGGGTTCGCACACCGTCGTCGGTGGCGATCGCGAGGTAGTCGAGCAGGCGCAGACGCTGCACCTCGCCGCGGCCGGCGCCGTAGCTGGTCCCCGCAAGGGAATTGGTGACCAGACCAACCGCCTGGCCCCGCCGGATCGCGGCGTGCACGATCGACGCGGTGATCGAAATCGCGTACTCGAGCGACAACTCGACGCCGGTGCCCGCGTGAATGCCACGCTGCAGGTCGAGGACGACGAGAAGATCGGCGCTCTGGCCGGTGTCGAACGTGCGGCTGATCAACCGCCCGGTGCGCGCCGTGGACGCCCAGTGGATGCGGCTGAGACCGTCGGTGTTCGCGTAGTCCCGGATGGTGGACACATCGGGCGGCACGTCGACCGGCTGGCCGCGCTGCGCCTCGGCGACGCCGTTGCCGCTCCACTGTGGCACGGCCTGGTGGAGCGCATGGATCGCGGGGTAGACGACCACCTCGTTCTCGGGGGCGACCACGACCTTCTGCGGGAAGAGTCCGAACGGATCGCCGAGACGCGCCTCGAGTGGACCGAAGTGGTGCACGCCGCGCAGCGTGAACACACCGCGTGCGGTCCAGGTGACGCTGCCACCTGCGCCCAGCGCGAAGGCGCGGCCGGGGGCGTAGCCGGGGAGCTTGGAGCCGTCGCGCACCTCGCAGTACGGCAGGCGCAGCCCGCTGCGGTTCCGGACGGTGAAGGTCTCCTCGAAGGCCTCGCCCATCATGAACGACCCTTGCGGAGAGTCCCGGGTGACATCGAGCTTGCGCGTGAGCAGCCGTGACCAGAGGTACGCCACGGCGAGCAGCAGGATGAGGACATACGCCAACGTGTACGCAAGGCGGACGCCAGTGATCCCGGCAAAGAAGGCGAGCACCGCAACGCATGCGATGAGCGGGGCCCGTGCGGTCACGGCGGGCTCGTTCGATGAGCCGCCGTCAGGCTCACGCCAGGCGCCGGCCGGTCATCGGCACCGCCTCGGTCGCCAGCACCTCCTCCACCACCGCGGCGGGGGTCAGGCCGCGCAGCTCGGCGTTCGGGCGGAGCATGACCCGGTGCTCGAGCACGTGCGGGGCGATCTCCTTGATGTCGTCCGGCAGCACGAAGTCGCGGCCCGCGAGCGCCGCCCGAGCCTGTCCCGCATGGAGCATCCCGAGCGTGCCGCGCGGGGACGCACCCAGCGAGACGTCGCGGTGCTCCCGGGTGCGGCGCACGACGCGAACGCAGTAGTCCTTCAATGCGGCGTCGCAGTACACATCCCGGCACACCGCCTGCGCCGCCCTGATCTCCTCCGCATTCGTGACCGGCTGGAGCGACGTCAACGGCGTCCCCGACTGGAAGCGATCGAGCATCGCCGTCTCCTCGTCCGCGGGAAGGTAGCCGAGACGCAGCTTCAGCAGGAAGCGGTCCACCTGGGCCTCGGGAAGCGGAAAGGTCCCCCCGAGCTCGATGGGGTTCTGGGTGGCGAGAACCATGAACGGCTCGGGCAGCGGATGGGTGGTCCCGTCCACGGTCACCTGCCACTCCTCCATCGCCTCCAGGAGCGCGGACTGAGTCTTCGGTGTCGCCCGGTTGACCTCGTCGGCGAGGAGCACCTGGGCGAAGATCGGCCCCCGGCGGAACTCGAAGGTCTGCGCCTGCGGGTTGTAGACGCTCACGCCGGTGACGTCGCCGGGGAGCAGGTCCGGGGTGAATTGCACTCGTTCGAAGCTGCAGCCACTGCTCCGAGCAAGTGATTTGGCCAGGAGCGTCTTGCCTGTGCCAGGGACGTCCTCGATGAGAATGTGGCCTCGACAGAGAAGCCCGACGATGCAGAGTTCGATCTCCGCTTCCTTCCCAACGATCACCGTCCCGAGGCTCTGCTGCAGACGCCGTGCCATTGCCTGGACGTCGACGTTCATCGTCTTCCTCGTGGTGGCTCAACCGAGCGGATGAGTGAGTTGACCTCGCTTGGAGTATACGGTCGGCAGATACGCTCCCAGCATCACCCAAAAGGATGACCCGCACGACCCTCCCAAACCGTTGTATAAATGCACCTTGAGATCCGCGATCGGATCTCCTTACGTTGGCGGGTCTGGAGGAGGAGGAGGATTTGGTAGAGCGCGAAGAGGAGATCCTCACAACGGGTGAGGCGGCGGCACTTTGCGGCGTTTCCCGTTCGACACTGCGTCGCGCCGTCGCTCAGGGCCACCTGCGCGCCTGGCATACGCCTGGCAAGCATCTGCGCTTCACGCGCGCAGCGTGCCTCGAGTTCGCCCAGTCGCTCGGCCGGGTCGACCTCATCGGGCAGCCCTACCGCGAGGCTCAGACGGCCAGTCCGCCCGCCCAGGCGGGGGTCGCCGGGGTCTGACCCCGACCGGGAATCCAGCGCGCGCCGTGCGCGGGATTGGCGTCAGCGTTTGCCGGAGAGCAGTCCGCCGACTGAGCCACCGAACAGCGCCAGCAGGTCGCCGCTGAAGACGTTGCCCATATCCATCGGGCCGAGGTCGACCAGGTGGTGGCCGCCCGCGCTGAGGGACGCAGCGATGATCGACGACTCGTGGAGGAACTCGTAGAGCGCGCCGACCGCGATGAAGCCGATCGCGACCACGATGCCCTGATAGAGCCCGGCGCGCCCCGCCATCCGCGCGGCGAGGAACCCGCCGAGGATGACCGCCAGGAGCGTCGACACCCCGACGATGCCCCCGTCGATGGTGTTCGTGGAGCCGAACGCCGCATTGGCCCCGGCGAGCCCGCCGTTGCTGAGCACGAGGAGCGCGAACTCCCCGACGAACAGTCCCAGCAGACAGTGCCGCCAGGAGATCACGTGGCCGGTGCTCGCGGCGAGCGGCGGCGATGCGGGTTGACGCGAGCTCGAGCGTGCGGCAGACGGGCGGCGCTTGGGGGCGCGGGTACCGGAGGCCATCGCGGCGAGTATACGAATCTGTCGCCAGCCGGCAGCGGACCGTCCGGCGGTCCACGACGCACCTACGCTGCGCTCGCATGGCAACGCTGCTTCGTGCCGGCTCGCCTGTGGCCGCACCCGAGCCGCCGCGGCGCGCAGGCCGGACATCCGCCTGGTTGTCGGACCCGCGCCGGACGCTGCTCGCCGCCGTCCTGATCCTCACGGGCGCGGTCGGGCTCGACGCGCTCAGCGACCCCGACGTCTGGTGGCACATCCGCCTCGGTGACTGGATCATCAGCCATCACCAGATCCCCGCCGGCGAGCTGTTCGCGTACACGGCATTCGGCAATCCCCTGGTGGCCCACGAATGGCTCTCCGAGGTGATCTTCGCCGCGCTCGCCGCGGTCGGCGGGCTCATGCTGGTGACCGCGCTCATGGGGCTCGTCGCGTGGAGCGCGATGCTCGCCACGCTCCTGCGCAGCCGTCTGCGCGGCGCGGGACCGGTGGTGCTCGCGGTGGGTCTCGCCCTTGGGGCGCGCGTCGCGGAGCCGGTGCTCGGCACCCGGCCACAGGTGTTCACCTTCGCGCTCGTCTGCTGGACGCTCTGGATCGCCGAGTCCTACCTGCGGTCCGGTGGCCGGCGGCGATGGCTCCTCCCGCCGATCTTCCTGGTCTGGGCGAACCTCCACGCGGGATTCATCGCCGGCATCGGATTCCTCGCGATCGTCGTCGTCGCGGAGGCGGTGAAGAGTCGCTGGGGGCTCGGTGAGGCGGCGTCGCGCCGCCGCATCGGCGGGCTCACGGTGGCTCTCGGCGCATCCGCCGTCGCGGCCTGCGTGAACCCGTACGGGCCGTCCCTGTTCGTCTTCGCGGCGACCACCGGGGCCGCCGAGCGCCAGAAGGGGATCATCGAATGGCAGTCGCCGAACTTCGGCGATCCGGCGATGTGGGCGCTCCTGGCGCTGCTGCTCACGTTTGCGGCGCTGACGCTCCTGGTGCTGACGCGCCCCGAATTGCGACGTCGCTTCGACCTCCGCGACATCGCACTCGCGGTTGCCGGTGCGGGGCTCGCGCTGTCATCGGTGCGCAACACCGCCATCTGCGTCGCCGTGATGATCCCGCCGTGGGTGGCGATGGCGGCGGACGTCGCGCGCTGGATCCAGGCGATTCGAGCACAACGGACACCTCGCGGTGCGAGCAGCGCGCGCGGCGCTCCGGTCGTCGGCGTCGCGCTCATCGCCGTCGCCCTGGTGTCGGTCGGCGCCGTCGGAGCACGCGTTCATCAGGACGCGACACCCCAGGGCATCGCGGCGGCGTATCCGTCCTGCGCCACCGCGGTGCTCGCGCGCAGCCCGGTGACGCAGCGCGTGTTCACCGCATACGGCACCGGTGGTTACGTCATCGACCGCCTGTGGCCGCACGCGTCGGTGTACGAATACGGGGAATCGATCTCGCTCGGCACGGCGGTGTTCGGCGACTACGTGCGCATCGCCGCGGGTGCGACGTCGGCGCCCTCCGCGCTGCAGCTGCTGACCGCCGGCAACACCACCGCCGTGCTGTACTCGAAGGGCGCGCTCACCGCCGAGCTCGACCACACGCCCGGCTGGACGCTGGTCACCGACGACCACGGGCTGCTCCTGTACCTGCACGGCGACGCAGCGTGGGCGGCGGGCGCTTCGTGCGCCGCAGGGTCGTCCGCCTGATCCTTTCGGCGCAGCCGCTCACCGTCCGTGCGGGGTCAGGGAGTACGGTGGCGCGGATGCGACTGATCGGCCTCACCGGAGGCATCGCGACCGGCAAGAGCACGGTCGCCCGCATGCTCGCAGACCACGGCGCCACTGTGATCGACGCGGATGAGCTCGCTCGCGAGGCGGTGCGTCCCGGCGAGCCGGCGTTCGCGCTCGTCGTCCAGCGATTCGGTCCTGACGTGGTGCAGGCCGACGGGGCGCTCGACCGCGCCCGTCTCGGCGAGATCGTCTTCGCCGATGCCGCGGCGAGGCGCGACCTCGAGCGCATCACGCACACGCGGATCATCGAGCTGATGCAGGAGCGCATCGCCGCGGCGCTCGCCGGGGACGCACCGTTGGTCGTCGTCGACATCCCCCTGCTGTTCGAGAATGCGCGCGAAGGACTGTTCGAGGGCGTGCTGCTCGTGTACGCGCCGCCGCAGGTCCAGAGACAGCGGCTGCGCGAGCGCAACGGACTTGACGAGGAGTCCGCACGCCGCCGGCTCGCGGCGCAGCTGCCCATCGATGAGAAACGAGATCGCGCGACGTGGATCATCGACAACGCCGGCGATCTCGACGCCACCCGGCGCGCCGTCGACGCGTGGTGGGAGCGGTCAGTCAGTCAGGCGGCGTGAGGGGTTTGCGAGCCAGGCCATCGAGCAGAACCTCGAGCATCTGGTTCTCGTCGTGCGCAAAAGCGGTCGCGTCGTCGCGTCGCAGCGTGCCCATGACGTACCCGGTGAGCACCATCTCGGCCGCGCCGAACACCACGTAGCTCGCGAGCTGCGGGTCCACCTCGGGAGCGATCTCCCCGCGATCGATCGCTTTGCGGATCATCCGCTCGATCGCCTCGAAGGCGATCATCACCGTGCTGATGTCATGCGACTCGAGGAACTCGTACGACCGGGTGATCTCGTTGATCATCACGGTCATGAGCGCGGGCTCACGGCGATACACCTCCACCCAGAAATGCGTGAGCCTGCGCATCTGCTCGCGGAACCCGAGCTCCATGTCGCCGACCTCGCGCAGGTAGCTGACGTACTGCGCCCAGCGCTCCGTGAAGATGGCGGCGAGGATGTCGTCCTTGTTGTGGAAGTAGTGGTACACGAGGCCGTACGCCATCCCGGCCTGCTCGGCGATGTCGGCGACGCGCGCGCCGTGGAATCCGGAGCGCGCGAACACCTCGGTGGCCGCGGCGATGATCCGGTCGCGGGTTTGTGCGCTGCGGGTCGTCCGGGGTGCGCGACGCGCCGGTTGCGGCGACGGAGCGCTGTTGCTCACCGGATCACTCCTGCCGCGCGGAGGGAGTCGACCTCGTCACGCCGATAGCCGGCTTCAGCAAGCACCTCGTCGGTGTGCTCGCCGTATCCCGGCGCCGGCCGGCGGTACCCGGCAGGCGTGCCCATCAGGTGGATCGGGAACCCGGTCTGCGCGGTCGGCCTGCCGTCACCCGCATCGAGTCGCATCCCGCGGCTGCGGACCTGCGGGTGCTCGAACGTCTCGGCGAGGTCGAGCAGCGGCTCGACGCAGACGTCGCTCCCGGCGAGCGCAGCCTCCCATTCCGAGCGTGTGCGGGTCAGCAGGATCGCCTCCACGGCCGCGGCGGTCCGCCTGCCGTCGGCGTCCTCTGCGAACCCGAGATCCGCCAGTTCGGGCGCGCCGATCGCGGCGACGAATGCCCGCCAGAACTTCGGCTCGAGCGCGCCGACCGAGAGGAATCCGTCCGCGCACCGATAGATCCGGTAGCAGGGGTACCGGCCGGTGAGCATGCCGTCCCCGGGGCCTGGCGGCGTGCCGCCGGCGAAGAGCTGGGACGCGTGCACCGCCGCCCAGCTGACGAGGCCGTCCACCATGGAGACATCGCAGTGCTGACCCTGTCCGGTGCGCGCGGCATGATGCAGCGCGACCATGACCGCCAGCGCCGCATGGAGCGCGCCGCCGCCGAGGTCACCGACCTGCAGCCCGGGCATCGCGGGCAAGTCACCGGCGGTACCGCCGAGCAGCAGCGCCCCGGAGACGGCTGCGTAGTTGAGGTCGTGTCCGGCTCGATCACGAAACGGTCCATCCTGGCCGTAACCGCTGATGCTGCACAGCACGAGTCTCGGGTTCGCCGCGTGCAGGGTGTCGAAGCCGAGCCCGAGACGTGCCATGACCCCGGGGCGGAAGCTCTCGATGACCACGTCGGCGCCGGCGGCCAGACGGAGAAATGCCTCACAGCCCAGGGCGTTCTTGAGGTCGATCGCCAGCGACCGCTTGTTGCGGTTGATCGGGTGGAACATCGCTGAATACTCGTCGACGAGCGGCGGCATCCAGCGCATGTAGTCGCCACCGGCGGTGTCCTCGACCTTGATCACGTCGGCGCCGAAATCGGCGAGCAACAACGTGCAGAACGGTCCCGGCAGCAACCGGGTGAGGTCGAGGACCCGCACGTCGTCGAGTGCCGGCATGGTCGCGCGAGTGTAGCAATCGCTCGACGCCTTTCCTCTCACGTCGGAATGCCTGTGCTAGATTCATTCGATGGACGAGTTGGTCATCAAGGTGCCCGCCCCGTTCAGCGGCGTCGAGGATCTCGGGTTCTCCGCGCGCTATCCCGCGCAGGACCGCAGTGAGCGGTTGCGTGACATCCCGGTCTTCGTCGAGGGACCGCCCCGGCCGATGCAGCTGCTCGTCGAGCGCCTCGCGCTCTTCACCGACAAGGACCGCATCGTCGGCTCGCACGCGGACGACGACCAGTACTCGTGGACTGCGCCGGTGCAGTTGACCGACCAGGTCTGCGTGCTCGCATTCCAGGACCGCAGCACCCGCGGGACCGAGACGCTGCTCGAACCGGATGAGGCGGCGCAGGCGGTTCGCGGATACATCTGGAACCTCGTGCGACCGATGGCGTTCACCTTCCTCCGCGACTGCGTGCGCATCGGCGGGCTTCGCCTTGCGGAGCACATCGCGGTGGTGATCGACACCGGCCGGCCGCCGAGCGTCGACCTCGAGATGCAGCGATCGTCGATCACGCCTGAGAACGGGAGCCGGCTGCTCTTCGCCCTCTGACGGTCGCCTCGACCGGAGCCGGCGTCGCTACGTCGGTGTTGGCGTCGCCGTGGGCAGCGGTGTGCTGTTCGGTGCGGGGGTTGGCGTCGGCGTCGGGGTCGGCACCGGTGTCGGGGTCGGACTGGGGGTCGGCGTCGTCCCCACAGCGGTCGGCGTCGGCGTGGGGCTCGGGGTGGCGGTCGGCGGCAGCGGCGGCGTCGGGCAGTTCGCCAGGGCCGGGTTGAACGGCGTCGGCGACGCCACCGGGGTCGGCACCGGGGTTGCGGTGGGAGACGGGGTCGCCGATGGGGATGCCGTCGCCTTCGGCGTGGCGGTCGGCACGGGGGTCGGGGTGACCACGTACGGCGTGTAGCTCGGGCAGGGCGCGGGCGTCGCGACGGGCGCCGGATGCGACCCGGCCACGACCAGCGAGATCGCGACGGCGATGGCGCCGATGAGGATCGTCACCACGAAGGTGATCGCCCCCCACTCTCTCCGGAAGACGCTCATTGCGAGCCGGCCTCCGAGAGGTATCCCAGCGCGGCCTGGTATTCGGGATGCTCTCTCGCCAGGCGCAGGTTGGTCGCCATCCAGCCCTTCGGCGTTCCGACGTCGAGCAGCTCACCCTCGAACTCGACGCCCCAGACCTCACCGGTCTGCAGCACGCGAGCGATGGCGTCGGTGAGCTGGATCTCGCCGAGGGCTCCCGGCGTGGTCTCCCTGATCGCCGGGAAGATCGCCGGGGTGAGCACGTACCGGCCCATCACGGCGAGGTCGCTCTTGGCTTCGGCGGGTGACGGCTTCTCGACGAGACCTCGCACCCTGTGGAGTCTGCCTCGGGACTCGCTGATGTCCGCACAGCCGTAGCGGGAGATCTCGTCGCCGGGGACGCGCATGAGTGCAAGGATGGACGTGCCGAGCTGCTCGTGCGCGTCCCAGAGCTGGCGGAGCACCGGCGTCGGAGCCACCGACAGGTCGTCCGGAAGCATGCACAGGAAGGTGCGATCGCCCACGGCGTCGGCCGCGCAGAGCACCGCGTCGCCGAGGCCGCGAGGCGACGCCTGATGCGCGACGGTGACCCGGCAGAGGTTCCCCGCCTTGCGCACGACCTCGAGCTCGGCGAGCTTGCCCCGCTCCTCGAGGAGATGCTCGAGCTGGGGATCCGGGCGCAGGTGCCTCGCGAGGGCCTCCTTGCCCTCGGCGAGCACGAGCACGATCTCGTCCGCCCCGGAGGCCACCGCCTCCTCGGCCGCCCACTGGATCACTGGGCGATCGAGAACTGGGAGCAATTCCTTCGGAAGCTCCTTGGTGGCGGGCAGAAAGCGCGTTCCCAGGCCCGCGGCCGGGATCACGCACGGTCGCGAGTCCACGGCGGCGCATTGTCGCCGGTCGGGACGCGGCCGTGCTCCCCGCTACCCTTGCGCGATGGCCGACACGAGGACTCTGCTGATCCGGGCGGTGCGGGAAGCCCTCGACGCAGCGGGAGTGGATCCGGCGTTCGAGGTGGTCGTCGAGCGATCTGCACGGCCCGAGTTCGGCGATTGGTCGACCCCGGCGCCGCTCGGCCTCGCGCGGGTGCTCCGGCGTCCTCCGCAGGCGATCGCTGCCGAGCTGTGCGTCCACCTCGAGGCTGCGCGGGTTCCCCGGGTCCGGACCTGGACGGTGACCCCGCCCGGTTACGTCAACGCGCACCTCGACGACGCGGCGTGGGCGGAGGCGGTGCTCGCCGGTGCAGCCGAGCCTGGGGCGAGCGGCGGGGTGGACCTGCCGGACGAGGATGCGGCGTCGGCTGGGAAGACCCTGGTGGAGCACACGGCGACCAACCCGAACAAGGCCGCCCACATCGGCCACCTCCGCAACGCCTGCATAGGAGACACGGTGGCCCGCGTGCTCCGGCGCACCGGTCACGAGGTGGAGGTGAACAACTACATCGACGACACCGGTGTTCAGGTCGCCGATGTCGTCGTCGGGATCCGCGAGCTCGGCATCGAGCAGCGACCCGACGAACCTTTCGACCAGTACTGCTCGCGGGCGTACGTCGAGGTGTCGGCGCGGTACGAGACCGACCCCGACCTCGCCCAGCGCCGCCACGAGGTGCTTCGTCTTGTCGAGGAGGGTGGCAACGACACCGCCGCCTTCGTCAAGGACCTGGCGCGGCGCATCGTCGGCGCCCACCTCGCGACCATGCACCGCTTCGACATCGCGTACGACCTGCTCACCTGGGAGTCGGACATCATCGGGCTCGGCTTCTGGCGGACAGCGTTCGAGCTGCTTCGCGAGTCCGGCGCGATCGTGCTCGCCGAGACGGGCAAGCTCGCCGGCTGCTGGGTGATGCCCTCGGATGACGGCGACGACGAGGGTGGCGATGATGACACCAAGGTTCTGGTCAAGTCCGACGGTATCGCGACGTACACCGCGAAGGATATCGCCTATCAGCTGTGGAAGTTCGGGTTGCTGGGACAGGACTTCCACTACACGCCGTGGGAGGGCGAGCCGTCGTTGACGACGACCGCGACACTGCCCCAGCCGAGCGACGCGACCGCGCACTTCGGCCGTGCGCAGCGCGTGATCAACGTCATCGACGCGCGGCAGGCGTACCCGCAGCGTGTGGTCCAGCGCGCGCTGCGGCGGCTGCACCATGAGCGTGAGGCCGACAACTCGATCCACCTCAGCTACGAGGTGGTGGCGCTCACGCCCGCGGCCGCGGCCGAGCTCGGCGTCGAGATCGAGGAGGGGCGGGAGAGTGTCGCCCTCAGCGGACGCCGCGGGATCGAGGTGCGCGCCGACGACCTGCTCGACCGTGCGATCGCACGGTTGAGCGCCAACGCGCGCAGCGCCGAGAGCGCGCAGGCGGTGGCCGCCGGAGCGGTGCGGTATTACCTGCTGAAGTTCTCGCTCAATCAGATCATCGCCTTCGACTTCGATGAAGCGCTGCGTGTGACCGGCGACACCGGCGTCTACCTCCAGTACGCGCACGCCCGGGCCGCCGGCGTGCTCCGCAAGGTCGACGACGACGGGCAGGAGATCCAGCCACCGGGCGCGCTCCACCCCGCCGAGCGTGAGTTGCTCCACAGCATCGAGGCGTATCCGCGCGCGCTCACCGACACGGCGCTTGCGCTGTCGCCGTCGGTGCTCACCGCATACACGTTCTCGCTCGCGTCAGCCTTCAGCGACTTCTACGAGCACACGCCGGCGATCGTCCGCGAGGAGGATCCCGCCATCCGCCGGTTCCGGCGAGGGCTCGTCGCCGCGACGAGGGCAACCCTGGCTGACGCCCTCCACACGCTCGGGATGGCCGCGCCCGACGAGGTGTGAGACCTCGGGGGACTCGGGAGGCCGCTGGTATGATCCGGAGCCTTCGGGCCCCGTTCGTCTAGTGGCCCAGGACACCGCCCTCTCAAGGCGGAGACCATCGGTTCGAATCCGATACGGGGTACCACCGCCAGTGCCGGCTCGTGGTCGGCCATCCCGTGAGGGTGCGGAGCCCCGGCTTCCTAGACCTCAGACGTAGATCAGAACGGTCGTGAGGAGTGTCGCCGCGACCGCCGCGACAAGCCGGCTCGACGCTGGGTCGTCGCCACGCACGATCGGGACGACCACACGCAGGTCCAGTACGAGACAACCGACGGCGCACGGCAGCAGCGCTACGGCCGCCACGATCTGAACCACCGAGCCGGTCCACGGGAGCCCGAGGAAATGGGACAGCGACCCCGGGACCTGCGCGACGGCGAGCATGCCGAGCTTCACCCATTGCGAGCGAGAGAGTTGGGGGCGGCTCCGGGGAACGGACCCGCCCTCGCCGATGCTCTGGCTCATCGAGATGGAGCGTCTCACGATCGCGCGCTTCCGACTGGTTTGTTTCCGTGATGACACGAACGACGCACGCGAGGTCGCTCCTCGCGTGCCCGCGAAACGCGCTACTCACGCACTGCGGAGGGCTGGATACCAAGCCTCGCTCGGCGATCAGCTCGAGCCGACGACGATCGTGCCGTCCATCGCGATATGGATGGTGCACGTGTAGTTGTACGTACCGGCCTGGGTGAACTTCACCTCCCACACGCCGCCACTCGCCAGCACCGGGTCGTTCAGTGACTGCGCATCGGCGTCGGCGAACACGATGTTGTGGGCGACCTTTCCGACGTTCTTCCACTCGATGATCTCCCCCACCGTCACGTTCTCCGTCTCCGGAACGAACTTGTTCTGATCGTTCGCGTCGATGATCACGCCGGGGGTGCCGAGGTTCCCGCCGGCGATCCCGACGGTCGTCGAACTGCTCGATCCGGTCGGCGAGGTTGTCCCACCTCCGCAACCGGCGGCACCAAGGGCGACGAGCAGTGCGAGGACGGCGAGTCGGCTTGTGGTGAGCATGGGCGAGTCCTGCGTCACGGTACGCCAGGGCGGAGTGATTGCGATCGGATCGAGGGTGGCGGGCGATCTTGATCGACAGCCGCCGCCGGCCGGTAGGACCGCATGCGGACCACCTCAGAGGCTTGGAGGCGCCACGTCGGCACCGTCTTGGCACAGAATGGCTTGACATGGCACCATCGACGTGCCATAGTGGCGCCATGGACCTCCGAATCTACGTCGAGAACATTCACCACCAGCTCGCCACCGCCACGGAATCCGGCGACGCCGAGATGCGCGCCTTCACCGAGCGCCTCATGGCCTCGCTGGACGCGGCGCTCCAACTCACCCTTCAGGACGCCCTTGCCGCCGCGGCCGAGGAGGTCACACGGGAGCTGGCACCCGGTTCGGTCGAGGTTCGACTGCGTGGCCGCGAGCTGGCGTTCGTGGTCACTCCCCCGCCGGTCGAGACCTCCGGTGGGGACCAACCCGACGATCGCAGCGAGCCGTACGGCGACTGGCCCACGGCCCCGGGGGCCGCCTCGGCAGCGCTCGAGACCGACGAGGGCGGGGTGTCCCGGATCAATCTGCGCATGCCAGAGCAGCTCAAGGCTCGCGTCGAGCAGGCTGCCGGCAGCGATGGCCTGTCGGTCAACAGCTGGCTCGTCCGCGCGGCCACGAGGGCGCTCGACCGAAACGACAAAGGTCGCCGGGAGGAACGTCGTGGCCCCCGCGGCGGACAGAGCTTCACGGGCTGGGCACGGTGAGCGACGTGACGCCGGCAATCCCTCGAACCAAATCCCTGATCAGCGGGGGCGCGTGCCCGCCGCACCTGGAGGAACCACATGCCCACGTTCGAAACGCCTGAACCCATCTCGGTCACCGTCGAGCTCGGTGTCGGCGACCTGCGCGTCGTCGCCGGCGACCGCACCGACACCGTCGTCGAGGTGCTTCCAAGCAACCCCGCGAAGCAGGCCGACGTGGCCGCCGCCCAGGAAACGCGCGTCGAGTATTCAAGCGGGATGCTGTTGATCAAGGCGCCGTCGAGGTGGTTGCAATACAGCTTCCGCGGCGCCGGCAGTGAATCCGTCGACGTCCGCATCGATGTGCCCGCCGGGTCCCATCTGGATGCCAAGGTCGGCGCTGGACCGATCCGCTCCACCGGTCGCCTCGGCAAGTGCCGGGCGAAGACGGGCGTGGGCGAGATCCGGCTCGATGAGACGGACGCCGCCGAGGCAACGACCGGCGCCGGCGAGATCAGTATCGGCACTGCTGCGGGCCGGGCCGACGTCAGCACCGGCACCGGCGCGCTGCGCATCGGCAGCGTCAGCGGAGCCGCCACGGTCAAGAACTCGAACGGCGACACGTGGATCGGCGATGTCAGCGGCGACCTGCGGGTCGTGTCCGCCAACGGCTCGATCGTCGTCGACAAGGCGCGAAGCACGGTCGTCGCCAAGACCGCGAACGGCGACGTGCGTCTCGGCGAGGTCGCGCACGGCGCCGTCGTCGCCCAGACCGCGATCGGCCAGATCGACATCGGCGTGCTCGACGGCGTCGCCGCGTGGCTCGACCTCAACACGCGGTTCGGCCACGTGAACAACCACCTCGAGGCGTCGGAGCGCCCCGAGGCCGGACAGAACTCGGTCGAGGTCCGCGGAAGGACGTCCTTCGGCGACATCACCGTGCACCGCGTCTCCGCCACGGTCGGCGCAACGGTGGAAGCATGAACGCCGCCGCAGATCGCTCCGGTGTGAACGAGAGAACGGGGATGCAGATGACCGCCGATCAGGCCCACGCGCCGGCGATCCACGTGCAGGGCCTGGTGAAGTCGTACAAGCAGCTCGAGGTGCTGCGCGGCGTGGACTTCGACGTGGCGCGGGGCAGCATTTTCGCCCTGCTCGGCTCCAACGGGGCGGGCAAGACGACGGTCGTGAACATCCTGTCGACGCTGCTCAAGGCCGACGCGGGGACCGTGAGCGTCAACGGGTTCGATGTCGCCACGCAGGCTGCGGACGTGCGGGAGGCGATCAGCCTCACCGGACAGTTCGCCGCCGTCGACGAGATCCTCAGCGGGCGGGAGAACCTGGTGATGGTCGCCCGGTTGCGGCACCTCAAGGATCCCGGCACGATCGCGGATGGCCTGCTCGATCGCTTCTCGCTGACCGACGCGGCAGCGCGCAAGGTGTCGACGTACTCGGGCGGCATGCGCCGCCGCCTCGACATCGCGATGAGCCTCATCGGCAATCCGCCGGTCATCTTTCTCGACGAGCCGACCTCCGGGCTCGACCCCCAGGGGCGCATCGAGGTGTGGCAGGCAGTCAAGGAACTCGCCGGGCACGGCACGACGGTGCTGCTCACCACGCAGTATCTGGACGAGGCCGAGCAACTCGCCGACCGGATCGCGATCCTTCACGGGGGCCGGATCGTGGTGAACGGCACGCTGCTCGAGCTCAAGCAGCTGCTCCCACCCGCAAAGGTCGAATACGTCGAGAAGCAGCCGACCCTCGAGGACGTCTTCCTCTCCATCGTCGGTGACAGCGGCAAGGACGGCGACGCCGCACCGACGGTCACGCCGGCACCAACGAGTAAGGAGCAACGATGAGCAAGCATTTCTTCGGCGACACCGCCGTCCTGACGGGACGATCCCTGCGCCACATCACGCGCAGCCTCGACACCATCATCACGACCACGATCATGCCGATCGCCTTCATGCTGCTCTTCGTCTACGTGTTCGGCGGCGCGATCAACTCAGGGTCGCATTCGTATGTGAATTACCTGCTGCCCGGCATCCTGCTCATCACGATCGCGTCGGGCATCTCCTACGTCGGATTCCGGCTCTTCCTGGACATGAAGAGCGGCATCTTCCAGCGATTCCATTCCATGCCGATCGCACGCTCGTCGGTGCTGTGGGCACACGTGCTGACCTCGCTGGTCGCCAATCTGATCGCGCTCGTGGTCGTCGTGCTGGTCGCCCTGCTCATGGGCTTCCGCTCGGGGGCGGGAGTGCCGGCGTGGCTCGCGGTCGCCGGCATCCTCATCCTGTTCACCCTGGCGTTGACGTGGATCGCCGTGATCGCGGGCCTGTCCGCGAAGTCGGCGGATGGCGCGGGCGCGTTCGCCTACCCGCTCATCTTCCTGCCGTTCATCAGCTCCGCGTTCGTGCCCACCCGCACGATGCCCGGCCCGGTGCGCGCGTTCGCCGAGCACCAGCCGGTGACGTCGATCGTCAACGCGATCCGCGACCTGTTCACGCAGCAGCCGGTCGGCAGCGACATCTGGATCGCGCTCGCCTGGTGCGTCGGCATCATCATCGTCGCGGTCGGCTTCGCCATGGTCATCTACCGCCGCAAGATCGCCTAGCCGTCGCGTGGTGCCTTCGCGATCGCCGCGGCCGGGTTGCTGCCTTCCCGTGCCTGCGGCAGCCGCACCGCGAGTCGCTGATCGTCAGAGGTAGCTGGCGACCTGCAGCGTGACCCAGATGTCGTAACCCGACGTGAGCGATGATCACCGGAAGGAGCCTGCGAGTCCGCAGATAGAACGCCGTCATCAGCGCGCCGAACACGAGGGGCTCCAGGACGCCGATGCCGTACTCCGCGTGGTATGAGCCGCGGAGGATCACCGACACGATCGCGATCGCCGGGGTGCTCCAGCGCAATCCGCGGAGACGGTTGGTGAGATAGCCGAGCACGACGACCTCCTCCATCACGCCGTACAGCACGGCTTCGGCGACGCCAGTGACGATGTACGCGTTCTTCGACGCGTGGATGGGCAGCCGTGCGCCGTACACACCGGGAACGTTCGCGTATCGCAGGAAATCACCGATCCACGCCGACAGAAAGTGGACCGCGATCATGAGCAGCACACCGGCGAGCAGATCGCGCCACAGGTGCGTGCGGTCGAGGCCGATGGATTTGAATGAGAGCCCCGAGCGGCCGAGGAGATACCAGACGAGCGCGATCGGGCCCGCGAGCGCGGCGAGGTACACCACCTGCAGCGTCGCCGCGAGCGTGGGATCGAGGCCGTCGAAGATGGAGATGCCGGGTGAGGAGCCGGTGATCTCCGCGACGAGCGTGATGATCGCGGTGACGGTCGCGACCGCTGGAAACACGAGGAGCACCACCACGAGCTCGCGCCGGATGGTGCGCCGATCGAGCTGCGGGAGTGCCGCGGTCGAAAGGGCGAGCGGCGGAGGCTCGGGATCCGCGAGCAGGCGCTGATATCCCGGCGGTACGGGGTGCTGCTGCGCGTGTGGCGGCTGGAGCCCCAGGGTCACCTGTGGAATCCTATGGGCGATCTCCAACCGGACTGCGCGCGGCCGGTCACGACCCGCATCCGGCCCGTAACAAGATGGATGCGCACCCCGTGGACACCGCGCGCCGGCGACTAGCCTGGGGTCCTGGCCCCGTATCGCCGATGCCGAGGAGTTGAACGGACGTGGACATGATGAAGCCGTGGCTGCGGCTTTCCCGAAAGCAATCGTCGGAGGCGGCCGTGAATCACAGTGGTCTTCCTGCGCCGGGTGAGCCCTGCCTCGACGGCGAGTGCACCAAGCCGGCGACCTGCCGGTGCACCTACGTGGATCGCCGCCAGGTCAAATGCGGAACCGCGTGGTGCGACGAGCACAGCAGGATCGTGCTGGGGCTCCCGTACTGCCGCCGTCACGCCTCGGTGGCGCCATCACTCTCGAACGGCTTCTTCACCCACATGCTGCCCGACGTCGAGAATCGCGCTCCGTCGCTCGCCACGTGGGTCGGAGCCGAGCTCGACACCGCCGTCCGCATCGCGCTGACCGCGGACGCTCCGCACAAAGAGGCGTACGTCGTCAGTGGCGCGGTGCGTCCCGTGCGCGTCCCCGGCAGCACCATGCCCGTGTGGCTCCGCTCGTGGACGCTCGTGGACAGCACGGGCGTGCTCCAGCACGTCTCGATCGAGGTCGACGAGGAGGACGATCGCGCCGTCATCGTGCGAGTCGGTGGCGAGCCCATGGGACGGCATCAGCCGCCCTGGATCGGCCGCCCGCGCAACGTCACCGTCGCTCCCGAGCTGGACGCCGCGGCGCGTCAGGCGTTCCGCATCCAGGTGATGCACGACATCGAGCTCGGGCTGCTCGGCGCGAAGGTCGAAGTCGCGTCCTGACCGTAGCCCGAAAGGGCTACGGGACCGTCTGCAACGGGCGACGCCTGAGTCGCAGGTTTCGCTGAGCTTATTGGCCTCGCGGGATATGGCGGTCGCCAACGACTGGCGTTCGGACGCGCCACAGTCGCTCACGAGAGCAGCGCAGCTGCTGCAGCCTCCACCGATCGACGCTCCGACGGCACCAGGCTGAGGCGGACCCGGCGGTCGAGCAGGTCGTCGAGGTTGAGAGCACCTTCGTGGCGCAGTCCGAACAGCAACTCGACACCGAGGGCGGTGACGCCCGGGGCGAGTGGTTGGAGCAGCGATGCATCGCCCCCGGCGAGTGATGCGACCGCCGGAGCCTCGATCCCGTAGCGACGCACGAGCCGTTCCGGCGCGTCAACGCCGCGGAGGATGCTCCTTGGCGCCGCGCCGATGAGTGGCAGCGTGCTGGTGCGGCTTCGCGGACCGGCGCCGTTGAGCAACCGGTCCACGGTGTCCTGTGCCATCCGGCGATACGTCGTCAGCTTGCCGCCGACCACGGTCACCATGCCAGTCGCCGGGTCGGTGCGGATGGAATGGCGGCGGCTGAGGTCGCGGGTGCTCTCGGAGCCGCTCCGCAGCAGCGGCCGGAACCCCGCGTAGGCGCCGATGACGTCGTCGTGCGTGAGCGGGACCGCGAGCGCCCTGGACAGCGCGCGCAGCAGGTACCGCTCCTCGTCGGGAGTGACTGACGGACGATCGTCGAGACTTCCGCTGTAGGCGTCGTCGGTCACGCCGATGATCACGTGACCATCGCCGTTCGGCGTCGCCCCGACCCACCTGGCCGACTCACCCTCGATGGGCACGACGAGCGACGCACGGAGATTGCCGAGCGTCGTGTCTCGCACGATCACGTGCGATCCCTTGCTCGGCGCGAGGTGCACGTCCGGCGCGAGCGACTGCGCCCACACGCCGGTCGCGTTGACGATGTGGGTGGTCGCGACCTCGAAGGATCGTCCGCTGATGGTGTCGCGCACCGCCACGCGCCCTGGCGCAACCTCGAGCGCCTCGCAGTACGTGAGGATCATCGCGCCGTTCGAGGCGGCGGTCCGGGCCACCGCGATCACGAGGCGCGCGTCATCCTCGAGCTTGCCGTCCCAGAAGAGGATCGCGCCGCGCAGGTCCTCGCGGCGCAGGACCGGGATGAGCCGCAGGGCCTCATCACGGCCGATGCGACGAGGCGGAGACAGCGTCCTCCGGCGCGTCCCGGATGCGGCGCGCATCAGGTCACCGACCCGGATGCCGGTTTCCGCGAAGGCGCCGTAGACCGGCCGCATCGCCTCGTCGAGCGGCGCCACGAACGCCATGGGGCGGACCAGGTGCGGCGCCGTGCGGGACATGAGGATGTGACGCTCGCGGGCGGACTCCCAGGCCACCGCGACCTCACCCTGGCGCAGGTACCGGAGCCCGCCGTGCGCGAGCTTGCTGCTGGCGCCGCTCGTTCCGTTCGCGAGATCGCGCCGCTCGACGAGTGCGACGCGCAACCCCCTCGTGACGGCGTCCAGGGCCACCCCGACCCCGGTGATGCCGCCGCCGATCACCACGACGTCGACCGCCTCACCTCCCTCGAGGCGATCCAATTCGACGTCGCGGCGTCTCGCGTTCAGCGACGCTGATCGACTCGCGGTCACGAGCGCCGACCGTCGGGAGGCCCGGCTGCGCCGCCGGTGGTTGGGTATGCTGTGCACCGCATGCTCGCCACGTCCGCGCCAGGGCTCTCGATCGTCATCGGACTGCCGATCGCCTTCGTGCTCGTCGGGATGGGAGCCTGCCTCGCGCTGTTCATCCTCTGGGGCCGCGCGAGGTCCTAGCGCCGGCTCAGCTCAGCGAGACCAACTCCACGTCGACGACGAGCGTGGCGTTGGGGGGGACGTTCGCCGAGGAGTTGCCCGCCGTCCCGAAGGCGAGCGCGGGCGGGACAACGAGGCGTCGGGTGCCGCCGACCCGCATGCCGGGCACGCCGACCCTCCAGAACTCGAGCGTCTGCGCATTCCCGAGATCGAGGGGGTTGGCGGCCGCGCCCTGACCGCGGGTCGTGACCACCTGCGTCCCGTCGGTGAGCCAGACCGTGAACTGAACGTTCGCGGTCGACGTGGCGGATGCGGCCTTCCCGCAGCCCACCCTGATGTCGGCGAACTGGATCCCCGAGGCACCTGGTTGCAGCGTGACCGGGGTCGAGAAGGAATCGGACGCGGAGTCCGGCCTTGCGGTGAAGCAGGCCGCCGGGCGCGGCGTGATCTCGCTGCTCACCGCGACGAGAGTGCCGCAGCCGGACAGCGTCAGCAGGGTGAGCGCGGTCGCGGCGGCGGTCGCCACGTGACGAGCTCGACGGGCGCCGGGATGACGGGGCACGGCGCCGAATCGTACCCCGACGCCGCGTACAATCGAATCAGCCACCGTTCAAGGAGCCCCAGCAGCCATGGCCAACACGATCAAGGAATCCAAGGGTGTCGCATCCCAGCGCGACATCCTCACGCACGTCCGCTGCCCGATCTGCAACAACCTCATGCGTCAGAACGAGATCGGCGTCGAGATCGCATTCCGTCACAGCCGCCGCCCGGGTGAGCCGCGCCGCGAGCGCATCATCAAGCACACAAAGAACTGCAAAGCGGCGTAACCGGCTGATGCGGACCCCGTTCCGCACACGATGGCGATAGAAGTCCCGCTGTTTCCGCTGGGATCGGTGCTCTTTCCGCACATGCCGATGTCGCTCCGCATCTTCGAGGAGCGCTACAAGGTCATGATGCGCGACTGCAGCGCGGCGTCCACCACCTTCGGCATCGTCGCGATCCGCTCCGGCCATGAGGTCGGCGGCGGCGCGGTGCCGTACGAGGTCGGCACCCTGGCCCAGCTTGACGAGATCGAGGAGCTGCCGGACGGCGGGTACAACCTTCTCGTGGTGGGGGCGTCCCGCTTCCGCGTCAACTCCTTCTCGAATCGCCGCCCCTACCTCGTCGGCGCCGTCCACTACCTGCAGGACCTCCCCGCGCCCGCCGACGACGTCGAGCGCCTCGCATCGGCGGTGGCAACCGCGTTTCGCGGGTACGCGACGCAGCTTCGGGGAGTCGGCCAGGCGGATCCGCTCGAGATCGGGCTGCCGTCCGACCCCGAGCTGCTCTCCTACCTCGTCGCCGCCGCGATCCAGGTGGAGACCCCCCAGCGCCAGCGCCTGCTCGAGATCGATGGCACGGCTGAGCGTCTCGCCGCCTGCCTGCGGCTCTTTCGCCGGGAGGCTGCGCTGCTCGACAGGATGCTGGCGCGCTCCAAGGACCACGCCGGCTCCTCGGCGCTGAATTGAGCGTCGCCGACCGCTTCTCCCTCGAGGGGAGAGTCGCGCTCGTCACCGGGAGCAGCCGGGGGATCGGTCTCGCCATCGCCACCGTGCTCGCAGAGGCGGGAGCGACCGTGGCACTCAACGCCCGGCACGCCGAGGCGTGCGACACGGCCGCGGCAGCCATCGTCGCCGCAGGGGGACGCGCGCTCGCCGTACCGGGGCACGTGGGCGACGCGGCAGCGTGCGAGGCGGTGGTCGCCGAGGTCATGCGCCAGGCGGGCAGGCTCGATGTCCTCGTCAACAACGCCGCGACCAACCCGCAGTTCGGGCCGATCCTCGACGCCGACGAGGGCGCGATCAGCAAGATCTGGGACGTCAACGTGATGGGCCCGATCCGGCTCACCCGGCACGCCGTCGACGCGTGGATGCGAGATCACGGCGGCAGCGTCATCAACATGGCGTCGGTCGCCGGCATCAGGCCGGAGCCGCTCACGGGCGCATACAACGCGAGCAAGGCCGCGCTCATCACATTGACCAGAACCCTCGCGCGCGAGCTCGGGCCGGTCGGGATCCGTGTCAACGCCATCGCTCCGGGCCTCGTCGAAACCCGCCTTGCGCGCTACCTCGTCGAGACCACCGAGGTCCACGAGCACATCCTCGGCCAGACGGCGCTCGGCCGCCACGCCGTCCCCGACGAGATCGCCGGGGCAGCGTTGTTTCTCGCTTCGGATGCGGCCTCGTTCGTCACCGGTTCGGTGCTCGTGGTCGACGGGGGCTGGAGCGCGTAGATCGCACAACACCTCGCTGTGGATGGCAGAATCCACGCGAGGCGATCGGCACGGAGGGTTGACGGCGATGGCGAATGACCATGGACTCGGTTTCACGCTCACGCGGCGCGCTGCGCTCAGTCCGAAGAGCACGGCGCTCGTCTTTCGAGACGAGCAGTGGACGTATGCGGAGCTCAACCACCTCACGAACAAGGTGGCTCATGGTCTTCGCGCGCTCGGCGTGAACCCCGGAGACCGCGTGGGCTTCCTCGGCCTCAACCATCCGCGGTTCTTCTTCACGATGTTCGCGGCTGCGAAGCTGGACGCGATCTTCGTGCCGCTCAACTTCCGCCTCACCGGCAAGGAGTTGACGTACATCGTCCGTGACGCCGGCCTGCACACGCTCGTGTACGAGGAGGCATTCGCCTCGATCGTCGACGCGATCCGCGGTGATCTGAATGTTCACGAGTACGTCTGCGCCGTCGAGCAGGGCGGTTCGCGCGGGTTCGACGAGCTCATGCACGATCAGCGCGATGCCGATCTCGACTCCCAGGTCGCGATGGACGACGTCGCGGTGATCATGTACACGTCGGGAACGACGGGCCGTCCGAAGGGAGCCATGCTCACCCACGGCAACATCATCTGGAACAACATCAACACGTCCCTCGCGGACGACGCGACGTCACACGAGCGAACGCTGGTGGTGGCACCGCTCTTCCACATCGGCGGCCTCAACGTCACGCCGCTCGCCGCATTCGCCAAGGGTGCCACCGTCGTGCTCGAGCAGATGTTCGAGCCGAGCCTCGTCATGGAGATCATCGAGCAGCAGCGCATCACCTCGATGTTCGGCGTGCCGGCGATGTTTCTCTTCATGGCGCAGCACCCCGACTTCGCCACGCGCGACCTCAGCAGCATTCGCATGTTCGCGGTCGGCGGCGCGCCCGTCCCGGAGGCGCTCATCAAGATCTACGGCGCGCGTGGCATCCCGTTCAACCAGGGATACGGTCTCACCGAGACCGCGCCGTTCGCGTGCTTCCTGCCGGCGGACATGGCCATCGAGAAGCTGGGGTCCGCGGGCATCGCGCCGTTCTTCACGGACGTCAAGATCGTCGACGAGGACGACCACGACGTGCAGGACGGTGAGCGCGGGGAGATCGTCGTGCGCGGCCCCAACGTGATGAAGGGGTACTGGAACCAGCCGGAGGCGACATCCGAGGTGCTGGTCAACGGATGGTTCCACACCGGGGATATCGGCATCCGCGACTCCGACGGGTACTTCTTCATTGTCGATCGCAAGAAGGACATGATCATCAGCGGCGGTGAGAACGTCTATCCCGCGGAGGTGGAGGACGCGCTCTACCAGCACCCCGGTGATCAAGGAGGTGGCGGTCATCGGCGTGCAGCATCCGCGCTGGGGCGAGACCGTGCGCGCCGTTGTCGTGCCCAAGGACGGCGTGACGCTCACCGAGGCGGAGATCATCGAGTATTCGCAGGGACGGCTCGCGCGATACAAGCAACCGAAGTCGGTGGTGTTCGTCGACATGCTGCCGCGCAATCCGGCGGGCAAGGTGATCAAGTTCGACCTTCGCCAGCAGCACGGCCAGCCGATGGTCGACACCGAAGCGCCGTCGCCGTCGGCGGGAGTCGCGACCGGCGCGGGGTGAGCCCCGCGGATCAGCGCGCCGCTAGGTGATGTCGATGATGAGGCGTCCGCCCGACAGGTAGTACGCATCGAACGGGGCCTTGTGCCGCAACGTGATCTTGAAGACGAGGCGGTCGGAGTCGCGGGCCATCGGCAATGGCTCGAGGGAGGCGACCACCTGTCCCGGCGGCGGGGACGCGACGGGCGCCGTCCCCGTCACACCGGTGAACTCGATGTACATGGTCGTGGATCCGTCGAACCCGATCACCGTCGCGGGCGCGCCGCTGACGGTGTCCGGAAACGCCAGATCGAAGACCAGGCGGAAGTCGTTCGGATGCTGGCCGTACCGGACATCGGCGACCGAGAACCCGGCGGCGCCGGTCCCGAGCTTCGTGACGCCGGTGAGCTGTGCGGCGCTGGGCGCGGGCGGCACCGTCACGGCGGGGAGCGGGGTGGCGATCGGCAACGGCGCCTGGGTCACCGGCGTGCTGGCTGCGGCGGTGGGCCTGGGATGGACGACCGTCGTGGACGCGTGCTTCGGCGGTTGGACGACGTCCTTGCCGACGAGCAGCCCGACGATCATCACGGCGACCGTTGCCGCGCCGAACATCCAGAGCCTCCGGTCCCTGTCGGCAGCGCCGACGGCGGGGCCTCCGATCGGCAGCACGTGGCGGCCGGTCACCGGCTTGGTGGGATCCCATGAGCGTCGCTCGGGTCGCTGTGCCTTGAGGCGGCGCATGTGCCGCCCGGGACGTGCCGGCGGCCCCGGCTCGAGCTGCACCGGACTGTCGTCGGGCTCGATCTGATCGAGGGGCGGCAATGGGAGCGGCGAGATCGGCTCGACGGTCACGACGGGCGAGAGCGCGATCGGCTCATCCATCGGAGCCGGCCGGGTCGCCGCCGGCTCGACGGGCATCGGCTCCGCACTCACCGCAGGCCAGGCGGCCTCGGCCGGCGGGTGGGACCGCTCCAGCGGGGCCGCAAGCATCGCGACCTCGTTGAGCAGGCCGGCGAGGTCCGACGCCCCGGTGGCGGTTGCTGGAGCTGAAGCCTCCGTGATCGAGACAGGCTCGGAAGGCGTGGCAGTCAAGGGCTCGATGTCCGGTACGCCGGCCGGCGGGAGCGCCCGCGCGACCTTCGGCTCCTGGTCCGGCAGCGCCACGATCGGCGGGCTCTCCGTCCAGGACTTCGGGTGGGCGCGCTCGTTCCACGTGGGAGCCCCGGCGCCGCTGACGATCTCGACCTTCGAGTCGAGTTGCGCGCCGCCACGCCACAGCGCCATGCGGACGGCGACGGCATCGCGGAGCCGGTGGAACGCGTTGGGCGGGTGGGCGAGCGACGGTTCAGGTGCGAACGGAGCGGAGGAGGCGAGGTCGGGTGGCTGCGGTTCGGTGAAGACGACCGCCGGGGGTTGCGGCTCCTCGAAGCCGGCCTCGGTGGACGGCTCGGCAGCGGTCTCCTGGGGTGTCGCCCAGTCGACAACCGGGGCAGGTGTCACCGCGACGGGCGGCGGCACGGGCGACGCCGCGGGCTCGGGTACCGGCACCACCGCGGGAGTGGTTTCGATCTGATCCATCGGCTCGTCCCAGAGGAACAGCTCGGGAGGCTCGGCCACAGCGCTCGGCGAGCGGCCACCGATCAGCTCTCGTGGCGGGCTCGATGAGACGGGATCGTGTCCCGCACCACGCGGGGCCCAGGGCAGCGCCTTGCCCCGCTCGACACCGAACCAGGGCGGCGCCTCGACGGAGACCGGGCGATCGTGGTACTCCGGCGCGGGTGGCAGATCATCCTCCTCACGGATCAACCCGATCTGGCTGAAGAGGGCATGGACGGCATCGTCGGGGAGGTGGACGCGGGCGAGCCCGGCGATGCGCTCCGATTCCTCGCGGAGGTACCCGATCGCCGTCCGGCAGCGATCGCAGGCCAGCAGATGGGCCTCGAGCTCACCGGCGGGCTCACTGTCGAGCTCCGCGTCGAGGTAACTGCTCAGCGCGAGGAGGCTGCACCTCACAAGGCGATCTCCCGGTAGATCGAACCGAACTCACGCCGGGCCGCCGCCACCAGCCGCGCCGCCGCCTCGGGGGAGCATTCGAGCGCCCGTGCCATCTCGCGGTAGTCGAGACCGCAGAGATCACGGAGCAGGAGCGCCGCTCTGCGATCGAAACCGAGCATGGCCAGCGCCCGCTTCACCGTGTTGACGCGGCCGGCGTCGACGGTTCCGATCTCGACACGAACCGGGCTGGCGGTCCGCCGGAACATCCGGCCGATCCCCTGGGGCCGGGGTGGGTATCGCTGGCCGTGCCGGCACGCGCGCGTCACCGCGCGATAGAGGGCGGCACGGCCGTCGATGCGAAGCCGTGTGGGTGGATACCGGCTGGCGTGGTGGATGCCACCGGCCACGAAGGCCACGGCGTCGGCCTGGTGATTCACCAGGTGCGTGGCATAGGTAACCAGATCATCGAGCTGCTCGCGTGCGGTGGCGGCAAGCTCGCGCGCCTCGGGAGCGATGTGTGCTGAGACGTTGATCATGACGTTTGCGCCGGCGGCGCGGGATGTGGCCGAAGAATAGCCGGGAGTCGCCTCCGCGGTCAACTATGAGATGCGGACGAAGTGTGCACCAACTCTCCACCGGTCACGTCAGAGGGCCGAAGGAGCCCCGAACGCTCCCATGCCGCCGCGGGCATCCCGATGTCCGCGACCCAGACCTCGCCTGCGTGCGTCGCGCCCGCGACGCTTCGCAGACCGTGCTTCATCGCCGTCAATGTGCATGTGAGCGTGGCGCGAATGCACGGATCGAAGGCCTCCCCGCTCGTGGCGTCCAGACCGCTCGGGACGTCGACGCTGAGGACCGGCACCCCCGATCGGTTGATCGCCCTGATCGCGCCCGCCTGAGGATCCCGCGGTGCGCTTCGCAATCCGGTGCCGAGGATCGCGTCGATGACCAGCGCCGAGCCGGCGCACATGTCCCGCGCCGCCGCGGCGTCCGTGGACACGCGGACGTCGACCCCGCAGCGGCGAGCGGAGTCCACATGGCTGCGCACGACGCCGACGATGCGGGTTTCGTCGGCGACGACCACGGCGCGCACTGTGCAGCCCCACGTGGCGAGCTGACGCGCGGCGACCAGCCCATCGCCACCGTTGTTGCCATGCCCGGCAACAACAACGATGTCGGCGACGCGGGCATCGATCGACGCCCAGGCGCAGCGTGCGACCTGCCAGCCGGCGACCTCCATCAGCTGGAGCGTCGAGACGCCGCAGTCGAGCGCCGCGGCGTCGAGCGCGGCCACCTGCTCCGACGTGAGGTCGCCGAGGGCCGCCGCGCTGTCACCTCCCGCCGTCATGCGAACTCCACCACCACGGTGTCGCCGAGCCGCGGCCCTCCGACAGACGCCGCCTGCCGCCCGCCGCCCACGACCTCGAGGTGACCGGCACTGCCGAAGAGCGCCGCGGGCCCACCGTCGATATCCGCATACGTCGTGACCAGTCCCCGGCACGAGCCACCCGGCCAGCGCACCGTCCCCACGCCGGTGGCTGCAAGGTCGGTGGCCCGGATGGTCGTGATGGCATTGCCGAAATGATCGACGACGATGACCCGGCCGGCCAACCCCGACGCCGTCCGCTGCGGGAACGCGTCGTCGAGCACGATCGGATCGCTGATCGACGCGCCCAGCGCCTCGAGCCCGGTGCTCGAGGCGAGGGCCGCGGCAGCCGGTGCGAAGACGTCGCGGCCATGGAAGGTGGGAGCGGCACCGGAGGGAGTCTCGAGGCGCACCGCACGCCGGTCCGTTGTGGGCGCCTCGGCCCACAGGTACGACACCAATCCGTTGTCCGGCGCGACGCAGCGGATTCCGTGCGCCTCGACCGCGATCGCGCGGCGGTCGGTTCCCACCCCCGGGTCGACCACCGCGCAGAAGACGGCGCCTGCAGCGAATGCGCGGGCGAGACCCTTGAGGTGGTACGCACCCGCGAGCACATCGCCCGCCGGGATGCCGTGCGTCCCCTCGATGCAGATGGCGCTCGGATCGGCGCGCAGAGCAGCGCCGGTCAGCGCCGCGGCGTACGCGTCATCGCGGCCGTAGTCGGTGAGGAAGACGATCGGCTGCCGCATGGCGGACTTGGGTACCGTAGCAGTGCGATGCAGCGTGAGCAGCAAACCTCGACGGAGGCCGGGGTCGAGCCGGCGCCCCGGAGCCGGCGGCCCGCATGGGGCATCGCGGTGGCGGTCGTCGCAGTGGTCGTCGTGGCGGTGCTGCTGGTGGTCGGAGTCACCGGCCTGTTCGCCAATCCGGTGAAGGGCGTCAACGCCGACGGCACCACGACACTCTCCGGCAGCTTCGAGCCGTATCAGTGCGACGCGACCGCCTGTGACGGCTACATCCAGGCCGGCGCGCGCAGCGTCTTCGTCCAGTTCCCACACGACTGCACCCCCCCGGCACGCGACTCGACCATCACCGTGAAGGGCCGGCCCGCCCCCGACCTCGGCAGCGGCTCGTACCGCGCCACCGCCTGCGCCTGACGGGTCAGTCCCAGCGGAAGCGCCAGGCGGCGAGCGCGAAGCACCCGACGGTCCAGGCGAGCGGCACCGCGACATCGATGAGCGGTAACCCCGCGCCGGCGTTGAGGATCTGGTGCAGCGCGTCGGACACGTAGTACACGGGGAGCACGTGCACGATCGTCTGGATCCACTGGGGCAGCGCGTCCACCGGAAAGAAGATGCCGCTGAGAAAGAGCATGGGGAAGCCGATCAGGCTCGAGATGCCGCGGGCCGCGTCGCTCGTGCGGACGAATGACGTCAGCAGGAACCCGATGCTGACGAAGCTCGCGATGCCGACGACGAGCGCGACGATGGCGAGCGGCCAGCTGCCGTGCGCCCGCGCGCCGAAGACGATCACGCCGACAATCGCAAGCACCGCGACCTCGAGGGCGACGGTGACGGCGCCCCCCGTCATCGCGGCACCCAGCACCTGCAGCGGCCGCAGCGGCGTCGCGCGGTACCGGCGCAGGACCTTGCGCTCGCGCTGGTCGACGATGGTGACCGATACATACGTGAGACCGGCGAGCACAGCGACGTACGCCATCATCGATGCGAGGTAGTAGTCGATCGGCGTGATGTTCTGCGTGCCGACCTCGGTGGTGGTCAGGTTGATCCCGGGCGTCCCTCCGATATGCGCCGCGAGCGCGAAATCCTGGGTGAGGGCGTTGATGACCTGCGCGGCGATGTTCGAGTCCTGTGGATCGTTGCTGTCGAGCTCGAGGTTGACGCCGGTCCCGGCACATTGCTGACCCACCGGACACGGCGTGGCGAAGTCCGGCTGGATGACCACCACGGCGACGACGTCGTCGTGCTGCAGGCGATTCGACTCCGTGGCCGCACTCCCCTGCTCCACCACCAGGTTCTTGTCATGCTTGAGCACGCCGATGTAGGACCGGCTCAGCGCGGTGCCGGCGTGATTGACGACGCCGATGTTCACCGACGCGTTGCCGCCACCGAGCACGTTGCCGAGCAGCACCATCAGGAAGATGGGGATCAGCAGCGTGAAGGTGAGCGCGGCACGGTTGCGGAAGCTGCTCCGCACCGTGGTCTTGACGAGTGCGAACCAGGGCTTCACGACTCCAGTCCCCGCCCGGTGAGCGCGAGGAACACGTCCTCCAGCGTCCCGTGCTCGACCCGCAGATTGCTCATGCCGTCGGGCCCCGCCCCGTCGGGATGCAGCAGCTGCGCAAGCACGATCTCCGCGTGCCGCGTGAGCAGCCGGACGCTCGTGCCGCTGACGTGCGCGGACTCCACCCCGGTGAGCGCGCGCAGGGTTGCCTCATCGGCATGGGGGCTCGAATACTCGATGCTCGTGCCCGGGCCGTGGAGCGCGATGAGCCGGTCCGGTGTGTCGAGCGCCACGATGTGGCCCTGATCCATCACCGCAACACGATCACAGAGCCGTTCCGCCTCCTCCATGTAGTGCGTGGTGATCATCACCGTCTTCCCTCTCGCGCGAAACCGCTCGATGAAGCCCCACAGCGCGATGCGCGCCTGCGGGTCCAGACCGGTCGTGGGCTCGTCAAGGAAGACGACCTCCGGGTCGTTGACCATGGCGAGCGCGATGCTCAGCCGCTGCTGCTGGCCACCGCTCAGCTTGGTGGTGATGCGTTTCGTCTGCGGCACCAGGTCGAACTCCTCGATGAGCTCGGTGGCATCGCGTGTGTGGTCGTAGAAGCTGCGGAACAGGTCGATGGACTCGAGCACGGTCGTGTAGCTGGGGAGCGCGGTTGCCTGGAGCTGCACGCCGATGCGGCGCTTCACCGCCACCGCGTCGTGCCTGATGTCGGTGCCGAGAACGACGGCGGTGCCCGCGTCGATGTCGGTGAGCCCTTCGAGCATCTCGAGGGTGGTCGTCTTGCCGGCGCCGTTGGGTCCGAGCAGGCCGAAGATCTCGCCGCGCTGCACCGTGAAGCTCACGCCGTCGACCGCGAGGACCTCGTCGTACCGCTTGACCAGGTCGCGCGCCTCGATCACCGCTGCTGGGGAAGCGCCAGCGCTCGTGGGTGCGGGCGTGACGGCCGAGCGCGTCTCCGCGACGGCGAACGGCGTCCTCGTGACAGCCAGGCCTGGGTCGACCACCCCAGGCTCGGCGGCGGCCTGGCGCCGCATGCCCTGCGCGAACACGCATGCCCCCGCGCACGAGAAAGATGACCCCGACAGCCGCAAAGATCAGCGCATCGCCGTTGACGCCCTTCGTGGCCACGAAGAAACCGGAGATGGCGAACGCGATCACCGCGATGACCCAGGCGAGGGGCACACGCGAGAGCGGGCCGGGGAGCTGGACGCGACCGATCATGGGTTCTGGACCCACCCATGATCCACCGAAGGGACCGTCAGGCGACGGCGCTTCCGGTCAGGCGGCGGCGATCCCCGTCAGACGCCAGCCGCGGTGCGGAACCGTCCACCCGCCGTCGGCGACCTCGTGCTGCTCGTCCTCTGCGCCGCTGTCCACGCTCGGATCCCGCTCGAACGTCCAGTCCTGGGTGATCGTGGCCGTACCGCCGTTGATGCCGAAACGGACGACCGCCCGCTCACGACCGTCGACCACCGAGGCAGCGACGACCTCCGCGGACGCGATGTCGGCGTCGAGTGCCGGGGCTCCCGCCGCGTGGCTGTCCTGCAACACCCGGAACGTGTCCCGGGCGACCAGCAGGAAGGAATCGGCTATGAACCCCGGATCGACAGTGGTCAGGGCGGTGAGATCAAGCCCGGGCACGGACTCCTCGCCGCGCTCGTGGAACTCCTTGTCGAGATCGGTGAGCATCTGCTCGTCGAGCGCGTCCAGACGTGCCTCGTCGGCATCGCGCCGGGCAAGCCGGCTCCCGATTCCGGTGACGTGCAGGAACGCGGAGCCGACCGACTCCTCCAGGGGATGGCTGGGCGGCGCGTCGCTCATTCGAGGCTCCTCATGGCAGTCATTACTCCGGGCACGAATCTACCCGCGTCGCCTCGGTGCCGGACCGGCCGTCGCCGGGTTGTAGCCGATCGTTGATGGCCGCAAAAGAAAGAGCGGTCCGGGCACGAGCCCGGACCGCCCTCCTGGGAATCGGATCAGTTGCCGATCAGTACTCCGGCATCGGCGGGCCCGCCGGTGCTCCCTTCTTCTCGGGGATGTCGGTGATCAGCGCCTCGGTGGTGAGCAGCAGCGCGGCGATCGATGCCGCGTTCTGGACCGCCGAGCGGGTGACCTTGGTCGGGTCGATGATCCCGGCCTTGACCATGTCGACGTACTCGCCCTTGGCCGCGTCGAAGCCCTGGCCCTTCGGCAGCGACTTCACCTTGTCGACCACAACAGAGCCTTCCATCCCCGCGTTCTGCGCGATCTGGCGGAGGGGCTCCTCGAGTGCGCGACGGAGGATGTTGACGCCGGTGAGCACGTCGCCCTCGGCCTTGACCTTGTCGAGCGCCGGGATCGCGTTCACGAGCACGACGCCGCCGCCGGGCACGATGCCCTCCTCGACCGCTGCGCGCGTGGCGGACACGGCGTCCTCCATGCGGTGCTTCTTCTCCTTGAGCTCGGTCTCGGTCGGCGCGCCGACCTTGATCACGGCAACACCGCCGCTGAGCTTGGCGAGTCGCTCCTGGAGCTTCTCCTTGTCCCAGTCGCTGGTGGACTTGTCGATCTCGGCCTTGATCTGCTCGATCCGGCCCTTGATCGCGTCCTTGCTGCCGTTGCCCTCGACGACGGTGGTGTCGTCCTTGGTGATGCTCACGCTGCGGGCGCGGCCGAGCGAGCTGAGCTGCGCGGAGTCGAGCTTGAGGCCGACCTCCTCGCTGATCACCTGACCGCCGGTGAGGATCGCGATGTCCTGGAGCATCGCCTTGCGGCGATCACCGAAGCCGGGAGCCTTGACCGCGACGGCGTTGAAGGTGCCACGCAGCTTGTTGACGATGAGGGTTGCGAGTGCCTCGCCCTCGACGTCCTCGGCGATGACCACGAGCGGCTTGCCGCTCTGCACCACCTTCTCGAGGATCGGGAGGAGGTCCGCGATCGCCGAGATCTTCTTGTCGGTGATGAGGATGTAGGGATCCTCGAGCACGGCCTCCATGCGCTGGGCATTGGTGACCATGTACGCGGAGATGTAGCCCTTGTCGAACTGCATGCCCTCGACGAGCTCGAGCTCGGTCTCCAGGCCCTTCAACTCCTCGACGGTGATGACGCCGTCCTTGCCGACCTTCTCCATCGCGTCGGCGACGGTCTCGCCGATGGTGGGATCAGCTGCCGAGATCGACGCGACCTGAGCGATCTTCTCGCGCTCCGAGATCGGAATCGACTGGTCCTTGATCGCCTTGACGATCGCCTCGACGCCGAGCTCGATGCCCTTCTTGAGCTGGATCGGGTTGGCGCCGGCGGCCACGTTCTGCAGGCCGGCTGCGATCAGCGCTTGGGCAAGAACGGTGGCGGTGGTGGTCCCGTCACCGGCGATGTCGTTGGTCTTGCTCGCCACTTCCTTGACCAGCTGGGCGCCCATGTTCTCGAAGGGCTCCTCGAGCTCGATCTCCTTGGCGATCGTGACTCCATCGTTGGTGATGGTCGGCGAGCCGAACTTCTTGTCCAGCACGACGTTCCGGCCCTTGGGACCGATCGTGATCTTCACGGCGTCCGCGACCCTGTCCACCCCTCGTTTGAGGTGGGCGCGAGCCTCGACGTCGAACAGCAGCTGCTTGGCCATGGTTCCTCCTGGTGTGTCCTCTAGCCTTGGGTTCCAGCGGTAGTTTAGCACTCGGGTTGGGGGACTGCTAGCGGGTGACAGGGGTGAGTGCTAAGCGCCGGCGGGTACCAGCGCCGACAATGGAGAGGTCGCGGGGAGTGGGATAGTTCGGGAGGAACCGAGATGGCGCTCGACGTGGAAGACGTGCTTCGTCAAAGCCTCGCGTGAGGCTTGACGCCGCCCGCCCGCCCACCGTTACGAACTGCCGCCACGCGCGTTCCAACCGTGGGTTGACGCGCATCGATGCCCCCGACTGACACCGTCATCGCCGATCGGTCGGCGGGAGTCGTGCTCGCCGCGGCGGCCGCGGATGCGCTCGGGGCGCCACACGAGTTCCACCGCCCCATGGCACCGGCCGCCGAGGTGCGGATGACCGGGGGCGGCGTCTTCGGCTGGAAGCCCGGGGAGTGGACCGACGACACGCAGATGCTGCTGGCCCTGCTCAGCCCGCTGGCAACCGGGAATCGCCGCGTGGATGCAGTCGAGGAGAATTTCCTTGCGTGGTTCGCAAGCGAGCCGCGGGACGTGGGCAGCCAGATCCGAGCCGTGCTGAGGTCGGGACCGCCCCTGGCTGCGTCGGCTGCCGAATACCACCGCCGCCACCCCGACGGCTCCGGCAACGGGGCGTTGATGCGCATCGGTCCTGCGGCGCTCTCGTTTCCAGGCCGGCCGGGCCAGGTCGCGACATACGCGAGGGCGACCACCGAGCTGACGCACTCGCACGTGGACTGCATCGACGCCAGCGTCATCTGGGCGGTCGCCATCGAACACACCATCCATGCGGCGCCTGGCTCGGACGAACCATGGGACTTCGCCGAGGCGATCCGCTTCGCACTCACGCGTGTGCCCAAAGCACGGCGTCAGTGGTGGATCCAGCTCATCGACGAGGCGTGCGTGCGCCCACCTGAGGAGTTCCACTCAACCAACGGATGGGTGATCCATGCGTTTCAGGCCGCTCTGTCGGCGATCGTGCACACCCCGGTACCGGAAGGCGCCGCGCCGTGCCGCCACCTCACCGTCAGCATCGAGACGGCGGTCCGATCCGGCGGCGACACCGACACCGTGGCCGCCATCGCCGGCTCGCTGCTCGGCGCTCGGTGGGGAGCGACCGCGGTGCCACTCGCGTGGCGCTCAGTGCTGCACGGCAAGCGGGTGTACGGCAGACCCGATCTCCACAGCATCGACCTCACCAACATGGCGCGGCGCGCCGCCGCGGGTGGTCGCCCGGACTCGAACGGATGGCCGGGACGGGTGCACCTCACGCCGTATTACCGCGACCGCTTCTCGTGCGGCTCGCAGCCGGTGACGCTGGGTGGCGTGCGATGGGGCGGTATCGCCGGCATCGCGACGGCCCTGGAGAGCGGCGCCGACGTGGTCATCTCGTTGTGCCGCATGGGCAGCAGGGACGTCCCCGGCAAGGTCGAGCACCGTGTGATCGGGTTCGTCGACGGTGACGACTCGGACAACCCCAACCTCGCGTTCCTGCTGGCCGACACCGCCGACTTCATCGCCCGGCGAGTGGCGGATGGACACGACGTCTACGTGCACTGCGTGTCGGCGGAGCACCGGACACCCGCGCTCGCCGCGACATTCCTCGTCCGCCACCAGGGGATGTCGGTGGATGACGCGCTCGATGTCGTGGAGGCGGCTCTGCACAACCGTCCTCAGCCGTGTCTGATCGAAGGCGTGCGCCGAGCGGTCAGCGTCTGACGGGCGGCCTCCCAGGACGAGCTTGTCCGAGGACGGCTCAGACGCGGACCTTCGTGCGCAACCGCTCCACTGACTCGGCGAGTTCCCACACCGTCTCGAGCGCAGCGTTGAGCTCCACAGCGGTTGGCGGAAGCGCGTAGGCCCGGTGATGGCAGGCGTCCGACAGCGCATACCAGGTCACGGTCGCCCGGCCGCCGAGCCCGCGATCCTGGAGCATCTCCCCCACACACAGGAGCTGACATCGCGTCGGCGTGCGTTCCAGACCGGGCGCCGCCACCTGCCACAGGCGGGCCATCGCGAGCTCGAGCGCCTGCCGCGCGAGCAGTGCAGCGGCGCGCGGCCAGAGCCCCGCGGTATCGGCGTCGTCGTTGCGGATCAGATCGCGCGCTGCCGAAACGAGCGCATGAGCATCGGGCGCAGGCCCCATGCGGCTCAACGTTCCATGGCGATGGTCGTCGTCAGTTTCTCAACCGTCCTGATGAAGCCGACAACGTCCGATGGAACCCGGCCGCTGTGCGCACCCCGGTTGCACTCCTTCACCGCGTCGACCGCCCACGGGTGCTCCCGTTCGAGGAACGTGATCACGTCGCCGCTGCGCGCCGCGTCGTCGAGCAGCGCGAGCGCGAGCCACATCATGAGCGTCGTCGGCCGGCCGAGCGCATCCTCGCGCTCCGCTTCACTCGTGCCCTGCCGCAGCATGCGCCGGGTCGCAGCCCTTGACGAGGCCGCCTCGAGCGCGAACCTGCAGAAGCCGGGGACGACGCGCAGCGCCTCGGGCGGCAGGTCCTTGGTCATCGCGACCGCGAACGCATCGTCGATGTAGCGCTGCACCGGGTCGTGCACGCGGCGCAGCTCGACCACGGACTGCTCACGACGGACGACTTCGATGACCGTGGCCTTCATGTCGAGGCGTCGCACCGCATCGGCGAGTCGCGTGTCGTGCGTCAGGACAACCACCTGCCGATCGCGCGCCGCGCGCGCCAGCACCACGGCCAGTCCCGCGACCTTGGCGGGATCCATCGCCTGCACCGGGTCGTCGATGACGACGAATCGAAAGGGCGACTCCGGCATCGCGGCACGGGGAAGGAACAACGACAGTGCAAGACAGTTCAGCTCGCCCTGGCTCATGACTCCGAGCGCGGAGCCGTCCTCACCGTCGACCTTGACGTCGAGTGACAGGCGGCGCTGCGCAGCCGACCCGACGAGCCGAAGCTCACCGAGCGTCACGTTGCTGTCCTGACGCAGCTCCGTCCAGTTCTCCTGCACAGCACCGGCGATGGGACGGAAACGCTCGTCGCGAAGCTCGTTGTGCGCGTCCTTGAGCCACGCCTCCGCGTCCTTGAGCCGCGCCAGCGGCTGTTCAGCTTCACGCGCGCGGAGCCCGAGCGGCAGCCACGCGAGAATCGCATCGGCGGCCGGTCGCCACGCGCGTTCCAGCCGCTCGAGCTCGGTCGCCGCCGCCCTGCGAAGGTCGGCGACGGCGGCGATGAGTGGCGGTCCGTGCGTCTCCATGTGAGTCGCAAGCGCGATGCCGTCACCGTCACCGCCGGCGTCCGCCCAACGCTCCCAGAGACCCATCGCCACCGAGGTGTCGACCCCCGCACCGGACGCGTCGCGCAGCGCCAGGGGTGGCGCGGCCACGAGCTGCCGCGCCTGGCGCACCGCCTCGGTGAGCATTCCCTGCCCTGCGCGCACCGCATCCGCCGCAGCCCGCAGCTCGACGACCTGCTCGCGCGCTCGCACCCGCCACTCGTAGGTCAGCACCCCTTCGGTGCCGCACACCGGGCACCGCTCTCCTTCGCCGTGCACGTGAACTTCCAGCGCCTGCTGGAGCAGCGATGCCAGCTCGTGCGCGCGGCCCGCATCGGTGCCGCGCAGCTTCTCCGCCGCGGCGCTCGCCTCGCGCAGGCCGGCGATCGTCGTGTTGAGCCGCTCGCGATCCAGCACCGGCAGCCCCGCCAGATCGCGAAGCTTGCGGAGCACGCTGCGCTCGTCGCTGACCGCGGTGCCGCCGACGGTGCCCGCAACGGCGTCGAGGTCCCAGGTCCTCGATGTCAGCGCGGCGAGCACCGACCGGGCGCGCTCGTCCGCGGTGCGCTCGAGCAGCGCGCGCAGTGCCGGAAGCCCTTCGCGCGCCTCCTTCGCCGTGTGCTCCCGTTCGAGCCGCGTATCGCGCAGGACCTTCTGCGCGTCGGCGAGGTCGCCGAGGCCGAGGATCCCGGCGAGCGCGTCGTAGAGCTTGGACTGTTCGCGGTCGAGCGCATGCTCGAGCTCGTTGTGCGAGAGCAGCGGTGGGTGACCCGCGAGCGCACGCGTCCATCCGAGCGTGTCCAGCGTTGCGGGTCTTCCGTCGACGGTGAGGCTCGAGGCGTCGACGCCGTCGCCGTCCTTCCAGGCGCGCGCGACTTCGAGGGGCTGTTTGCGCCCGTCGACCGTGAACTTCGCCGCCACCCGCGAGTGACGGTGGTGCAGGTTCTGCCACCCGTCGCGCCACACGCGCACCCGGTTCTCCCAGCGCTGGTTGGTACCGAGCAGCACCATCTCGAGCGCCTCGGAGAACGACGACTTGCCGGAACCGTTGCGCCCCACCACCAGCGTCAGGCCGGGCCCCGGGTCGATGCTCAGCACCGATCGAGGACCGATGCCGCGAAAGCCCTCGACCTCGATTGCGGTGAGGTAGACGCCTGCAGGTCGATCCGTCTCACCGGCGAGCGCCGCCACCCTCGCCGCGGAGCCGGGCTCACCGCGCAACACCCCGTCGAGCGCTGCCGCTCCCTGGAACGCGGCGAGGATCAGCTCGGCCGCGCCAGCCGCAGGCGGCGTCGAACTCGATCCGGTCGACGACCAGGCCGAGCAGCGCGGGATCAGGCATCGGGAGTGGATCGAGTGCTCGTGACTCGCTTGAGGACGATCTCGTCCGGCGTGCGGCCGTGGTCCACGTAGTACGTCGCGCGCGTTCCGTCCTTTTCGAGGTGCACCAGCGAGCCGACCTTGAACGTGTCGGCGGGGGCGGTGAGCGGGGGCGCGCTTCGTGCGCGTGGCGCGGCTGCGGACGAGGTCGATGTCAACGGCGCTGCGGCGACGGCAGGCGCACCGACCTCGCGATGCGCGTGGTGGCGGTGCACGGTGATCCCGACCGCGATGCCGGTGAGGACAAGCACCGGAAGGCTCACGTACCAATACGCGATCCCGACCGCGAGCACCACCACCAGGACGATCCACCCGACGCATCCGATCCCGCCGGTGGCACGCGCAGCCTGGCGGACGGCCCGGTGAGGGCGTCTCGCGTACGTGGAGACACCCGCCCAGAAGCCGCCCGGGAGCCGGTGACCGAGGTAGAAACGCACGCGCCATTCTGTTCCAGTGGGCCGTCGCCGCCCGCCGCCCGGCGGCCCGCCGACAATGAGGGGCTGATGCCCGTCCACGACGACGCCGCCCCGCCGCTCACCGACCGCTTCGCCGCGGCCCTCTCGCTTGCCTGGGAGGTGCACGGCACGCAGCTCCGCAAGAAGACCGACATTCCGTACATGGCCCACGTCATGGCGGTGTGCGCGCTCGCGCTCGAGAACGGCGCGGACGAGGATGTTGGGATCGCGGCTCTCCTGCATGACTCCGTTGAGGACTCCGACGACGGCGCGAAGACGCTCGCGCGCATCGAGCGGGAATTCGGCCCGCGGGTCGCTCGAGTCGTCCTGGCCTGCAGCGATACGGTCGCGGTGCCCGGGAGGCCCAAACCCCCGTGGCGCGAGCGCAAGGAGACGTACCTCCACCACCTCGAGACCGAGGCGGACCGCGATGCGCTCCTTGTGTCGGCGTGCGACAAGGTCCACAACGCGTCATCGATCGTCGCCGACCTTCACTCCACGGGTCACGACGTGTGGCAGCGGTTCACAGTGGCCGATCCCTCGGCCCAGCTCTGGTACTACAGGAGCGTTGCCGGGATCCTGCAACGGCGCCTCCCCGGTCCGCTCACCGCGAGGCTTGGGACGATCGTCGACGAGATGAGCGCGCTGGTCCCCTGACCGATCAGCGGCGAGCGGCGCTCACGCCGTCCAGCTCCAGCTCTTGACGAGCGCGTTCACCGCAGCCTCGGCCTGCACCTTCAGCGCCGGCTCGGCGTCGAGCTCGACGAGGTAGACCACCTTGCCGTGGCGATCGACGACGTCCTCCTGGAGGTTCGGGTGGCCGCCGCTCGTGTAGGTGAGGCTCGCGGCCCCGGCCGTGTCGCCCACGAACGTGACCGAGTGCAGGGCGACGGTGACGGTGACGCCGGTGGCGTCCGTCGGCGTTCCCACCACGCCGTCCATGAGCTGCACCTGCGTGAGCGTGGACGGATCGGGGGCGCCGCTCGCCTGCAGCACGGTGAAGGGGACAACCTGGACCGTGATCCCGATGGCGCCTGCGGCCGGCAGGCCCGATGCGTTGAGCGACCCGTGCGAGCTCAGCTCGTACTCGGTCGCTCCCTGGCTTGTTCGCGTCTCCTTCGTCCACGAGGCGCCGAAGCGGGCGGTGAACCCGGAGCCGGTCAAGGGCTGGGTCGCCGGCGGCGCCGGGGCGCTCGCCTCACCACAGCCGGCGACAGCCGCGGCCATCGCAATTCCCGCCAGGAGCGCTCGCTGCATCTCGTGAGCATAGAGGCGCGCGTGGAAACGGGCGGCGCGGCGGACGAGGTGCCATGGATGTCAGATCGAGTCGAGGATCCGCCTCCACAACCGCACGCGCTGAGCTGCAACGGCCGCCGCGGCGCATATGATGCGCGCCCATGGATGCTCTGCGCCCACTCGAAGGACGTGTCGCCGTGGTCACCGGATCGAGCCGCGGCATCGGGCGGGCCATGGCCGTCCGCCTCGCTCGCGAAGGCGCGTCGGTCGTCATCACGGGCAAATCGGAGTCGGGGACCGAGAAGCTGCCCGGCAGCATTCACACGGTCGCCGCGGAGATCGAGGACGCGGGCGGGTCGGCGCTCGCGGTCCGCGTCGACGTGCGTCACGAGGACGAGGTCAAGGCGATGGTCGACGCAACGATCGCGCGCTTCGGGCGTCTCGACATCCTCATCAACAACGCCGGCGCGCTCTGGTGGCAGCCGGTCCTCCAGACCCCGCCGAAGCGCTACGACCTCATGTGGGAGATCAACGTCCGCGCCGCGTACCTGTGCGCGTACTACGCGCTCCCCCACATGGTGGAACGCCACTGGGGCCACATCATCAACTGCTCACCGCCGATCACGACCCAGCCGAGCCCCGGGCACGTCGCGTACATGACCACCAAGATGGGCATGACCCGGCTCGCGATCGGCATCGCGGCGGAGCATGCGGCCGATGGGATCGCATGCAACTCGCTGTGGCCGGTGACCATCATCGAGAGCCTCGCGAGCATCAACTGGGGGCTCGCCGACCGCACCCAGTGGCGCTCCCCGGAGATCCTCTGCGACGCGATGATGGAGATCGTCTCCACCGAGCCCCCGACACTCACCGGACAGCAGATCCTCGACGAGCCCTTCCTCCGGGAGCGCGGGTGGACCGACGAGCGTCTCGACACGTACTGGCTCGAGGGCAAGCCCCCGGAGCATCCGATCTTCATCGACGGGCGGGCCGGCGCTTCGATGTAGACCGGGCGGGCGACGGTCCACCCGTATGATCGAAGCATGAGCCGGGCCACGCGTTCCGACGTCGTTCGACGGACACTCGCCGTGGGAGCGGTCGGCGCCGGCGCCGTGCTCTCCGCCCGCGTGCTGCTCCGTCCCCACGTCGACACACCCCGCCGCCTTGTCGACTGGGAGGACGTCCGCCGGATCGCGAACTCCCGGACCGGTGATGTCCCGGGCCGCGCCGGCATCCAGGCGCCTGCGCTCGAGGCCGCGTACACCGAGATGGCCGCGCGGGTCGCGCCGCTGATGACGGAGATCTGCCAGGTCCCGCTGACGGCGTATCCGCGGTTCATCGCGCTCGACCGCCGTGGCTTCATCGACACCAACCTCGCGATGGTGCAGCGGCTGCTCGCCCCCGTCGAGCGTCTCCGCGCCGGCGTGCCCGAGTCCCTCGCGACCGGGATGAGCCGGCGGATGCTGGACCGCTACGTCGGCGAGCTGTTCGGCCTGATGTCCCGGCGCGTGCTGGGCCAGTACGACCCGGTGCTGACCCTCGAAGAGGATCCCGACGGCGCGGCGCGCCCGAGTGCCCTCTACCTCGTCGAGCCGAACATCGCCGGGATCGAGCGCGAGCTGTATCTCGGCGGTACCGACCTCCGGCCCTGGCTCATCCTCCACGAGCTCACCCATGCCTGGCAGTTCGAGCTCCATCCCTGGCTGGGGGCGCATCTGGAAGAGCTCATGCGCGGCCTGATGCTCGACGCGCTGTCCAGCGACGGTCAGACGCTCCTGCCGTCGCGCGACATGGTGCGGAAGCTGCCTGACACCGTCCGGGCGCAGCTCCGCACCGTGAGCCGCGTTCAGTCCGTGATGAGCGTGCTCGAGGGATACAGCAACTTCCTCATGCACCGCGCCGGCCGCCGGTCGATCCGGGGCGCAGAGCGGCTCGAGGCCGCGATGCAGCAGCGCAGGCGCCAGCGCGGGCCGATCGAACGGCTCATCCTCACGATCACGGGACTCGAGATCAAGATGCGCCAGTACGAGGTGGGCGAGCAGTTCGCGATCGGTGTGGCCGACAAGGCCGGGCTCACCGCCTTGAACCGGGTCTGGGATTCCGCCGAGATGATGCCGACGGCGGACGAGCTGCGCCACCCGGACCTCTGGCTCCGCCGGGTGGGCTGACCGGTGCCCACGACCGTCGCCGACCGTCTGGCCGCGCAGGGGCACCGTCTCACGCTGCAACGCATGATCGTCGCGTCCGCGCTCGCCCGAGCTCGCCACACCGTGAGCGCGCAGGAGCTGTACGAGTCGCTGCGAGCCGAGCACCCGCTCCTCGGGCGGGCCACCGTCTTCCGGACGCTCGACTTCCTCGTCGAGGCGGGGGTCGCGCAGCGGTTTGAAGCCGACGGCCACGTCCACGTGTACACGTCGTGTGCCGACAACCACCACCATCATCTCGTCTGCCGGCACTGTGGCTCGACCACCGAGATCGACGACACCGCGGTGAACCAGCTCATCAACGCCGTCCGCGGCGGGTACGGGTTCGCGCTGGACCACGACGCGCTCGACTTCTACGGAACCTGCGCGGCATGCGCGGCCACGCTGGCGCCGGCGTCAGGCGGCGCGCGACGAATTCGCGTCGACGCGCCGGGCGGCCCGGATCAGTAGACGGGCGTCAGCCAGGCCTCGTACTTCGGATCCCGGCCGGTCACGACCTTGTGATACCGGTCCTGGATGCGCAGCGTCAGCGGTCCGGGTTCCCCGTCACCGACCCGGCGGCGGTCGATCTCGATCACGGGCGCGATCTGCGCACCGGTCCCGGCGAGGAACACCTCGTCGGCGACGTACAGCTCGGAGCGGTCCACCGAGCGCTCGACGACCTCGAGACCCATCTCCTCGCGGACCAGGTGGATGATCGATGAGCGCGTGATCCCCTCGAGGATGTTGTCGGACGGCGGCGGGGTGATGAGCTCGCCGCGTCGAACGATGAAGATGTTCTCGGCGCTGCCTTCGCAGACGTGACCGTCGTTCGAGAGCATGATCGCCTCGTCGAAGCCGCCCTGCAGGGCCTCGCTCTTCGCGAGCGCGGAGTTGATGTAGAGCCCCGTGCACTTGGTCCTGACGGGCGCCATCAAGTCATCGATGCGGCGCCAGGACGAGACCATCGCGCGGATCCCCGAGTCGCCGACGTAGAGGCCCATGGGCGCGGTCACGATCGCGAAGCTGTCCGGGACGTCGTGGAGCTTCACCCCGATGATCTCGGCCGACTTGAACGAGAGCGGCCGCACGTAGGCGTCCTCCCGGTACTCGTTGCGGCGGAGCAGGTCGAGGGTGATCGCCGACAGCTCCTCGTTGCTCCAGGGGATGCTCATCTGGAGGGCTCGGGCGTTCTGGTGCATGCGTTCGTAGTGCTGGGAGAGGCAGAGCGCGAACAGCTGCTCCCGTTCGGCGTTCCAGTACGCGCGAATCCCCTCGAACACACCGGTGCCGTAATTGAGACCGTGGGTGAGCAGGCCCACCTTCGCGTCGTGGTAGCGAACGGTCTCGCCGTTGAAGAACACCCACGACTGCTCGCGCAGTTGCGTGGCCTCAGCGATCGGAGCGGGAGCGGTCTGAGTCATCGATCACAGCCTACATCCGGGGCGGCTGGGGCCGACAGGGTCGAACGGCACGGCTCATCTCAGGATCCTCTGATATGCTCGGCGCTCGTCACGCCTGGCTGGAATTCGCGATCGAAGAGGATTCGGGGGGATCGCGAGCCAGGGATAGTTGGAGGAGTCATGACCGACGTCATCAAGACCCATTCGGGCACCCTGCCGACCGCACGCAACGTCCGGTGGAACCCGTCGCCCGCGGAGTTGCGCGAGCTGACGTCGCGCATGCCCAACGCGCGCCACACCGAGTACGACAACTTCAACGTGCAGACGAAGGTGGTCTCGCGGAGCAAGGCGAGCACGTACGTGGTGACCGATCGGCCCGAGGAGCACTCCGACCAGACCATCAGCCGCGCCGAGGGCGCCAAGATCGCCGCGCGCCAGGATGCATACATCCGCGACCAGGACATGCTGGTCATCGACGGCTACATCGGCAACGATCCGGAGCGCCGCGTCGCGGCTCGCCTCTTCATCGAGGCGGCCAACGCCAACATCGCCGGCATGCAGCGGTGGCTGTACTTCGACGCCGAGAACCCGGGCCCCGACTTCGAGCCGGTGTTGACGGTCATCTACACGCCCAACCTCGACGCCCCGGGATACCCCAGCGACCGGATCATCGCCGTCGACCTCGACGCCGGCGTGACCCGCGTGCTCAACAGCGACTACTTCGGCAAGTCGAAGAAGGGCGGCCTGCGGATGTGGAACAAGCTCACATATGACCAGGGGGGCCTGTCGCTGCACGCCGGCTGCAAGGTGGTGCCGACGGCCAAGGGTGAGCAGGCGCTGCTGATCATCGGCCTGTCGGGAACCGGCAAGACCACGACGACCTTCACGCGCCAGAACGACAGCAAGCCGGTGCAGGACGACTTCGTCGCGCTGTACCCCGGCGGACGGGTGGTCGCCACCGAGAACGGCTGCTTCGCGAAGACCTTCGCGCTTGACCCCCAGTTCGAGCCGAGCATCCACGGCGCGGTCTGCAAGCCCGAGGCGTACCTCGAGAACGTCTCACAGAACGAGGAAGGCGTCGTCGACTTCTTCGACACCGCGTACACACCGAACGGCCGCGCAGTCTTCCGCATGGACGCGCTGGGCTGGCACAAGGACGCCCGGGACATCAAGGCTGTCGATCACTTCCTGATCCTCAACCGCAACGACAACCTCATTCCCGGCGTGGCGCGGCTCAACCGCGAGCAGGCGGCACTCTTCTTCATGCTCGGTGAGACCCGCGGGACGTCGGCGGGCGGCGCCGAGGAGGCGGGCAAGTTCCTGCGCGTTCCGGGGACGAATCCCTTCTTCCCGCTGCGGCACGAGCAGCAGGGGAACCGTTTCCTGGAACTGATGGACAGCAGCGACTTCCAGGTCTACCTCCTCAACACCGGCCGCGTCGGGGGCAAGGACGAGGACGAGCGCAGCAAGAAGGTGTCGATTCCGTATTCGAGCGCCATCGTCAAGGCGATCTCCGAGGGCACCATCGAGTGGGAGCGGGATCCCGACTTCGGCTATGAGGTCGCCGTATCGCTCCCTGATCTGGACGATCCCGAGATCCTCCAGCCCCGAAAGCTGTACGAGCGCCAGGGGCGGTCGGATGAGTACCGCGCGCTGGTGGCGCAACTCAAGGCCGACCGTCGCGAGTACCTCGCGAAGTTCCCCGGACTGCGCCCGGAGATCGTCAGCGCCGTCGCGTGACCCTCGGCGCCCCTGACGTCGAGTCGACGAGGGATCTCGTTCTCGGATTCCTCACGCCGCTGAGCACCCGCGACTGGTCGGCGGCGGTCCCTGACCTGGAGTGGGACTGCGATCAGACCCTCCGGCACATGATCAGCGCGCAGGCGTGGTACGCCGCGCATCTGGCGACCAGGGCAACGCGCCGCCTCTCCGTGCTGAGCGCGCCAGCACCGGGGCTCGGGGTCGATGCGCTGCTCGACATCCTCCGCGCTCAGGCCTCGATCCTTGCCGACGTGGTCCGCAGCGCCCCGCCGGAGGCACGCGGCCTGCACGCATCGGGCATCACCGATCCCAGCGGCTACGCTGCGATGTCGTGTGACGAGCTCCTCGTCCACACCTGGGACGTCGGGCGGGGACTCGGCGAGCCGTTCGCCTTGCCGGAGGAGCTGTGCTCGCGGTTGGTACCGCGGCTCTTCCCCATGTGGTTGCCGATCGACGCCGCCCCGCGCGATGCGTTTCTGTGGTGCAACGGACGGATAGCGCTCCCGGACCGTCCACGACTGGACGGGGACTGGGGATGGTGGTCGAGCCCGGTCGAGGAGTGGGACGGGACCGACCCCGACGCGTAGGCGACGGTGACCCGCGGCTCATGCGCGGGTCGAAACGCTGCGCACTCGACAGGGCGGGCTTGACGGCGTCGCGATACGTGCTCTATTCTCATATTCACTAGTGAGATAGCTAAATGATTCATTTTCGATTGGAGACGGGTTCCGCGACACCTGCCTACGCCCAGCTTGTCCATCAGGTGCGGCGGGCGGTGCTCCGCGGGGTGCTTGGACCCGGCGATCGCCTGCCCGCGGCGCGAGAGGTGGTGGCGGCGCTCGCCATCAACCCCAACACGGTGCTCAAGGCATACTCCCAACTGGAGCGCGACGGGTTTGCATTGAGCCGTGCGGGAGTCGGCACCTTCATCGCGGACACGGCGCCTGCCCCGATCCCGCCGACAGCACTGCGCGAGCTGAGACCCGACCTTGAAGCTTGGGTGATCCGCGCGAGGGAGGCGGGGCTCAGCGAGGAGGCCGTCTCCGCGCTGTTCGAGTCCGCGATGGGCGAAGGCTATGCCAAGGGGGTCGCTTGAGACCCGCGATCGAGGCCACCGCTCTAGGGAAGCGCTATCGCCGCAACTGGGCGCTGCGAGACTGCTGCGTGCAGGTACCCGGCGGGCGCATCACGGCGTTGATAGGCCCCAACGGTGCCGGCAAGACGACGCTCCTCAACCTCGCGATCGGCCTCCTGACTCCTGACGCGGGTGGGATCGAGACGCTGGGATGGTCGCCACAGCGGCAGCCCGAGCTCGTCCTCGGGCGAGTGGGGTATGTCCCCCAGGATCGCCCCCTGTACTCGCGATTCACGGTCGCCGATACGTTGCACCTCGGCCGGTCCAGCAATCCGCGGTGGGATGACCGCGGAGCACGCGAGAGGATGCACAGGCGTGGCATCCCGCTGGATCGTCCGATCAGGAAGCTGTCCGGCGGTCAGCGGGCGCAGGTCAGCCTCGCTCTCGCCCTCGGGAAGCATCCGGACCTGCTCCTCCTCGACGAGCCTGCGTCGTCCCTCGATCCTCTCGCCCGGCGTGACTTCCTCGCGGAGCTGGTTGACGCCGTCGCTGCCGACGGCACGACAGTTGTGCTGTCCTCCCACCTGATCGCCGATGTCGAGCGTGTTTGCGACTACCTGGTAATCCTCGCAGACGGTCGTGTGCAGCTTGCCGGCGACATCGACACGATTCGCGAGGAACACAAGCTCCTGGTCGGCCCGCGACTCGAGAGGGAAGTTGCGTCAGCCGACTCCACGGTGATCAGCTATCAGCACAGCGAGCGAGAGAGCGCTCTCCTCGTACGTCGGGATAACCCGGCGGCGCCCCCGGGCTGGCGGATCGAGACCCCGAGCCTCGAAGAGCTGGTGCTCGCCTACCTGGGCAATCCACGTGCGGGAGCGCTGCCCGCACCACAACTCGCGGAGGGCGTTTCCTCATGACCTGGCTGACTTGGCGACAGCACCGATGGGAGGCAGCGTCGGCGCTCGCAGTGCTGCTCGTCTTCACCGTGGGAGTCCTCGCGCTCATGATCGCCGGCGCCGGCCTTATGGCCGAAATCGCAAGAAACTGCCCGCAGTCACGGGACGCGATTGTCCCATCGTCATGCACGTCCCTCATCGGCCAGTACACGAGCAGCTTCCAGACCCCGTGGTGGTGGGTCACTGCCGCAGGAATCGTGATCCCGGCACTTGTGGGACTGTTCGTGGGCGTGCCCTTGATCGCACGGGAAGCCGAGCACGGGACCCATCGCCTCATATGAACTCAGGGGGTTACTCGGCGCCGCTGGTTCCTCAGCAAGATCGGGCTCGTTGCACTTGGAGTGGTGGTCGGGTCCACTGCGCTTGCCCTAGCCGGCCAAGGCTGGTTCAGCATGCAGCACGGGCTCGGGTCGCTCGGGAACCAGAGTGTGTGGGACGGCTTCGAGATCGCGCCCCCAGTTCTGATTGCATATGCAGTCTTCGCCCTTGCCCTCGGTGTGGCCGCAGGCGCGCTCATCCAGCGAACCGTGCCGGCGATTGCTGCGACTCTGATCGGATTTCTGGCCGCGAGGCTTGCGATCGCGCTGCTCGCGCGGCCGGCCTACCTGCCGCCGTTGACTTCGCGAGGTAGCTTCGGACTATCGGGCTTCACGTCAGGCCCCGCCTCCTCCGCGTGGGCGGTTGGCCCGATGACACTGTCTGATGGTTCCGGCCATCCGATTCCGAGCGCCGCGTTCTGCCAGGGGCCCGATCCTGGCTGCTATGCGCAGGTCCTTACGCTCCAGCACTATCAACCGGCAGATCGCTTCTGGCTGTTCCAGAGCATCGAGGCTGCCATCTTCGCGGGGATGGCGTTGGTGCTGTTCGCGCTCGCCTATCGGTTCGTGATGCGGATGCGCTAGCGCGACCACCCTTGGAGCTCAGGACGCGTCGTGGCAGAAGTGCACTCGATCCGGCGCTCGCGCTTTCAGCCCCTCGAGCGACGCTCGCCATGAGTCGACGTCTGCAGCCTGGCCCGGCGGCAGCTTCGAGATGCCCGGACCTCGGTCCCACACGGCCCGGGTGTACGCGGCGTCGCCGATGAACAGGTCCACGCCCGACTCGGTCGTCGCGACGACCGACTGGTGACCCACGGTGTGTCCGGGCGTCGCCACGATATGCAGGTCGCCGGCGAGGGCGTGATCGCCGTCGATCACCTCGAACCTGGTGCCGGACGCCTCGAGCCATTCGGCCATCTCGTCGCGGTCACGGAAGACCCGTTCGTGCTCGGTTCGCTGCACGATGATCGGGGCGTGCGGGAACGCCGCGTTCTGCCCGCAGTGGTCGAAATGCAGGTGCGTGTTGACGACCATCGTGATGTCGACGGGCGAGAGCCCGTGCGTCGCCAGCGCGTCCGCGACCGTCCTGTTCACCACGCGGTACTCGCGGAGGATCTCGTCAGGCGCGCCGCATCCCGTGTCGACGAGCACCGCGCCGAGGCTGTCGTGGAGGATGACGAAACCGTGCACAGGCCACGGCTTCGACACGACGTACAGGTGGCCGAGATCGAGGCGCTTGATCTGCATCGTTCCTGCTCTTCACCCGCCGGTCAGCCCGGCCGCCGCCCCCACATCAGAATCCGCTTGAACGGATAGAAATACGGCCGCCGATCATCGAGCGCCGCTCGAAGGCGTTCGCGATACAGGGCGAGAAACTCCCGGTACACGGCCTCGGGAAGGCGCGATTCGTAGTCCGTGAGGAGCGTGCCGCGCACCCACTCGACCACCGCGTCCGGTGACTCGAGCACGTGGCCGTACACCTGCATCCGCACCACCTGCGACTCGAATCCAAGGTCGTGCAGAAGCGTCGCGTATGCCTCCGGCGCCATCACGGAGAAGGTGCGGACATAGCCTCCCATCGCGCTCGCGAACGGCGCGTCGCTCGCGATCTCAGCGGCGAGCCGATGCGACACATGGTCGAAGTTGGCGGGGACCTGGATGGCAAGCTCACCACCCGGTTCGATCATCGCGCTCAGGCGCGCCAGCAGCGCCGGGTGGTCGGGAACCCATTGCAGCGCGGCGTTCGAGAAGACAACGTCGAACCGCGCGGCGGGCTCCCAGGCGCTGATGTCACCCCGCTCGAAGCGCACGCCGGCGACGTCGACCTCGCGACACCGCTCGAGCATCGCATCCGACGAATCGACGCCGAGGGTCTCGACCGCCTCGAGCTCGCGGTGCAGCGCGGCCGTGAGCAGGCCCGTCCCGCATCCGAGATCGACCACGCGGCCCGCAGGTCGCCGGGTGATGAGCGCCACGAGGTCGTGGAACGGCTGCTCGCGCTCTGCGCGAAAACGCTCGTACTGCTGGGGATTCCAGGTGTCGCGCGGGCTCACGACCCGACTGGTGACACGGCGCGCAGGCCGATGGTCCCGGTGAGCGGACGCGTCGCCACCGGCATGCCGAGATCGGCAAGCATCGCAAGGTCGGCTTCGGCGCTCCGTCCGAGCGTCGTCAGGTAGTTGCCGACGATGAGCCCGTTCGCGCCGGCGAGCATCCCGTACGCCTGCAGGTCGCGCAACACCACCTCGCGCCCGCCGGCGTAGCGCAGCACCGCCTCGGGGTTGATGCACCGGAACACCGCAACGCAGCGCAGTGCCTCGAGCGGTGGAAGCAAGTCGGCCCCACCGAGCGGCGTTCCCGGCCGCGGGTTGAGGAAGTTGCACGGAATCTCACGCGTGCCGAGGTCGCGAAGCACGAACGCGAGGTCGAGGCGGTCCGCCCAGGTCTCGCCCATACCGAAGATCCCGCCGCTGCACAGCTCCATACCCGCGTCGATCACCCTCCGGCACGTTGCAACTCGATCGTCGAAGCTGTGGGTGGTGCAGATCTGAGGGAAGAAGCGGGGTCCGGCCTCGAGGTTGTGGTTGTAGCGGTGGACACCCGCGGCAGCGAGACGTTCCGCCTGTCCGTCCTTGAGCAGGCCGAGCGACGCCGCGACCTCGATGTCGACCTCGGCGCGGATCGCCTGAGTCGCATCGATCACCGACCGCATCATCCGTTCGTCCGGTCCGCGGACCGCGACGACGATGCAGAACTCAGTTCCGCCGAGCGCTTTCGTGCGCCGCGCCATCTCCACGAGCTCGCGCGTGTCGAGCATCGGCGCGCGTTCAACGTCGGTGGCGTACCGGGCGGACTGGGAGCAGAACACGCAATCCTCCGGGCAGCCCCCGGTCTTCGCGCTGACGATCGATTCCACCTCGACCGCCTCACCCATCCACGCGACGCGCACGCGGTGCGCCAGGGCGATCAATTCAGGCAGATGCTCCGGTGGCAGGGCGGCGAGACGTTCGGCCAGCGTCCGATCGATGAGCGCCCGGCGTTCGATCAGCGTTCGTGCCGCATCGTCGAGCGCCGCGTGGGTCATGAGCATCGCCGGACAGGATAGCGTTGCCCCGGACCCACACCAGATGCACCGCATGCCCCCGCCACCTGACCCGGCGTGCCTGAGGGACTGAGCCCCGAACCCGCGCGCAGACCGATCGCGAGTCGGTTGCTGCGCACCGTCGCCGTCGACGCCAGGGCCCTTCGGGAGTCGCAGCCGTTCCGCCGGCTCTTCTTCGGACAGATGATCTCGCTCGTCGGGCGGCAGATCACCGTTGTCGCTGTGCCGTTCCAGGTGTACTCATTGACCCGGTCTCCACTCGCCGTCGGCCTCCTCGGCATCGTGCAGGCGGTGCCGCTCATCGGTGGGTCACTCGCCGGTGGCGCGATCGCCGACCGATTCGATCGACGCCGCGTCCTGCTCGTGACCCAGGTCGGCCTCGGGTGCTGCTCGGGACTGCTCGCTCTCGGTGCGCTCATGGGCCACCCGCCGCTCCTCGGGATCTATGCGGTGGTCGCGATCGCGGCGCTGTTCGGCTCCGTCGACTCCCCGACGCGCACGGCGATCATCCCGAACCTGGTCGGCAACGACCGGCTCGCCGGAGCGCTGTCGCTCAACATCGTGCTCTTCGACACGGGGCTCATCGCCGGGCCGGCAATCGGCGGGGTGGTGATCGCGCATCTCGGTCTGCCGGCCGCCTACTCCGTCGACGTCCTGACGTTCAGCGCCGCCCTGATCGCCGTGGCCCTCCTGCCGCCCCAGGGCCGCTCGTCCACGGAGCGCGAGCGGCCGGTTGCGGCGGTCCTGCGCGGACTCAGCTTCGCCCGCCACCAACCGGTGATCCTCGGCGGATTCGCCATGGACCTCGCGGCGATGATCTTCGGCCTGCCGCGAGCGGTGTTCCCGGTCCTTGCCGCGACCACGTTCCATGCCGGGGCGCAGGGGCTCGGACTGCTCTATTCGGCGCCGGGAGTGGGCGCGGTCGTCGCCGCGTTGCTCAGCGGACCGGTGACGCGATCGAGGCGGCTCGGCCGCATCATCGTCGTGGCGATCTCGATCTGGGGTGTCGCGATCATCGTGTTCGGGTACGTCGGCACCCTCTGGGTGGCGCTCGTCCTGCTCGCGATCGCCGGCGGCGCAGACAGCTTCAGCGCGGTGTGCCGGAACACGATCATGCAGCGCATCGCGCCGGACGAGCTGCGCGGACGTCTCACGTCGCTGTACTTCATGGTCGTGACCGGAGGGCCGTATCTCGGTGACGTGGAAGCCGGCGCGGTCGCAAACGCCTTCGGCGCCGAGGTCGCGATCGTCACCGGCGGCGCGCTCTGCCTCCTCGGACTGGGCGCGGCCGCGCTCGCATTTCCGGCGGTATGGCGGTACCGATCCGGACGGTAGGGGGTCGTGTCTGGTGAGTCGTCCGGCGGCGTCCCCCGTGTATCGTCCGGAGGCCCATGGCCACCCCGAATTCGACTGCAATCGGTTCGATGCCGCCCCTCGGCGAGGTGCCGGAGCGCATGCAGGCGCAACTGATCCGCCCCGAGCGCTATGGGGATCCGCAGACCGCATTCGCCGTGGAGACGGTGGCAACACCACGTCCAGGCCCGGGCGAGGCCCTCGTGTACGTGATGGCCGCGGGCGTCAACTACAACAACGTCTGGGCCGCCCTCGGGCGGCCGGTCGACGTCATCGCGCTCCGGCAGAAGGCCGGGGAGCCCGAGCCGTTCCACGTGGGCGGGAGTGACGCGTCAGGGATCGTGTGGGCGGTCGGCGAGGGAGTCGAGAACGTTCGGGTCGGGGATGAGGTCGTCGCGCATTGCGGTGTGTGGGACGCCGACGATCCGTGGATCCTCGCGGGAGGCGATCCGATCATCGCGCCGAGCGCGCGGATCTGGGGATACGAGACGAACTGGGGGAGCTTCGCGCAATACACGCTGGTGCAGGCGCATCAGCTGCTGCCGAAGCCCCCGCAGCTGAGCTGGGCCGCAGCCGCAGCGGCCACGCTGGTGGGCGCCACGGCATATCGCATGCTGTGCTCGTGGTCCCCGCACACGGTTCGCGAGGATGACATCGTCCTGATCTGGGGCGGCTCCGGCGGACTCGGTTCGCAGGCGATTCAGATCGCGAAGGCGAAAGGCGCGATCCCCGTCGCGGTGACGTCGGGTGCCGAGCGCGGGCAGTACTGCATCGACCTCGGCGCGCGCGGGTACATCGACCGGCGCGAGTTCTCGCACTGGGGAGTGATCCCCGACTGGCGCGACGACGCGGCCTTCGCGACGTGGATGCAGGGTGCTCGTGCCTTCGGCAAGCGGTTGTGGGACGTCGTCGGCGAGCGGCGCAATCCCCGCATCGTGTTCGAGCATCCCGGTGAGGACACCATCCCGACGTCGATCTTCGTGTGTGACAACGGCGGCATGGTGGTCATCTGCGCCGGTACCTCCGGCTATCACGCCGCCGTCGACCTGCGGTATCTCTGGATGCGCCAGAAGCGCCTGCAGGGCTCGCATTTCGCCAACGACGGCGAGTGCGCGGCGTTCAACGAGATGGTGGCCAGCGGCGAGGTCGACCCCTGCCTCTCACGGACGTTCGCGTTCGACGAGGTCGGTCTCGCGCATCAGCTGATGCGAGAGAACAAGCACCCGATGGGGAACATGGCGATCCTCGTCGGCGCGCGCGACGCCGAGCAGCGCGACTGACCTACGGCTGCGCGGCGAGGTAGACCAGCGCGGCCTTGACGCGCCGGTGCACGTCCGGCTCCTCGGAGAGCTCGAGCTTGGAGAAGATCGCGTTGATGTGCTTCTCCACCGCGCGCTCGGTGAGGAACAGTGCCGCGGCGATGCCCGCGTTGTTGCGACCCATCGCAACCTGCTGGAGCACGTCGCGTTCGCGAGGGGTCAGCTGAGCGATCGGCGAGTCGCGCGCGGCGCCACGTGCGGCCACCAGCACCTCGACCACCCGCGGATCGATGACGGACCCGCCACGCGCGACCTCGCGGACGGCATTGACGAGCTGGTCGATGTCGGACACGCGCTCCTTGAGGAGATACGCACGTCCGCTGGCGCCTTTCTCGAGCAGGGCGAGTGCGTACTCGGGCTCGGCGTACTGGCTGAGCACGACAACGCCGACCTCAGGGCGTTCAGTCCGGAGACGCTCGGCGGCCCGCAGCCCTTCGTCGGTGCCGGTGGGTGGCATGCGGATGTCGGTGATCACGACCGACGGGTTGTGCGCCGCGATCGCCTCCTCGAGCCCGGGCAGGTCGACGCACGTTGCGAGCAGCTCGATCTCATCCGAGGTCTCGAGCAGCTGGCGGATGCCCTCACGGAGCAGGTAGTTGTCCTCGGCGAGCACCACAGGGATCGGCACCGGGTGAGAATACCGAGGCGACCCGGCAAAGGGTGCCTGCATCACCGCGAACAGTGAGGCGAACATGCTTGCCCGCGACAAAGGACCCGGCTACCGTTGCAGCGTGGGAGTGTCGAGATGAGCGTGCGAGTGTTGATCGTCGATGACCAGGCGCCCTTCCGCGACGTCGCGCGGACGGTGGTCGAGCTCACCGACGGGTTCGAGGTGGTCGGCGAGGTCGAGACCGGGGAGGATTCGGTGACCTCCGCTCGTGAGCTTCGTCCCGACCTCGTGCTCATGGACGTGAATCTCCCCGGCATCAGCGGGCTCGACGCGACCAGGGAGATCCTCGCCGAGGTGGACGGACTCCAGGCCCGTCGTGGTGCTGGTGCTCTCAACGTACGAGGCCGACGAGTACGCGCCGCGCGCCGCCGAGGCGGGCGCCGCGGGGTTCATCTCGAAGTCCGAGTTCAGCCCGGACCGGTTGACGGAGGCCTGGGCAGCCGCGACCGCAACCGCGTAGGCGGCTCAGACCGCCGCTGCGAGCGCGTGTCTCGACCGGCAGCGAACCGCGCACGGTGGTGCCGCGCGCCGGGATGGGAGCGGATCTCGACGATGCCGCCGATGGCGTCGATGCGATCGCTCATGTTGGTGAGCCCCGCACCCTTGCGCACCGTCGCCGCGTCGAACCCCGCGCCGTCGTCGATCACCGCAAAGCTCAGCGTGTCCGCGCTCGCGGTGAGGCGCACCACCACCGATGACGCCTGCGCATACTTCTGCACGTTCTGGAGCGCCTCGAGCACGCAGAAGTACACCGTCGCCTCCACATCCTGCGCGTAGCGCTCCACACCCTCCGCCTCCACCCGCACCGGCACCGTCGCCTTGCGCGCCTGTGATTCCAAGGCCACCACCAGCCCCTTGTCGGCGAGCAGCGGCGGGTAGATCCCCCGGGCCAGGTCGCGCAGGGTCTCCAGGGCGTCGTCGGCATCCCCCTTGAGCTGCTCCAGGGTCGCCGCCGCCTTCGCCGGGTCCCGCGTGAGCAGCATCTCCGCCAGCCCCAGCTTCACCTTCAGGGCCACCAGGTGCTGCTGGGCGCCGTCATGGAGGTTGCGCTCGAGACGGCGCCGCTCCACGTCCTGGGCGCTCACCAGGCGCTGCCGTGAGGCGCGCAGCTCATCGAGCCGCGCCTGCAGGTCCGCGCTCAGCCCCACGTTCTTGAGCACCAGCCCCGCCTGATGGGCCAGGTCATCCACCAGCTTCTCCTCGATCGGCGTCAGGGCTTCGCCACGCCGCTTGCTCACGCTCAGCGCGCCGAGCAGCTCGCCCTGGTGGCGCACCTCCACCGCACGGGTCGCCTCCGGCAGCGCCGGCAGCGTCCCGTTGCGCATCGCCAGCGCCTCGTGCATTCCCAGCTCCGTCGGAAACGTCGCCGCGGGACGCAGCTCCGCGTTGCCGCGCAACCACACCGTCGCCGACTCCGCTCCCGTCCCCTCCTGGAGCACCCGCGCCATCCGGGGCAGCACCTCGTCCGCCGCGTACGTCTCCGCCACCCGCCCCGAGAACTCGCTGAGCACCTCGTACGGCGTCGCCCGCTGCCCGTACACCAGCCGGTTGGCCACGCGCTGCACCCGCTCCCGCACCGGCTGGAACCCGATCGCCACGATCGCCGTGGCCAGGATCGACAGCGCCAGGTTGGGCTTCCCCCCGCTCCCCACCAGCGTCCCGATCCCCACCGCGATGCCCACGTACACCGCCGTGATGAACACCGCCAGCGACCCGTACACCAGCGTCCGGCTGATGAACACGTCCAGGTCGTACAGCCCGTACCGCATCACCGCCAACCCGATCGTCGAAGGGACAACGACCAGCAGACTGATGCTTCCCGCGCCCCATACCCAGTCGCTGACGCCGCCGCTGCCCGCTCCAGGAAGAAAGAAGGCCAGGACGAGCACCCCCAGGGAGATCGCGGCAGTCCAGGCAAACCAACGCAGCTGACGTCGCTCGAGTCCCCGGGAGCGACGGAAACGGACCACAGCCGCGGCGAGGACCAGGAGCAAGATCGCCAGGAGCGCAATCCCAGCTGGTGGGGTCGGTGCCATTGGTGAGCCCGTCGAGCGCACGCACCGCGAGCGGGTTGGCGACATTGGGAAGACGGGGGGACAGCTCAATCGGCGCCACTGCGAGCACTGCCGAGACGATCGTCTTGACGATTGCAAAGCCGAGGTACCACGTGACCCAGCGCCAGCGGCGCCCGGGCAGGTGCCCGTCCGGGAAGTACAGGACGAGAAACCCCAGAAGAATCGGGCCTCCGAGGGACACGGCGTTGAAGACCAACGCCGGCCACACCACCCAGCTCCGTGGCGAGGCGCCGCTGAGGAGTCCGAGCATCGCGGTGAAGCCGGCCACGAGGTAGATGTCGTCGAGAGCCGCGATCGCGAGCAGCAACCAACCGATCGGGTTTCTCGGGCGGCGTGACGCGATCAGCACGCCGAAAACGCCGACCACGGGTGCCTGAAGAAAGTACGGAAGCTGCGCTGTCCCGGGCGAGTTGATCGCTTTCCGGTCAAGCACCAGCAGCACAAGGCTGACGACGAGGAGCGCCAGACAGACGACGCCGATCGCCCATGCCAAGCGCGATGGGTGGCGTGAGCGCATCACACCGCCACCCCCACGGCTGTCCGCATGGGTACCGGGACCTCGCCTCGGAGTGTGGTGCCAGCGCCTCGGCGCGATGCGATCTCGACCCTGCCGCCGAGTGCTTCCACTCGATCACTCATGTTCGTGAGCCCCGCTCCTTTGCGAACACTCGCGACGTCGAAACCGGCTGCCGTCGTCGCGCACCTCGAACGCGAGAGACCTCAACCTCGCCGCGCAACCGCACGAGCACATGCGTGGCGCTGGCGTACTTCTGCACGTTCTGCAGCGCTTCGAGCACGCAGAAGTACACCGTGGACTCGACCTCCTGCGTGTAGCGATCAACAGCGTCCGCTTCGACGGTGATCGGCACGGTTGCCTTGCGCGCCTGCGACTCCAATGCCACGACGAGACCCTTGTCGGCGAGCAACGGGGGATAGATCCCTCGAGCCAGGTCGCGCAGCGTCTCGAGCGCCTCGTCCGCGTCCGCCTTCAACGCGGCCACGGTGGACCGGGCTTGCTCCGGCGCTTTCGTCACCAGCATCAGCGCCAGCCCGATCTTCACCTTGATCGCGACCAGGTTCTGCTGCGCGCCATCGTGCAGATTCCGCTCCAGCCGCCGCCGCTCCTCATCCTGCGCCTGCACGAGGCGTTGACGTGAGCTGCGCAGGTCCTCGAGACGCTGGCGCAGCTCGGCGGTCAATCCGACGTTTCTCAGCACCAATCCCGCCTGGTGCGCGAGGGCGCCGATGAGCTTCTCCTCCGTCGGTGTCAGCGACTCACCCCTGCGCTTGGTCACGCTGAGCGCGCCGAGCAGCTCGCCCTGATGCTCGACGCGCACCGCGGCCGCGGCGCCGGGTACCTCCGGCAACGCGCCGTCGCTCATCAGCAGCGGCTCGTGCTGTGCCGTCGACTCCGGGAACGTCGCCGCAGGTCGCAGGTCGGCACCGCTGCGCAACCACACGGTGGCTGACTCCGCGCCGGCTCCCTCCTGCAGGATCCGGGCCATGCGCGGCAGGATCTCGTCGGCCGCGTACGTCTCCGCGACCTGCCCGGAGAATGCGCTCAGCACCTCGTACGGCGAGGCGCGATTCCCATAGACCAGGCGGTTGGCAACCTTCTGCACGCGCTCGCGCACCGGCTGGAACCCCACCGCGACGATGATGGTGGCGACGATCGAGAGCCAGAGATTGGGTTGCCCACCACTCCCGACGAGAGTCCCGATGCCAACCGCAATGCCGATGTACACCGCCGTGATCGACGCCGCGAGGGCCGCATAGACAAGGGCGCGATTGAGAATCACGTCGATGTCGTAGAGGCGATACTTCATGACCGCGAGTCCGATGGCGACCGGGATCGCCAGTCCGGCGAGGATCAGGAGCGGGCCCGCGACGAAGAAATACCAGAGCGGTGGAACCCCCGTGTTCCCGACGGGAACGCTGTTGAGCCCGATGACGGTGGTGATCGTCACCACGGCGCCGAATGCGACCCATTTGATCTGGTGACGCCGATCCGCATCCGCGCCTCGCAGTCTCAGGAAGATCGAGGCGAGCACCAGGGCATCCAGCGCGTACGAGATGAGGTTCACGACTGTCGAGATGGTGAGGACGACTGTTCCTGATCCTTGAATCGCGAGCAGACTGATCGGCGGGGTCTTCTCCAGGCGTCACGACGGACGAGATTCCGAGTGCTCCGGGCGTCGGATTGACGACGCCGAGCACGGCTCCCAGAGCGCCAATCGCGATCAATGCGTACAGCAGCCATCGCCACCGAGGGGACTGGCAGGTGTCCGTCCGGGAAGGTGAGCAGCATCACGGCGAGCATGATTTCGGGCGCACCACCCGCCGGTGCATTCCAGAACACGGACAGGAGCGCCACGTATCTGCCGGCACCGTTGTGGTCGGTGAGAAGGACGGATCCCACGAGTGCAGAGAGCGATCCGATTCCCAGGAGGAGGATCGCGATGAGTGCGAGCCAGCCGAGGGGGTTGTGCGGCCGGCGCAGCGCAAGGAGCAGCCCGACGGGAAGAAACCCGAGGAATGGAAACAACCAGAATGCGGTGATGGCTCCGCCTGAAGCCTGGAAGAGCGCCGACGGCGTGACCGGAGAGAAGAACACCACGGCGAACGTGATGAAGAGCGCAAGCGCCGAAATCGTCAAAGCCCACGCGATCGCTGGGTGCGTCAGGACTCGACTTCGGGGTTCTGCGACGGATTCCTGCATCGACATCAGACTGCAACAGTCACTCGCGCTGTGGCATCGATGACGCCGCGCACAGTGGTGCCGTGCCCGGGGGCAGATGACACGGCGAGGGTGCCGCCGATGGCGTCGATGCGGTCGGTCATGTTGGTGAGCCCCGCACCCCTGCGCACCGTCGCCGCGTCGAACCCCGCGCCGTCGTCGCTCACCGCAAAGGTCAACGTGTCCTCGCTCCCGACGAGACGCACCACCACCCGCGATGCCTGCGCATACTTCTGCACGTTCTGGAGCGCCTCGAGCACGCAGAAGTACACCGTGGACTCGATTCCCTGCGTGTAGCGGCCAACGGCTTCTGCTTCCACCGTGACCGGCACCGACGCCTTGCGTGCCTGCGATTCCAGCGCAACGACCAGTCCTTTGTCGGCGAGCAGCGGAGGGTAGATCCCTCGCGCCAGATCCCGAAGTGTCTCCAGCGCCTCGTCGGCGTCCGTCTTCAAGGCAGCCACGGTGGATCGGGCTTGCTCCGGAGCCTTCGCGACCAGCGTCTGCGCGATCCCGATCTTCACCTTGATCGCGACGAGATGTTGCTGCGCACCGTCGTGCAGGTTCCGCTCGAGACGCCGACGCTCCTCGTCCTGGGCCTGCACGATGCGCTGGCGTGACAGACGCAGGTCCTCGAGGCGCTGTCGCAATTCGCCCGTCAGTCCGACGTTTCTGAGCACCAACCCGGCCTGATGAGCAAGGTCCTCGACGAGCTTCTCCTCCGTCGAGGTCAGCGACTCGCCTTTGCGCTTGGTCACGCTCAGCGCGCCAAGCAACTCCCCCTGATGCTCGACGCGCACCACCGCCGCAGCGCCGGGTACCTCCGGGACCGACCCGTTGCTCATGATCAACGGCTCGCGCACGGTCAACAATTCCGGGAAGGTCGTCGCGGGTCGCAGGCTCGCGCCGCTGTACAGCCACACCGTCGCTGACTCCGCGCCGGCTCCTTCCTGAAGGATGCGCGCCATGCGGGGCAGGATCTCATCCGCTGCGTACGTCGCCGCGACCTGTTCGGAGAACTCGCTCAGCACCTCGTACGGCGTGGCGCGCCTTCCGTACACCAGCCGGTTGGCAATCCTCTGCAGACGCTCGCGAACCGGTTGGAACCCCACCGCAACGATGATCGTCGCCACGATCGACAGCCCGAGGTTGGGCTGGCCACCGCTGCCGACCAGGGTCCCGATCCCCACCGCGATGCCCACGTACACCGCCGTGATAAGGACCGCAAGAGACCCATAGATGAGTGCTCGGCTGATGATGATGTCGATGTCGTACAGCCGGTACTTCAGCACTGCCACGCCGATGCACAGCGGGACAGCGGAGAGTCCGATGACCTCGGCGATGACGGGAATCGGTGTCGTCCACTGCGCGGTCGGTGAAGCGATGCCGCCCACCGTCACCGCGATCAGGAGTACGACCACGCCCACGCCAAACCACTTGATCTGCTGGCGCATATCGGCATCCGCACGTCGGTAGCGGATGCCGAGCGAGACGAGCCCGACAACGCCTGTCGCGAACGTCCCTAACTCAGCGGCGTTGGTCACTGTGCTCAGGAGCGGGTGCGCGCCCGCCACCCCCAGCGGGTTGGGCACCTGTCGATGCCCGTCACCGAGCGAGCTGGGATCGAAGAGTGCCGGTACGGCTGCGAACGCAGCCAGAACCACGTTCAGCCAGACAAAGCCCCGCCAACGCTTTGACAGGAGGTGACCGTCCGGAAAGACGAGCAGCAGAGTGGTGAGCGGAAAGAAGGACGGGGGACCCGCTGACATCGCCACGAGAGCGAGCGGTGTGACCCCGGCCCTCGGAACGTTGTGGCCGTAGAGCCAGTGCAGCATGTAGTCGGAACCGAGATCGGAGAACAGCCCGAGGAGCAGCAGGGATCCGAGCAACCATCCGGCCGGGTTCGCGGGCCTTCGCAAGGCGAGCACCGTTGCGACGACCGCCAGCGGGATGAGCGGCAGCACGGAAGCCAACGACGAAAGCCGCGTGGCATCAGAGCTCGGGATCGCGGCGGGGAACGTCAGCACCACGAGCAGGTCGATCACCACGGCGACGACGGCGACGCCCCCCATCGTCAGCGCAGCCGGTCGCGCCCCCTTCGACCACGAAACGTGCCGGTGTCCCGTGTTCATCGCTGCTCCGCCAACGCGGGTGTCCGGACCATGACCGGCACCAGCCCTGCGATGGTCGAACCGTGTCCGGGTTCGCTCGTGATGTCGAGACGGCCGCCGATGGCGTCGAGGCGATCGCCCATGTTGGTGAGCCCCGCACCCTTGCGCACCGTTGCCGTGTCGAACCCCGCGCCGTCGTCGATCACCGCAAAGCTCAGCGTGGCAGCGCTCGCAGTGAGGCGCACCACCACCGATGATGCCTGCGCATACTTCTGCACGTTCTGGAGCGCCTCGAGCACGCAGAAGTACACCGTCGCCTCCACATCCTGCGCGTAGCGCTCCACCGCCTCCGCCTCCACCCGCACCGGCACCGTCGCCTTGCGCGCCTGTGATTCCAATGCCACCACCAGCCCCTTGTCGGCGAGCAGCGGCGGGTAGATCCCCCGGGCCAGGTCGCGCAGGGTCTCCAGGGCGTCGTCGGCATCCCCCTTGAGCTGCTCCAGGGTCGCCGCCGCCTTCGCCGGGTCCCGCGTGAGCAGCATCTCCGCCAGCCCCAGCTTCACCTTCAGGGCCACCAGGTGCTGCTGGGCGCCGTCATGGAGGTTGCGTTCGAGACGGCGCCGCTCCACGTCCTGGGCGCTCACCAGGCGCTGCCGCGACGCGCGCAGCTCATCGAGGCGCGCCTGCAGGTCCGCGCTCAGCCCCACGTTCTTGAGCACCAGTCCCGCCTGATGCGCCAGGTCATCCACCAGCTTCTCCTCGATCGGGGTCAGGGCTTCGCCACGCCGCTTGCTCACACTCAGCGCGCCGAGCAGCTCACCCTGGTGGCGCACCTCCACCGCACGGGTCGCCTCCAGCGCCGGCAGCGTCCCGTTGCGCATCGCCAGCGCCTCGTGCATTCCCAGCTCCGTCGGAAACGTCGCCGCAGGACGCAGCTCCGCGTTGCCGCGCAACCACACCGTCGCCAACTCCGCTCCCGTCCCCTCCTGGAGCACCCGCGCCATCCGGGGCAGCACCTCGTCCGCCGCGTACGTCTCCGCCACCCGCCCCGAGAACTCGCTGAGCACCTCGTACGGCGTCGCCCGCTGCCCGTACACCAGCCGGTTGGCCACACGCTGCACCCGCTCCCGCACCGGCTGGAACCCGATCGCCACGATCGCCGTCGCCAGGATCGACAGCGCCAGGTTGGGCTTTCCCCCACTCCCCACCAACGTCCCGATCCCCACCGCGATACCCACGTACACCGCCGTGATGAACACCGCCAGCGACCCGTACACCAGCGTCCGGCTGATGAACACGTCCAGGTCGTACAGCCCGTACCTCATCACCGCCAACCCGATCGTCGCGGGCACGAGCAGGTAGAAGCCGAACCCGAACCCGACATTGGTGATGTTGTTACCGAGCGCTGTCTCGACGTTGCCGACGAGGAACCCGGCGACGATGGCAAGGACAGATGCCGCGGCAATGTACGTGAACCACCGCATCTGGGTGCGTTCGATGCCACGAGCACGGCGGAGGCGAACCACAACCGCCGCCAGCACCGTGATCAGCAGCATCAGGACGCCGACATTGACCGGCGCGCTGCCGCTCACGGGACTGAGTGCGTCCACCGCAAGTGGGTTCGGAATGCCCGGGAGTCGGGGCGACAGTTGTATGGGCGCCACGGCGATCATCGACGCGACGAGCGCAACGGCCACGGCCACCGACACCACCGATGTGGCCCATCGCCACAACGCACCGGGGAGCAGCCGTCCATCCGGGAAGACCACGATCAGGTAGGCGACCAAGAGCGCCCCGATCGCCCCCGCCTCGTTGTACACCCACGCTCCCCACTCCACCCAACTCTGCGGCGAGGCGCCGCTGAGCTGACCGCGTATGGCGATGAAGTTGGCGGCGAGAGAGATCGCATTGCTGCCGGCGATCGCCAGGAGGAACCAGCCGATCGGGTGTTTCGGCCGGCGCGTGGCGATCAGTACACCGAGGACACCGACGATCGGCGCGGCGAGGAAATACGGGACCTGTGCCGTCCCCGGCGAATCGATCGCCTTCCAGTCGAGCGCAAGCAGGACCACGCTCGCGACAACGCACGCTGCGCAGAAACCCCCGATTCCCCACGCGACTCGCGTGGCCGTGCGCACGCTCACGACGCCACCGCGGCACCCAGCCGATACGCACCCACAGGCGTCTGCCGGCCCTTGACCAGCGCGGGCTCGATCCGCTCGGCATCGGGCTTGTCCACCAGCGCGTCGTAGGTCGGCTCGCTGAGCACCGTCTGCCCGCCCTCGCCCCACTGCTGCAGACGCTGCGCGAGGTTCACCGCGTCACCGACGAGCGAGTATTCGAGGCGCTCCTCGGAGCCGAGCAGTGCGGCGGCGACATCGCCGGTGGACAGGCCGATTCCCAGATGGAAGGCCGGCAACCCTTCGCCGGCCCACCGCCGGTTCACCTCGGCCTGGCCCGCGTGCATCGCGAGCGCGGCGGCGAGCGCGCGCTGCGCGTGATCGGGCTGCGGGAACGGGCGCGCCGAACACCGCCATCACCGCATCGCCGACGAACTGCATCACCGTGCCGCCCTGCGCGAGCACCGCGTGATTCATCGCCGCGCGATGCTCGTTGAGCTGCCCGGCGAGCACTGACGGATCCGATGCCTCGGCGATCGTCGAGTAGGCGCGGATGTCGGACATCAGCACCGTGACGGTGAGCCGCTCGGTCTTGCCCGGTTGCACGCCCTTCTCGCGCATCTGCTCGGCGATGCCGCCCGGGGAGCATGCGGCTGAGGCTCTCGCCCTGCTCCTCACGGTCGACGATGACCTTGTGGAGCATGCGCAACCGTTCCAGCGCTCCCTGTGTCCCGGCGCTCGCCTGCTGCGCGAGCTTGAGAAACAGTTGCTCGACGTCGTCGCGCGACCGACGTCGGCGTCGCGTGCAGCGACGCCGCGATCGCCTTGATGGGCTTTCCCTCCGCGACCATGCGAAGCAGCCGCTCCTCGGCGGCGGTGAGACCACCCGCGTCGCTCACCGGCTTGGTGAGCGCATCGACGATGCGGGGATCGAGCATGGAGCCGCCGGTGCTCACCTCACGAACCGCGCGCGCGAGCTGGTCGCCCTCGGCGACGCGATCCTTGAGCAGATACGCGTATCCCGCGGCGCCCTCGCTCAGCAGCGAGATGGCGTACTCCGGCTCGTCGTACTGCGACAGGATCACGATGCCGGTGCCGGGATTGCGCTTGCGCACGATCCGGGCGGCACGGATGCCCTCGTCGGTGAAGTCGGGTGGCATGCGGATGTCGGTGACGACGACCTGGGGCACGTGCTCGGCCGCACCGGCGAGGAGCTCGTCGTAATCGCCGGCGACGCCGACGACATCGACGTCACCCGAGATCGACAGCAGGGCACGAACGCCCTCGCGGACGATCAGGTTGTCGTCCGCGAGCACGACGCGGATCATCGGTTCCGCTGGCATGCCGCCACTCTAGTCAGCCAGGCGGGCGTTCGAATATGGGGCTGCCACCACGATCCGGGGTGGTGATCCCCACCTTCGGACTGTGGTCCCTGCACCCTCGACCGCGACCCGGCCGAGCGCGGATCATCCGATGCCCAAGGAGGTATGACATGCGCATCCACTCGTCGGTGACCTCGATCTCGTGGATCCCGTCAGAGGCCATCCAGGGAGTGACCAAGGTGCCGTTCGAGATGGGCGTCGCCCACTACGACGACCCGCCTCCCGACCACATCGATTCCCTCGACGCGCTGCGCGACGCCGATCGCTTCCGCTTCGCCAACGAGCTCACGGGCATGGATCGAGGTCGAGGACGGCCGCATCACCGAGCACGGCCAGGCGGGTGGCGGGCACATCGGCTCGACCACGTTGCGAATCGGCAGCCGCGGCATGACGTTCGCGGCGGTTCCGTTCCCCGACCGCCGCCAGGCGCCGACCGTCGGTGACGGCTGGGTGCGCTTCACGCAGACGGCGGGCGGCCGCACCGGCGTGCCCGCGCCGCGGAAGGTGAACCGACCTCCCTTCGTCCAGATCGCCGCCCCGGTGGCCTGGACGACGCTTGACGCTCACGATCTTCGCCGACGGCACGTCATCGCGCGAGGTCACCGGCGCAAGCACCTTCCCGCGCCACTGGATCTACGACGAGACACCAGAACCTGTGCCTCAAGTCCGGGCTCGTCAACTTCGAGCGCTGGTATCAGCACGCGTTCGGGAAGCACACACCCTGGGGCGACGAGGACTCGCCGGCCCTGGTGACCGAGGTCGAGACCGCGCTCGAGCGCGAGCTGTCCTCACGGCTCATGCGCGGCGGCGCAAGCCCCCGGATCGAAACGGTGAAGCAGGGTGCGTCGCTCGTCGAGCAGGGAGCCGAGGGACACGAGATGTACGTGCTGCTCGACGGCGTGCTGTCAGCCGAGGTGGACGGCACCTCGGTCGCTCAGGTCGGCCCGGGTGCGGTGCTCGGCGAGCGCGCGCTGCTCGAAGGTGGACGGCGCACGGCGACCCTGCGTGCGGTCACCCCGTGCAAGGTTGCGAAGGTGACGGATGCGGACCTCGACCCGGAGCTGCTCAGCGAGCTGGCTGCGGGGCATCACCGCGAAGAGGATGGAGGCGGCTGATCGCGGCCACCACGTGACTCATCGCCTGCTCCGGTGACAGCGTCGCGAGCTCGACGCGCCGGCCACTCAGGAGCCAGTCGACCTCGTCGGTTCGCAGCAGGGCGCTGAGATCCCGCGGAAGGCGCGCGGGAGCGCCCTCGATCACCTGATGGTCAGGGCTGTCGACGTCAGCCGGGTGAAGCCCCGCGTCCTCCACCGCGACCCCCGCATCGCGCAGGTCGAGCACCATCGCGCATCCGCGCGGCGATGCGTCGTGCAGGGCCACGACGTTCGCGCCCGGCTGCGGCGTGATGCTCGCCTGTGCCGTCGCCAGCACGGCACCGGCGACCTGGGCGCGCTCGAGGTTGGCCGCAACCATCAACGCGGTCTCGTCCGTGTCGCAGATGACGATCGTGTCCGGCGTCGTCGCTGCCGCGCCCGCTCGCCCGGCGTCGGAATCGATGAGCCCCGGCAGCTGCAGGGCCCCGAAGCCGCTGCGGAATTCGTCGAACGAGAGCGCGAGCAGCCTGGTCCTGACGGGCGGTTTGCGGCTGCGCGCGAGGATGCCCGCGAGGATGAGCGCCACCCCGAGCGTGACGAAGAGGGCGAACAGGACCTTGATCCCGATGAGGATGAGCCCGATCAGCAGCAGGAGCACGCCGAAACCGATCTCGCCATTTGCGGCCGCGTTCGACCGAGGGGTCTCGGCACGGGCGCACGTGGCGTAGTACAGCTGCCGTTGGGTGTACCGCCAGCCGTCGCCGGCGAGCCCGGCCGCTGCGTCCTCGACGAGCGACGGGGTGATCGGGAGCGCCATCGCCCGGAGTGTCGCACACGTTCCGGACGGTGAACGGCGAGTTCGCCCGCTCCGGACGCCGAGATATGCTGCGGCCATGATCACCGAGCGGGAGGCGTCCGCGTCCGGCGAGGTGGAGCGAGGGGAACCCGACTTCGCGAGTGCGTTGCTGGCGTGGGAGGAGCAGCGCCTTGAGCCCGCGCGGCAGCGGGGCGAGCGCAAGGAGCACTTCGAGACCGGGAGCGGTATCCCCGTCGCCCCCCTCTACACGCCCGCTGATCTGAAGGATCACGACGCGCTCCGCGACGAGGGGTTCCCGGGGGAGCCGCCGTTCACGCGCGGCATCCAGCCGACCATGTACCGCGGCCGGCTCTGGAGCATCCGCCAGTACGCGGGCTTCGGCACCGCGGAGGACGCGAACGCGCGGTTCCGTTACCTCCTCGCGCAGGGCCAGCCCGGTCTCTCGGTGGCGTTCGACCTCCCGACCCAGATGGGCCTCGACAGCGACGACCCGCGCAGCGCGGGCGAGGTCGGCCAGGTCGGCGTCGCCATCAACTCGGTGCGGGACATGCAGGATCTGTTCGCCGGCATCCCGCTCGGCGAGGTGAGCACCTCGATGACGATCAACGCGCCGGCGCCGGTGCTCGTCGCGATGTACGTGGTCGCGGCCGAACGGCAGGGCCTCGAGACGGCGTCGATCATGGGCACCGTCCAGAACGACGTGCTCAAGGAGTACGTCGCGCGCGGCACGTTCATCTACCCGCCGCGGCCGTCACTCCGTCTCGCGTCCGACCTCATCGCGTGGTGCACCGTCAACGCACCGAGGTTCAACCCCATCTCGCTGTCCGGGTATCACATTCGGGAAGCGGGAAGCACCGCCGCGCAGGAGATGGCGTTCAGCCTCGCCAACGCGTGCGCGTACGTGCAGGCCGCAATCGATCGGGGCGTCGGAGTCGATGACTTCGCTCCCAAGCTCTCCTGGATCTTCAACACGCACATCGATTTCTTCGAGGAGATCGCCAAGTACCGCGCGCTGCGCCGCATGTGGGCGCGCCTCATGGCGCAGCGGTTCGGTGCGCGCGATCCGCGGTCGCTGATGCTGCGCACGCACACGCAGACCGGGGGCTCGACGCTCACCGCGCAGCAACCCGAGAACAACATCGTCCGCGCCGCCATCGAGGCGCTCGCGGCAGTGCTCGGCGGTGTGCAGTCGCTTGCGCTCTCGTGCTACGACGAGGCGCTGTCCATCCCCACCGAGAAGGCGCAGCGCATCGCGGTTCGCACGCAGCAGATCATCGCCGAGGAGACCGGCGTGACCAACACCGTCGACCCGATCGCCGGCTCGTATCACGTCGAGTGGCTCACCGACGAGCTCGAGCGCCGCGCACAGGAGCTGCTCGACGAGGTCGACGCGCGCGGCGGCGCGGTGGCGTGCATCGAGTTCAGGATGGATGCAGGGGCTCATCCAGGACGAGGCGTATCGAACGGAGCGTGCCATCGTCGCCGGCGAGAAGGTGATCGTCGGCGTGAACCGCTACACGGAGACGGAGGAGGGCGGCGCACCGCTCCTGTTCCGGCCCGACGAGCGTGTGATGTCCGAGCAGACACAGCGGCTGGCGGGCCACCGCGCGCGGCGCGACGGCGGTGCGGTGCGTGCCTCGATCGAGGCGGTGTCGCAGGCAGCGTCGTCCGAAGGACCGCTCATGCCGCGCATCCTCGATGCTGTGCGCGCCGAGGCGACCCTCGGTGAGATCTGCGGCGCGCTCCGCGCGGTGTTCGGCGAGTATCACCCGCCCGCCACCATCTAGGTGATCTCGGCGATCATCGGCTGGCTCCGTGCCAATCCCCGGATCGTGGGCCTGGTGGTCACGGGGCTCGTCATCCTCGGGATATTCCTCGCGGTCATCACGCCGCTGTTCGCGACCTCCGGGCCGCCCATGGCGATACTCGGCGGCACGCTGCCCACCACGGCGACGGCAAACCGCGAGCTCGAGGTCGACCTGGACTTCGACAATGTCGGCGACCCGGTGATCAACCAGATCTGCGTCGGCGTCCTCGTCCAGGGGGCGCTCACACCGAAGAACGTCATCTTCCAGAACATCGACCACGAGCCCTTCGTGGACGGCAGGGCATGCGGCGGAGCGCTCAGCAGCCAGGAGTCGATCAGCGTCCAGATCTTCCTCGCTGCCGGCGAGGCGGGGACGGCGCAGCTCGTGCTCTCGCCCATGGACGGGAAGAAGACAATCGGCGCCGCATTGTCGGGCTCGGTGTCGATCGGCGGGGCATGACTCGGAGGTCTCCGACACAAGACTGTCACGCGCAATCTCGGCCGCACGGCTCCCCTTACGCTTGGCCACGAGAGGGTCATGCACAACGAGAGCGCCGCGCGGCGCTGGTTGCCGATATTCGCGACGGGGGTCCTGCTCGGCATCACCGGGTGGCAGCTGGTCGACTCATCCCTGCCTCCTCGATTGATGCTCGTCGAGATCGAGGTGGTGGTGGTCGCGGCGGTGATGCTCGAGATCACGATTCGGTTGCGAAGGACCGCGCGAGTCGGCCCGTCGGTGGCTGCGCTGGTCCAGGGGCTGACGACCGTTGCGCTGTGCACGCTCATCCTCAGCATCACCGCACCGCGCCTGAGTCACCCGCTGCCGCTGATCATCCTGGGCTTCGTCGCGGTGCTGTTGACGGTCGACCCTTCGGCTCGGCCGGCCACGCTGTGGACGGTGCTGCTCGCAGCATGCGCGGGTATCGCAACCGTCTGGTGGTGGGGTGGGATGTATGCGTCGGGCGGGCTCAAAGAGCTTGTCCAGATCGACGCGCTGGTGATCGGTGTTGTCGTGCTGGCGTACTCGAACTGGTCACTCACCAACCGGCACTACCAGGCGCAGTCACGGCGGCTCGGCGCCGTCGCCGACGTTGCTCGCCGGCTCGGGCTCACCACTGATTCCAAGGGAGTTGCCGCAGCCGTGCTCGGCGGCTGCCACGAGACGTATCGGGACGCGACGTGGGGTCGCGTCCTGCTGTTCGACAACGCCTCCGGCGGCCTGGCGACACTCCCGCTGATCCTCGGACCGTCCGGCGTCACGCCGGCCTCTGGACCGTGCGTCACGATGGCCCCCGGCGAGGGGATCGTCGGCCACGTGTTCACCACCGGCGAGGCGCGCCTGCTGCGCACGCCGCGTGACATCAAGCAGGCGTATGCGGCGATGCCGGGCTCCCAGCCCGACGAGCTGGAACAGGTCGGCGGCGGACGCCGCTCGCGCAGCGTCGTCGCCGCACCGCTGCGCGCCGCGGGTGGGCGCGCCATCGGCGTCCTCGTCCTCATCTCGCACGCGCGCCGCGGGGCGTGGGACGCCGACGACCTCACGGTCGTGCAGGCAATCGCCGACGAGGCCGCGGTCGCCATCGCTCGTGCAGGCCTGTTCGAGGAGAAGGCGATCCACGCGACCACCGACCCGCTCACGAAGGTCGGCAACCGGCGCGCGTTCGAGGAGCGTCTCGGCGAGCTGACCGGGGCGACGGCGGTCGTCGCCATCGATGTCGACCACCTGAAGCCACTCAACGACGAATTCGGCCACGAGGCCGGTGATGTCCTGCTCGTCGAGGTGGCGCGCACCCTGCGGGCGCAGCTGCGAAGCGGGGATCAGCTGCTCCGCATCGGCGGCGACGAGTTTGTGTCAATCATGGATGCAACAACTGAGGAAGAGGCCGTCGCGATCGCCGAGCGTATGCGGGTGTCGCTCCATGGTGTCGCGCTGCCCCACGGCAAGGCGCGGATCAGCGCGGGTGTCGCGGCAGGAGCCGGAGGCGTCCACGCGCTGTGGCTGGCTGCGGACGAGGCGCTCTCGAAGGCCAAGCGCGACGGCCGCGACCGGGTGGTCGTTGCCGGCGACCGCTCGCTGCCGACCCTCATCCATGGAACCGGCGGCGACGCGGGCGCGATGCTCGACGCGATCCTCAGCAAGCGCCGCGTGATTCGCGCGGTCTTCCAGCCGATCGTTCGCCTCGACGACCACGTCGTGATCGGCTACGAGGCGCTCGCGCGGATACCGGGGATGCGCGACCCTGAGGACGGCGTGGAGGATATCTTCGCGCTCGCGCATCGCCGCGGTGTCACCAAGGACGTGGACTGGATCTGCAGGCGGATCGCCATCTCCGCGGCGTCCGCGCTTCCGCAGTCCTGTCCGCTCTTCCTCAACGTCTCGGCCGCGATGCTCCTCGACCCTCTCCACCCCGTCGACCACATGCTCCTCCTGGCACGCTGGGCGAAACGTGACCCGGAGACCGTCGTCCTCGAGATCACCGAGCGTGAGTCGATCGCGGACAAGCAGCGGCTGCGCATGGTGCTCGCGAGCTATCGCGAGCACGGTTTCCAGTTCGCCCTCGACGACATCGGCGAGGGGAACTCCACGCTGGAACTGCTGGCAGCCGCCGTCCCGGAGTACGTGAAGGTGGCGAAGAGCATCGCGCAGTGCTGCGCCGAGCGCGGTGCGAGGGCGGTGGTGGAGGCGACCGTCGCCTACGCGCGCAGCTCCGGCTCCTGCGTGATCGCCGAGGGCATCGAGGACGAGGCGACCGCCGACCTGCTCGCCGAGCTCGGGGTCACGGCGGGCCAGGGCTACTGGCTCGGCCGGCCGCAGGAGCCTCACGTCCGCCCCCAGGTGCAGGGCGAGGCGACCGCCTGATCACGTCGCAGCCACCAGGGCGTTGCGGCATCACACCGTCGCGGTGATGCCGGCGATCTCCCAGGTCGAGCCCGCGGGCGTGTCGTGCACCTCGATACCGGCGGCGACGAGCACATCGCGGAGGCGATCGGCGAGGGCGTACTCCCCGGATGCGCGCATCTGCACGCGCAGGTCGAGCATGCGATCCACGAGCGGGGCGAGATGGTCGCGGGGATCCGCCGCTCCGGTTCGAGCGAGGTCACCGAGGCGCACCACGTAGCGCCGCAACGTCTCGCGCGCCCGGTCCTGCTCATCCGAGTCGAGCGTGTCCGACGCCCAGTCGTGCATCTGCAAGTCGATCGCGAGCACCGCGCCGACCGCGGCGTCGACGTCGCGAGCGGCCAGCGCGGTGTCGGCCACCTCCGATTGCTTCGCGACCTCCTCGAGGAACGGCGACGGGCCGGGCGGCGGCGGGCCGGCGTCCGCGGGATCGACGACGGGAACCTGCCCCTCGGAAGCGACACCGTCACTGCTCGACATCGCAGCGAGCTCGGTGACCGGAAGGGTCATGCCGTTCTCGAAGCGTTCGGACATTCCCTTTCGCCGCAGGGTCATGCCGCCGCGTCCGCGTACGGACACGGTCCCCGCGCCGATGTCGAAGATCGCCGCCGTGTGCTCGTCGACGCCGAGGATGTCGACGCCGGCGGGAAGGAGTTCCTCGAGCATGCGCAGACGTCGCTCGCCCATGTAGCAGAAGCGGGTGTCGTGCGTGCCACCCTCGGCGTTGTTGTAGTGGGGTACCACGGCAACCCGCAGGCCGGTGGCACTCATGAGGTCGAGGCCCTCGAGCCACCGTGGGTCCTCGCCGACCTTGTAGACCTCATAGACGGGGAGCGCGAAGAGGCCGAGGCCGACCGCGGCGGCGCTGGCGAGAGTCACACACCCGCCGTCGCGCAGCTTCGTCGCCAGCAGATCCGGAACGCCGGTGCCGAGCCACTGGCGCAGCGCATAGCTCGGGCTGCCGGGGCCGGCGAACACGTAGCGCGCCTCCGCGACGCGCGCGAGCATGGTCTCGTACTCGAGCGGCGTGGCCAGCTCACGGTTGCGAAACGACGCCACGGTGATCGGGAATCCAACCCGGTCGCGGAAGTACTCGACCGTTCGCCCGCTGATGTCGGGCGCGTTCTCCTGGAACCCGAACGGCGTGTCGAGGAGCACCGCGGGCACCGGCTTGGGTCCGAGCCTCGACAGCAGATCGGCGTGGACCGACACCATCGTCGGTGTGGTCTCGCCCGAGCCCATGATGCAGAGCAACCGGGGCAGTGTGGCCATCCCTTCGATCCTACGGTGTGGGGCCCCGTGACACCATCGAGGGGTGGATGCGCCGGCGCTCAAGGCCGACCTGCGGGACGAGGGGCACCGCCTCGGTTTCGTCGCATGCGGGGTGACCTCGGCTCGTCCGTTCACCGAGGCGCGGGCCCGCGCCCTGGCCGCGATCGACGCAGGGCGAATGGACGGGATGGCCTGGTACACGCGGGAGCGCGTCGAGGGCGCCGCCGACATCGGCGGTCGCTACCCGTGGGCGCGATCGATCATCGCGCTCGCGTGGCCGTACCGGCCGGCGCGCGCGCCGAGCCGGGAAGAGCCGGGTCCCGAAGACGAGTCCTCGATACGCGGACGCTTCGCCGCGTACGCGTGCATCCCGGACGCGGATCGCGCCGTCGACTACCACGACCTCCTCGCCCGGCGGTGTGACGCCCTCGTCGGCTGGCTGCGCGGCCGGGTCGACGGCCTCCGCGCCAAGCGATTCGTCGACCACGGCTGGGCGTTCGACCGCGCGATCGCGGAGCGGGCCGGCATCGGCTTCGCCGGCAAGCACTCCTCGCTCATCACGACGGCGGCGGGCTCATACGTGATGCTCGCCGGCATCGCCGTGTCCGTGACGCTGCCCGTCGATGCGCCGTCTCGCCGGGGGTGCGGGCACTGCAGGGCGTGCATCCCCGCCTGCCCCACCGGCGCCATCGTCGCCCCCGGGGTCATCGACGCGACGCGGTGCATCTCGTATCTCACGATCGAGCACCGCGGTGCCATCGCGCCGGAGTTGCGCCCGCTGATGGGGACATGGGCGTTCGGGTGCGATCTCTGCCAGGAGGCATGCCCCATCAACCACCGGCTGGCGCCCGCGCCGCTCGACGACGGCATCGCGAGCACGGAACGCGGCCCGGTCCCCTACCCCGGCCTCGTCGAATGCCTTCAGCTCACCGATGCCGCGTTCGCGTCGCGCTTCCGGGGGACGGCCGTCTGGCGGACGGGTCGCAGCGGGCTGGCGCGGAACTGCGCGATCGCGCTCGGCAATGCGGGGAATCCGGCGGCGCTGCCCGCGCTCCGGCAGAGCGCGGCGAATGACCCTGATCCGGTCGTGCGTGAAGCGGCGGAGTGGGGGATCGCGCAGCTCACCGCCTGATCGCACGGTGCGAACGCTCCCCTGATGCTCAGCGGAAGAGCAGGACCGCCGCGCCCGCGCCGATGACGAGCGGCGCGCCGACGCAGGCGGCGAGCAGCGAGACCGTGTCGGGCTCCCGCGGCCACCACGACGGCGGGAGCGCCCGGTTGATCGGGACCCGGGCGCGGCGCAGCCTGGCGCTGCCGTCGAAGAGCGTGAACGCCGCGACGCATGCGAGCGCAGCCAGCAGTGCCGCCTCGGCAAGGAGGGCGGCGGCGCCGGTGTCACCCGCTCGGTGCAGCCACGCGCTGAGCACGAAGGTGACGAGCCCGAGGCCGACACCGCACATCGCGGCCAGCAACGTGGTCGGGAACGAGGTGCGCGGCAGGCTCGGGAGTCGCATCGGCTTCAAAGCCAGGGTAACACCCGGGCAGCGCCGGCGACAGTTCACACGGCAGGCACCCGGTTGTGACGAAACCGTTACGTTCGCGGGCAACGCTTGACGGGACCGAACGAGTGTGCCTACGCTGCCGTGGTCGCCCCAGGGCGGCCGGTTCCCGCACCTCCCCCAACGTCTCACCACACGAGGAACCCGATGCCGACCAGGACTCGTCTTGCCGCCGCCGCGCTCGGCGCCACCGCCGTCGCGGCGATCCCATCAGCCGTCTTCGCGACGGCCTATGTCGTGCGCCCCGGGGACACCGCCTCGGACATCGCGGTGCGGCACGGCACCACCGTCGCGGCGCTCCTCGACGCCAACCGCATGGCCACCCCGGAGCTCATCCGGGTCGGTCAGATGCTCAACATCCCGGACGCGTCCCTCGCGCTGCCCGCGTACGCACGCGCTGCCGTCGATTCGGAGACGTATTCAGTCGGCCACGCCGAAGGGGTGTTCGAGATCGCGCGCCGCTTCGGGATCGACCCGACCGCGCTCGCCCGGACCAACGGCATCGGTGTCAACGCGCCCATCGCGGAGGGCGACGAGCTCGTCGTGCCCGGCCGCCTGACCAGGATGAACGCGCTCCTCAGCTACGTCGCGGGCGACGTGAGCCTCGACGTGCGTCTCCTTCGCGCCGTGGGGTGGGCGGAGTCGGGGTGGCACCAGGATCGCGTCTCACCGACGGGCGCGGTCGGGGTCATGCAGCTCGAGCCGTTCACCGGCGAATGGGTGTCGCGCCACATCGCCGGCACGCACCTGGACATCTGGCGCGCGCAGGACAACGTGGTCGCCGGCGCCCTGCTGCTGCGTCACCTGATGACCAAGCACGAGGCCGACATCGCCGCCACCCTCGCCGGGTATTACCAGGGCGACGCGAGCCTTGCGACGCACGGCATATACGACGACACGCGTCGCTACCAGCGCGAGGTCCAGGCGCTCATCGATCAGGACGTCTGATCGCCGGGGGCGGGCCAGCCGCCCACTCTGATCACCGCCCCCGAGCGGTCGACGAGCCGCGCCGGAAGCCGAGCCGCCTCGAGCCACGCCGTCGCTGAGACGCCGCGCACGATCGCCGCGGTGGCCGCGGTATTGGCGTCGACGCAGCTGCCCGCGACGACGCTCACCGTGCGCCACGGTCCGGCGGCGGGGAGCCCGGTCGCAGGATCGATGATGTGGTGCAGCTCCACGCCGCCGCGGCGCCACCGCCGCACCGTCGTGCTCGAGGTCGCAAGCCCGCCCGAGCGAATCGCGACGGTTTCGCCCTCCGCGGTGATCGGGGCCCTGCTGTCCTCGGCGATCTGAATGTGCCAGCCCTCGGCGGGAGGATCGCCCGCCACTGCCACGTCACCGCCAAGGCTCACGAGAACGCCGCCGCCGGGCATCGTGGCGGCGGCTTCGGCGGCCGCGAGGTCGGCGGCCAGCGCTTTGGCGGTCGCCCCGAGGTCGACCTCGACACCTTCCGGGATCTCGACACGGCGCGTCGCGGGAAAGAGCTGGATCCGCCGCCACCCGGGCACCGGAACCACCGTCGAGGGGGATCGGACCGCCGTCAGCCGGCACGCTGCCGAAGTCGACGGAGTAGCCGGCACTGCGGACCGCCTCACCGACCGTCGGATCCACCGCGCCATCGGTGAGCTCCGCGGCCCGCAGCGCGGTTGCCAGCGCCTGCGCGAGCAGCGGCGACACCACCGCCTCGTGGGGTCCGTCGCCCGCTTGGAGCCGGCTCAACTCGCTGTCGTCGCGGAAGCGGCTGCACGCGAGATCGATCGCCGCCACCACGCGCTCGACCGATGCGACGGCACGATCGAGATGCTCCTGGTCGGTGACCACGACGTGCACGGAGGTACCGAGCGCGTCCCCGCGATACTCGGGAAGGCTCACGAGCCGCCGGTGACCGTGCTGGCCGACGCGGCGCTGCCGCTGCTTACGGAGCCGGTCGACAGCGACGCCGACGCGCTGCTCCTCGAACTCGACGATCCGGTGCTGGTTGTGGTCATGGTGGTGGTCGAAGAGGACGCCGACCCGGTCGACGTCGACGACGCTGCGGCGTGGGTGTGCGCCGCGGCAACCGCGAGCGCCGCGACCGCGATGGTGCCCACGACGCCTGAGGATACCGTGAGCTTTCGGTGCAGGCGCAGCGCGCGATCGCGCTCCGCGATGGCGATGCGGCGCTCCCCGGCGGTCATCAGCGTGGCTCCGGGGATTGCGCGCTCAGCGGACGCAGAGCGCCGCGTGACGCCGGCTTCGCCCGGAGCATGCGCATCACGCCCCGCAGGTCCGTCATCGCCGTGCTCGGGACGTCGACACGCGAGTCCGGGTCGTCGATCCACGCCACCGGGATCTCGCGGATGCGCATGCCGGCGCGCTGGCCGAGCACGAGCAACTCCGTGTCGAAGAACCAGCCCTGGTCGCGAACCAGGGGAAGCAACTCGTGCGCGGCGCTGCGGCGCATCGCCTTGAAACCGCACTGCGCGTCGTGGAAGCGCGCGTGGAGCACGGCGCGCAGGAGCATGTTGTAGCAGCGAGAGATCAACTCGCGCCGCACGCCGCGCGTCACGGTTGCGCCACGGATGAGCCGGCTGCCCATGGTGATGTCGGTGTCGCCCGCGAGGATCGGCTCCACCAGTGGCTGCAATGCTTCGAGGCCCGTCGACAGATCGACGTCCATGTACGCAACCACCTCCGCATCGCTCGCAAGCCATGCGCTGCGCAGCGCCCGCCCCCGGCCCTTCTCCTCGATGTGCAGGAACCGGACGCCATGGAGAACGGTCGCCAGGCGGGCGCCGATCTCCCGCGTGCTGTCGCTGCTGGCGTTGTCGACGATCGTGATGCGGGTGGGGAAGGCGATGTGCGCGCTGAGGTATGCGTGCAGCGTGCGCACGCTCCGCTCCAGGTCCCCTTCCTCGTTGTGCACCGGGATGACCACGTCGAGGACCGGCGTGACACCCTGCTGCGTACCGTCGTTCATGGGATTCATCGTGAGACGCACGGCTGGGACCGAACCCCGAAAACCCTTGGAGCGCGCTGTGAACGAGACGGGACGAGCCCTGACCAGGTGGTTGGTCGCCGGCGGCGGCGCGATCAGCGCATCGAGATCCTCGGCCTCGAGAGCGACCCGTTTCCGACGGCGACGTTCGTGCTGTCCGCCCCCGTTGCGGTGCCGAGCACTGCCGCCTCGGGCGCTCAGTTCAAGGTGTCGCTGACGGGCGCCCTCAGGCTCCACGGCACCACGAAGACCGTGACGATTCCGGCGCAGGCAAGGCTCACGGGCTCGGAGATCGAGGTGGTGGGTTCCATCGCATTCCCGTGGGGCGAGTTCGACCTGTTGCTCGCGAAAGCCTGAGTTTCGGCGCCGTTCAGCGGCGGGTCGCGACTGCCTGCAAACGCAGCGCGAGCATCGGGCAACCGGAGACCGCCCGTTTCGCGTGAGTGAGCACCGGGGCTGGGATCGCTCCCGCGTTGATGATCGGGTATCCCCAGTCGTCGAGCTCGATCATCTCGGGGAGCAGATCGGCGCACACCCCGTGGCCGTCGCACTTGATGCGGTCGATGGCGAGCGTGAACCGGCCGCTCATGACGCCACGGCCGTCAGCGCACCCGCGCTGCACCGATGCTCGCGATCATGGCGCAGGAATTCGTCGCCGAAGACGCGCTGCGCCGACGCGAGCAGTCCCGCCGCGCCGTCGGGGTGGCGGCAGGCACCACGCCCCGCGAGCAGCCCTGACCACCGCCGGACGTGCTCGAGGTCACCGGATGTCGACGTGAGCCCCGCGATTCTGCCGAGCGTCGCCGAGATGGCACGCAATCCGAACGTGCAGGGCCCGCATTGGCGAGCGCTCTCATGGGCAAGGTACGCGACGATCTTCGCCGTCTCGACAACGCCACACCGTCCCGCGGGCAGCACCGCGACCACGCCGCATCCGAGCGCAAAGCCCTGTGCTCGCAACCGTTCCGCGTCGAGTGGCAGCGCCCATGCCTTCGCGGACTCGACCCAGCCGCCGAAGTAACCGCCGAGCAGCACCGCGTCGCTGTCCGAGGTGAGGCCGCCCGCGGCGTTGACCGCGTCGGCCACGGTGCTGCCCTGACGCGCCTCGATGAGCATCGTCTGCGGCACGGCGCCGCCGACAGTGATGAGCGCGGTGCCCGAGCCACCGTCCACACCGAGAGACCGGAACCAGGCGTCGCCGTAGCGGGCGATCATCGCGGCGTGCGCAAGCGTTTCGACGTTCTGCACGAGTGTCGGCCTGCCGTCGACACCGCGCTCGAAGGGACGCGGTGGAATCGCCGTGGGCAACGCGATGCCGGCGTTGATGAAGTGGACTGCCGCGGTCTCCTCGCCTGAGACATAGCGCACGGGGGCGCTCACCAGGCGGAGCCGTTCGCGCTCGCGCGCAGGGCGGTCGTTGACGGCACGGTGCATCGCGCGGACGGCGCCGCTGTGGTCGGCGCCGACGTACAGGATGATGTCGCCGGCGCCGACCGCATCCGCGGCGAGCAGCGCACCGTCGATGACGAGATGTGGACGCTGCTCCATGAGCATGCGGTCCTTGCGGCTCAGCGGCTCACCCTCGGCGCCATTGGCGAGCACGATCGGCGTTCCCGATTGCTGCGACGCGACCGCGCGCCACTTGACCGCCGCAGGGAAGCCCGCTCCACCCCTGCCGCGGAGGCTGCTGCGTTCCAGTGCGCCGATGAGGTCGGACAGACCTTCGGGAAGGGGACCGAGCCGATGCACGTGTGCCGCGTATGACTCCATCCCGCTCTCGGGCGACGGTCCCGAGAGGAGCGATACGGTCATCGCCCCGCACCGAACGATGCGCGCTCGGCTGCGGTTCGGCGCTCGTCCGCGAGGGGGTCAGCCGGCGCCGACGCGACGCGCCAACCGAGCGCGATCGCGACCGTGCCGATGCACACGACGTCGATCGCGAGCATCCACGCCGACAGCGTGTCCGTGCCGGTGCCGAAGCCGTGCAGCACGGCGACCGGCCAGCTCGCATACGCCAGCCAGTGGACGGCTCGCCACGTGCGCTGTCCGATGCGATGCCGCAGCAGGCTGGTCGCGACGATCGCGAGCATCAGCTCGAATGCGATGGCGCCGAGAGCAAGCCAGAAGGTGCGGTAGTACGAACCGAAGGGCACAAGCGCCGCGAGTCCCAGATGGGTGAAGGGGTCGACGATCGCCGTGACGATGTGGAGCGTCAGGAACACGAGGGTCATGAGCGCGAGGTCGCCGTGCACCGCGGCGGTGAGAAACCGCGGCCATCCACGGCTTTCGACACGGAGTCGTGCGAGCAGCCCGAGCACGACGACCGCGCTCAGCAGTACGAGGCTCACGGCGCCGGCGCCACGCGTCGCGTACCAGAGGAGTTGGTTGGACATCCCGATCAGCGTGCGCGCGCCGGATGGGACGGTGCTGGGGAGAGTCTGTGGGAAGGCTGGGAAATCATCCGGCGGGCAGCTCGATCCGGAAGGTCGCGCCGCCGCCGGGCGTGTCGGCGACGCTGATGTGCCCGCCGTGCGCGTTGACCACCGCGGCCGCGATGCTGAGGCCGAGCCCGCTGCCGCCCTGATCCCGGCTGCGAAGGGGATCAGCCCTGTGGAAGCGCTCGAAGATGCGCTCGCGCTGGTTCGCCGGCACGCCCGGACCGTGGTCGATGATGTCGATCTCGGCATGTCCGTCCTGCTGTTCGAGGCTCACCTCGACAGGGCTGCCGGCGGGTGTGTGCACGAGCGCGTTGCGGACGAGGTTCGCAACCGCCTGTCGAAGGCGGAGGTCATCGCCGGTCACCACCACGGGCGTGGCGACGCGTGCGGAGACCGCCCGGTCCGGATCGGCCGCGCGCGCATCGCTCACCGCGTCGTTGATCATCGACGTCAGGTCCACCGGCGCCCGGTCGAGCGGCCGGCCCTGGTCAAGCCGCGCGAGCAGGAGCAGGTCGTCGACGAGCAGCCCCATCCGCCTGGTCTCGTCCTCGATGCGCCGGACCGCGAGCAGGACGTCCTCACGTGTCATGTCCGGTGTGCGCTGCAGCAGCTCGGCGTACCCGCGCATCGACGTGAGCGGCGTCCGCAGCTCATGCGAGGCGTCGGAGACGAAATGCCGGAGACGCTGCTCGGTCACGTCGCGCTCGGCGAAGGCGCGCTCGATCTGACCGAGCATGGTGTTGAGCGCGAGCCCGAGACGGCCGACCTCAGTGCGCTCGCTCGACGGCGAGACGCGCCGGCCGAGCCCACCCGCCGCGATGGATCGTGCCGTCGCGCCCATGCGCTCGAGCGGGCGCATGCCACGGCGGACGAGCAGCCACGTGACGACCAGCACGATGATCGTGATCCCGCCGGAGATCGCGATCTCGAAGAGCAGCAGGGTGTTCAGCGTGTTGTGCAGGCTCGCGAGCGGGACCGCGATCACCAGCAGATCACCCGTTCCCGACACCGGGGTCACGTAGAAGCGATACGACTGCCAGGCACCGGTCCCGGTCACGGTCATGCTGGTGCCGTCCTGGAGCGTCGCGATGTTCGCCGGCAGGTTCGGGCGTGACGACGACGCCAGCAGGGTCGAGCCGTAGAGGAAGCCGCCGGACACGACCGGGTTACCGGAGGTGTCGACGACCTCGGCGTACGCCCCGGGTGGGAACGCGTACTCGGGGTCCTGGCCGTCGCCCGGCCCGTAGCCGCCCGGCGGTCCCTGTCCCTGGTGCGTGAGGACCGTCTCGACGCCGACGTGAATGTCCGTGAGCTGCTGATCCACTCCCTGGAGCAGTGACGTCTGCAGGGCGGCATACGTGCCGATGTCCGCGGCCGCGAGCCCGATCACGAAGAGCGGGGCGAGCGTGAGCAGCAGGCGGAGTCGGAGCGACATCTACGGCCCCAGGCACATCGTCGGTGCGACGTTCATCGCGGCGCTCCCGTGCTTCGTGGCACGCGCATGACGTAGCCGACGCCGCGCACCGTGTGGATGAGCGGCGGATCGACCTGATCGACCTTGCGACGCAGGTAGCTGATGTATGTCTCGAGGACGCTCGCGTCGCCGCCGAAGTCGTAATCCCAGACGTGGTCGAGGATCTGCGTCCGCGAGAGCACGCGCCCGGTGTTCATCATCAGGTACCGCAGGAGCCGGAACTCGGTCCGCGTCAGCTCGACGGGTTCGCCGCCGCGGAAGACCTCGTGGGTCTCGTCGTCGAGCTCGAGATCGTGCAGCACGAGCTTGCCGCTCGCGGCCCCGCGCTCAGGGTGGTGGCGGCGCAGCACCACGCGAATCCTCGCCACCAGCTCCTCGATGCTGAAGGGCTTGGTGACGTAGTCGTCGCCGCCGATCGTCAACCCGTGCACCTTCTCCTCGGTCGCGTCGCGGGCGGTGAGGAAGATCACCGGGACCTTGACGCCGTCGCTGATGAGGCGCTGCACGAGCGTGAATCCATCGTCATCCGGGAGTCCGACGTCGAGGATCATGAGGTCGGGCCGGAAGTCCATGACCGCGTGACGCGCGCCCTTGGCGGTGTCTGCCGTCTGCACGGCGAATCCCTCGTACTTGAGGGCCATCGCCACCAGGTCCGTGATCGCCCGCTCGTCGTCGACGACGAGGATCCGGTCGAGTTCTCCCGCGCTCACTGTTGACACGAGCCCATCTTCGCGCGGAATCCTGGGAAAACGCTCAGAGTGTCGTGGGCTTCCCCTTGGCGTTTTCCGACACCACCCCTCCGTTCGAAGTGCCCACCCCGAGCGGCAGCGAAAGGCACCGGACCCCGCCGCCGGCCTTGAGGAACTCCCCCATCGGCAAGGAGATCGGCGCGTAGCCCGCGGCGCGCAGCGGCGCCTCGAGCCGCTCCAGCGTCAGCGATGAGACGACGCGCTCTCCAAGGGGCATCGCGTTGCACGCGAACCCGGCGGCGGCATCGGCGGGGACCTCGATGAGATTCGGGACGAGCTGGCGCAGGGTCTTCGCGGACGCTGCTGAGAACGCGTCGGGCGCGGCCAGCACCGTGGTCGCGTCGAGCGGGCAGAAGCACGTGTCGAGGTGGTAGTAGCGCGGATCGACCAGCTCCAGCGACACGACCTCCACGTCGAGGATGCGTGCCACCGGACCATGCGCACCGTGGTCGGTGCGGAATCCGTAGCCGCACACCAGGCGATCGCCGACGAACAGGGCATCGCCGGCGCCTTCGAACGACAGCGAACGTGGCAGCTCGTGCACCTCGAACCCGAGGCGCTCCAGCTCGCCGCGCCAGTGCACCTCCTCGCCCTGACGCTCGGCGTGGTGGAAGTTGCTCAGCACCGCCCGTCCATCCCAGAGGACAGCGGCGTTCGCGGTGAAGACCATGTCGGGGAGCCCCGCCACGGGTTTGGCGAGCTCGATCTCCACGCCGAGGTCGGTGTACGTCCGGTAGAGCGCGTCCCACTGCGCCGTGGCGAGCTGATGATCCACCTCCACGGCGACATGCATCCACGGGTTGATCTCGTACTCGATACCGAAGTGATCCGGCCTGCACATCAGGACCGAGACGGTCACGTGCGAGCCCGGGGCAGCACCGCGATATCGCCGAGCGGCAAGGGCACGAGCAGTGTCGGTGCGAATCCGGATCCTCTCGCAACCACCTCGGGGGCGCGCAGCGGAGCACGCCGCACGCACCAGCGCGGGTCGACGTCGTCCCGGACCGCGAGCAGCGATGGTCGCCGGAGCGCGCCGCCGGCGGTCCTCCCGGTGTGCTTGACCGTCGCGGTGAGGCCTGCGCGCAGCCACAGCGTGCCGGCCCGCTCCATCCCGTCGAGCGCCGCGTCGGCATCCACGAGGCCGGCGGCCCTCGCCGCGAGCCACCTGATCATCCGCGGATCGCCCGGTGCCTCGACCTGACCGGCGAAGCTGATGTGGCCGGCGACCTGCTCGCCGAGGATCAGTTCCGCGATGCGGCCTCGGCGCTCGATCACGCCGACGACCGCGCACGTGGCCTGGTCGGTCAGTGGGATGCGGAGGCGATCCGGGGAGGCGAGGCCCGGACGGTATGGGGCGGACGCCCGCCGCGCGAGGAGTGCGGGAAGTCCCCGTGCGCCGGCGGCCTCCGCCAGAGCGCTCCCGCGTCCGCGCACGTGGTCCGGGACCTGCAGCACGTCGCCGCTCCCCGCGAGACCTCGCAACGCGTCGAGGCGCCGATCGAGCGGCCAGCGGAAGGTGGGGCGCCCGTCGAGATGAAGCACGTCGAACGCGAGGTACACCGCCGGAAGATCGGCGGCCGCCGCCGGACCCGACGCCAGGCGCTGGCCGAGCCCCGCGAGGTCCGGCCGGCCCTCCGCGTCGAGGACCGCGATGACGCCGTCGAGCACGGCGCTCCGGCCGTCCGGGGCCGATACCGCGCCGGCCACGTCCGGGAACCGAGCCGCGAGGTCGGTGAGCATCTCCCCCTGGATGCGGACTCCCGAGCCTGGATCGAGGAAGAGCAGCGAGCGCGCGCCGTCCCAGTCGACGCTGAACAGCCAGTCGGGATCGTCGAACGGCTCGGCGCACGGCACCGAGGCCTCCAGCGGGACGTACCCGGGGAGGAGCGGCGGTGTCGGCGTTCGAAACAACAGCGGCTCGACGGCCGCCGTCGCGGCGGCACGAGACAGGCCTGACCTTGTGGCCACCCTGTGTTCGCCGGGCCTCAGGATGCCTTGCGGCGGCGGGCCGGCTCTGCCGCGACCTGCTCTTCGTCAGCCGTTTCGGTTCGGCGTGACTTGGCCGCCTCCACCGAGGCTTTGAGCGCCGCCATGAGGTCGGTGACCTTGGCCGGTTCGACAGCCTCGGGTCGCTGGAGTGGCTGGTTGGTCAGCTTCGACTCGACGACCTGCAGCAGCGCTTCGCGGTAGGCATCGTGGTGGCGCTCGGGATCGAAGTGGGCGCTGAGGTTCTCGATCAGCATGACCGCCATGTCGAGCTCGCGCTTCTGCACGTCCGGGCTCTCTTCGGGGATGGCCAGCTCGCCGGTCGAACGGATCTCGTCGGGCCAGTGGAGGGTGTTGAGCAGCAATCCGCGCTCGTGCAGCGCGAGGCGGCAGAGGTGCTCCCGGTCGCGGAGCGCGATCTTCCCGATGGCGACCTTGCCGGTCTGCTCGAGCGCCTGCCGGAGCAACGCGTACGGCTTGACGCCGACCTGCTCCGGTTCGAGGTAGTACGCGCTCTTGAGGTACACCCCCGCCTCGATCTCCGAGTCCGGGCAGAACTCGATGATGTCGATGGCGTGCGTCGTGGTCAGCGGGAGCTCGTCGAGGTCGGAGTCCGTGATGATCACGTACTCGTCCTTGCCGACCTCGTAACCGCGCAACGCGTCGTTCCACCCGATCTCCCGGTCCTCCTCGGGGCACCAGCGTTTGTTGCGGATCGGGGTCTGGTCGTTGGGGCACAGCAACCGGAACGAGACGCTCTTCGATTCGGTCGCCAGGTACAGCCGCACGGGAATGGCCACCATGCCGAAGCTGATGGCCCCGCGCCACATGGATCGAGGCATGGCGCAAACGAGTATAGATGCGCGGGATCGCTGTGCACGCCATGAAACGCGCGCGGCGCCGATCCGGGAGTGGATCAGGCGGCGGCGAGGAGCCGGTCGTACGCGGCTTTGAGCTCCGGGTAGCGGAGGAAGATGATGTGCGCGTACTCCTGGGTCAGCGGCACCGGCTTGCGCCGCAACGAGAGCCCGACCTCGTCGGGACGGTGGTTCGCCTTGCGCCAGTTGCACTTCCGGCAGGCGATCACCACGTTCTCCCAGCGGTCGGGAGCGCCGCCACGCGACACGGGGATCACATGGTCGACGGTGAGCTCGGCGGCACTGCCGACGTGGCCGCAGTACTGGCAGGTGTGGTCGTCGCGGAGCAGCAGGTTGCGGCGGTTGGGACGGAGCAGCCGTCGCGGCACGTGGATGGTGCGCAGCAGGCGGACGATCACGACGCCTTCCGGCAGCCGCCGCCCCGCCAGCGCTTCGGCGGCCTCACGCTCCGCCGTCTCGTCCACGAACGCGACTCGCTCCTTGGTCAGGAGCACCACCAGCCGCCGGTGACTGATCACGTTGAGCGGCTGCAGCGAGGCGTTGAGCAGCAGCACTGCCATGGCTCGAATTCTATTGGGAACGGGCGGGCACGGCGACGAATCCGAACGCGGCGTGCAGGGGGATCAGGTGTACGGGACGGCCTTGATCGGGCCGACCCTGATGGCGCCACCGCAGACGTTGCTTCCGGTCATCGCCGTGACATCGGTCTGGAACCCTGACGTCGGGAGCGTGACCTGCCAGAACGCCGGCGTATTGGATGCCGCCGGGGTGCACGAGACGTCGCTCCACGAGACGCTGAAGAAGCCGTGCCCGGTCGCGCCCGACGCACCCAGCGGCATCGTCCCGGGCGGCAGGTCGACCGGTCCCGGCGAAGCAAGTGAGTTGTCGTTCGTCCACGACGTCGACAGCTCGTTGTTGCCGGACGAGAGCATCTGCAGCTTCGCGTAACCGTTCTCGGTGCAGTCGTCCGTCGAGGTGTTGCGGATCTCGTAGGTGTCGTAGATCGTGCCGGCCGCCCCCTGCTGGTTGTTGATCGAGATCTCGAACTGCCCGGGCATGCATGGCGGCGAAGGCGTCGGTGACGGTGTCGGGGTTGGCACGATCGCCGTCGCGGTCGCGGCGGGAGACGCCGACACGGTCACCGCGACCGCCGTCGGCGACGTCGAGGATGATCCCGAGCCGCAGCCGGCGATGACACCCGCCGCCACGACCGCGGCCGCAGGCACGAGCAACCGTCGCATCGCGGCCCAGCGTACCCGCTGCCGGGGAGGTGTGCGCGCATCAGCCGTCGCCGGGCAGATCCTGGTCGGCGTCGAGCACCGGTGCAAAGAGATCGCCTGTCTCGGCTACGCGGTCGGCGATGGTGGTGATATTCCAGCGGTCGGGACGGAGGTCGGGGTCGTCGAGCTCCTCCCATGCGATCGGTGTCGATACCGGCGCACCCGGTGCGGGCCGCAGTGAGTACGGCGCTGCGAGCGTCTTGTTGATGATGTTCTGCGTGTAGTCGATGCGGATGCGCCCGGTGCGCTTCGCCACCGCCCACTCCCAGCTCACGCGGCCTGGAGCGGCCTGGTCGATGGCACGGCCGACCTCTTCGACCCAGTGCCGCACGGCGCCGTACTCCGGGCCGCGCCGCACGGGCACGTAGATCTGCAGTCCCGTCTGCCCGCTGGTCTTCACGACGCCGTGCATCCGGTAGTGGTCGAGCGCCGCTTTGACCAGCTTGGCGATGTCGACGACCTCCTGGAAGGTGGCCGGCTCGAACGGATCGAGGTCGAACACAGCCCAATCCGGCTCGCCCGGAGCGTCGGCCCGTGAGTGCCATGGATGCAGATCGATGACTCCGGCGTTCGCGACCCAGGCGAGTGTCGCGACCTCGTTGACGAGGATGTACGTCTTCGTCTTCTCGCCGTGGTACGTCCAGGAGTCGATCCATGCTGGAGCGTGCGCAGGTTTATCCTTGCGCCAGAAGGACTTTCCATCGATCCCGTCGGGGAACACCTGCATCGAGAGGGGACGGTCGCGCAGGTACGGCAGCATGTACCCCGCCATGCGCACGTAGTACTCGATCATGTCGCGCTTTGTGATGCCGTCCGCGGGCCACAGAATCTTGTCGAGGTTCGTCAGCGGAAGACGGCGGCCGGCGATCTCCCAGTGCGCGTTGCCTTTCAGGGTGCGGAGTTTCGCCAGCGCAGCGGCAATATCGGGGCTTCGGAGTTCGCCGCGGCTGATGTCCGGGTCCTGTGTGTTGCTCCGGAGTTCGCTGATACGGATGTCCGGGTCCTGTTTGTCGCTCCGGAGTTCGCCAATACGGGTGTCCGGGTCCTGTCTCCTCGGGGACCCCTCGCCTCCTCCGCCCCTGGTCTCCTTAGGCTTGTCGGTTTGGTTGGGTCGCGACGCATCCTCGTCGCCAGGGGCTCCGGCGGCGCTGCCCCCCGAGGAGCCACCCGGACTCCTCCTTGTCGAAATCGCTCCGCTGTGCGGTCGCTTCTCGGGGGGAGAGAGCGGGCGATCGTCTTGGGTGGCAACGCCCGTAGCTTTCGTTGTCGCAATCGCTCCGCTGAGCGGTCGCTTCGCCCGGTTGTCGGTTTGAGACTTGGGCCCTTCCGGTTGCGGTTGTTCGCGGATGCAGTCTTCGGGGCGCTGGTCGGGGCGGAGCGTGCGGAAGGCGGGGTGGCGGAGGATGCCGTCGCGAGTCCATTCCGAGAAGCGGACTTCGCAGACAAGCTCGGGTTTCACCCACGTCGCGGGCTCGGCGGTCCTGGGCGTCGTGTCGAGCTGGCAGGTTGCGACGATGAGGGGTGCGAGGCGATCCTTCAGGTCGCGCAACGTCTTCTCGTCGAAACCGGTGCCCACCTGGCCGCAGTGGACGAGGCGGTCGCCGTCGGTGATGGCGAGGATGAGCGCGCCGAGCTGGTTCGACCGCTTTCCGCGTCCCGCCGTGTAGCCGGCGATCACGCACGATTGCGAACGCCACGACTTGATCTTCACCCAATCCGGCGAGCGGATTCCGGGGCGGTAGAGCGAGTCGGCGCGCTTTCCGACGATGCCCTCGATGCCCGCGCTTCGTGCCTCCTCGAAGAGGGCCATGCCGTCACGCTCGACGTGTTCGGCGAAGAGCACGTGGGGGGAGTCGACCACGGTCTCCCGCAGGGTCTTCTTGCGGATGCGCAGGTCCGTTCCCGTGAGGTCGCGGCCCTCGAGCTGCAGCAGGTCGAAGGCGACGAACGTGACGGGATGCTCGGCTGCAACGCGACGCACGTCGGGCTCACGACTCACGTTGATTCGCTGCTGCAGGCGCTCGAACGAGGGCCTGCCCCCGGCGTCGAGCACGACGAGCTCGCCGTCGAGGATCGCCTGGCGAGCGTGTATCCCCGCGCGGATCGCCGTCGCCTCCGGGTATTTCGTCGTCTCGTCGTTGCCGCGCCTGCCGGTGATGCGCACAGCGTCACCCGCGACGCTGACCATGGCCCGCACGCCGTCGTACTTCAGCTCGAACACCCAGCCCTCGCGGGAGAACGGGCGCTCGACCGGTGTGGCCAGCATCGGAGGCGGCGCCGCCGCCGGCTTGCCGGCGTCGGGTCGGGCTGCCGCGGCGGGGGCTGCGCCGAGCCGTTGCGCCCGGCGCATCTCGCGAGGATCGCCACCGCCTTCACCAGCGATCTCTGCCAGGCTCCTGCCGGTCTTGACCGAAACATCGAGGTCGAGCGCTTCGAAACCGTCGACGACCGACGCGTCGCGCTTCTTGAGCATCAGCCAGTTCTTCGTGCCGTCGCTGCTGCCCCCGTACTGACGCCCACGTTCCCCGATGTGGACGAGCGCGAACTCTCCCGAGAGCTTCGCCCCGGAGAGGCGGAACTTGACGTCACCCTTGAGCCGTGAGCGCTCGAAATCCTCGGCGGACTCCTTCACCCATTCGAACGTGCCGATGTCCCAGAGCATCACCGTGCCCATCCCGTATCCCGACGGGATGACGCCCTCGAACTCGCCGTAATCGATCGGGTGATCCTCGGTCTGCACCGCAAGGCGCTTCCTGGAAGGATCGAGTGTCGGCCCACGCGGAATCGCCCACGAGAGGAGGACCCCGTCGTGCTCCAGCCGGAAGTCGAAATGCATTCGCGTCGCCCGGTGTTTCTGGACGCAGTAGCGCGTCCCGTGAGGCAGCAGGTCCCAGGCCGAGCGGTCCGCGTCCGGGCGCGGGATCGGGTCGCCGCTCGGTTCTGGCGTCCGTCCGAAGTCGCGTTTCCGGCGGTATTCCTCGAGTGCCGGTTCAGCCACGATCGCGGCTCGCTCCAGGAGCCGGCGCGAGGCCGCCGGGGACCATGTGGTTCACCGCGTTGATGCTAGTGCAGCGCACCGCGCCGGAAGTGCGAAGTCGGCCGCGGGGCTGGTAGAATAGAGGCACTTGGAACTGCAGATTTGACCGGTCTGCGCTGGGCAATCGCGCGGTTCCATCCCCCAGCCCCTTTTCCAACACTCGCGTCACAACCGGAGCACCGCACATAACCGACACCGCACGCCCCGAACGCCCCGACGAGGTCGCGCTCGAAGCCACCCCGATCCACGATGCAGGTGCCGCAGGGCCCCACCCCGCCGGCGTCGGACGGACTGCCAGGGATACGTATTCCGCCGACCAGATCCAGATCCTGGAAGGGCTGGAGCCGGTTCGCCGCCGGCCCGGTATGTACATCGGGTCGACAGATCTCCGCGGGCTGCATCACCTCGTGGTCGAGCTTGTCGACAACAGCATCGACGAGGCGCTCGCCGGCTGGTGCGACACCATCAAGGTCGTCCTCCACGCCGACAAGTCGGTGTCGGTGCTGGACAACGGCCGCGGCATACCGACGGGGATGCACCCCACCGCGAAGCGTTCCGCGCTCGAGGTCGTGCTGACCACGCTCCATGCGGGCGGAAAGTTCGGCGGTGGAGGCTACAAGGTCTCCGGCGGTCTGCACGGCGTGGGATTGTCCGTCGTCAACGCGTTGAGTGAGCTGCTCGTCGTCGAGGTCTACGGTGACGGTCAAACTCACCGGCAGGACTACACACGCGGCGTCCCGGACGGCCCCGTGGCCGTCAGCGGGAAGTCCGACAAGCGCGGCACCTATGTCCGGTTCTGGCCCGACCCCGAGATCTTTCCGGAGATCGAGTTCTCGTGGGAGTCGGTGTCCAACACATTGCGCAGCTACGCGTTCCTCAACAAGGGCATCACGATCCAGCTCGCCGACGAACGCGCCGCCCTCACGTACACGTTCCATTTCGAAGGCGGCATCCAATCGTTCGTCCGCTATCTCAACGCGAACCGGAACGTTGTGAATGCGAAGCCGATGTACGTCGAGCGGGAGATCGACGGCAACGTCGTCGAGATCGCCCTGCAGTATCAGAACACCGTCTTCACCGAGCACGTCCTCGCATTTGCGAACAACGTGCACACGGAGGAGGGTGGCGCGCACGTGACCGGGTTCCGCAGCGCCCTCACGGCGACGCTCAACAAGTACGCGCGCAAGGCCGGCATCCTCAAGGAGCAGGATCCGAACCTCACCGGTGACGACGTGCGCGACGGGCTCACCGCCGTGATCAGCGTCAAGCTTCGTGAGCCGCAGTTCGAGGGCCAGACCAAGACCAAGCTCGGCAACAGCGAGGTCGCGGGTCAGGTGTCGGCGGTGCTGAGCGACGCGCTCATGCAGTACCTCGAGGAGAACCCCGCCGACGGGCGCAAGATGATCGACCAGTCGCTCACGGCCGCTCGCGCTCGCCAGGCGGCGGCGAAAGCGCGAGACCTGGTGCAGCGCAAATCGCTCCTCGAGTTGGCGACACTGCCCGGCAAGCTTGTCGACTGCAGCGAGCGCGATCCCGCGCATTGCGAGATCTTCATTGTCGAGGGCCTGTCCGCCGGCGGCACCGCGAAAGAGGCACGTGAACGGCGCAACCAGGCGATCCTGCCGTTGCGCGGCAAGATTCTCAACGTAGAGAAGGCGCGCGCCGACAAGATCCTCGGCAACGAGCAGATCAAGGACCTGATCATGGCCCTCGGCGGCGGCTTCGGTGAGACCTTCAGCATCGAGAAGCTTCGCTATCACCGGATCGTGCTCATGGCGGACGCCGACGTGGACGGATCGCACATCCGCACGCTGCTCCTCACCTTCTTCTGGCGGCACCTCCGTCCGCTGGTCGATGGCGGGTATCTCTACCTTGCGCAGCCCCCGCTGTACAAGCTCGAGAAGGGGAGGGGACGCAACAAGCAGACCGAATACGCGTTCAGTGACGACGAGCGCGATGCCAAGGTGAAAGCACTCGGCAAGGACGCCGAGGTGTCTCGCTACAAGGGCCTCGGCGAGATGATGTCCGAGGAGCTGTGGGCAACGACGATGGACCCGGAGCGCCGGGTGCTGCTGCAGGTCGGCGTCGCCGACGCGCTCAAAGCGGACGACATCTTCGACCGTCTGATGGGCTCCGACGTGGAACCCCGCAAGCGATTCATCCAGACCCACGCCAAGAGCGTGCGCAACCTCGACGTGTGATGACGCTTCCGATCGCGGTCGACGCGATGGGCGGCGACCACGCCCCTGATGAGATCGTGCGCGGGGCCGTTCGCGCCTCGGCGGAGCACGGGATCGCGGTGACGCTGGTGGGACGGCGCGAGGTGGTCGAGGCGTCGCTACGCAGCGCTGACCCCGGTGCAGGCAGGACGGCGATCAACGTCGTCGACGCCCGCGAGGTCATCGAGATGGGTGAGCATCCCGCCAACGCGGTGCGCTCGAAACGCGATTCCTCCCTGGTGCGCAGCTGCGCGCTCGTGGCCGAAGGCGTCGCACGCGCAGCCGTCAGCGCCGGCAACAGCGGCGCGATGCTCGCCGCAGCTCTGTTCACCATCAAGCGCATCCCGGGGATCGCCCGGCCCGCGATCGGCGCGTCGTTCCCCAGTGATGCCGGGCGAACCTTCATCCTCGACGTCGGCGCCAACACCGACTGCAAGCCGGAGTGGCTCGCCCAGTTCGCTGTGATGGGTGACGTCTACGCGCGCACGATGCTCGGCGTCGAGCGGCCCCGCGTGGCACTGCTCAGCAACGGCGAGGAGTCGGAGAAAGGCTCCGAGCTGGTGCAGGCGGCCCATCCCCTGCTCGCGGCGCTGCCCCTGCACTTCACCGGCAACGTCGAGGGCAAGGACATCTTCCGCGGCGGGTGCGACGTCGTCGTCACCGATGGTTTCACGGGAAACGTTGCGCTCAAGGTGGCGGAGGGTGTCGGTGAGTTCCTGTTCGCGAGCATCAGCCGCGAGGCGCGCAAATCAATCACCGGAAAGCTCGGCGGCGCGCTGCTCAAACCGAAGCTGCGCCCGCTGCGTGATCAGATCGACTACCGGAAGACCGGCGGGGCGCTCCTGCTCGGCGTTGCCGGCGAGGTCGTGATCGCGCATGGACGCTCCGACGCGGAGGCGACGATGAACGCGATCCTGGTTGCGGCGCGCGCCGCGGACCAGGGTGTGAGCGGCGTCATCGCGAGTGCGGTTCGGACCCATGCGGAGGTGAGTGTGTAGTCATGGCGGTGTTCGAACCAGGACAGATCCACCCGATCGAGCTCGAGTCGGAGATGCGCGCGTCCTACATGGACTACGCGATGAGCGTCATCATCAGCCGCGCGCTGCCCGACATCCGCGACGGGCTCAAACCCGCGCAGCGACGCATCCTCTGGGCGATGCTCGACACCGGGATGACCGCCGGTGCGCGCTACCAGAAGTGCGCGGCGGTCGTCGGCGAAGTGCTCGGCAAGTACCACCCCCACGGCGATACGGCCGTCTACGACACGCTGGTCAGGCTCGCGCAGCCCTGGGTGATGCGGTATCCGCTCATCGACGGCCAGGGCAACTTCGGATCGGTCGACGGTGACCCGCCCGCCGCCTACCGGTACACCGAGGCGCGCATGACCGCGGTGGCGATGAGCCTCGTCGACGATATCGAGAAGGACACCGTCGACTTCGGCCCGAACTTCGCCAACGTGCCCGGCGTGCGCGAACCGCTCGTCATGCCGTCGCTGCTTCCCAACCTGCTCATCAACGGCGCGAGCGGCATCGCGGTGGGCATGGCCACCAACATCCCGCCGCACAACCTCGGCGAGGTGTGCGACGCGGTGATCCGCCTCATCGACGATCCCGAGACCGCGACCGAGGACCTCATCCGCATTGTCAAGGGACCGGACTTCCCCACGGGCGGGATCATCTACACGCGGGACATCGCCAACGTGTACGGCACGGGGCACGGACGCATCGTCATGCGCGCCCAGGTTGACTTCGAGGAGTCGAAGTCGGGCCGCGAGCAGATCATCGTGCGCGAGCTTCCCTACCAGGTCAACAAGTCCCGCCTCATGCAGACGATCGCCGAGCTCGTCAACGATCGCAAGATCGAGGGCATCGCCGACCTTCACGACAAGTCGGGGCGTGAGGACAAGGTGCGCATCGTCATCGAGCTCAAGTCAAACGCGCGGCCGCACACGGTGCTCAACAACCTCTACAAGCACACGCAGCTGCAGATGACGTTCGGCGCGCTGATGCTCGCGATCGTCGACGGGCGCCCGCAGGTGCTGAGCCTCAAGGCGATGCTCCAGCACTACATCACGCACCGGCGCGACGTGGTCACACGCCGGACGCGGCACGAGCTGGAGACCGCACGCGACCGAGCCCATATCCTCGAAGGGCTGATCATCGTCCTCGACAACCTCGACGAGACGATCGCGATCATCCGCGGCGCGCAGGACGAGAAGGCCGCGCAGACGGCCCTCGAGCAGCGCTTCAGCCTCACCGAGCGCCAGTCGAAGGCGATCGTCGACCTCCGCCTGGGACGGCTGACACGGCTCGAGAGCGGGAAGCTCCGCGAGGAGTACGAGGAGCTCATCAAGCGGATCACGCAGCTCGAGGACATCCTCGCGAATCCCCGCCTGATCGACGGCGTCATCAAGGAGGAGGTCACCTCCCTCAGGAAGCGGTTCGCCGATCCGCGCCGCAGCGAGATACGCCACGACGAGCTGGAGATGAACGAGGAGGACCTGATCCCTCAGGAGCAGGTCTTCGTCACCCTCACCCACCGCGGGTACGTCAAGCGCATGCCGCTCGACACGTATCGCGCGCAGCACCGGGGCGGCAAGGGCATCGTCGGTGCGCGCCGCTCCACCGACGAGGACTACATCGAGCATTCGACGACCGCGAACACGCACAGCGACATGCTCTTCTTCACCAACCGCGGTCGCGTGTTCCGGTTGCGCACGCATGAGATCCCTGATGTCAAACGCCAGGCGAAGGGGATCCCGATCATCAACCTCATCGACGTCGACCAGGGCGAGAAGGTCACCGCGCTCATCGACATGGAGGTGTTCAGCGACGAGCAGTACCTCGTCATGGTCACCAAGCTCGGTCAGATCAAGAAGACGCCGGCGGCGGCCTACGCTGCGGTGCGCCGCAACGGGCTCATCGCGATCAACCTGCAGGATGACGACGAGCTCAACTGGGTGCGCCGCTCCTCCGGTGGCGACGAGGTGCTCGTGGTCACCCGCCGGGGCAAGGGATCGCGGTTCACGGAGAAAGAGGTACGCCCGATGGGCCGGGACACCATGGGCGTTGGGGCGATCCGCCTCCGCAAGGGAGACGAGGTCGCCGGCTTCGACATCGTGAATCCCGAGGGATACGTGCTCGTGATCACCGAGAACGGCTTCGGCAAGCTCACCCCCATGAGCGACTACCCGGTGAAGAGCCGGAACATCCAGGGCGTGTACACGGTCGATCAGACCGCGATCCCGAAGATCGGCGAGATCGTCGGCATGCGCGTCGTCGAGGACGTCTCCGAGGAGTTGATGGTCATCTCGACCAAGGGTCAGGTGATCCGCATCCCCCTCGAACAGGTGCGAATCTCGGGCCGCCAGACGCGGGGCGTGATCATCATGCGGCTCGAGGACGACGACCGGGTGGCGTCGATCGCGGGCGTCGGAGCGGTCGTCTCGCTCGAAGCGTGAGCCAGGTCTTCGATCTCGCCGACGCGTACCTCGACGGCGTCTGCGAGCTCAACCCGGTGGAGGCCACCATCATCGGCGTCCCCGGCCATGACGACGAGGTCACCGACTACTCGCCGGACGGCGCCGGCGCTCGCCTCGCGCTCGCCAGATCGACCCTGAGCAAGCTCGACGGCGCAGCGATCGGCTCGGATGCCGACCGGCTGGCGGCCGCGGTGCTCCGCGATCGCCTGGCGGTCGTGGTCGAAGGGTTCGAGGCCGGCGCCCCGTGGCGGCAGCTCTCCAACCTCGACTCGCCCCTCAGCTTCGTTCGGATGGGCTTCGACCTCATGCCGCGCGTGTCGCCCGAGGACTGGGAGCACATCGCGACCCGAATGGCCCTCGTTCCCACGGCGCTCGAGGGGTTCACCGCGTCCCTGCGCCACGGGCTCGCCACCGGTGTGGTCGCGGCGCGGCGGCAGGCACTCGCCTGCGCGGCCCAGGCGGCGACCCTCGGCGGGCTCGAAGGCAACGGCGACCCGTATTTCGTGGCGCTCGCCGCCGGAACCCACGGCGAACCGCTCGCCGGCCGCCTCCGGAGCGGCGCCCGGGCAGCAACCGCGGCATACGCGGACCTCGCACGATTCCTGCGCGAGGAGTACGCCCCCAAGGCGCGGGAGGTCGACGCCGTGGGCGCGGACCTCTACAAGATCGGCGTGCACCGGTACCTCGGCATGGCCTGCGACCTCGAAGCCACCTACGCGTGGGGCTGGGAAGAGCTGCACCGCATCGAGGCGCAGATGGAGCGCGTGGCGGATCTCATCGCCCCAGGCCAGGGGATCGCCGGGGCCATGGCGGTGCTCGAGGACGATCCCGCGCGGAGCATCGAGGGCATCGACAACCTGCTCGCGTGGCTCCAGGACCTCACCGACCGGACGCTCGACGATCTCGACGGAGCGCATTTCGACATCCCCGAGCCGCTCCGGCGGATCGAATGCTGTGAAGCGCCCCCCGGCAGCTCGGAGGCCATCTATTACACGGCCCCGTCGACGGACTTCAGCCGCCCGGGGCGGACCTGGCACCCGGCGCACGGACGCACCCGGTTCCCGCTGTGGACCGAGGTGACCACGGCGTACCACGAGGGCGCCCCGGGGCACCACCTGCAGATCGGCCTGTGCATGACCTTCGGCGACCGTCTGACGCGCTTCCAGCGCCTTCTGGGCAGGTATCCGGGGCACTCGGAGGGATGGGCGCTCTACGCAGAGCGCCTCATGGAGGAGCTTGGCTACCTGGAGCGGCCGGACTACCTGCTCGGGATGCTGTCCGCGCAGGCATTCCGCGCGATGCGTGTGGTGGTCGACATCGGTCTCCACCTGCAGCTCGAGATCCCGCGCACAGAGTCGTACGCGCCCGGCCGCGTGTGGGACTGGGACCTGGCGCTTCCGTTCGTCAACCGCTACATCGGACGGGACGCCGCCTTCGCCACGAGTGAGCTGGTCAGATACTGCGGCATGCCGGCACAGGCGATCTGCTACAAGGTCGGCGAGCGGGCGTGGCTCGACATCCGATCACAGATGCGCGCCCGCCAGGGTGCAGCCTTCGACCTGAAGCGATTCCACATGGACGCGCTCAACCTCGGGTCGCTCCCTCTCGACGTCCTGCAGCGGGAGTTGCTCGGGGCTGCTTGAGGTGTGGTGTGGGGGCGCTCCCGCACCCCGTCACCAGTTCGCAGCGATGAGCTCAGGCGATGCCGCCCTCGCTCAGCGCAAGGGTCGTCAGGCCGCCTTGCCGATCTTGAAGATCTTGGTGCCGCAGACCGGGCAGGTCCCCGTGGTCGCAGGCTTGCCGTTCTTCATCGTGATGGCCTGAGCGCCCTTGATCTCGCGCTGCTCCTTGCATTTGAGGCAATAGCCGGTGGCCATGTGCTCTCCTCCGGTGGGTTGGGTGGGTTCTGTGACTGCTCGGAGGCAGGTTGCGGGCATTCTAGACACATCCGAACCGAATTGGAGCCGAATTCAGCCCGGGGCACGCGCCGGAGGCGCGTCGACCGGCTCCAGCCGGGCGCCATCGTCGGTCGAGCCGATCGTAAGTCGACGGCCCAGAGCTGCCGACTGCCGCCCGGGCGAGCCCCTCGCCGGAGGCGTGTCAGACGGGTGTGACGGTCGTCGCGAGATGGGTCCGGAAGAACGCCCGGGTCCGCTCCCACGCCAGCCGCGAGGCGTCCGCGTCGTAGACCTCCGGCCGGGTGTCGTTGAAGAAGGCGTGGTCGGCGCCCTGGTACCAGAAGAACTCGACGTCCACCCCGGCGCTCCGGAGCTCCGCCTCCAGCGCGTCGACCTGCTCGTGGGTGTACGCGCCGTCCAGCTCGGCAAAGTGACCGAGCACCGCGCCCTTGATGTTGCCGACCTCGGGCTTGGCGGCCGCGGTCGCCCCCATGTACGGGTAGAAGGGCACGACCGCCGCGAACACCGGGCTCAGCGTGGCCGCGTACATCGCGAGCGCGCCGCCCATGCAGAACCCAACGATGCCGACGCGATCACCCGCCGTGCGATCGCCGGCGGCAAGCCACGTGCCCGCCCCGAGCATGTCCTGCGCCGCGCCGGCGAGGTTCAGCTCCATGAGCAGCTTGCCTGCCTCATCGGGCTCCTTGGTCGCCTTCCCGTGATACAGGTCCGGCGCAAGCGCCACGAATCCCTCGGCGGCGAACCGGTCGCACAGATCCTCGATGTGCGGGACGAGTCCCCACCACTCCTGGATGACCACCACACCAGGGCCACGGCCACTGGACGGCGTCGCGAGGTACCCGGTGCAGGTGTGTCCGTTGCTCGGAAACTCGACGGTCTCACCCATGGCTCACTCCTTCACCTCGACTGCCGGCTCACGCAGCCGGATGCTCGTTGCTGTGCGCCTCGATGAGCTTCTGAGCGACGTGCGCCGGCACCTCCTCGTAGCTCGAGAACGACATCGAATACCGGCCGCGACCCTGGGTCATGGCACGCAGCTCGACCGGGAACGTGTACATCTCCGCCTGTGGGACGTGCGCATTGACCTCGGCACGTCCGTCGCCGAGCGGGTTCACGCCGCCCACCCGGCCGCGCTTGGAGTTGAGCAACCCCATGACGTCGCCGGTGAAGCGCTCGGGAACGACCACCCTCACGTCCATGATCGGCTCGAGGATCACCGGTGAGGCCTTCTGCACCGCCTCGCGCATGGCCATCGCCCCGGCGATCTGAAACGCGATGTCCTTGCCGTCGACACTGTGCGTCGACCCGTCGACGAGGCGGACCTTCACGTCGACGATGGGGTTGCCGGTGACGGCGCCCTGCTCCATCGTCTGGCGGACGCCCTTCTCGACCGAGGGGCGGAACTGGTGCGGGATCGAGCCGCCGAAGATCTTGTCCTCCCACTCGTAGCCGCCGCCGCGCGGCAGGGGCTCGATCTCGATCGTGGCGTCGCCATAGAGCCCGGCCCCGCCGGACTGCTTCTTGTACTTGTGACCGACGCGGGCGGTGCCGGTGATCGTCTCGCGATAGGGGATCTTGGGTGGCTGCAGCACCGCGTCGACCCCGAACTTGCGCTTCATGCGCTCCAGCGCGACGTCGAGGTGCACGTCGCCCAGCCCGTGCACGAGGACCTCGTTCGTGACCGGATCGCGGTCGGTGGCGAACGTGATGTCCTCTTCGGTGATGCGCGCGAGCGCGCTCATGATCTTGTCCTCGTCGCCCTTCGTGCGGGCGAAGATCGCCGCCGAGGCGGTCGACGCCGGCCACGGCAGCAGCGGCATGGTCACCGGCGCGTCCTTTGCGCACAGGGTGTCGCCGGTCTGCGTGTGCACGAGCTTGGTGACCACACCGATGTCGCCGGCCACCACCTCGGTCACGGTGACGATCGCCTTGCCGTTCGGCTGCCCCAGCTGCGCGAAACGCTCATCCTGGCCGAGCCGGACTGTGACCGGGTGGCTGTCGCCGCGCATCGTCCCGCGCAGCACCTTGAAGTACGAGAGCTTGCCGAAGCTGTCGACCGTCGTCTTGAAGACGTGCGCGCAGAGTTTGCCGTCGGGATCGCACGCGAGGGACACCTCGCTCCCCTTCGCGTCGATGCCGGTGCGCGGGCGCTCGGTGGGTGCCGGGAGGTAGCGGACGATGCTGTCGAGGATGAGCGCCGCCCCCTTCTCCGACGCCGCCGCCGCGCAGACGATCGGCACCAGCGATCCACGCGCGGTCGCCGCGTGCACAGCGGTGCGCACCTCCTCGTCGGTCAGCTCGGTGCCTTCGAGGTACTTCTCGAGCAGTGCGTCGTCGCTCTCGGCCGCCGCGTCCACGAGCGCGGAGTGCGCGCGACCGATCTCCGCGCTCATCTCGTCGGGGGCCGGCGCATCGGTTGCG